>NZ_JACVUW010000009.1:0-222279 GCF_016625265.1 Bacillus sp. S71 | reverse complement strand
AACCTTGCCAAGGTTGGGGTCGCGGGTTCGAATCCCGTCTTCCGCTCCAATAAAATTTAATATGGCGGCATAGCCAAGTGGTAAGGCAGAGGTCTGCAAAACCTTTATCACCGGTTCAAATCCGGTTGCCGCCTTTTCTTTTGTGCCGATGTGGCGGAATTGGCAGACGCGCACGACTCAAAATCGTGTTCCTTCGGGAGTGTCGGTTCGACCCCGACCATCGGTATCATGAACGTCGTAAAAAACTCTATACAATTAGTATAGAGTTTTTTTTGTTTTCTTTTCATTACATGACAAAATAAGCACAAAAAGTGTACGGTGAGTAAACTGCGAAACATTAAAAGGATAAAAACAAACATTCAATTTTATCCTTTTAATTGCGGTATTTAGAGAGAATTTCTCCACCCTGGTGACATGAAGTTAAATCCGACACCACCAGTAGATATTAGTACATTATCAACGGTTAAGTTTGTAATTTCTAAAAACTTCTTTTTAAACTCTTCTCTGTTGTACTTATACATTGTTGAGTGGCACGCCCACATTTGCGTTGAAGTACTTAACCAGTCCCCTAATTCCTTCAATTCAGGAAACGCCTCAAATTGGATTGGTTCATCTTATTTCATGAATCTTACTTGATAGATAGTTGGGTTTAACTTCTCTCCTATTCCTTTAAAAGCATGTAATTTTTTCTCATTTGAATGTGTCATAATTCTCCCTCTATCTTTTCTTCAAATTTTTTCCTGTTTTTATTATACAACAATAGAAAGTAATTATAGGAATATTATGGAAAATGGTATCAGCAATATAAAAAGACTCTAATAGAAATGTTAGAGTCTTTTTTGTTAAATTATATTATGTGATGCTAAAATTCGTAATAAACTTAGGAATTCATGTATAATATAACTTGTCGAAAGAACAAAATGATAGTGATTTATATTATGTCTGTAATATGAATCAAAAATGAACTTTTTATATTTCTTTTAAAAATGTGTTGAACACACATTATATTTCATATTAATATTTTTATGTAGATTTAAAACGAGAAAGAGAGTGGAAAGTATGGGCCGTAAATGGAACAATATTAAAGACAAAAAAGCATCAAAAGATGCAAATACAAGCCGTATATACGCGAAATTTGGACGTGAAATTTATGTGGCGGCAAAACAAGGCGAGCCAGATCCAGAATCAAACCAAGCGCTTAGAGTCGTATTAGAACGTGCGAAAACATACAATGTACCAAGAACAATTATTGATCGTGCAGTTGAAAAAGCAAAAGGCGGTTCAGAGGAAAATTATGACGAGCTTCGTTATGAAGGATTTGGACCAAATGGAGCTATGGTTATTGTAGATACACTTACAAATAACGTAAACCGTACTGCAGCAGATGTACGAGCTGCATTTAGCAAAAACAGTGGTAACATGGGTGTAAACGGTTCTGTAGCTTACATGTTTGATGCGACAGCTGTTATCGGCCTTGAAGGTAAAACATCAGATGAAGTTCTTGAAATTTTAATGGAAGCAGATGTAGATGCACGTGACATTCTAGAAGAAGAAGATGCTGTTATCGTGTATGCTGAACCAGATCAATTCCATTCAGTACAATCTGCACTTAAAGGTGCTGGTGTTGAAGAATTTACAGTTGCAGAATTAACAATGCTTGCACAAAGTGATGTTACACTTCCTGAAGATGCTCAAGTACAATTTGAGAAAATGGTGGATGCATTAGAAGATTTAGAAGATGTACAACAAGTTTACCACAACGTAGACTTAGGAGAGTAATACGATGAAAGCCCCTGTTCGCTTAACGAATAGGGGCTTTTTTTTATGAAGTTAATTAAGGTGATGAATTATTAAAGGTATTTTGGTGTAGATAGGGAATATGCTTATAGGGATATATGAAATAACCATTATTTCTAGGAGGCTCAGTATGGAACATAAGACACCAAAGCATATAGTTGCCGTAGCAGGTTATTTAACAAATGAGAAAAATGAAGTGTTATTAACAAAGGTACACTGGCGAGCTGATACGTGGGAAATGCCAGGAGGACAGGTAGAAGAAGGAGAAGCACTCGATCAAGCTGTCTGTAGGGAAATAAAAGAGGAAACAGGGTTAACGGTGAAGCCTATCGGAATTACCGGGGTTTATTATAATGCCTCTATGCACATTCTAGCTGTTGTTTTTAAAGTAGCATATGTGAGTGGCGAAATAAAAATTCAACCTGAAGAAATACAAGAGGCTAAATTTGTTGATTTAAATGAAGAGAACATAGATGAGTATATAACGCGTCCTCATATGAAATCCAGAACGCTTGATGCAATGAGAGCAACACATTGTATTCCATATGAAACGTGGGAAGTACAGCCATATAATTTAATAGGAAGATTGTAAAGAAAAGAGTAGCTGATTTGAGATACATTCAAATCACTACTCTTTTTTGTATACTGTTTAAGAAAAAGGTCAAAATAATAATAGTGTTAGTATTGATTTATAGAACGTTTGTTCTGTATAATGTATATGTTATATACATTAAGATTACTAGATAGTCAAAAGTATATATATTTATAGATGATATAATTAAAGTGTAAAGTGAAAATATAATAGCCTTAAGGCTTACTCTGTTATTGGTTATTCGTGATTGAATATAATCTATATTCAATATTTCAGATGAATAGTAGATAAAAAAGGTCTGTGATACAATACTTTTTTACCCCGCTATTTGCCGGGAACGTGATTGGTGAGGGCTGATTAAAGTTTCACTTTATACCTTACAATGATGTAAGGTACGTGTAAGAGAAATCGATGGGATATTTTTTTACAACAATGTATTCTTAAAGTAAGAGTTATATGCTGTGTGGAAAAGAGGTGTTCAAGATGAAAGAACGAGTATTATCTAGGGTGAACTATCATCAAAAAGTTGCATTAAATCCAATGACTAAACTTTTTTATAAAGCCATTATATTATTATTATTGTTAAGTTGTACGTTATTATTCATTGGAAATGTAATGATTGAGAAAAGTGACATTAGTAAATTACATGTACCGGCTAATTTAGAGGTGCCAGAATCATTAACACATGCATTTATTGCGACAGAAGATAAAAGATTTTATCATCATAACGGTTTAGATTATATAGCAATTATTAGGGCCTCTGTTGAGAATATAAAGGCTGGTGGTGTCGTGCAAGGAGGAAGCACGATTACACAGCAGCTATCTAAAAATGCTTTTTTAACGAATGAGCGTACATTTTCTCGTAAGTGGAAAGAGATTTTTTATACGAAAAAAATTGAACGCACATTTACGAAGGATGAAATTTTAAAATTATATGTAAGTAACATTTATTATGGTGAAGGAGCATGGGGAATTGAAAAAGCAGCAAACCTTTACTTCGGTAAAAAGGTGAACCAATTAACGTTGGCTGAAAGTGCAATGATGGCTGCTGTAGTAAAAGCACCTGCTTATTACTCACCTGCCCAAAATTATGATAAAGCAGTAGAGAGACGAAATGTCGTTTTGAGACTAATGGAGAAAGAAGGCTATATAAGCCATGATGAGTATGTTCAAGCAGTTAGTGAGAAATTAGTAATTCGTCATGATATAAAAATAGAGCAGTCGATGTTAAATAGTGCGCGTAAAAAAGCAGTAAGTTAAGAGAAGTTCCTAAAGAGGAGCTTCTTTTTTTGAATAAATTGTGACAAATTGTGACACAATATCGTCACAATTATTGTGTTTTTGTAATTTATGTGAGCGTGTTCATTGCGTGACGTATATAAGTGTTGATATTATGTGTATTGTGTACAATGCTGTATACAGAATATGAAATTAAAGAGGAATGTATATGAAATCAAATAAACTCATGGCTCTTGGTATAGTTTTTTCTATCGCAGTATTGATTGTAATTGGAACAATTGCGTATAGCATCATAAATGACAAAAAAGATAAAGGGAATGAGATGTTTGCTTATTCTACGCAACAATCTTTAGGGAAAGATGATGCTCCAGTTAAGGTAGTTGAATTTGGAGACTTTAAATGTCCTGCTTGTCGTACTTGGGATGTAACAGTATTACCTCGATTAAAAGAAGAGTATATTGATAAAGGCAAAGTGCAGTTATATTTTATTAACTTCCCATTTATCGGAAAAGACTCGGATTTAGGTGCAGCAGCTGGTGAAGCAATTTATAAACAAGATAAAGATTCATTCTGGATTTTCTATGATGAGATTTATCAAAATCAAAAGAAAGATACGGAAGAATGGATTACAGAAGATTTGCTTCTTAGCATTGTGAAAGAGAAACTTCCAAAAGTTGATGTAGAGCAATTTAAGAAAGATTTACACAGTAAAGAAATTAAAGAAAAAGTACGTAAAGATTCAGATCGTGCTCAAAAATTAAAAGTTCAAGGTGCTCCTTCAGTATATGTAAACGGAAATCTTGCAAACCCTGATTTCGATAGTATGAAGAAGGCCATTGATAAAGAATTGAAAAAGTGATGAGGTCTCTCATCACTTTTTCGACTTTTTTCGATAAAATTCTTGCCTCTATTTTTTTAACATGCTATACTACTTTACATAAGTTATTCTAATATCTTATATGTAATTCATATTTGCGGGTGTAGTTTAGTGGTAAAACAAGAGCCTTCCAAGCTCTGGTCGAGAGTTCGATTCTCTTCACCCGCTCCAAATTTTATTAAATGTTTTTCTATAAATTGTGATCAACGCAGTGTTTCGTTTCCGAGATAAACGAGGCATTGCGTTTTTTAATGTTTGAAAAATATAATTACATGCGAAAATAGAAGTAAATAATAGTATTCCAAAAGTGAATTACTAACCAATAAAGTCGTTACATAAGGGATGATGGATTCATCTGAGGAGGCGATTAAGAGTGGATTTTGAACAATTAAAGCAAGATGTAATTGCGTATAGTAAAACAATTGGCATAGATAAAATAGGCTTTGCAAGTGCTTCTCCTTTTGAGGAATTAAAGCAGCGCTTAATCCAGCAACAACAATTAAATTATCAATCTGGATTTGAAGAGCCTGATATAGAGAAGAGAACGAATCCGCAACTTTTATTACCGGGTGCTAAATCAATTATTGCGATTGCTTTAGCATATCCTTCAAAATTAAAAAATGCACCATTAAGTAAGCGTGGAGAACGCCGTGGAATTTTTTGCCGTGCTTCTTGGGGACAAGATTATCATCTTGTTTTACGAGATCGTTTGCAAAAATTAGAAGCATATTTAATTGAAAAACTTCCAGATATAGAAGTGAAGTCCATGGTTGATACAGGTGAATTAAGTGATCGAGCTGTATCAGAGCGTGCAGGCATTGGCTGGAGTGGGAAAAACTGTGCTATTATTACACCTGAATTTGGTTCTTACGTATACTTAGGGGAAATGATTACAAATGTTCCATTCCCGCCAGATAAGCCGATAGAAGATCAATGCGGGGGCTGTACGAAATGTATCGATATTTGTCCTACAGGTGCTTTAATACAGGGGGGACAGTTAGATTCGAAGAAGTGCATTGCGTTTTTAACACAGACGAAAGGATTCCTACCTGAAGAATATCGCGATAAAATAGGAAATCGTATATATGGATGTGATACGTGTCAGACTGTTTGTCCGAAAAATAAAGGAATGGATTTTCATAATCATCCTGAGATGGAGCCGGATCCTGAGCTAGTTAAACCATTATTAACGCCACTTTTAACAATTAGTAATCGTGATTTTAAAGAGAAATATGGGATTATGTCAGGGTCATGGAGAGGGAAAAAGCCACTGCAAAGAAATGCGATTTTAGCATTAGCACATTTTAAAGAAGCATCGGCAATTCCTGATTTAATTGGTGTTATGAAAGATGACCCAAGACCGGTATTGCGCGGAACGGCAGCATGGGCACTTGGGAAAATTGGGGGAGATGGAGTAGGCGAAGCGATTGAGAAAGCGATGGAACGTGAGAAAGATGAAGAAGTGCTTCATGAAATGGATCGCGGGCTTGAATTGTTAGCACAGAAAAAAGAGTAGATAATATTTCCCTTTTTCATATTGTAATATGGGAGGGAAACGAAATGGCTGTAAAAATGAATATTGAAAAGCAAGTACAACAGTTTTTAGCATATATCACAGAGAAACGAACAGACGTGGATGGTATTGCTGAGGATTTACTACAAATGGCACAGAGAAAGAAACAATTGTTTCAAAGGCGTAGTGCACATATAGTGAAAGCAACTGCGGATGTTTCTTTCATTAGGCAATTAAATAGTAATGACCATCAAGAAATTGATTATCAAATACATTTTAAATATTTAATTAAGCATAAAGAATTATTTTATATTGAAGAGGAACAATTAAAACGAAGAGTTTGTTTAAATAATAGTCGGATTATAGGCGATTATGATATTGAAGTGTCAGAAGAAATTAGAATGGTTGAGACATTAGAAAGGGAAATTACGAAAGAGAAGTACGGTTCTTATCAATATAATCGTTTAGAGGCAGTGAAATATGCAGAGCGTTGGTGGGATGACCGAAATCCTATGTATCGTAATTTCCCTGATAATTGCACGAATTTCATTTCTCAATGTCTTCATACTGGAGAAGTACCTATGAACGGATATCCTAATATTCGTAAAGGATGGTGGCAAAGGGAGAATCAGTGGAGTTGGAGCTGGGCTGTTGCACATTCTTTTTATTGGTATTTGTCAGGTGCTACAACAGGACTTCGAGCAGAGGCGGTAGAGAGGCCAGAAGAACTTATTCTTGGAGATGTTATTGCTTATGATTTCGAGGATGACGGAAGATGGAATCATACGACGATTGTAGTAGCAAAAGATGCAGATGGTATGCCGCTTGTAAATGCACATTCAGCGAATAGCCGTCGACGTTATTGGAACTATGAAGACTCTAGTAAATATACACCACAAATGAAATATAAATTCTTTCATATTATTAATGGGTAGAGATTTTTCGCTCAAGTGGTATAATACGTAGTAGACAAAAAACAGAGGTGAATATCGCGTGGGAGTACATGTTGTTTTATATCAGCCAGAAATTCCAGCAAATACAGGGAATATTGCTCGTACTTGTGCAGCAACTGGAACAGAATTACATTTGATTAGACCGCTTGGATTTTCAACGGATGATAAAATGTTAAAGCGTGCCGGATTAGATTATTGGCAGCACGTGAAAATTACGTATTATGATTCAATTGAAGAATTTTATGAAAAAAATAAAGATGGTGAATTCTTCTATTTAACGAAGTATGGCGAGAAAGCTCATACAGCGTTTGACTATAGCAAGCGCGAGAAGGATTACTATTTTGTATTTGGAAGAGAAACAAACGGCTTACCAGCTAATGTAATCGAAGAAAACTTTGATCATTGTTTACGTATTCCAATGACAGATAAAGTACGTTCATTAAATTTATCTAATACAGCAGCAATTTTAATTTATGAAGCATTCCGTCAACAAAATTACCCTGGATTAGATTTAGAAATCGTTTATTAAAAGTCGCCATATGGCGACTTTTTTTTATAAAATAAAAATAATATGTAATCATACATTTAAAAGAGAGGACATAATCATATAGAATGGGATATATGATTAAAAATAGATAAGACGGGTTGAGATAAGTATGAAGGAAGAATATAGTAATCAAAATACCTTTTTAAGTATGATAGATATGGATTTAATTAGACAAGGGTTATTACATGCTATTCAAGATTTAGTATTTATATTGAAAGTTATTGATGATGAAACGTTTAAATATATGTATGTGAATAAAATAGGAATGGATTATGCTAGGTTAAGCGAAGAGTGCTATGGAAAAACTTTTGCAGAAGTATTACCAAAAGATATAGCGGGGATATTGCAAAGGCAATATGAAAAAGTAGTGAGAGAAACGAAAGCACACACCTTTTGTGATGTAGTCAAATTACCAAAAGGTGAGATACATTATGAATCTTCACTTAATCCTGTCTGCGATGAAGAAGGAATATGTCAATTTGTTATTTGTATTACAAGAGATATTACAGCTCAAATTGAGGAGAAGAAAGAGATAGAGGAAAAACAAATGTTATTTAAGTCGTTACTGGAATATAATAATGACTCAATTATATCTATAGATTCTATAGGGAGAGTTACATATGCAAATCCGGCAACGTATGAAATATTTGGATACCGGTATGAGGAATTAAATAATAAATTTATTTTTGAATTTATTAATAAAGAATATGAAAAAGATTTTCAAATTATATTTAAGGGATCGATGCAAGGAAAAGCAAAACAAATTGTTTCAAAGAAATATGTTCATAAAGAAGGGTACGAGCTATATATTTCTTTGAGAACTATCCCGATTATTGTGAACGGTGAAATTGTTGGAGTTTATATTGTTACGAGAGATGTTACAAGGCAAGTATTAAACGAAATGCGAACAGAATATTTAGCTTACTATGACCAGTTAACAGGATTAATGAATAGAATTTCATGTACAAATAAGTTAAATACTTTTTTAAAAGAGAGTATAAATTTTGCTCTTGTATTTATAGATTTAGATGAGTTTCATCGTATTAATGATACATTTGGTCATAAAGAGGGAGATAAAGTATTACAAAAAGTGACAGAATGTTTAAGCAATCTAAAAATAGAAGGTATGCACTTATTTAGAGAACACGATGATCAATTTGTTATGTTGATAGAAAATATAACGAAAGAATGTGTAGAGGAAGTTGCAAAAAGCATACTGAAAAATATTAGTGAATATTTCGTAATCGAGGAAGAAGATGTATATTTAAGTGCGTCAATTGGAATTGTAATGGCTCCAGCAGATGGAGAAGATGAAAAAATACTATTTCAGAGAGTCGATGCTGCTTTAGAAAAAGCAAAAGAAAAAGGAAAAGGACATTATCATTTTTATTGTAGTGGATTAGACTGTGAGCGTGAACAAAGGTTTATAATAGAAAACCAGTTACATCGTGCTATAGAAAAAAATGAATTTTTCTTATATTATCAGCCACAAATTAATATTGAAACGAAAAAAATAGCTAGTATGGAAGCTTTAATAAGGTGGGAGAATAAGGAATTAGGATTTGTTTCTCCAAACCAATTTATTCCGTTGGCAGAAAGAACAGGATTTATTATTAAGCTCGATGAATGGGTAGTAAATCAAGTGTGTCAGCAACTGCGCGAATGGTTAAATAAAGGATATGAAGTGGTCCCAATTGCAGTTAATATTTCAGCTAGACACTTTCGCTCTATTACATTAATAGAGATGATTACACGGGCTTTAAATAAGTACAATGTACCAGCTCATTTATTAGCGATAGAGGTTACAGAAGGAGCTCTTATACATAAAGATATATCGAAGAGAGTGTTACTACAATTAAAAGAACAAAATTTAAAGATTCATTTAGATGATTTTGGAACAGGCTATTCATCTTTAAGTTACTTAAAAACATATCCAATTGATACTTTAAAGATTGATCGTTCTTTTATGGAAGGTATACATATAGATGAACGTGATACGAATATTACAGCTGCAATTATCCATTTAGCTCATACCTTAGAATTGAATGTAATTGCAGAGGGAGTAGAAAAAAAGGAGCAAATACAGTTTTTGAAAGAAAAGAATGTGAAGCTTGTACAAGGTTATTATTATAGCCGACCACTATCCAAATATGATATGGAAAATATGTATTATAAATAATGCATAAAAAAATGATGTGCTAAAAGCACATCATTTTTTATGTGTACCTGGTTTGTCATTGTAACCGGATGTAAAAATAGCTGTAAGAAATGTGAGTGATACACCTAAAATTAATAATAATTTCATACTAATATCCTCCTTACTTTTTTCGGTTCACGAGTTTTATTTATTACCCAAAATGTATGTAAGGTTCTTAGAAGAAAAGAATTTATTTATAATGAATAGCAGTGTAAAAACGTTAATACCTATATTATACAGAATTTTCTTTGAATTTTGGAGAGAATTTTAGCGTGCTATTATATATTTCGTTTTGATTTAAAGAATGTTTAAGGACATCCTAGCATACCTTTTATAATAATCCGATTGAACAAGGAGATGGGGGAGGAGCTATAATGGATATTCTAAAAAAGATTGAACAGCATCGAGCAGCAGAAGAACGTTTACAATGGGAAGGTACGTTTGCGGAGTATTTGGAGCTTGTGAAAGAAAGACCATGGGTGGCTCAAACAGCACACTCTCGCATTTACAATATGATAAAAGATGCCGGAATTGAAGAAGTTGATGGTAGAAGAAAGTATAACTTCTTTAGTAATCAGCTCTTTGGATTAGAGGATGCTCTAGAACGTCTTGTAGAGGAATATTTTCATCCATCTGCAAAACGATTAGATGTTAGAAAAAGAATTTTATTATTAATGGGTCCTGTTAGTGGAGGGAAATCAACGTTAGTTACAATGTTGAAACGAGGATTAGAAACATATTCAAGAACAGATCGCGGAGCAATTTTTGCAATTAAAGGATGCCCAATGCATGAGGATCCACTGCATTTAATTCCACATCATTTACGAGATGATTTCTTTGATGAGTATGGAGTTAGAATTGAAGGAAATTTATCACCACTAAATGTCATGCGTTTAGAGCAAGAATACGGATCAAGAATTGAGGATGTAGTTGTAGAGCGTATTTTCTTCTCTGAAGATCGCCGTACAGGGATTGGTACATTTAGCCCGTCTGATCCAAAATCACAGGATATTGCAGATTTAACAGGTAGTCTGGACTTTTCTACGATTGCAGAATATGGTTCAGAATCAGATCCGCGTGCGTATCGATTTGATGGAGAATTAAATAAGGCAAACCGAGGAATGATGGAGTTCCAAGAGATGTTAAAATGCGATGAGAAGTTTTTATGGCACTTATTATCGCTTACGCAAGAAGGGAATTTCAAAGCGGGAAGATTTGCGCTTATTTCAGCAGATGAATTAATTGTAGCGCATACGAATGAAACAGAGTATCGCTCATTTATAGCAAATAAGAAAAATGAAGCATTACACTCAAGAATTATTGTAATGCCAGTTCCTTATAATTTACGAGTAAGTGAAGAAGAACATATTTATGAAAAAATGATTCGTGAAAGTGATGTGTCGAATGTTCACATTGCACCACATACACTTCGCGTTGCAGCAATGTTCACTATTTTAACTCGTTTAAAAGATCCGAAGCGTCCGGATATTGATTTAATTAAAAAGATGCGTTTGTATGATGGAGAAACGGTAGAAGGTTATAATGCGATTGATGTAGAAGAATTACAACGCGAATATCAAGATGAAGGTATGAAGGGTATTGATCCTCGTTATGTCATTAACCGAATTTCGTCTACAATCATTCGAAAAGAGGTACCATCTATTAACGCGTTAGATGTACTTAGATCTTTAAAAGATGGGCTGGATCAGCATCCATCGATTAGTAATGAAGACCGTGAACGTTATATGAATTTCATCTCATTAGCGAGAAAAGAATACGATGAAATCGCGAAGAAAGAAGTACAAAAAGCGTTTGTTTATTCATATGAAGAATCAGCTAAGACGCTTATGGATAATTACTTAGATAACGTCGAGGCGTACTGCAATAAATCGAAATTACGTGATCCGTTAACAGGGGAAGAAATGAGTCCAGATGAAAAACTAATGCGCTCAATTGAAGAGCAAATTGGAATTTCAGAAAATGCTAAGAAAGCATTCCGTGAAGAGATTTTAATTCGCATTTCTGCTTATGCCCGTAAAGGAAAACGCTTTGATTATAATTCACATGAACGTCTTCGTGAAGCGATTCAGAAAAAACTATTTGCTGATTTAAAAGATATAGTGAAAATTACAACATCAACGAAAACACCGGACGAAAATCAGCTTAAGAAAATCAATGATGTTGTTGCGCGTTTAATTGATGAGCATGGCTATAATTCTTCTTCAGCAAATGAATTACTACGCTATGTAGGTAGCTTGTTAAACCGATAGTTTGATAACAAAACGCTGTCTCTTGTATTTTGCGGGACAGCGTTTTATTATCCGTTCATATGTGTGTAAAGTGTCATACCTTGTCCAAATGTAATAAATTAAGATGCAATTTGATGAATTTATTGTCAATTATTTTTACAATATGCATATGATAGAGTAACCAACCATTCATACGAAAAAAGCCAACACAATACAATATGTTGCAAAGTAAAAATGTGTGCAACAATGCATTGTGTTTCTTTCTTATCAGTGGCTGAATATTTCTTTCTATTATGTGAGTGGCAAAATTTTGTTTAGGATGCTCGGGGTATTGTATGAAAAACGTTATAAATGTTTATGGGATGATTTTCTATGGGCAGTTACCTTTCAAATATTCTAGCTTGCACATTACAGAACAAAATTTGTAGCTTGCTGTTCATACAGGAAGACAATTACAGTAAGGAGGGAAAGGAATGGGCGAAGAAAATCAACCAAATTATACGATTTCACAGGAAAACTGGTCCCTCCATCGCAAAGGATATGACGACCAACAGCGCCATCAAGAAAAAGTACAAGAGGCAATTAAGAATAATTTACCCGATCTTGTAACAGAAGAAAGTATAGTTATGTCTAATGGCAAGGATGTTGTAAAAATACCAATTCGTTCTCTAGATGAATATAAGATTAGATACAATTATGATAAAAATAAACATGTAGGGCAAGGAAACGGTGACAGCAAAGTTGGTGATGTCGTTGCGAGAGATGGATCAGGTGGTCAAAAACAAAAAGGGCCAGGAAAAGGGCAAGGAGCAGGAGATGCAGCTGGGGAAGATTACTATGAAGCTGAAGTCTCTATTTTAGAATTAGAGCAAGCGTTTTTCAGAGAGTTAGAGCTGCCTAATTTAAAGAGAAAAGAAATAGATGAAAACCGGATTGAACATGTTGAATTTAATGACATTAGAAAAACAGGATTATGGGGAAATATCGATAAGAAACGAACAATGATATCCGCATATAAACGAAATGCGATGCGTGGTAAAGCGTCTTTCCATCCAATTCATCAAGAAGATTTAAAGTTCCGTACTTGGAATGAAGTATTAAAGCCAGATTCAAAGGCTGTTGTCTTAGCGATGATGGATACGAGTGGATCGATGGGAATGTGGGAGAAGTATATGGCACGTAGCTTCTTTTTCTGGATGACAAGATTTTTACGCACAAAGTATGAAACAGTTGATATTGAATTTATTGCTCATCATACAGAAGCGAAAGTCGTTACAGAAGAAGAATTCTTTTCAAAAGGAGAAAGTGGTGGAACAATCTGCTCCTCCGTATACAAAAAAGCACTCGAGCTAATCGATAATAAATATTCACCAGACCGCTATAATATTTATCCATTCCATTTTTCAGATGGTGATAATTTAACATCAGATAATGCTAGATGTGTAAAGCTTGTGGAAGAATTAATGAAGAAGTGTAATATGTTTGGGTATGGGGAAGTGAACCAATACAATCGCCACAGTACACTCATGTCAGCCTATAAAAATATTAAAGATGAAAACTTTAGATACTATATTTTAAAGCAAAAAGCAGACGTATTTCATGCGATGAAAAGCTTTTTTAGAGAAGAATCAGGTGAGAAAATGGCATAACCTCTTTTAAAGAGGTTCTTTTTTTGTAAACTTTTTATTTTTTTAGTTGACAATGATAATGAAAATCATTATCATTTATTCGAGAAATGATTACATTTCGAATTATATATTTCAGAGGAGATGTAAAGTTGAAACAAAATAAAAGAAAACGTATAAATGCAATGATTATAGTGGCGACGTTATCACTTCCGTTTGCTGTGTATTCGACACCTGCTTTAGCAGCGGTAGCGATTGAGGCGAATAAAACTGGACAAGGTTTAAAAGATGGTACATTTGATGCTGTTATTAAAGCCTATAAAGATAAAACGAATGAAGAGTCTATGGCAGCTGTTTATATAAAGGATCCGAAATTAACAATTGAGAATGGAAAGAAAATTGTAACAGCAACGTTAAGTGATAGTGATTTCTTTCAATACTTGAAAACAGAGGATATTCATACTCCAGGTGTGTTTCATGATGTGAAAGTAATATCAGAAGATAAAAAGAAAAATGGAACGAAAGTGATTCAGTTTGAAGTAGGGGAATTAGGAAAAAGATATAATATGCGAATGCATATTTATATTCCAACAATGGCCTATGACAATAAGTACCAAGTACAGTTTGAAGTAAATACATTGAATTTAGAGAACAATGTTCCTGAAAAACAAAAGGAAAATAAAGAGGAGAAACAAGATGAAAACGGAAATGTAATATTAGATAAGCAATTACAAAAATATATTAATAAATACAACTTAGATAGAGATAATGTTGATGCGCCAATCACAAAGAAAGATTTATTACAAATTAAAACATTATCCATTTATTCAGGCAAAGGAATAACTGAAATAACTGGTTTAGAGTATATGACAAACTTAGAGAAGTTGACGTTACGAGAGTCTAATGTAAAGGACATATCAGCCATCTCGAAATTGAGAGGTTTGAAGTACGTTGATTTAACGTCTAATTCAATTGAAAGTATTCACCCAATTGAGCAGCTAGAGAATATTAATATGCTTTTTTTAAGAGATAATAAAATTTCTGATATTACACCATTAAGTAAAATGAAAAAAATTAAAACATTAGATTTAATCGGTAATAACATTAAAGATATCCAGCCATTATTTACATTATCAACTATGAAACAATTATACTTAGCAAATAATCAAATTAGTGATCTTACGGGAATTGATCGATTAAATAATGTGGAACTATTATGGATAGGGAACAATAAAATTAATAATGTTGAATCTATTAGTAAAATGAGTAATCTTATTGAACTAGAAATTTCTGATAGTGAAATAAAAGATATATCATCACTATCTCAATTAGGAAATTTACAAGTGCTGAATTTAGAAGAGAATTATATCTCTGATATATCGCCGTTGAGCACTTTAACAAATTTACATGAGATAAATCTTGGAGCAAATGAAATTTCTGACGTAAGGCCTGTTGAGGAATTAGGTAAGCGAATTTCAATTGACATTCAAAGACAAAAAATCTTTTTAAATGAAGCAAGTGTAGATGAAGAAATAAAAATCCCAGTATACAACCTTAAAGGAGAGCCACTTCAAAATATTAATCTACAAAGTGAGGGGGCTACTCTGAATAACGGATTTATAAAATGGAATAGTCCTGGAGAAAAAATATATGAATTTAAACTAGATACTAATTCTACTGAAAGTAAAATAAGATTTAATGGCACGGTTATACAGAATATAGTTGAAAAACAAAAAGAAAGTCAAAATGTAATTCTCGATAAAACTTTACAACAACATATTAATAAAGAGAATTTAGGTAGAGAGAATGTAAACGCTCCTATCACAAAAGAAGATTTATTACAGCTTAAAAAATTAGAGATACTTAAAGAAAAAGGAAATGAGATAAAAGATATAACAGGTTTAGAGTACATGACGAACTTAGAAAACCTCACTTTAGAAGGAGTAGGTCTGAAAAATATTGAGTTCATCTCAAACTTGAAACAATTGAATAATGTGAATGTATCTCATAATCAAATTGAAGATATAACACCACTATCTTCATTGGAAAATTTACAGTGGTTAAATCTTGCGGACAATCATATTAAAGATGTAACGGTTATTGGTTCCATGCTAAACTTATTTAGCTTAAATTTAGCTGGAAATGAGATTCGTGATGTAAGGCCGTTAATACAATTAGGTCAGTGGTTTACAATTGACGTGGGAAGACAAAATATCATTTTAAATGATGCAAAAATAAACGAAGAAATTCAAGTTCCTGTATATGATTTAGAAGGAGAAAGTATTGAAAATATTCAATTGGCAAGTGAGGGAGGGACGTTTAATAACGGAGTAATAAAATGGAGTACCCCAGGTGAAAAGGTGTATAAATTTGATTTAGATTCTGATGAAATTAGTATAAGATTTAACGGAACAGTTATACAGAATATAGTGGGAAAAGAAGATGAGAAAGAGCCAACAAAAGAAGTTGAAGAGGTAAAAGAACCAACGAAAGAAGTTGAAGAAACAAAAGAAGAAGTAAAAGAACCAACGAAAGAAGTTGAAGAAGCAAAAGAAGAAGTAAAAGAGCCGACAAAAGAAATTGAAGAAGCGAAAGAAGAAATAAAAGAGCCAATAAAAGAGGTTGAAGAAGCAAAAGAAGAAGTAAAAGAACCGGTAAAAGAAGTTGAAGAAACAAAAGAAGAAGAAAAAGAGCCGGTAAAAGAAGTTGAAGGTACAAAAGAAGAAGTGAAAGAACCGATAAAAGAAGTTGAAGGTACAAAAGAAGAAGTGAAAGAACCGGTAAAAGAAGTAAAAGAGGAAGTAAAAGAGCCAACGAAAGAAGTTGAAGAAGCGAAAGAGGAAGTGGACGAGCCAACAACAGGAGTTGAAGGATCGAAAGCGGAGGTAAAAGAAACAGGAAAAGAAATTGAAGGTTCAAAAGACGCGGTAAATCAATCAGCAGTAGTCCAAGAACAAAACGTGAATAATCAAGTTGTGAAAGAAAATAAACCAGCTGTTAATAAGCAAGAAGAAAGTAAGAAATCATTAGGAGCAACAGGTGGACAAGAGAATACATCAACATTACTTTCAGGCATAGCGTTAGTTCTTTCAGCACTGAGTATGTTTGTATTTAGAAAGAGATTATTTAAGAAATAAAAAACGTTTTATCTTATTATAACGTAAGATGATTATATGAGTTTTTGAGAAGACATTATCATGGCGATTTCATTTTGAAATATGCTTATGGTGATGTCTTTTTTAGAAGGATATAAATGGAAAAGGTGTGAATATATTAGTGAAGGAGGAGAGGTTATGTATGTCAGTTCTATTTTGAAAATTGAAGAGGTGGCAGCATTTATTGCGAATATGAATAAAGATGCTACTCATCATGTTGGCTATTGTGGAGATGAGAAAGAGGAGTTGTTACAGACAATTATTCATGATTTTTCAGATATAGGCTGGGAACAATCTTTTGTTGCTACTTATGAGAATAATAATTTAATAGGTTTATTAGGATTTGATGTGGATGAAGTAAAGAAATGTGCAGAGATATGGGGGCCGTTTATTATCGCAGAGAATTGGGAAGAAGTTGCTTTACATATGTGGAAGGAACTTATAGAAAAGGTGCCTTTTCATATTGAGAGATTTTATGGTTTTTATCATGTGGAAAATAATAATTGTGCCCGTTTAATGAGGAATTTACATGCAAAAGAACAAGGTCGACATAGTATTCTCGTTTTAAATAATATTGTGGAGCACCGTATTATATGTAATGTAGAAGAGGCTTTACCACAAGTGTTTGAGCAGTTTATCGCTTTACACAATCATGTGTTTTCTAATACGTATTATGACGGAAACGAAATTATTGAACGTTTAAGTAATACGAATAAATTATTTGTAAGTATGAAGAATGATAAGTTAGAAGGTTATGTATATGTGGAAGTAAATCCAGAGTTTCAAGAAGCGAATATCGAATTTATTGCAACCGCTGAAAATAGTAGAAGAAAAGGTGTCGGAGAGCGGTTATTACAAAAGGCAATTCAGTATATTATTTCCTTCCAAGGAATGAAGGAGATAGAATTATGTTTGAATACGAATAATGATCGTGCGATGAAATTGTACAAGAAAGTAGGATTTGAGGAGAAGGCATGTTTACAACACTATATAATAGAGTGAAAAACCCATTCGTATGAAAATAATATTTCATATGAATGGGTTTTATTAATTTACTTTTTTCCTCAGTCATCACGGATTCAGAAGTAATTTGAGGTGCCAATTGTTACATAACTTTTTTTATTTTTTGAGATACTTCTTTCGTTTGCGAATTAACATCTTCTTTTCGCAGCTCTTTAAAGAGCGAAGTAACCATAAGAACGACTACGATAGAAAATGGTAGTGCTGCGATTATAGCTGCAATTTGTAGTGCATTTAATCCTCCAGCTTGTAATAAAAGAGCTGCAATGATCGCGATTGTTAATCCCCATATAAGTTTTAAACTATTTTTCGGTGATAAGCTTCCGTTACTCGTTTGCATGGAAACAACAAATGTTGCTGAATCAGCAGAAGTAACGAAAAATGTGGCTACTAAAATTAACCCGATAATCGTTAAAAATGTAGAGAATGGTAGATGTGAAATAACAGCAAATAATCCAATCTCTGTACCATTTTTTGCAATTTCATCAGCTATTCCAAGCGATTGGAACATTTCCATATGAATTGCGGTACCACCAAATACTGCAAACCAAAATGTACAGATAAGAGTTGGGACTAATACAACTCCAAAAATAAATTCTTTTATTGTACGCCCTTTAGAAATACGTGCGATAAATGTGCCGACGAATGGAGACCAAGAAATCCACCATCCCCAATAGAAAATAGTCCAGTTTTCAATCCAAGAAGAAGATTTTTCATTAAATGCTCCTAAATTTAATCCCATACTAGGCAAAGCTCCAATATAAGAACCGAGTGTAGATGTGAAATATTTCATAATAAATACGGTTGGCCCTAAAAGTAAGAAAGAGATGAGTAAAATACCTGCAAGAGAGAAATTCAAGTTACTCAAATATTTAATCCCACGATCTAAGCCAGTTTGTGCACTTGTTAAATATAAAACAGCGAAGATAGCTATAAGTACGAGCTGGGTAAGTAAAGTGTTATGAATGGAAGGGAATAAATAGCTTAATCCTCCAGCAATTTGTTGAGCACCAATCCCAACAGATGGTACAATGCCAAACACTGTGGCTAAAACAGCTAAAATATCAACTGTTTTTCCGATACGGGAATTTTTCGATCGATTAAATAATGGAGTAACTGTAGCCCCGATAGTGCTACCTTTTTGTTTGCGGAATGTGAAATATGCAATTGTTAAAGCGACCATTGCGTATAGTGACCACGGAAAGAGTCCCCAGTGGAAAAATGAATATTGCATAGCGAGTTTGGCGCTTTCTTCTGTACCTGCTTTTCCTGTTAATGGATCTGTAAAATGTGAAATCGGTTCAGCGATTCCATAAAAGAGGAGTCCAATTCCCATTCCTGCCCCAAACAACATGGATAGCCAAGATGGATAATTATATTTTGGCTTTTCTCCATCTTTACCAAGACGAATAGAACCGTACTTAGAAAATGCTAAATAAGCAGCCAAAATAATCATTGTAGTCATAAGTAGAGAGTAAAACCACCCAAATTTATTGAGGATAAATGAGTTTAAAGAAGATGTAACACTTTGTAAATCGTAGCCTTGTATCCAACTTGCTGGGGTAATTCCCCATATAATGAATAATGTTGTTAGCAAGAAGGAGATATAAAATACACTGTTTTCTTTTTTTATCATAGAATCCCACCCTTATTTAATAAAGTTAACAATTATAATAATCATAACAATTAAGTTTTTAATTGTCAAAAAATTCCCTTTATGTAACATGAAAGGATGTAATTTGTTTTAGGGAGGTAAAGAGAAATGCGTTCACGATATGTACAAATTATAGGAAGAAATAATATGAAATATTGCATTTTATATTGTTACATCCAGATTTTATGTTAAATTCTTGAATGGAATATTAAAATAGGGGGCAAGGATATGAACAAGAAATCAAAGATCAATAAAGTGATGCTTAGCATTAGTACAATGGCTTTATCGTTAGGCGCACTTCAAACTCATGCAGCAGCGGAAGAAAAAGTACCGTATAACGTGTTGAAAACGAAACCGGTTGGAATTGAAAAGTCGGTAGATGAAGTTGGACATATTTCAAAAGTTGATGAAACTTTATCATTTAAAGAACGTTTAAAAGTAGGAGATTTTTCACAGCGACCAGCATCTATTACGAAGAAAACTGCAGTAAAGCAAGTTAAAGAAAGCTATTCAATGGCTGATTTAAACAAAATGAATGATCAAGAATTAGTTGAAACGTTAGGCAGTATTAAGTGGCACCAAATTACAGACTTATTCCAGTTTAATGAAGATGCAAAGGCTTTTTATAAAGATAAAGGAAAAATGCAAGTCATTATAGATGAATTAGCTCATAGAGGTAGTACATTTACGAAAGATGATTCAAAAGGAATTCAAACGTTTACTGAAGTGTTGCGTTCAGCTTTTTATCTTGCATTTTATAATAGTGAATTAAGCGACTTAAATGAAAGAAGCTTCCAGGATAAATGTTTACCTGCTTTAAAAGCAATCGCAAAAAATCCAAACTTTAAGCTTGGTACAGTTGAACAAGATACAGTCGTATCTGCATACGGTAAATTAATTAGTAATGCTTCAAGCGATGTTGAAACGGTTCAATACGCATCGAATATTTTAAAGCAATACAATGATAATTATACTACTTATGTAAATGATCGAATGAAGGGACAAGCAATATACGATATTATGCAAGGTATTGACTATGATATACAGTCTTACTTAACTGAGGCTCGTAAAGAAGCGAATGAAACGATGTGGTATGGAAAAGTAGATGGGTTTATTAATGAAATAAATCGTATTGCTCTTCTAAATGAAGTAACGTCAGAAAATAAATGGCTCGTTAATAATGGAATTTATTTTGCTAGCCGTTTAGGGAAGTTTCATAGCAATCCAAATAAAGGATTAGAGGTTGTTACACAAGCAATGCATATGTACCCGCGCTTAAGTGAACCGTATTTTGTTGCGGTAGAACAAATTACAACAAATTATAATGGTAAAGATTATAGCGGGAATACAGTAGATTTAGAGAAAATACGTAAAGAAGGAAAAGAGCAATACTTACCAAAAACGTATACATTCGACGATGGATCAATTGTGTTCAAAACAGGAGATAAAGTATCAGAAGAAAAAATTAAGAGACTATATTGGGCTGCGAAGGAAGTAAAGGCACAGTATCACCGTGTAATTGGCAATGACAAAGCGTTAGAGCCAGGAAATGCGGATGATGTATTAACAATCGTAATTTATAATAGTCCAGATGAATATCAGTTAAATAGGCAATTGTATGGATATGAAACAAACAACGGTGGAATTTATATAGAAGAAACAGGAACATTCTTTACATATGAGCGTACACCAGAGCAAAGTATTTATAGTTTAGAAGAGTTATTCCGTCATGAATTTACTCATTACCTGCAAGGAAGATATGAAGTACCAGGTCTATTTGGAAGAGGAGATATGTATCAAAATGAAAGGCTAACTTGGTTCCAAGAAGGAAATGCAGAGTTTTTCGCAGGATCTACTCGTACGAATAACGTTGTACCAAGAAAGAGTATAATTAGCGGATTATCATCTGATCCTGCAAGCCGTTATACAGCAGAGCGTACACTATTTGCTAAATACGGTTCTTGGGATTTCTATAATTACTCGTTCGCATTGCAGTCTTACTTATATACGCATCAGTTTGAAACATTTGATAAAATTCAAGATTTGATTCGTGCGAATGACGTAAAAAATTATGATGCATATCGTGAAAATCTAAGTAAAGATCCTAAGTTAAATAAAGAGTATCAAGAGTATATGCAGCAGTTAATTGATAAGCAAGATACATACACTGTACCAGAAGTAGCTGATGATTATTTAGCTGAACATGCAACGAAGTCGTTAGCAGCGGTGAAGAAAGAAATTAGTGATACGTTGCCTATGAAAGATACAAAAATGACAAAACATAATTCTCAATTCTTTAATACATTTACATTAGAAGGTACGTATACAGGTAGTGTCACAAAAGGTGAATCAGAAGATTGGAAAGCGATGAGTAAAAGAGTAAATGAATCTTTAGAACAATTGGCGCAAAAAGAATGGAGTGGCTACAAAACTGTTACAGCATACTTCGTCAATTATCGTGTGAATAGCTCAAATGAATTTGAATATGATGTAGTCTTCCATGGAATCGCAAAAGATGATGGAGAAAATAAAGCTCCAACGGTTAATATAAATGGCCCTTATAGTGGTCTTGTAAAAGAGGGAATTCAATTTAAAAGTGATGGCTCAAACGATGAAGATGGAAAAATTGCTTCTTATTTATGGGAATTTGGAGATGGAAGCACAAGTGCAGAAGTGAATCCAGTACATGTATATGAAAGAGAAGGTTCTTATAAAGTATCGTTAAGAGTAAAAGATGATAAGGGAAAAGAGAGCAGAAGCGAAACAACTGTTACGATTAAAGATGGAAGTTTAACAGAATCAGAACCAAATAATCGTCCAGAGGAAGCAAATCGTATCGGGCTAAATAGTACTATAAAAGGTAGTCTTATTGGCGGGGACCACACTGATGTTTATACATTTAATGTAGCATCAGCGAAAGATATCGACATTTCTGTTTTAAATGAGTATGGAATTGGGATGACATGGGTACTTCACCATGAATCAGATATGCAAAATTATGCGGCTTACGGTCAAGCTAATGGGAATCATATAGAAGCAAAATTTAATGCAAAACCAGGTAAGTATTACTTGTATGTATATAAATATGATAATGGCGATGGAACATACGAATTGTCAGTAAAATAAGTGCTTTTCCAATGTATGTTTAACTTTACTTTTTGTGGAAAATAGTATATTATATAGATATATAATATATCGGTTATTTTCTAGGAGGAGCCTGTCACAATAGGTTTCTCCTGTTCTTTTTTAGAGGCCTGTCTTACAGGCTTTTATTTAAAAGGTAAATAACTGAAAATTAAGAACAATAATCTTTGAAAGAGGTGGGGCATACACATAACAAAAAAGGGATTGTTTAAGAGAGGGGGATAAGAAATGGCTTTGTTTGGTTATCCACTTGAAACAATTTATTTATATGGATTTATTATTGCTACTATACTCACTGTTATTTATATCTTCTTTGGAGATATATTTGAATCGATATTTAGTTTTGGGGGCGGATCTGTATCCGTTGTTACTTTATTACTTAGTTTTTTCGCCATGTTATGTGGACTTAGTTATATAGGAGAATATTTATTTTCCTTTAATAGCATTCTTATTTTCGGGGCTGCATGTGCTATATCCTTTATTGGTGTATTTATAATGAAAATATTAATTTTAAAGCCGATTGCAGAAGCAGAACAAAATACCGTACAACGTATGGATGAATTTATCGGTTGCAAAGGAGAAGTCATTACGACAATTCCTACAGAAGGATTTGGTGAAGTATTAATTTCATCCCAATTTGGAAGTAATGCAATCCCAGCTAAAACAGTTGGAAAAAAAGATATTTCGCAAGGAACAGAGGTTATTATCGAGGGAGTCCAAGATGGTGTTTTACTTGTACAAAACATCGCTTATTCTTTAAAGAAACCAAAATTATAAGGGGGAATTTACATGACGATTCCATTAATTATCGGTGGAGTTTTACTCGCAATTTTAATTCTACTCATTTTAGTATTTATTACGAAGTATCGTACGGTTGGTCCGGATGAAGCGTTAATTGTTACAGGGAACTGGCTTGGTGGAGGAAAGAATGTAGTTACCACTGATGATGGAAAGAAGATTAAGATTATTCGTGGGGGCGGTACTTTTGTAGTTCCAATTATGCAAAGAGCAGAGCCTTTAAGCTTATTAAACTATAAATTAGAAGTTGGTACACGTGATACGTATACGAAACAAGGTGTACCGATCACAGTAAACGGTGTTTCTATTATTAAAGTGGGATCAACAATTGAAGAAGTTTCCACGGCAGCTGAACAATATTTAGGAAAAGAAACAGAAGAGTTAAAAATAGAAGCAAAAGAAGTTTTAGAAGGGCATCTCCGTGCTATCTTATCTTCTATGACAGTAGAAGATGCGTATAGTAATAGAGAGCAATTTGCTCAAAAGGTACATGAAGTAGCTTCTACAGATTTAAAGAAGATGGGACTTCGCATTGTTTCCTTCACAATTAAAGAAATAATGGATAAAAACGGATACTTAGATGCGCTTGGTCAGCCACAAATTGCGACAGTTAAGCGTGATGCAACAATTGCGAACGCAGAGCGTGAAAAAGAGGCACGTATTGAAAAAGCACGTGCAGAAAAAGAAGCAAAAGAAGCAGAATATCAACGTGATGCACAGATCGCTGAAGCTGAAAAACATAAAGAATTAAAAGTACAGTCCTATAAGAGGGAACAAGAGCAAGCACGTGCAGATGCGGATCTTTCTTACGAATTACAACAAGCGAAAGCACAACAAGGTGTTACAGAAGAGCAAATGCGCGTTAAAATCATTGAGCGTGAGAAACAAATTGAATTAGAAGAAAAAGAGATTGCGCGTCGTGAAAAGCAATATGATGCAGAAGTTAAGAAAAAAGCCGATGCAGATCGCTATGCTGTTGAGCAATCAGCGGAAGCAGAAAAAGTAAAACAAATTAAAAAAGCCGATGCGGATCAATATAAGATTGAAGCAGAAGCGAGAGCACGTGCAGAAGAAGTACGTGTAGAAGGTTTAGCGAAGGCGGAAATTGAAAAAGCACAAGGTCAAGCGAAAGCGGAAGTACAAAAAGCACAAGGTACAGCAGAGGCAGATGTTATTAGATTAAAAGGTTTAGCAGAAGCAGAAGCGAAACAAAAAATCGCAGAAGCATTTGAATTATATGGTCAAGCGGCAATTATGGATATGGTTCTTAAAATGCTTCCAAGTTATGCGAAGGAACTTGCAAGTCCGCTTAGTAATATTGATAAAATCACAGTTGTCGATACAGGCGGCGGTGGTAAAAATAGCGGGGCCGGAAAAGTTGCGGGTTATGCGACTGATTTAATGGCAACGATGCAAGAAACGTTAAAAGCTTCTTCTGGCATTGACTTAAAAGAGCTATTAGAAGGATTTGCAGGAAAAGGAGCGGTACAACAATTATCAAGCGATAAACCTATTGTATCTGTAGTAGAAGATGAGAAAAAAGAAGTAGAAAAAGATAAAGATAAAGAATAGTAAGGTGGAAAGAACCTCTAGTAAGTGAAATACTAGAGGTTCTCCTATGAATTATAATATTTCGAATAATATACATTTTTATACATTGTTTTAATTATTTAATTTATATAGAATGAAAAAGATATGTATCAATTCTTTAGATGTATAAAAAGATAGAGAGTCTCATTGATACATTTAAATCGTATTATTTTTATAGAAAGATTAAATGTTAATTAATTACATTTAAAACGGTATGGAGGGGTAGAAGTATGTTTCAAGGGAAATTAAGGAGTAGTAGTTTAAAAACAAAGTTACTTGTATCATTTATTATTATTTTAATTCTTCCAAGTATTGTAATTGGTTGGACGTCTTATCAACAGGCGAAGACGAATTTTAATGAAACAATTTTAAACTCGGCGAAAGATAATATAAAAATTTTGGATAATGTAATTAATAAGGAATTGGATAGTAAAAAAATAGATGCAACTTATTTTACGAAATTATTTACACAATCAAGTTACCAAGCAGATCAAATTCAAAACATACAAAATAAACTAGAAGAATACAATAAACTGCATCCAGAAATGGAAGCAATCTATACAGGATCTAGTAATGGACAGTTCATTCAATCACCAGCTATTCAGATGCCAGATGGATATAATCCTACAGAAAGAGATTGGTATAAAGAGGCAGTGAAGAAAGGCGGAGAAGTAATTGTAACTGCTCCATATAAGTCAAAAACGACAGGAAATATTGTTATTACACTAGCAAAACAAAACGAGGATAAAAGTGGAGTTCTTGGGATTGACTTAATCATTAATGATATCGTTACTACTTCCAAGATGGTTAATATCGGTAAGGAAGGATATGTAGCGATATTTGATCAAGATAAAAATGTAGTAGCGCACCCGAAAATGAAGCCAGGAGAGAAATTAGAAGAGAAACTTAGTAAAGAATTGTATAAACAGGAAGCTGGGGATTTTCATTATTCATTAGATGGTGAAGATCGCAATATCACTTTTAAAACGAATAAGAAAACTGGATGGAAAATAGCAGGAATTATGCCTTCCAAAGAAATTATCGAAGCGGCTGAACCTATTTTCTATAAAACAATAACTGTTCTTGGAATTTCACTAATAATCGGTGGGATTGTAATTTACTTCATAATTGCGTCTATTATTAAACCGTTAAAACAACTTGTCATATCATCGAAGAAGATTAGTGAAGGTGATTTAACAGAATCAATTACAGTTCATTCTAAAGATGAAATTGGACAGCTAGGAGAAAGTTTTAACGAGATGGCTGCATCGTTACAAAGTGTCATTTCCAATATAAACACTTCAGCAAGTCATGTAGCGGCATCTTCAGAAGAATTAACAGCTAGTATGAAGCAGACAAGCGAAGCAACGGAACAAATTACACAGGCTATAGAGCAAGTATCAAGTGGTGCAGAAATACAAACGAAAGAAGTTGAAGAAGGAGCAACATTGTTAGAAGAAGTTACAGAAGGAATTCAGCGTGTTGCAGATAGTTCTTCATTAGTATCTACAGCCTCTATGTATACGAAGAAAAAAGCTGAAAATGGTGGGAAGTTAGTTGAACAAACTGTGAATCAAATGCAATTAATTCATGAGTCTGTTTCACAATCAGACAAAATCATTGGTTTGTTAGACGATAAGTCGAAACAAATTGGAGCAATCCTTGAAGTAATTCAACATATTGCAGAACAGACAAATTTATTAGCGTTAAATGCGGCAATTGAGGCTGCGAGAGCTGGAGAGCAAGGTAGAGGATTTGCAATTGTAGCAGATGAAGTGCGAAAGCTAGCAGAACAATCAGGACAGTCTTCTACGGAAATTGGGAAACTAGTGAAAGAGATTCAATTTGATATAAAAGAAACAGTAAGCTCTATGAATCAAGTTGGAGCAGAAGTACAATCAGGACTTGTAGTTGCAAATGAAACGAAGCAAAGCTTTGTCGAAATATTGAAGTCTACAAATGATACAGTTGTACAAATTGATAGCATGGTAGATGTAGCAAAACAAATGACGGTAGATGCAAAACAAGTAAGTGCATCTATTAATGAAATTGCAGCTACGATTGAAGAAAATGCCGCAAGTGTTCAAAATATTGCTGGTTCCTCTGAGGAACAATTAGCTTCAGTAGATGAAATAAATGCAGCAGCAGTCCATTTATCACAAATGGCAGAAGAATTACAAGAGATGATTGGTAAGTTTAAAATATAATAATAAACTGTTAAGAAACGAAGTAGTACTTATGCTTCGTTTCTTTTTTTATGAAGATAAAAAAGAAAGAAATATATAGTAACCGTGTTATGATAATAAAAAAACTGTATTTTCTTTAAATTCTATCTTTAATCATGTTAGGGGAATGGTTTTGAAATTTAAAAAATTAAAACTCCAACCGAGAATTACATTAACTATTAGTACACTTATTTTAGTTGTACTTATGCTAACGAGTTATTTATTTTATTACATATTATCTGAAACGGTAGAAGAGCAAATTGGTAAACGGGCTTTGCATGTTGCGAAAACAGTTGCCGCGATACCAGAAATTCAGGAAGCTTTTCAAAAAGAAAATCCAGCTTCTATTATTCAGCCAATCGCAGAAAAAATTCGAATTGATACAGAGGCTGACTTTATTGTAGTTGGAAACAAAGAGGGGATTCGTTATGCGCATCCTGAGCGAGATAAAATAGGAGAAAAAATGGTTGGCGGAGATAATAGAGGCGTTTTATTAGAAGGGAAATCTTATGTTTCTAAAGCTAATGGATCATTAGGCCCTTCGTTGCGTGGGAAAGTCCCAGTCCGTAACCAGGAAAATGAAATTATTGGTGTGGTGTCTGTTGGGTTTTCAATGGCTGATATTCATGGAGCGGTAGAAGTGTATGGAAAGCGTGTATTTTGGATTACAATAATAGGTCTTTTAATTGGGATAATCGGCTCTATATATTTAGCGGCAAGTATAAAAAGAATGATGTTCGGGATGGAACCAGAAGAAATTTCATCTTTATATGAAGAGCATAGTACAGTGATTCAATCTGTACGTGAAGGGATTATTGTAATCGATAAAAATGGCATGATTAGTTTAGTCAATCAAGCAGCTTATGATATTCTTTCGCTAGATAAGCAACAAAATATTATTGGGGAATTTATTTTAAATGTAATTCCTAATTCAACGATACTAGATGTACTTCAAACTGGTGAAGAACAGTTTGATCGTCAATTAAATATAAAAGGACAGGCTGTTATTGCGAACCGTCTACCTATTAAAGTAAAGAATAAAGTAACTGGCGTTGTATCGAGCTTACGTTTGAAATCTGAAATGGATCAGTTAACAGCAGAATTATCTCAGACGAAGCAATATACAGAGGCATTACGAGCGCAAACGCACGAATATAACAATTTATTGTATACGCTTTCAGGTCTTATCCAATTAGAATCATACGAAGATGCTTTAGAGCTTATTCATAAGGAAACAGCGGTATATCAAGATTTTGTTCAATTTATTATGAAGCGGATTCAAAATCCATGGCTAGGTGGAATTTTAATTGGATTTTACAATAGAGCACGAGAGTTGAAGATTGATTTTATGCTAGATAGAGAAAGTGGTTTAGACAAATTAAGTCCACATATTGAGAGTAATTATGTCGTTTCTATTTTAGGGAATTTAATTACGAATGCATTTGAAGCAATTGAAAAAAATGAAGAGAATGATAAGAAAGTAAGGATGTTTGTAACTGATATTGGAGAAGAAATATTAATTGAAGTGGAAGATTCAGGGCAAGGGATTCATGATGAAATAATTACTAGCATATTCTATAAAGGCTTTTCGACGAAAGAAGGAGGAGAGCGAGGGTATGGATTAGCAAAAGTGAAAGAGTTAGTAGAAGATTTAAATGGAAGTATTGCAATAGAAAAAGGGGATTTAGGGGGTGCGTTATTTATTATTGCACTACCGAAAGAGAGAGGCGAATAGTAATGGGTGAGGAGATTGAAGTATTAATTGTAGAAGATGATATTCGGATTGCTGACATTCATCGTCGTTTTACTGAAAAAATTGAGGGATTTAAAGTAATTGGAACGGCAACGACTGGAGAACAAGCGAAAGAATGGCTAGAGCTTGTGAAGCCACAGCTCGTGTTATTAGATGTGTACTTACCTGATATGCAAGGAACGGAACTTGTCACATATATTAGGAATCATTTGCACGATACAGATATCATTATGATTACAGCGGCATCGGAAACAGATGTAGTGAGGCACGCCCTACGGGGCGGAGTAACAGATTATATCGTAAAGCCACTAATGTTTGATCGATTTAAAGCAAGTCTAGAAGGCTATCAAAAAAAGATTATACAGTTAAAGAAGAACAATCAATTATCTACGGAACAAATTGAATATTTATGGTCTCAAAGAGGCGTGAAGGGAGATCAAATAGAATATGCCCCGAAAGGGATAGATCCTTATACTTTAGCGAAAGTAAAAAAGCATATGTTAACAGTTAATGAAGAAGGGATTACAGCAGAAATGTTAAGCTCAATGATTGGAGTAAGCCGATCAACGGCAAGGCGCTATTTAGAGTATTTAATATCTGGGAAGAAAGTCCACGCAGAGCTAATATATGGAAGTGTTGGGAGACCGGAGAGACGTTATTTTCTTGCTTCTTCATAATAAAAAACAGTAGAGGATTTTATTTCTTCTACTGTTTTTTTGCATCTTATATTGGAATAATCCCAATTACAATTCCGGTAATTAACATAACCATTGTCGTTCCAACGGCCCACAATAAAGTGAAGCGTTGATGTTCACCGAAATCAACTTTGGCCATTCCGACCAATAAATAAGTGGAAGCGACAAGAGGACTTAATAAGTGAACGGGTTGCCCAAGTAAGGAAGCGCGTCCCATTTCAGCTGCACTAATTCCGTAAGTAGCAGCAGCTTTCGTCAAAATAGGTAATACCCCGAAGTAAAATGCATCATTAGACATGAAAAATGTGAATGGCATACTGAGAAGTGCTGTAATAATTGGTAGTTGTGGTCCAAGTGCATCTGGTATAAGAGTTACTACACTGTTAGCCATTGCATCTACCATTTTTGTTCCAGATAAAATACCAGTGAAAATACCGGCAGCAAATACGAGAGAAACAACTGCTAATACATTCCCTGCATGAGAAGCAATACGTTCTTTCTGTTGCTCTAAGTTTGGATAGTTAATCATAACAGCAATAGCAAAAGCGACTGTAAATAAAACAGGTAACGGCATAACTTCTAGTATGAGACAAACAAGTAATGCAGCGGTTAATAAAAAGTTAATCCATAGAAGTTTAGGGCGTTTATGCGCTGCAGCTTCAACAGTTGCAGCTTGCTCATCCATTGTTTGCATTTGTTTTAAATACTGTACATCCATAATTCCTAAACGTTTTCTTTCTTTTTTTCCAAGATAGTAGGCAACGAAAACAACCCAAATTGCACCAGCAATCATTCCTGGAATAAGAGGTGTAAATAATTCGGAAGCCTCAAGTCCAAGTGCGCTCATAACACGAGCTGTGGGTCCACCCCAAGGTGTAAGATTTGTTACCCCCGCCCCTAACATAACAACTCCAGCTAATATGAGGGGGTTCATTCCAAGGCGCTTATATAGTGGATACATTGCGGAAACTGTAATCATGTATGTTGTTGTACCATCACCATCTAGAGAAACGATAATAGTCAATATAGCCGTTCCGACAACGATTTTTAAAGGATCTCCTTTTACAAATTTTAAAATCTTACTAATGACAGGATCAAATAAACCGCTATCAATCATAATCCCAAAATATAAAATAGCGAACATAAGCATAATACCAGTAGGTGCTAATTTTTGAATCCCCTCTAACATCATAGGCCCCATATTGGCATAGAATCCGCCAATTACTGCAAAAACACTCGGAATTAATATTAAGGCTACTAGTGCTGACATACGTTTCGTCATAATTAAAAACATAAAGACAAATACCATCGCAAATCCAAGTAGTGCTAACATGTAATTTCCCCCTCAAAAGAATGATTGCGCTTTCAAAATAGAATAAAAATTCAGAAAAAGGTTTTTTATTTATAATAAAAGCATCTATTCAAATGGTAAATAATTTGAAAAATAACATCATTAGAAGCATAATTTTTATTTTGTTCATTTTGTTCACGGTAGTTAATTTGAATTTTTAAAAAGTAAGCCACTCCTCGTAAGAATGGTAGAATAAGATGAAAATAGTGAAGTGTGAAATAGGGAGTAGATGTTATATGAAAACGAGAATAGAAGAGATTTATAGCTCTTATGAAGGAAAAGTAGAGGAGATTTTTATTAATGAATCTTCTTACGTATATGAATGGGAAAAATTACTGATGATCCGAAAAAATGACGGTGAGCTAAAAAAAATTGCAGTCGGGATTAGTGGAAATATAAGATTGGTAAATGTAGAAGTTGGACAGGAAATTAGTGCGGATACATTATTAGTTAAATTAGAAGATGATTTATTAATTACAGGTTGTGAGTGATGAGAGATGTGTAGAAAGAACTACACATCTTTTTTTGTTTCCTATATTACAAAAAGCACATTGTTTTTTCACAAATCTCACACAACCTTTTGGTATTCTTTTCGTGGAGTATACGGTTTCTAGGGAGGAATATTGATGAAAGTAAAATATGTCGTACTTGTTATATGTTTATGTTTCGTATTTACAGTAGTCGGGTGTGGAAAAAAGGAAACAGCAGCTGTTACCATTGATGAGAAACATGATAAATGTGATATTTGCCAAATTGGGGTAACAGATAATCAATTTGCAACAGAAATTATTTTAGAAAATGGAAAAGCGTTAAAGTTTGATGATATCGGTTGTATGTATAAATGGATGGAGATCAACTCAGATGAAAAGACGAAAGAGAAATTTGTCCGAGATTATGATTCGAAAGATTGGATTTCGTTAGAAGACGCTACTTACGTATATGATAAAACAATAACGACACCGATGGCTTATAATGTCATTTCATTTAAAAATAAAAAAGATGCAGAGAGCTTTGTATCTAACTATAAGGGGAAAGTTCTTTCGTATAAAGAGCTAGCAGAGCATAAATGGGAAATGAATAAAGAGATGATGGGGAAACCGAAAGCAGGAAATCATGGTGGACATCATTAATAGAAAAAGACAACTATGTAGTTGTCTTTTTCTATTATTACTCAGGTGCAAATATAGAAAAGGTGTAAAATTTTTAGCAGAACGGTTACAATGGAATATAGTAACCTAAAGCAATCATTTATGTACTTTTTAGAAATGTATACAAATGCGGTAAAAACGTGCTAAACTAATTGCTTCATAATGTTAATGATGGGGCCATCAGGCGTATCATTTCAATAGGTTGAGAAACATAGTATAAGCTTAAGATAATCCGATTAAAGAAGGAATCTAAAGGGCTTATGGATAAATGTACTCAAGAAGAGTTATTGTATGTGATGGAGGAATGGTTAAGAAAACATTATCTTTCATAGGAGCTGTAGTTGTGAGAAAACAAAAAATTTTATTATGTATTTTATTAGGACTTTTAATGACGGTAGTGGCTTGCGATAAGCAAGAAGAACCAGAATCGAAACCGGTTCATGTGAAAAATGAAAAGAAAAAAGAGAAGCATAAAGAACAGGAAGAATCTAAAGAAGAGAAAAGTATAAATTTAATGGACAAACAGTTGTTACTTTCAGCTACTCTTGGAGACACAGAGACAGCTATGAAGTTGATTCAGGATGGAGCGAATATAAACGTAGAAGGTGACAACGGAGAAACGCCTGTCCTTGCAGCGACGTACCAAAATCATGTAGAGACAGTTAAAGCATTAATTGGTGCAGGTGCTAATATTGAAATTAAAGATGAGAAAAAAAGTAATCCACTTCTTTATGCAAGTAGAGAAGGATATACGGATATTGTAAAAGTATTAATTAATGCAGGAGTTAATACGAAAGAAACGACTAGGTCAGGTGGGACAGCACTTATTTCTGCATCTGAACGTGGCCATGTAGAGGTTGTTAAAGAATTATTAGAGCATACAGATATTGATGTGAATTATAAAAATGAACGTGGTGGAACAGCGCTATTAGAAGCAATTGTATTAGGAAATGGTAGTGAAAACCATAAGAAAGTAATTCAATTGCTTATTGATCACGGTGCAGATGTAAACATGGCTAACAAGGAACATCTGACGCCACTGCAATACGCTGAAAAAAGAGGTTTTAAAGATATTGTAAATATGTTGAGGTTAGCTGGAGCGAATGAAGTAGTACAGCCACAACAACCAGTAGAGTAAAAAACGAAAAATAATCCCATTTAGATAGACAGAATGAAGAAATCAGTTAGTATGATGGATTCAGTAATGTGTATTTAAATGGGATTTTTATTTTGAACATGAAAAATAGATTATGAATGGATGGTATATGGAGTAAATAAGGAGGATAAAAATGAGGCTCTCAAAACTTGATTTAATAGTAATTCAGGCAGAGGTTTTATTTGTTCATAATCAAGTAGGAAAAATGAAATATGTAAATGAACAAGGAAATCCGAAAGCACCACGTTTTTTTCTTGGCAGAACTCGTGAAGGGAGTATAACGAGATATCATTGTAATGTGGATGATGAAACGGTAAGTAAGATTGAGAAGTTAATTCGAGAACCTTCAAAGCATATAGAGATAGCAAAGATTATTAATATATTAAATGAAGAAAGAACAGTGGAAAATATTTGGATGGGTCCTGCTTTCATGTTTCATAGTAATTTACATAAGCCGACTAGAGCAATACAAATAACTGAGAAGAATAGAGAGCTTTTGCGAGAAAATTTTCCTAATCTAATAGAACAGATGGAATGGAGGAAACCTTATTTTGCAATTGTAAAAAATGAAAAGGTAGTTTCTGTTTGTTGCAGTGCCAGAAGTACGCCCGTAGCTGCTGAGGCAAGTGTGGAAACTTTAGCGGAATTTCAAGGGAATGGATATGGTACTGATGTTGTTACAGCCTGGGCCTTATCAATACAAGAGGAAAAGCGCATTCCACTTTATAGTACTGCTTGGGATAACTTTGCTTCGCAAGCAGTGGTAAGCAAACTAAAACTTATTAACTATGGAATGAATTTACATATTGATTGAATTTTAAGTATTGTTTCGTTCTATTTGTTTGTATTTAAATATATAGATTAATGTAAATGGTGATATGGTGAATATTAACATTCGGTTAACACCTAATTAACAATCTATCAAAACTGACTTAATAAATGCGTAATATAGTAAAGGTAACAAAATAACTAGGGTAGAGAACATTTGAGAACACCCACTTACATATAATGTGCCACTTTCTTAGGTGTGCTCTATTCCCTAGAGTTCAAATAAGGAGAAAGGCGTTCTATGTAAGTAGGTGTTTTTAGTTTGGATAAAAATAGAACAGTTAGGTGGAATAAATGTTTAAAGAACCTTATATTGCGATGATAAAGGATTGGAAAGGATACAAAGCATACAAAAAATTGCCGAAAACAGTTTTTCTTATGACTGGTTCAATGCTGGAATTACCAGAGCGTGTATATGAATTGCAGAAACATGGACATGATGTATTTCTTCATTGTGATTTTATACAAGGTTTAAATACGAATACAGAGGAAGCGCTTTTGTATATTCAAGATGTTATCGGGGCACAAGGTATTATTTCAACAAAGGGTTCGACAATTCGAAATGCTAATAAAATTGGATTGAAAACAATTCAACGTATTTTTATTGTAGATACTTTATCTCTTACTAAATCAATTGAAAATTGTAAAACGACTAGACCAAATGCAGTAGAGATTATGCCGGGGATTATGCCTTCTATAATTAAACAGCTAGTAGAGGAAATAGAGTTTCCTATTATTGCAGGCGGGTTGATTCAAACGCGAGAAGATGCGGAAATTGCAATTCGTGCAGGAGCAAGTGCGATTTCAACAAGTCATTATGAAGTATGGATACATGAAGAAAAAAGGAGTGCAACTTTGTGATTGAATTGAAAAATGTTTCAAAGGTATATAAAAATGCAGAAGAGACAGCGGTTAAAGGCGTATCGGTTCATATTAAGAAGGGCGAATTTTTTGTTTTAGTTGGACCTTCGGGATGCGGGAAAAGCACATTATTACGAATGATCGCTGGCTTAGAAGAGATTTCTTCGGGAGATTTAATTATTAATGAACGTGTTGCAAATGATCTAGAGCCGAAAGACCGTAATCTATCAATGGTATTTCAAAATTATGCATTATATCCACACTTATCTGTAGAAGAAAATATTTTATTTGGACTTAAGGTAAGAAAAGTACAAAAAGAAGAGCGACAAAAGCGACTAATGGAAGCTATTGAAATGGTAGGACTGAAAGAGTATGTGAAAATGAAACCAGGTCAATTATCAGGCGGACAAAGACAGCGTGTTGCGCTTGCTAGGGCGATCGTGAGTCAAGCACCAATCTGTTTAATGGATGAACCACTTTCGAATTTAGATGCGAAATTACGTGCGCAAATGAGAATTGAAATTAGAGAAATTCAGCAGCGATTAGGAATTACGATGATTTACGTTACCCACGATCAAATAGAAGCGATGACTATGGGAGATCGTATCATGGTTTTAAATAAAGGAAGTATACAGCAAGTTGGAACACCACTTGACATATATAACGAACCAGCAAACGAATTTGTTGCAAGCTTTATAGGTTCTCCTTCTATGAATATAAATGATGGAGAAGTGGATAAAGAAAAAGGTGTATTACATATAGGGAAATTGCAAATTCCATTATCTATTGGACAGTTAAAGCAATTACCAGAAGGAATAATTCGTATAGGCATGCGTCCTGAGCATATTGCACTGTCTGAGGAAGGACAAGAAGTGACGCTGCAATCTGTAGAAGTATTAGGGAATGAATCTATATTAAACTTTGCGGTAAATGGAACAACTTGGAGTGCGAAAGTCATCGGACAGTTACTCTTGAACAAAGGTGACAAAGTAAAATTATTATTCTCACAAGAAAAGTTATGCTTCTTTAACGAAAACACGAATGAACGCTTAAAAGTGGTAGCTGAAGAAGAGTTGAAAGTGGTGGCGAAATAATGATCGAAGTAAGTAAGTTACCAGTTCAAACAAAGGTGTCAAAAAAGAAAAAAATATGGGGGAGAACGAAAGATTTAAGAATAGGATTATTGTTTTTGGCGCCATCTATTTTGCTATTTTCGATTTTTCTGTTCTATCCATTGTTTAGGACGATTTACTATAGTTTTTATTTAACCGATATACATGGAGAAGCTAATCTTTTCGTTGGCTTAGAAAATTATCAATATTTATTCTCTGATCCAGCCTTCTACAAAAGTATAAAATCAACTTTACTATTTGTTTTATATACAGTGCCTACAAGTATTATATTTGCTTTGTTTCTTGCATTGATTGCAAATGGAAAGGTAAGAGGTATTGGGTTATTCCGAGTTCTGTTTTCTTCGACGATGGGAATTTCAGTAGCTGCTAGTGCAGTGATTTGGCTATTTTTATTTCATCCAAGTGTAGGATTATTTAATAATATATTAGCCGCTATGAATCTTCCTGCAATCGCATGGTTAACGAGTCCGGACTGGGCACTATTCTCTGTATCAGTTACAACAGTTTGGGTGAATACAGGGTTTGCATTTTTAGTTATATTAGGTGGTTTACAAAATATCGATACGTCTTTATATGAGAGTGCATCTATAGATGGTGCTAGTTATTTATATAAGCTTCGCCGTGTTACATTACCGATGCTATCGCCAACTTTATTCTTTATTGTAACAGTAACGTTAATTAGTGCGTTCCAAAGCTTTGGACAAATTGATATTTTAACGCACGGTGGACCGAATGATGCAACGAATTTAATTGTGTACTCGATTTACAAAGAGGCGTTTGTGAATCATCAATTTGGAACAGCAAGTGCACAAGCGATGGTATTATTTGTTTTCATTTTCATTGCTACATTACTTCAATTTAAGTTTGCTGAGAGAAAGGTGCATTATAAATGATTGTTAAACAGTGGAAGCAAAATTTCTTATTATACATGCTGCTCATAATTAGTGCAGTAATGGTATTTTTTCCTGTACTGTATGCGTTTTTAATAAGCTTTATGACACCAGACGATATTCAAATGAGAAGGTTATTTCCAACTCAATTTACTTTTGATAATTTCATTAATATTTTTCAAAAAGTACCACTTTTTACATACTTATATAACAGTTTAATTGTATCGACAGTCGTTATGATTGGACAACTTATCGTATCAAGCTTAGCGGCGTATGCTTTTGTTTTTCTTCAATTTAAAGGGAGAAACTTAATTTTCTTCCTGTTTATTTCAACGATGCTTATTCCGTGGGAAGCAACGATGGTACCTAACTTTTTAACGATTCAAAACTTTGGCTGGATCAATAGTTTCGCTGGGATGACAGTGCCGTTTTTTGCAACAGCTTTCGGTATTTTCTTGTTACGTCAACATTTTATGACACTCCCGAATGAACTGAAAGAAGCTGCTTTTATTGAAGGGATTGGAAATATAAGATTTTTATTCAGCGTTGTAATACCGTATTGTAAAACGAGTTTTATTACGCTTGGAGTATATAGCTTTTTAACAACATGGAATATGTATTTATGGCCACTTTTAGTGACCACTGATGAAAAAGTAAGAACAGTGCAAATCGGTGTAAAGCAGCTTCAGTCTCAAGAAGTTGCAACTGATTGGGGAAGCGTAATGGCCGGTGTTACGGTTATCGTTATTCCAACATTGATTTTACTATTTTTAGGGCAAAAGCAATTACAACAAGGATTAACAAAAGGTGCAATTAAATAACTAAGAGAAGGTGAGATTTAAATGAGTCTAGTTAAAAAAGGTGCTGCTCTATTAATGGCAGCAACAATGGCATTATCTAGTGCAGCTTGTTCAAATAGTAAAACAGAGGGAAAACCTGAAGCACAGGCAAAAGTAGCACCAATTGAAAAAAATGGTGATAAAACTGTAATTCGCTTCTGGCATGCGATGGGTGGAAAAACACAAGGGGTACTAGATGGTCTTGTTGCAGACTATAATAAGTCACAAAATAAATATGAGATAAAGGCAGAGTTCCAAGGGACATATGAAGAGTCTTTAACAAAATTTAGAACGATGTCTGCAACGAAAGAAGCGCCAGCGCTTGTTCAATCGAGTGAAATTACAACGAAATATATGATTGATAGTAAAAAAATCACACCAATTGATAGCTGGATAAAAAAAGATAAGTACGATACGTCAAAATTAGAAAAAGCAATTACAAATTATTATTCAGTTGATGGAAAAATGTATTCTATGCCATTTAATTCATCTACACCAGTATTAATTTATAATAAAGATGCTTTCGCAAAGGCGGGCTTAGATCCAGAGAAAGCTCCAAAAACATATGCGGAATTACAAGAAGCAGCGAAAAAGTTAACGATTAAAGAAGGCGGAAATGTAAAACAATATGGATTCTCCATGCTTAACTACGGTTGGTTCTTTGAAGAATTGTTAGCGACACAAGGTGCTTTATATGTAGATAACGAAAACGGCCGTAAAGATGCTGCAAAGAAGGCGGTATTTAACGGTAAAGAAGGACAGAAAGTATTTGGAATGTTAGATGATTTAAATAAAGCTGGCGCACTTGGAAAGTATGGAGCAAGTTGGGATGATATTCGTGCCGCGTTCCAATCTGGACAAGTTGCTATGTATTTAGATTCTTCAGCAGGTGTTCGTGATTTAATTGATGCATCTAAGTTTAATGTAGGTGTTTCATATATTCCGTATCCAGAGGATTCGAAACAAAATGGTGTTGTTATTGGTGGAGCATCATTATGGATGACGAATATGGTTTCAGAAGAAACGCAACAAGGTGCTTGGGACTTTATGAAATATTTAACGAAGCCAGACGTACAAGCAAAATGGCATACTGCAACAGGTTATTTCTCAATTAATCCAGATGCATATAATGAGCCATTAGTAAAAGAGCAATATGAAAAATATCCACAGTTGAAAGTAACAGTAGATCAATTGCAAGCGACGAAGCAATCTCCAGCAACACAAGGGGCTTTAATTAGTGTATTCCCAGAATCACGAGATGCAGTTGTAAAAGCATTAGAAGCGATGTATGACGGGAAGAATAGTAAAGAAGCGTTAGATGAAGCTGCCAAAGCAACAGATAGAGCAATTAGCATTTCAGCTCGTACGAGTCAAAAATAAGAGAAAGCCGTATCCTTAAAAGGGATACGGCTTTCTTTATAGGGAGATAAGGGATCAAAGAAATGATGAAGTCTTATCTCTTTTATATGAGTAAAGGGTCTAGAGTGAATGTTGTCCTTTTCATTATTTATTTAACTCCATTGCGACTTGTTTACCATTTACGAAAACCTCTACTACCGCTACTACAACTTCCATTACTTTTTTCATCTCTCATCTCTCCTTGTTTTTTGTTTCATTTCTTACTTTCAGTATAAGGAAATACAGTAATTACAACTATCGAATTGGATGACAAGAGACTTACATTGTTGTAAGGATAATAGTTTAGTTTGTAATAAAGTGAAACTTTAATCAGTGGGGGTCTTACGGCCCATTAATGCGTGATAAATATGATTCAAGATTAAGATTCGGAATTTTCTGTTGTTTTGAACTATAATTAGAAAGAGGGGGGATAATATGAAAAGAATTCTTGTTATTAGTGATATTCATGGAGAGATAGAAAAGTTCGAACAGTTATTGGAAGAAGCTCAATATGATGCGAAACAGGATCAATTAATCTTACTGGGAGATTATGTAGATCGTGGTCCAAATGCGCGTGCTGTAATTGAAAAGGTAAGAGAATTGAAAGAAGAGGGAGCACTCATTTTAAAGGGAAATCATGAAGATATGATGATTAAGGCGTTAACGACAAATGAGGAACGTTCATGGAACCATTGGGTAAAAAGAAATGGTGGAGATAAGACATTATATAGCTATGGATTTGTAGAAGAAGATATTGTGGTTAATGAGAAAGACTTCCAAAAACCAATTTTACACTCTCGTGTATTAGAGGAACATATAAAGTTTATTCAAGAATTAGATCATTATATTGAAACAGAAGAGTATATATTTGTACATGCTGGGGTTGAACCGATGAAACGAGTTTCTGAATCTGAACCATATACGTTAATGTGGATCCGTAATGAATTTCATAATGGATATAGCGGTGAAAAGGTTGTTGTATTTGGGCATACGGAAACAAAAACGCTTCATGGTAGTGAGGAGTGCGGAGTGTATTTTGGTAGTAATCGTATTATTGGAATTGATGGCGGGGCTGTGTATGGCGGTCAGCTAAATTGTTTAGAGTTGCCGAGTAAAAAGGTATATGTAATAAAAAATTGAAAGAGATAAGAGGAATCTTATCTCTTTCAATTTTTTATTAAGCTAAATTTAAGACAAAGTTTTTATAATAAAACTTCAAAATTTTAGAAGGAAATAGTTAAAAATGAAATTACGTAATGTAACTACATTCTTTTGTTATGAAGAGAAGAAATGTAATAATAAATAGAATTGAACTATTTGATGGAAGGTGAGAGCATGCGTTTACTTGTAGTAGAAGATAATGCTTCGTTATTAGAGTCTATCGTACAAATTTTGCGTGATGAATTTGAAGTAGATACGGCAATAAATGGAGAAGATGGATTGTTTTTAGCTCTTCAAAATATATATGATGCAATTTTGCTGGATGTGATGATGCCAGGGATGGACGGATTTGAAGTGATTCAAAAAATACGTGATGAAAAGATTGAAACACCAGTCCTGTTTTTGACAGCGAGAGATTCTTTAGAAGATCGGGTGAAGGGATTGGACTTTGGTGGAGATGACTATATCGTTAAGCCATTTCAGGCCCCTGAATTAAAAGCGAGAATTCGCGCTTTACTACGCAGAAGTGGTAGTTTAACAACGCAGCAAACGATTCGCTATAAAGGGATTGAATTGTTCGGAAAAGATAAAGATGTTCAAGTAGATGGACAAAGTATTAAGTTGACATTGAAACAATATGAGCTACTAGAGTATCTTATTCAAAATAGCGAGAAGATTTTAATGCGTGAACAAATTTTTGATCGTGTTTGGGGATTTGATTCAGATACGACAGTAGCGATTGTGGAAGTGTATGTGCATCATTTGCGTAAAAAATTAGAGCCATTCGGTTATCAGAAAGATATTCAAACCGTTCGAGGTATTGGATATATATTAAAAGAACAATGAAAAAGGGAAGTATGTTTCAAAAGACACGCATTCGTTTGACTATAGTGAATTCATTAGTATTTATCCTATTAATAGGTATATTAGGTAGTATTATTTATTCGTACACATATAAGCGTATTTATAATGAAGTGGATCAATCTATAAAAATGCTGGCTCAGTATAGAGAAAAATTAGATGTTAAAATACCACCAAGAAAACGCATGGAGAATATCCAAATTGGAGATCCGCGAATAGTTAGAATAACTTGGAATGGAAAAACAGTGAAAATAGAGGGAGATAACCGTAAACTTTGTTCTATTTTTGAAGAGAATTTGGAGAAGTTTTCTCCAAAAAAATTAGAGGATTTACAAGATATTAAAGTACAAGAACGATATTTTAGATCATTTTCGCTTCAAAAAGATGGAGAAATAGTTCAAATCGTGCGAGATATAACAGCGGAAGAAAGAATGTTAAATACTTTATTTTTAATCCTCGTTATAGGTTGTAGCATAGGAAGCCTCTGTGCGATAGGTATCGGTTTTTTCCTAGCTGGTAGAGCACTCGTACCTATTCAAAATTCATGGGAGAAACAGCAGCAATTCGTTTCTGATGCATCACATGAACTAAGGACACCACTTGCAGTTATTCAATCAAAAACGGATGTTTTATTCCAGTCACCATCGGCTACGATAGAAGAAAAAGCGATGGATATTTCTACAATTTCAAAAGAATGTAGGCGGTTATCGAAACTCGTTAGTAATTTATTATTGCTAGCACGTTCTGATTCTAATCAAATTGAGATGGATAAGAAAACATTTGAACTTGATAAATTGTTAGAAGAAATAGTAGCTCCATATAAAGAGATTGCTTCTTATCAAGAAAAAGAAATGATGCTAAAAGTAGAACGTGGTGTATCTTTTATGGGGGATAGAGAGCGGATTCATCAAATGATGGTCATACTGTTAGATAATGCGATGAAGTATACAAACGAAGGTGGGCATATTCAAATCGATTGCACGCAAACGAGTAGTTCAATTCGTATACAGGTGAAAGATGACGGGATAGGAGTGAAAGAAGAAGATATCCCGAAATTATTTGATCGTTTTTATCAAGGGGATAAAGCAAGAAGTACGTCAGAAGGAGCTGGATTAGGTCTTTCAATTGCAAATTGGATTGTAGAAAAGCATTATGGAAAAATATCAGTAGAGAGCAAATGGGGAGATGGCACTTGTTTTGAAGTGATTTTCCCTAAAAACCAAAAAATATAAGTAAGAAGACGACCTTGTTTTTACAAGGTCGTCTTTTTTTAAGGGAAAGTTAAGAAACTATTTATAACATGTATGATATACAGAAAGTTCGCCGTATGAAGAAGCGATTATAAAAAGGTATTTGAGCAGATTATATCGATCATAACGTTATTTCGATTATGTATAGGGAATGATGTAAAAGAAAGTGGAAGAGGGAGGAATTGATTTTGAAAAAGAAAATGATGACGGTATTCACTATTGGAGTAATGAGTTTAAGTATATTAGGGGGTGCCTCTCCTTCTGAAACACAAAAAGGAAAGACAGATTACACACAGCGCAGTAAAGAACAATTGAACAATGGTAAGATACATGCAGTGCATACAGAAGAAAAAGCAGAGAAACTAGGTATTGAAACGGAAGGAAAAGAACAAATTACACTAGAAAAAGAAATTCATGAAACAGAAGTAGGAAGGGAAGCAGAGCAGTTAGGCATATCGATTGAAGGAAAAGATGTTGGGACGCTGTCAGAAGAAATCTATGAAACAAAAGTAAAGCAAGAAGCATTAAAGCTAGGTATATCTATAGAGAATGCATCAATTGTAGATTTAATTACTCAAATTAATGCGATTAAAATTAAAGATGAAGCAGATAAATTAGGTATTTCGACAGATGGAAAAGAAATCGAAGACATCGCGGAAGAAATCTACGGAAAGAAAGTAAGAGAAGAAGCAGGAAAGTTAGACATTTCTCAAAAAGGAAAAGAGATTGAAGAGTTAGCACAAGAAGTGTACGAACAAAAAGTACAGGAAGAAGCAAAAAAATATCATATTGATTTGTATGGTAAAGATATATATCAAATATTAAGAGAAATTAATGAACAAAAGGTGCTACAAATGGCAGATGAGCTTAATATGGATAAAATGAATATGAATATTCAAGAGTTAGCGGAAAAGATAAAAAAAGATCAGCCTGAAAAAGGAAAAGAACTAAATTTTGTACCGATGATACGAACGGATGCTGACGCATTTTATTCTTATTTAACGAATTAATAAGGGCGTGAAAGCGATAAGAAAATTGAAGTGGTATATATGTACAGCTTTACTAGGTGCAGCAATATGGAGTGTATATACAAATGGAATTCCAAAGTATGTAGAGAAGTTAACACTCTCAAATATACAAAGAGGAAAAGAAACGGAGTTTAGTAATAACGATGAAAAAGTCATCTTATCAAATGTTCCATTAATTCAGCAGTTACCAGAATTGGATAGAGGCTGTGAAGTGACAAGCTTAGCGATGATGTTACAATACGCTGGTGTTTCAGTGGATAAGATGACATTAGCAAATGAAATAAAAAAAGTTAATTTTATAGAAGATGGTGTGCGCGGGAATCCAAATGAAGGATTTGTAGGTAATATTTATACATTCTCTGAATCAGGATACGGTGTATATCATGGGCCACTTTTTCAGTTAGCGGAAAAATATTTACCTAATAAAGCTGTAGACTTAACAGGGAAGAATATAGAAGAAATTTATAAGAGTGTAAAAGCAGGGAAACCTGTAGTCATGATCACGAATGCAACATTTGCACCATTAGATGAAGATGAATTTACTACATGGGAAACAAATAGTGGAGATGTTTCTATTACGTATAATGAACATTGTGTTGTACTTATTGGATATGATCAGGAATCTGTATATATTCGAGATCCACTTGAGGATAGCTTAGATGTAAAAGTACCGAGAGAAACCTTTGAACAGGCATGGGTACAAATGGGAAGTCAGGCAATTAGTTATGTAAAGAGCGCCAAATAAATTAGGACGAAGAGTTTTAGTAATATGACTATAAGGCGAAGGGTAAAGATTTGAGGATTATAAGAGAAGTTTTGTAGAGTAGAAGCTGTTAAGAAATGAGAGAACTTTAGCATATATAATGCTAAAGTTCTCTTATTTTTATGATTAAAATACGTATAAGGAGTGAATATGCAAAAATGCATAATTGACGAAAAATTTACATGTTATCATTATATATTGTTTTATACATGTTAATTGTATAAAATGACACAAGTATCTACATTACATAAAGGAGGCTTATTATGCAAAAAATATTTAACTGGGTTAAATGTATGAGTATCAATAAAAAATTAATCATTTCATTTTTTATTATTTTAACTATACCAGGAATTATTATCGGTGGTGTTTCATATCAAACTGCCAAAACAAATTTTGAACATCAAATGACAGATAAAGCAAAGGAGAATATTTCGATTTTAAATACTGTTATTTCTCAAAATATAGAAGAGAAATTTGTTGATGCGACGTACTTTGCAGACATCTTAACAGAGGATACATATCCAAATGGACAAGAAGAAATAGTAAGAACGAAGTTAGCACAATATATAAAGCTTCATCCAGAAGTAGAAGGTATTTATATTGGAACAGAGACGGGAAAGTTTATAAGAGAACCATTTATTCAAATGGCTGATGGGTATAATCCAACAGATAGATCTTGGTATAAAGAAGCACATGAAAATAAAGGGAAAGTAATTGTTACTGCGCCATATCAGTCAGCATCTACAAAAAATATGGTAGTGACGATTGCGAAAGAAGTAAAAGATGGTAAAGGTGTTATAGGAATTAATTTAAACTTAGATAACATCTTAAAAATTTCCAAAATGATTAACATTGGTGAAAAAGGTTATGCAGTTATTTTAGATCAAAATAAGCAAATTGTTAGTCATCCATCTAGAAAACCAGGTGCAAAAGTTACTGATCCTTGGATTAAACCAATTTATGAAGATAAACAAGGAAATGTGTCTTATACAGAACAAGATGATAAAAAGAATTTAATCTTTGCAACAAATGAGAAAACGGGCTGGAAAGTAGTTGGCGTTATGTTCGATGAAGAAATTACCCAAGCTGCCAGTCCAGTGTTTTATAAGACTTTGATTGTCATTGCTATTGCTATTGCATTTGGTAGTGTATTAATTTATTTCATTACAAAGTCTATTACAAGGCCATTACGAAAAATAGCTGAATCGGCATATAAAATTTGTAAGGGAGATTTAACAGAGAAAATTACAATCCATTCCAAGGATGACATAGGAAAATTAGGGAATTCATTTAATGAAATGTCTACGTCTTTACAAGATGTTATTACCCAAATTAGCTTTTCAGCAGAACATGTTGCAGCATCGGCAGAAGAGTTAACAGCAAGCGTGCAGCAAGCAAATGATGCGACAGACCAAATTACAATTGCAATGGAACAAGTATCAGGTGGGGCCGAATCACAAAGTCAAGGTGTTGAAGAAGGTGCGGCTACATTGCAACAAGTAAATACAGCAATTCAAGATGTAACTGGAAGCGCAGAGTCAATTTCTATTTCCTCATTACATGCGCGAGAAAGAGCTGAAGAGGGAGAAGATTTAGTTGAACAAACCGCAAAACAAATGCAGTCTATTTCTAGATCGGTATCCGAGTCAGATGCTATTATTAAACTTCTTGATGAGAAATCAAAGCAGGTAGGAGCTATTTCTGAAGCAATTCAAAATATCGCTACTCAAACAAACTTGTTAGCTTTGAATGCGGCTATTGAAGCAGCAAGAGCAGGTGAACAGGGACGAGGATTTGCTATTGTAGCAGATGAGGTTAGAAAATTAGCAGAGCAATCAGGAGAGTCATCTGGAGAGATTGCAAATTTAATCGCAGAAATTAAGGCGGATATTGAACATACTGTTAAGGCAATGGATAATGTGAATGGAGAAGTTCAACAAGGCCTTGATGTTGTAACAAAAACGAAAGTAAGTTTTACGGAAATTTTAAGTTCTACTACACATATTGTTTCTCAAGTTAATCAAATGGTAGAAACAACGAAGAGAATTGCTGGAGATGCAAATGAAGTGACAAATGCTATTGATGAAATTGCAGCTGCTGCAGAAGAAAATACAGCTAGTATGCAAAGTGTTGCAGCTTCAACAGAAGAACAGGTTAATTCCATGGAAGAAATTAGTTCAGCTTCGCAAAACTTAGCTGAGATGGCCGAAGAACTACAAGCGATGACTAGTAAATTTAAAGTATAATAATAGCAGATAAGTAAGGTGAAAATAATATCACCTTACTTATTTTTCTATTCAGCAATTAGGGGAGTCATTAACGGGATGAACAAAAGAAAAAGACTATGGAATTTGTGGAAAACGATTACATTGTTAGTTTGTACAGTTGTAATTTTTTCTTTACTTGTGACAGATATATTAATTAGTCATAATGTAGAACGGACGACGGAGGATAGCCAAGCAGAGAAAGCAAAAACAATTGCACACATTGTGGCGAATGATTCGATTGTAATCGATGGCTTGGTTGGAAAAGCAGATACCTCTGCAATCCAAACGTATACAAATAGGATATTAAAAAACACAGGTGTTCAATTTATTGTAGTTATGGACATGGATGGAATAAGAAAATCTCATCCAGATCCTCAAAAAATAGGTCATCATTTTATTGGCGGGGATGAAGGGCCTGTATTGAAAGGAAAAGAACATGTATCGTTAGCAGAAGGAACTTTAGGTATTTCCATGCGAGTGTTTGTACCGATATTTTCCAAAACAGGTGAACAACTTGGAGCAGTGGCTGTTGGTATTTCAGCAGATAATGTAAAAGAGAGAGTTAAGGAAAGTAGACATATCATTTATATTGGTGTCGGAGTTGGTGTATTAGTCGGAATTATAGGAGCAATATTGCTAGCTAGACATATAAAGAAAAGCTTATTCGGTCTTGAGCCGCACAGGATAGCAAAAATTCTTGAAGAAAGAAATACGATGCTACAATCTGTAAAGGAAGGTATTATTGCTGTAGATAGAGAGGCTAGAGTAACGTTAATTAATAATGAAGCGAAACGTCTATTTAAAAAAAGCGGACTTGAAGAAGATTTTATCGGTAAAGATGTTGAGTTGTATATGCCAAATTCACGTATAAAAGAAGTATTGCAAACGGGAGAAGTACAATTAAACGAAGAACAAAATATTTACGGAATTACGATTGTGACGAATCGAGTTCCTTTATATGTAAAAGGAGAAATAGTTGGTGCAATTGCAACATTTCGTGATAAAACAGAGATTAGAAAACTAGCAGAGGAACTAACTGGTATTAGACTATATGCAGAAGCATTACGGGCACAATCTCATGAGTTTATGAATAAGATGCATGTCGTATTAGGGCTTACACATATGAAACAGTATGAAGAATTACAGAAGTATATAAGCGGCATGGTATCAGAGCATCAATATGAAATTGGTGGAGTTATGAAAAGAATAAAAAGTCCAGTATTTGCTGGTTTTTTACTCGGTAAGCTCAGCTATGCTAGAGAGAAAAATATAAAATTAATTATAAGTGAAGATTCTTATATGCCGGAAATAGATGATGAAAGTATTATCCATGAACTTATTACGATTGTTGGAAATTTAATTGATAATGCATTAGAGGCAGTTACGAATTGTGAACAGAAACAAGTTGAAGTTAAGATACAACACGGGGATATATTAATTATTACAGTGCAAGATACGGGAAAAGGTATACAAGAAAAAGAAATAGAGGAATTATTTACGAAAGGTTATTCCACAAAGGGAGATAACCGCGGTTATGGTTTGTATCTTGTAAAAGAAAGTATACAGCGAATAAATGGGGAAATTCATATGCATTCATTAGTAGGAAAGGGAACAACGATAACAATTGAAATACCTAAAGGTAGGGATGAGAGGCAAATATGATTAAAGTTTTAATTGTAGAAGATGACCCGATGGTAGCGATGTTAAATACGCATTATTTAGAGCAAGTAGGAGGGTTTGAACTTGTTCAAGCAGTTAACTCGGTAAAGTCGGCGATAGAAATATTAGAGAAATCACGAGTAGATTTAGTATTACTTGATATTTTTATGCCTGAAGAGACTGGTTTTGAGCTTTTAATGTATATTCGGAATCAAGAAAAAGAAATCGATATTATAATGATTTCAGCTGTACATGATATGGGAAGTATTAAAAAAGCATTACAATATGGTGTAGTAGATTATTTAATTAAACCATTTACATTTGAACGATTTAAAGAGGCATTAACTATATATCGAGAAAAACTTACTTTCATGAAAGAACAACAAAAAATTAGTCAATCGGAATTAGATTCGTTAATTTTACAAAAAGAAAAAAGGGAGCCTACTGTTACGAAAGAGCTTCCGAAAGGGTTAACGAAGCAAACGTTGCAATTAATTTGGCAGAAGATCGAGTCGCTGAATGGAAGAGTGTTTACAACAGATGAAATGGCACAATTAGTTGGAATTTCAAGAGTTTCTATTCGAAAATATGTAATATTTTTGACTGACATTGGGGTGTTAGAAAACGAAATGATGTACCAACATGTGGGAAGACCTGTAAGTAAATTAAGATGTGTTGATCAAAAGAAAATAGAGTTTTACGTATAAGCGACTTAATATAAGTCGCTTATACTTTTTTTAATTACAAAATCAATTACAAAACTTACAAAAACTATTTTTACTATTGAAAGCGTTTTAATATTGTTATTAAGAAAACGAGGGGGTGCCATATGGGAATTCAAAAGAATGTGGAAGCGGTATCATTTTCTGGAGGAAATGAAGTACAAAGAGAATCTTTCGCTTCTAAAATTATGAATGTAAAAATCGGTGTTATACCTTTACCGTTATATGTAGTATTGGCTGCTATTATTTATGGGGCATCTGTATATAATAAATTGCCAGCAGATATGATTGGTGGATTTGCAGTTATTATGATCATGGGGATTTTCTTAGGCGATATTGGGATGAGAATTCCAATTTTAAAAAATATCGGCGGTCCAGCAATACTTTCGTTATTTATTCCATCATTACTTGTATTTTTTAACTGGATGAATCCAGCTTCAATGGAAGCTGCGACTATGTTAATGAAAAAATCGAACTTTTTATATTTATATATTTCTTGTTTAGTAGTCGGAAGTATTTTAGGAATGAACCGTAAAGTGTTAGTACAAGGTTTCGTTCGCATGTTTATTCCTTTAGTAGTAGGGACGTTAGCTTCTGTAGCAGTAGGGTTATTGGTCGGTTCATTATTTGGATTTGAAATGAAGCACACATTCTTCTTTATCATCGTACCAATTGTGAGTGGTGGTATCGGGGAAGGGATTTTACCATTGTCGCTAGCGTATAGTGATATTTTAAATGAATCATCAGTAACGTTTGTATCACAGCTTATTCCAGCAGCTATTATTGGAAATATGTTCGCAATTGTAAGTGCAGGGTATATGAAGCGTTTAGGTGAGAAGAAACCGGAGCTTAGTGGTAACGGTGTATTAGTGAAAACAGACAATCAAGCAGAATTATTAAAAGAACAAAATACAGAGAAGCCAATTGACTTCTCATTAATGGGAGCAGGTTTATTAATTGCGTGTACGTTCTTCATCTTCGGAGGATTTGCTTCTAAGTTCATCGGTATTCCTGGGGCAATCATTATGATTTTTTCAGCAGCACTTGTGAAATACTTTAAATTAATGCCAGCAAAAATGGAGCAAGGAGCATTCCATTTATATAAATTTATTTCGAAGAATTTAACTTGGCCTTTAATGGTTGGATTAGGATTGCTATATATTCCATTAAAAGACGTAGCAGCAGTTCTTTCAGTAGGATATGTTGTTGTGTGCGCATCGGTTGTTCTTACAATGGTAGCATCAGGTTTTCTTGTAGGGAAAGTGATGAAGATGTATCCAGTTGAATCGGCGATTGTAACTGGATGTCATAGCGGTTTAGGCGGAACTGGAGATGTTGCTATTTTATCAGCTTCAAATCGTATGGAATTAATGCCGTTCGCGCAAATTTCAACTCGTTTAGGCGGGGCGGCAATGGTTGTAACGGCGACAATATTATTAAAAATGTTTTCATGATCAAACAAGCTAGCTATATTCATATAGCTAGCTTGTCAAATTAAGGGGAGATTATAAGTATGTTAGCAAATCAAATTAATGAAAGATCATTGTTATTGCATAAAGAATTAGTAGGGAAAATTGAAATTACAAGTAAAGTGGAGGTAAATTCAGCGGATGATTTAAGCCTGACGTATACACCAGGTGTAGCGGAGTCGTGTAAAGCAATTGCGGCAGATGAAGAAACAGTGTATGACTATACAGCACGTGGCAATATGGTGGCAGTTGTTTCAGATGGAACAGCGGTACTCGGTTTAGGAAACATTGGACCGAAAGCGGCTATGCCTGTTATGGAAGGAAAAAGTATTTTGTTTAAGAAGTTTGCGAATGTAGATGCTTTCCCATTATGTTTAGGCACAACGGATGTAGATGAAATCGTTACCCTTGTAAAAAATTTAGAGCCTACATTTGCAGGGATTAATTTAGAAGATATTGCAGCACCGCGTTGTTTTGAAATTGAAAAACGATTAAAAGAAGAAACGAATATTCCTGTATTCCATGATGATCAACATGGAACAGCTATTGTCGTTTTAGCAGCTGTTATTAATGCATTAAAAGTTGTTAGCAAACAAATGGATAATGTAAAAATCGTTATTAACGGTGCGGGTTCGGCAGGAATTGCAATTGGAAAATTATTATTAAAGGCTGGTGCAAAGCACATTACGCTAGTTAGCCTAGAAGGTATTGTTTGTGAAGGTGAAACATGGATGAACGAAGCACAAATTGAAGTTTCAAAAAAGACAAATCGTGAACATGTGCGTGGAACGTTAAAAGAAGCGATTCACCAAGCTGATATTTTTATTGGCGTATCTGCTCCTAACGTATTAACGAAAGAACTTGTACAGACGATGAATGAGAAAGCAATTGTGTTTGCAATGGCGAATCCAATTCCAGAAATCTTCCCTGAGGATGCATTAGAGGCTGGGGCAGCTGTAGTAGGAACTGGGCGCTCGGATTATGCGAATCAAGTAAATAATGTATTGGCGTTTCCCGGAATATTCCGCGGTGCGTTAGATGTGCGCGCAACTGATATTACAGAAGAGATGAAATTAGCGGCAGCATATGGGATCGCTAACATCATTACTGACGAAGAACGTAATGCGAATTATGTAATCCCGAATCCATTAGATAAAAGAGTTGTTCCAAGTGTTGCAGAAGCAGTAGCGAAAGCAGCTATTGATTCGGGCGTGGCGCAAATTACGAAAATACCAAGTTATTAATAGCGAAAAGCAGTGCCTAAAAGGCACTGCTTTTTTGAGATAAGAAATCAAAATAATGAAGAAGTGTAGAATTATTTATGTTTCTTCACTATTTATTTAATTCCATTGCAACTTGTTTACCATTCACTAAAACCTCAGTTACTGCTACGATTACTTCTATCATTTTTTTCATCTCTCATCTCTCCTCGTTTCATTTCTTACTTTAAGTATAAGAGAAGAGAGATAATTCAACTATCGAAGTACATGACGTAGAAATTACATTATTGTAAGAAAGTGGTTTATTTTTGTCACTTTACTCAGCAGTGATTACAAACTGATCATAATATTTTTCATTCACATATATATTTAATAACCATAATCCAGATGAAGGTAGTGACATAGTGAGAGGGAGTTCGTTTGTAGTAGAATCGATTGTATTTGAAGTGGTCCAAGTTTGTTTGGAAGTTTCTTTTTGAAAGAGTACTGGTGTCGGAGTTACAGATCCTTGTTTTAGCGCAATAATAGACAATTTTCCAGTTGGTATTTCAGAATCTAGAAAGTACCACATTATTTCATTTTGTTCATTCGCGATAATAGGACTATCAGCCATTGCGATTTTTCCTTCGATGCCTTTTAAAGGTATTTTTCCGTCTATGAATGAGGGGGCTTCTTCCCAATTTACATCTTTTAAAACACTAAGATGAAAGAAGGAAGGTGCGTTCACTTGATTGGATGACGTTGCGACAGCTTCAGTTTTAGATGCTTTTGAATCAGGTTGTGCTGGTGTGCATCCAGTGATGAGGAAGGAGAGAAGTAGCATAGTTCCGATTTTTTTCATGGTGCCACACTCCTAGTTTTTATTGTTAGTGTAATTGTATTTGCTAGAAGGCGGGACAATTCCTTTAAAGTATAAAAAGAGGTCGTAAGTTTTGTACGACCTCTTTTGACATTTTTTATCCCGTAAAAGCCCGATTGGTGTAGGTTAATAATCAGTGGGAGATAGCCCCACTAATTAAAGTTTCACTTTATACTTGTTCAGTTGTATAGGTTGGTTCGGTTTCTTTTTGAGGCATCGTCAAAAAAATAACGGACAGAACGATACATACGCCGCCTAATAATTGATATGTTCCAAAAGATTCATTTAGCCAAGTAATTGAAACGATGGCAGCTACAAGGGGTTCAATGCTAGATAAAATGCTTGTTTCTGTTGCTGCTAAATATTTAAGACTACCGATATATAGAAGGAAAGAAAGGGTACCACTAATAATGATAAGAATAAGCATAGAAAAAGTTTTTAGTGTAAGGGTTTGTGAAAAGTGATTCCACCCGAATGAACGATTATAAATAAGTAGTGCAATTCCTCCGATTAACATCCCCCAACCAATTACTACAGTTGTCCCGCATTCTTTAATGAGAGAAGCCGGATGAAGGGTATAAAATGCAAATCCAATTGCTGTTAATAGTCCAAAAATAATAGCTTCTTTAGATAAAACAACATTTTCAATTGAGCCATTTGTAATAATAAAGTATGTTCCTATTAGCGCGGCTATAATTGCGAATAGTTGCATGGAAGCAGGGAATTTTCTTTGTTCAAATGCAACATACATGGTTATAAGAACAGGACCTAGAAATTGAAATAGTGTTGCTGTGACCGCGTTACTAATATGAACTGTTTCGATAAAGGCGTATTGCGCACCAAGCATGCCGAGAATAGAAAAAATAATAAGTTGTATAGAATATCTAGGGTGTTTCCAAATTTGAAATATGTTTTGTTTCTTTATAAGTAAGAAAGACAAAATAAATATTCCTGCAAGCAACAATCGAATTGTTAAAAAATCAATTGAGGATACATTAGTATGTTGAAATAGCCACTGAATCATTGGACCAGATAATCCCCATAATGTAGCCCCTGTAATAATCATAATGAGTCCGATACGTCTACCATTGTTCATTATCATGTTTCTCCTCTCCGGTATTTGATTTTTTATGTGTGACATGATAAAAGGAATTATATATAAAATCTGGTACTGTAAAAAGTATCAGATTTTAGTTTTATTAAGGGGTCAGATATTATGTTAGAATTAACGCCTAATTTAAATATGAATAGTAAAAAGGCATTGTATGTGCAATTGTATGAGTATATAAAAAAAGAGATTAAAGATGGATCGATTGTCCCTTTTACGAAATTACCGGCTAAGCGAAAGTTAGCGATACATTTACAAGTAAGTAAAAATACAGTAGAGGCAGCGTACGAACAATTACTTGCAGAAGGTTATATTGAGTCGATATCGAGAAAAGGTTATTTTGTATGCAAGATTGAGCAAATGGTTCATGTAGAGGATAGCGGAGAGAGAATAGAAGAAGTACTGTTTCAGGAGAAGAGTTATAAATTTGACTTTACACAAACAGGAATTGATACGAATGCATTTCCATTTAATATGTATCGGAAAATTGTAAATGAAGTATGGCAGCCGCATAATAATGAACTTCTCTTTCTAGGACACCCTCAAGGGGAAGCGAGCTTAAGAGAAGAGATTACGAATTATTTGTATGAATCTAGAGGTGTACGTTGTTCAGCTAGTCAAATTGTATTAGGAGCGGGAACACAAATATTAGTGAAACTATTGTTTCAATTGTTAAAGGGAAGCAATTATGCAGTTGAAAACCCAGGGTATCATAGGAAGATGGTTGTTTTTGAACAGGGAGAAGGAAGGGTCCAAATGTTATCTTTAGATAGAGATGGAATTTGTATTGCAGATTTAGAAAATAGCGATGCAAATGTTGTATTTGTAACGCCCTCTCATCAATTCCCATATGGAATGATTATGCCTATTACGAGAAGGACGCAGCTTTTACAATGGGCGAAGAAAGAAGAGAGCAGGTATATTATTGAAGATGATTATGATAGTGAATTTCGCTATTCTGGAAAGCCTATACCGGCGCTGCAAGGGTTAGATACAGAGGGGAAAGTTATTTATATGGGGACGCTATCTAAAGCATTATTGCCATCGCTACGGATGAGCTATATGGTGTTGCCGAAGAAATTAATTAAAAAGTATCAACAGCAATATTTATTTTATACACAAAGTGTTTCAAGAATAGATCAAGAAGTGATTAGAAGATTTTTAAATGAAGGATATTGGGAAAAACATATTCATAAAATGCGTGTTGTCTACCGAAAGAAGAGAGATCGACTTGTTTTTGAAATAGAGAAGTATTTCTCTAATCGTGTTGAAGTGATAGGAGAAGATTCGGGATTACACATTTTATTAAAAGTGCATAATGGAATGCGGGAAGAAGAATTAATTCAAGAAGCTGCGAAACATAGTATCAAAATATATCCTGTGTCTACGTACTATAAAGACGGTACGGCACCTGAGAGTGTAGTTTTACTTGGGTTTGCGATATTATCAGAGGAAGAGATTGCGAAAGCGATTCAATTATTACATAAGGCATGGTTTACAAGAAAGTAAAAAACATCCTCCAAACATGAGGATGTTTTTTATTATTTATTTTCATCTAAGAATAAGACCATATGCTCTTCGTCCCAATATTGTCCGTTATATTTTAATGAACGTTCTTGTACACCGAATGTTTTAAAACCTAATGATTCATAAAGTTTTTTCGCTCCATCGTTGCCAACGACAACATCAAGCATAACTTGTTCTACTTCTAAAGATTTAGCAAGCTCAAGACATTCTTTAATAAGTGCTTTTCCTGCTCCAAGTCCGCGCGCTTTTGGAGATACATATACAGAACCGATTTTAGCTTTATGTTCTTGTTTTACATATGGTTTCGTTTCCAGTGTTGCAACCCCGATTAATTTTCCATCTTTAAATGCACCTAGCGTATAGTTTTCATCTTGTGCTAATTTTTGTGCTTTATATTCAATCGCACACTCTTTATTAATAATATCTTCATAAGAAGAGCTGAATGCTTCAGGGTTTTGCTTTAATCCTTCTACGCGAAGTTCTAAGTAAATTTCTGCTTCGTCTTTTGTTAATACATGGATATCCAATTATATCACCCTCCAAATCTTTGCAAATGTACCTTTATTTTATATTGAAATAAGAATAATTTCAAAAGCTTAGCTTATATGAGCTGTTTTTATGAACAAAATAACACCAGTAGTGTTTACTACTACTGGTGTTTTCACACGCATATTATTCAAAAGGGAGTTTAATTATAAAGTTTGTTCCTGCTCCTAATTGGCTTGTTACTAGAATAGAACCGTTATGCAATTCTACAATTTCCTTTGCAACAGCTAGCCCGATGCCTTTTCCGCCTGTAGCTCGTGTTCTAGATTTATCGACACGATAAAAACGGTCAAATATATGCGGGATATCTTCTTCAGGAATGCCTTCACCTTCATCTTGTACACTTATTGTAAAAGAATCTGTTTTTGTAAGTACACGTATCGTAATGGCTGTGTTTTCTGGCGAATGTTGATAAGCGTTGTGTAATAAATTTAACATAACTTGTTCCATACGTCTTTCGTCTATACAAACTTCTAAATCATCTTTGCAATATACATGAAGCTGCATTTGCTTATTTGTTAATGTTGTTTTTGTTTTTTCTACCATTCGTTCTAAAAATGGCTGGAGAAGTACTTTTTGTTTTTTTATAACAAATTGGTGTTGTTCTAATTGTACAAGCATAAATAAATCTTGGACGAGATCGGTTACACTATCCGTTTCATCCTCAATGATTTGTAAGTATTCTTCTCGCTCCTCTTTTGTTAAAGAGTCTCTCTTTGCTACCTTTGCATAACCTTTCATATAGGTCAATGGAGTTAATAGTTCATGAGCGACACTAGCGAGAAATTCATTGCGCTCTTTTTTCATATACGTAAGTTCACTCGATAAATCTTCAATTGTTTTTGCTAAACTACCGAGTTCATCATTTCGTTTAATACCTAATTGAATTGGCTTGTTTAATTTTGATATTTTTTCTGTCGCTCTTTTCATTTTTACAAGTGGTTCTGTAATAACGCGTGAAAAAACAAAGACAGAAATTGTTGTTAAAATAATTGTTAAAACGCTAATGATAAGAAATTGGTTCATGAGTTTAAGCAACATATTTTCTAGGAAAGATGTTTTTAATAACATATATAGCTTTCCTTGAAACTTTGTTGTGTTAAGTGGGCTTACTGTTGTGATGAACTTTGATTTTTTCCAGTTCCTTTCAACGACTAAGCCGCCGTCTGGGACAGTTTCTGTTTTACAAGTAAGTTGTTTTTGCATATCTTTTGTTACGGGTTCTGAGGTGGAAATAATTTTGCCGTTATGGTCAGTAATAATGATAGCTATATCGGAGTTAGAAATTGATTCCGATTCAACTAAGTGTGCAGCCTCATTCGTAATATCGAACTCAGGGTACACAGGACGTTTAGGATTTTTATTATGTTCAGCGTGTTTCATTTCTTTATAATATTCATCCCGTCTCTCGCGGCTTTTAATTTTTTTACTATAGCGATTACCTTTCTCTAAAAGAGCATCTGTTTCCTCTACAATACGCATTTTTGAAAGGCTTTTATAAAAAGATACGAAAGCAATTGTTTCAATACATAAAGCTAATATTAAAAAGTATGTCCCAATTTTAAGGGAAAGTTTACTCATTTTTTCACCATACCTTATTCATAATAAAGAGTCAGTGGTATACGATTTCCCACTGACCGAAGTAATTATTCACTTTTCCATTTATATCCGACTTTATAGACCGTTTCTAGGTAATCTTCAATCGGAAATCCTTTTTTGCGTAGTTTATCACGGATATTACGAATGTGTGAGTCAATTGTTCTATATTCGATATCTGTTTCATAGCCCCAAATTTTTTCGATTAAATCATCTCGGCTATAAGCACGGTTTGTATTTTGCAAAAATAGCCCGAGTAACGAAAATTCGATAGGAGTTAGCGAGATTTTTTCATCATAAACTGTGACAGTATGTTTCGTTTTATCCCACTCAATACCATTGAAACTAACAAAGCCATCTTTTTTTGTACGGCGTAATATAGCCTCGATTCGCGCGACTAATACATGCTCATCAAATGGTTTTGTAATATAATCATCTGCGCCCATCGTGAGGCCTTTCACCATATCGTAGTTTTGGTTGCGAGCTGTTAACATAATGATAGGAACGTTGGAAATTTGACGAATTTGATAGCAAGTATCCCATCCATCCATATTTGGCATCATAACATCTAATAAAATAATATCGAATTCTTTTTGTTCGATTAATTTTAGTGCTTCAAGGCCAGAGGTAGCTTTCATACAAAAATAGCCGAGAGGGCTTAAGAACAGATCTAATAATCGTAACATACGTTCTTCATCGTCTACTAATAAAATTTTTACCATAATCTTGTGCACCCCAAACTGTTCATTCTACTTGTATAGTTTACATGAAAATAATAAAAAACTCTTTTTATGTGATTGAATGGAGGGCTGATTTTTTCGCTCAGAGTAATTGACATAAAAAATGCACTAGTTTTGCACAACTATTTTTTATAATAGAAAACGTAGCGACACAAAATACCCTATGTTGCGACATAACGTCATGTCATTTTATTTATAAAATGACAATTCCATTCTATTGTGTATGTGAGATAGAGAGGGTTTTCGTATTCACCTCGCATCGGATAAGAAAAATTTCCTATCTCACACTTTTTTTAAAAGGAGATCATACACATGAATTCAAAAGAAGAAATTTCAAAAAAAGAAAAGCAAGATCGTAATACGGTTGTCATGTGCGTTGCCGTATCTATGGTTATTATTATAAGTTGCGTAAATAAAATTTTGGGGATTTTATAATATAAAAAAAGCTGATTGCTTCTTAAGAAGCAATCAGCTTTTTTCATTGTTAGGGGGAGTGTTCATATAATAAACCAAGGTAAAATTGCTAATCCAGAAGTTACAATTGCTGTAGTAAATATTAAAAGCATAGCTCGTTTGTTTTGTTTCATGTCACATTCTCCTCTACATATCAAGTACATGCGATCAGCGCGGGATGTAGTTCCCCACTGAGTAAAGTTTCACTTTATATTTTTAGTATAATGAATGGAAAGGTTTGGTACGATCGATAAAGGTGACATGAAGATTACATTGTTGTAATGAAAAAACATCTTTCTTATTAAGAAAGATGTTTTTGGAAAACTCCCCCACTGAGTAAAGTTTCACCTTATATTGAAGTATTAATCATTTAAGAACAGAACCATATGTTCCTCGTCCCAATATTGACCGTTATGTTTTAATGAACGCTCTTGTACGCCGTAAGTTTGGAAACCTAATGACTCATATAATTTTTTTGCTGCATCGTTACCAACTACAACATCGAGCATAAGTTGTTCTACATGTAATTTATCGGCATTTTCAATAATTGCTTTAATTAGAGCTCGTCCTGCTCCAAGGCCACGCGCTTTTGGGGAAACGAAAACGGAACCGATTTTTGCTTTATGTTCTTGTTTAATAAAAGGCTTTGTTTCTAAAGTAGCAATGCCGATTAAATCATCATCTTTGAAGACCCCTAGAGTATACTTATCCGGATTGCTTAATCGTTTTGCCATAGCAGCTACAGGATCCTCATGTTTAAGAACATCTTCATAGGAAGAGCTAAAAGCTTCCGGGTTCTTCGTTAAACCTTCCATACAAACTTTTAAATATATTTCTGCGTCTTCTGTCGTTAATAAGCGAATTTCCATAGTTGTAACCTCCTTGGTCGATTTCAAATAAAATAAATCCATTACTTTTATAAGATTGTGTATGTGTTTTGTTAGCAGTCTCTTTTAATTTGTAAAAGAATGAAAAGATATATGCTACAATGTTTTGTTTTTTAATATGTAATGAAATTATATATTAACTTTATTAACTATTCAAGTCTTTAATATATTACATTTTCATAACTAAAATAACTCCTCAATTGAGGAGTTATTTTAGTTATTCGATTGATAACCATCAATTCGATGTGGATGTGTGTAAATATTGCAGGATTCATTTCTGATAAATCCTACGACTGTAATGCCTAAATCGTGAGCGAGTTGCAATGCTAGTTTTGTTGGGGCAGATTTAGATAGAACAATTTCACATCCGATTTTTGAAACTTTGAGTAAAATTTCGGATGAAATACGTCCGCTAAATGCGATAATTTTTCCTTTAACAGATATATCATTGCGTAAACAATGACCGTATATTTTGTCTAATGCATTATGTCTTCCGATATCCATTCTTGATAGAAGGATATTATTTCGATCACATAGCGCGGTATTGTGAACACCACCAGTTTGGCGAAAGGTAGTGGAAGATTGTTGTAAAGTATTCATTAAGTAAAAACATTCTTCAGGAGTAATTTTTACATGTATATCATGTAAGTCTTTTGCTTTTGCTGCGTCGTTTACGAAAATAAAACCTTGTCTACCTTTTCCGCAGCAAGAAGTGATGTATCGTTTATTATATAAAGTTTGATAGAGCGGATTCACTTTTGATGATTTTACATGGACAATTCCGTTATCTTTTTGAACCCATAGTTCTTCAACATCGTTATAGGAAGAAATAATCCCCTCAGAAATTAAAAAACCAATTACCATATCTTCAATATAATTTGGTGTGCATACGACTGTTACATATTCTTCACCATTCAATTTAATAGTAATAGGAGATTCTGTAACAATCTCGTCAAGTTGTTTTGAAAATGTACCAGATTGATAACGTACAATTGTATAAGTCTCTTGCGTAGGCCCCATATTTAATTCCCCTTTTATATGTATTTCTCTCCCACATTTATCATAAAACAATGGAAAAAATAAAAACACCTATTAACAAGAAGATCACAGATTATTTTGGTTATTATTGTATATGTACGATATAATAGAACTGTAGAATAGTGATATTTTCAAGCTTTCGTAGTTATACCTTATAACATCTAGAATCGACTTCATAAGAAAGTATTTGGGTAGAGCGTTTCAAAAATATGTACAGTAATGCGGTTTTGAAAACGGATTCATAATTGTGTTGTACAGTTGGTTGTAAGGAGAGGGGAAACTATGGCAGAACAGACAGTCCGTGTAACCGTCGATGGTAAAGAATTTTCTGCATCAGGTGAAAAGACGATACTACAATTATTTAACGAGAGTAATTTGGAACATCCTCAAATTTGTCATGTACCAGAAGTAGATCCAATTCAAACTTGTGATACGTGTATTGTAGAAGTAAATGGAAAGTTATTGCGTGCTTGTTCAACGAAATTAGAGAACGGTATGCATATCGAAAGACAGTCCCAGCGTGCAAAAGAGGCACAGACTGAGGCAATGGATCGAATATTAGAGAATCATCTACTGTATTGTACCGTTTGTGATAACAATAATGGTAACTGTAAAGTCCATAATACAGTACATATGATGGGAATTGAGGAACAGAAATATCCGTATGAGCCAAAAGTAAGTGCGTGTGAAGTGGATATGTCACATCCATTTTATCGATATGATCCAAATCAATGTATTGCTTGTGGACAGTGTGTAGAAGTATGTCAAAACTTACAAGTGAATGAAACTATATCGATAGACTGGAGCTTAGACCGTCCACGTGTTATATGGGACAATGGTGTAAGTATAAATGACTCATCTTGTGTAAGTTGTGGACAGTGTGTAACAGTATGTCCATGTAATGCGTTAATGGAAAAAACAATGCTGGGTGAAGCCGGATTCATGACTGGATTGAAACCGGATGTGTTAGATCCGATGATTGATTTTGTAAAGGATGTAGAGCCTGGATATAGTAGTATTTTAGCAGTTTCAGAAGTAGAGGCTGCGATGCGTAAGACGAAAGTGAATAAAACAAAAACAGTTTGTACATTTTGTGGTGTAGGTTGTTCATTTGAAGTATGGACGAAAGACCGCCACATTTTGAAAGTACAGCCTGTTTCAGATGCGCCGGTTAACGGTATTTCCACATGTGTAAAAGGAAAATTTGGATGGGATTTTGTAAACAGTGAAGATCGTATTACAAAGCCATTAATTCGCCAAGGAGATATGTTTGTTGAAGCTTCATGGGAAGAGGCTCTTGAAGTTGTTGCATCCAATATGCAGCATATTAAATCAGAATATGGAAGTGATGCATTTGGATTTACTTCTTCTTCGAAAGTAACGAATGAAGAAAATTATCTTATGCAAAAACTAGCCCGTCAAATATATGGAACGAATAATGTAGACAACTGTTCCCGTTATTGTCAATCTCCAGCAACAGACGGTTTATTTAAAACTGTCGGTATGGGCGGGGACGCTGGAACAGTGAAAGATATTGCGGAAGCTGGCCTTGTCATTATCGTTGGAGCAAATCCAACAGAAGGACATCCTGTACTTGCAACGCGTGTAAAACGTGCTCATAAATTACATGACCAAAAATTAATTGTGGCGGACCTTCGTAAACATGAAATGGCAGAGCGTGCGGATTTATTCATTCATCCGCGCCAAGGAACTGATTATGTATGGCTCGCTGGTATTACGAAATATATTATTGATCAAGATTGGCACGATAAAAAGTTCATAGCTGAAAATGTGAAGAATTTTGATGAATATAGCAAAATGGTAGAAAAGTATACGCTTGATTATACAGAAGAAATTACGGGGATTTCGAAAGAAAATCTGAAAGAAATGGCTCGTATGGTATATGAAGCAGATGGTACTTGTGTACTTTGGGGAATGGGTGTAACTCAAAATACTGGAGGAAGTACAACTTCAGCAGCAATTTCAAATCTATTGCTTGTTACGGGTAATTATCGTCGTCCTGGTGCAGGAGCATATCCATTACGCGGACATAATAACGTACAAGGCGCTTGTGATATGGCAACATTACCAAACTGGCTTCCAGGTTACCAAGCAGTTTCAGATGATGCGCTCCGTGCGAAATTTGAAAAAGCATACGGTACTACAATTCCGAAAGCACCAGGCTTAAATAATATTGCAATGTTACTTGCGGCAGATGAAGGAAAACTGCGTGGTATGTATGTTATGGGTGAAGAAATGGCTTTAGTAGATTCGAATGCCAACCATGTACAACATATTTTAGCGAATTTAGATTTCCTTGTTGTTCAAGATATGTTCTTATCGAAAACAGCTCGTTTTGCTGATGTTATTTTACCGGCAGCACCAAGCTTAGAAAAAGAGGGAACATTTACGAATACAGAGCGCCGTATTCAAAGATTATATGAAGTATTGAAGCCGCTTGGTGATTCAAAGCCAGACTGGTGGATTTTACAAAAAGTAGCTCGTGCACTTGGCGGGGACTGGAATTATGAAAATCCAAGTGAAATCATGGATGAAATTGCATCGCTTGCACCTTTATATTCTCAGGCAACATACGATCGTTTAGAAGGATGGAATAGTTTATGTTGGGGTAGCCATGATGGCAGCGATACACCACTATTATATGTGGACGGATTTAACTTCCCAGATAAACTAGCTCGTCTATCATTAGATGAATGGGTACCACCAGTTGTAGCGCCAGATGAGTATGATTTACTTTTAAATAATGGTCGTATGTTAGAACATTTCCATGAAGGGAATATGACGAATAAATCGGCTGGTATTTTATCTAAAGTATCTGAAGTGTTCGTTGAAATCTCGCCTGAACTTGCCCTAGAGCGCAATGTGAAAGATGGTGGTCTTGTAGAATTAGCATCACCATTTGGGAAAATTAAAGTACAGGCACTTGTTACAGATCGTGTAACGGGGAAAGAGCTATATTTACCGATGCATGCAACGGTAAATGAAGAGGCAATCAATATTTTAACTGGAACGGCGACAGATCTTTATACGTGTACACCAGCGTACAAACAAACGATGGTAAAGATGCGTGTACTACGTGAAAAAGGGAATCGTCCGTTACCATCTTCAAACCCGAGAGATAAAAAGCGTAATCCGCAAAACGGTGTTGAAATCCAGCAAAAATGGCAAAGAAAACAATACGTATCACTTGTGGACTAGGGGGCGGAGATAGTGGCGAAAGAAATTACTGTAATTAAAAAGAAAGTTGTAACAGAGGAAGAACAGAAACAGCAAGTAGCAGATGAACTTCTAAATGAGCTATCTAATAATCGTGAAGCAGTAGAAGAAATGATGCAGCTTTTAGCACAGTTGCAGAAGGCTGGTATATTAGATGCGGCAATTAGTTTACTTGCTGCGAAGGAAGATGTTTCAAAAATCGCTGTGGAGCAATTAAATCGTGAACCCGTTAAAAATGCGTTAAATAATATGATGGGGGCAGGAGAAGCGTTATCTTCAGTTGACCCAGAAATAACGAAGCAAATAACATCTAGTTTAGTCACTGGATTACAATTTGCAACGGATGAGCTGAAAAACGGAAAGAAAACAAAAGTGATGGATTTCTTTAAGGTATTAAAAGATCCCGATATCAATCGAGCAATTACATTTGGTTTTAGCTTTTTAAAAGCATTCGGGCAAGGGCTAGAGAAAAAATAGAATAAATGAAAAAGTGATGGGAAGTAGCCATCACTTTTTTCATTATATGTATAAGAGTGTTCATGTTAAGCGGAATATATTATTATTAAAAAGATGGATTAGAACTGGAAATATGGAATCCATCTCAAATACCGTTTTAGAATTTGGAGGAATATATGCAACACCGTAAAAAACTATCTATACCAGGAGTAATGAGACATTCCTTTCAAACAGTTAAATTTGCTTTTTGGAATGTATTAACTTTTCAACTTGCTTATAAATTATTAGCAGCGATTGTGTTTGTTCCGCTATTTGGAATAATTTTTAATAAGTTATTGTATTTTGGTGGTTATGCAAATGCGACAAATGATGAATTATTAGCGTTTTTAAAGACGCCTTATGGCATCTTAGCAATCGTGATTTTGTCATTGTTAGCACTGTTTCTTATCTTTACGGAATTTGCGGTGCTTATTATTATTTCGTATTTCGCTCATAAAAGACAGAAGGTGAAATTACGTCCGATTTTATATAAAACGGTAACGTATTTACCTACTCTTTTCACATATTGCTTACCAGGATTTATTTTATATGCTGTCGTATTGTTGCCTCTTTTAAATATGGGATATGAAACGGCATTAATCCCGCAAATTCAAATTCCTAACTTTATTACAGGAGAACTGTTTAAGACAACGATGGGGCAAGTTGGTTATTACACGTTCTTTGCTGTAGTCGCGTATTTGAATCTTCGATGGATTTTCGTTCTACCTATTGTTGTTTTAGAGCAAAAATCATTTCGCGTGGCAGCACGTAAAAGTGCAAATTTAGTAAAGGAAAGCTTTTTTAAAGTACTACTCTTTTTAGTAGGATTTTTTATTTCAATTGGAATTGTATATGTCGTATTTTTGGGAATATATTTATTGTGCTTATGGGGTGTTTATGAATTTACAAACCCGAAAGGAACATTTGCATTATTAGCAGAATCAACGATTTCTGTATTTTTAACGAGTACATTGTATTTATTTAGTTTTATCGTGACGCCATTTTATATTATGGCGATTACGCGATTATACTTACAAAAGGTACCGGTTGAAGATGTTTTATTAGAAGAAGGATTAGATTATTCGAAAACGAAAGCAGATAAATGTTTCTTCCAAAAACATCGTTGGAAATTCATTGGCGTATACATTGTAGGAATTATTACTGCCGGAATGGTTGTTGCCTTCATTGTAACGTTTATTTCAAATTCGTATAAAGAACCGATTATTATGGCGCACCGCGGGTATATATCAAAAGGCGTAGAAAATACGAAAGAAGCTGTGCAAGGTGCTATTGATGCAAAAGCAGACTACGCTGAAATAGATGTATTACAAACGAAAGACGGTGAACTAGCGGTTATACATGATTTGAAGCTGAAACGTCTCGCAAATGCAAATGTGCATGTGTCAGATTTAACGATGGCTGAGTTAAGGCAGCTTACCCTTAGTCAAGATGGACTTTCAGGACAAATAAGTACACTTGATGAAATCATTAAGCTAGCAAATGGCAAAATCAAACTTAATATAGAAGTGAAGCTTCATGGGGGCGAAAAAGACTTTGTAAACAAAGTCTTAAAAACGATTAAAGATAATGAATTTGAGAAGCAATGTGTAATTCAAACGTTACACTATCCGCTTATTAAAGAGTTTAAGCGTGCAAATCCAGATATAAAAGTAGGGTATATATTGTATGCAAGTAGAGCTAACTTAAAGAATGTGAAGGCTGACTTTTACGTAGCAGAAGAATATATGTTAAATAAGAAATTAGTAAAAGAAGCAAGGAAGTTAAACAAACCAATTTACGTATGGACAGTAAATGATATGGAAAATTTAAAGGCATATTATAAGTTAAACGTAGATGGTATCATAACTGATTACCCTGAAGATGCACGTGAAACAATTAAGATGTTAAAAGAGCAAGAAGCGGAAGAAAGTGATCTGTTTGATAAAATTACTGAAACGACAGATGATTTGTTTTTAAAATTATTTATAAGTTACCCAGCTGCTAGCTAAATGCTAGCAGCTGTTTTTTTGTGAAAAGAATATATCTCTAAAGTATTAAGTAAAGTAATAACTGTATATGTATACGTTATCGCTTAGTTTTTTACATTGTTACATTATTGTCAAATAATAAATGATTACTGTTTATTTTGAAGAAGTATAATAAAAATTGAGTGAAAGATAATGGAATGTCACGAAACCCCTAATAGAATCAATGTTTTATATATTTACACTATTCTAAATATATAAACTTTAGAAAAATGATATGTTAGCGTTTTCATAACTTTTAAGTTATGCTAGAATAAGGACATAAGTTATTAATTATTACAAAAAGAAAAAAGAATCTCTTTTTTCTGTTAATTATAAGGGGGCATTTCATTATGCGTATTGGGGTACCAGCAGAAATTAAAAACAACGAAAACCGTGTGGCAATGACACCAGCAGGTGTTGTACATTTAATTCGTAACAATCACGAAGTATTCATTCAAAAGGGTGCAGGTTTAGGATCTGGTTTCACAGACGCTCAGTATGTTGAAGCGGGAGCAAAAATTGTTGATACAGCTGAAGAAGCTTGGAACATGGAAATGGTTATGAAAGTTAAAGAACCAATTGAAAGCGAATACAAACACTTCAGTGAAGGCTTAATCTTATTCACATACTTACACTTAGCTCCAGAGCCAGAATTAACAAAAGCGTTAATTGAGAAGAAAGTTGTTGCGATTGCATATGAAACAGTACAATTAGAAAACCGTTCTCTACCATTACTTGCACCTATGAGTGAAGTAGCTGGTCGTATGGCTGCACAAATTGGTGCGCAATTCCTTGAGAAAAACAAAGGCGGTAAAGGTATCTTACTTGCAGGTGTTCCAGGAGTTAAACGTGGTAAAGTAACAATCATCGGTGGTGGACAAGCTGGTACAAATGCTGCTAAAATTGCAGTTGGACTAGGTGCGGATGTAACAATCATCGACTTAAGTGCAGAACGTCTTCGTCAATTAGATGACATTTTCGGAAACCAAGTAAAAACTTTAATGTCTAATCCTTACAATATTGCAGAAGCTGTAAAAGAGTCTGATCTTGTAATCGGTGCAGTATTAATCCCAGGTGCAAAAGCGCCAAAACTTGTAACAGAAGAAATGATTAAATCAATGGAACCAGGTTCTGTTGTTGTAGATATCGCGATTGACCAAGGTGGTATTTTCGAAACAACTGACCGTATTACAACTCATGATAACCCAACTTACGAAAAACACGGCGTTGTTCATTATGCAGTTGCAAACATGCCAGGTGCGGTTCCACGTACATCAACTCTTGCATTAACAAACGTAACAGTACCATATGCAGTACAAATTGCTAACAAAGGCTACAAAGAAGCTTGCCTAGGCAACTCTGCATTACTAAAAGGTATTAACACATTAGATGGCTATGTAACATTTGAAGCAGTTGCAGAAGCTCACGGTGTAGAGTACAAAGGTGCTAAAGAATTATTAGAAGCAGAAACAGTATCTTGCTAATAGAAGCATTATACAAAACAAAATCGAACAATATATAATACAACATGATAAGAGCTAAGAGATAATACCTCTTAGCTCTTCTTAGTAAAAGGGGGCATACATCGTGGCCAACCTATTTAAAAAGAAATCCGTTACGCAATTGTTAGGGGAAAGTAAAAGTAAAACTTTGACGAAAACGCTAGGGGCATTTGACCTAACAATGCTAGGGATTGGTGCGATAATTGGTACAGGAGTTCTAGTATTAACTGGATTAGTAGCAGCAAGAGATGCTGGTCCAGCAGTTATTTTTTCATTTATGATTGCAGCAATTGTTTGTGGATTTGCAGCATTATGTTATGCAGAAGTTGCATCTACACTTCCTGTTTCAGGTAGTGTGTACACATATTCGTATGCAACAATTGGTGAGTTTGTTGCTCATTTAATGGGATGGACATTACTATCCGTATATGTCGTAACGACTGCCGCAGTAGCTGGCGGATGGACTGGTTATTTCAATAATTTAGTGAGTGGACTGGGACTTGAAATTCCGAAAGCGTTGCTAACAATTCCAGCGCAAGGTGGTATGGTAAACTTACCAGCAGTTATCGTTACGTTAGTGATAACTTGGTTATTATCACGAGGTACGAAAGAAAGTAAGCGTGTGAATAACATAATGGTATTAATTAAAATTGGTATTGTTGTTTTATTCATTGCAGTTGGTGTATTCTACGTGAAACCAGAAAACTGGATACCATTTGCACCTTACGGTTTAAGTGGAGTGTTCGCAGGGGGAGCAGCAGTATTCTTTGCTTTCTTAGGATTTGATGCATTAGCAACTTCTGCTGAAGAAGTAAAAAACCCGCAACGTGATCTACCAATTGGTATTATTGCTTCGTTAGTTATTTGTACAATCATTTATGTTGTAGTTTGTCTCGTTATGACGGGTATGGTTTCTTATAAAGAGCTAGATGTACCAGAAGCGATGGCATATGTGTTAGAGGTTGTAGGACAAGATAAAGTGGCTGGTGTAATTGCTATTGGAGCTGTAATCGGTATTATGGCTGTAATTTTCGCTTACATTTATGCGACAACACGTGTATTCTTCGCAATGAGTCGTGACGGTTTATTACCAAAATCTTTTGCGAAAATTAACAAGAAGACTGAAGCGCCAACATTTTCAGTTTGGTTAACAGGAATTGGTAGTGCTTTAATTGCTGGATTTATCGATTTAAAAGAATTGTCGAATTTAGCGAATATTGGAGCGTTATTAACATTCGCCATGGTTGGTGTAACTGTTATCATTCTTCGTAAAACGCATCCTAAATTACAACGTGGATTTATGGTACCACTTGTACCGATCTTACCGATTATTTCAATTGCATGTTGTCTATTCTTAATGGTAAATTTACCGTTAACAACATGGATATACTTTGGTATTTGGTTGGCGATTGGAGTAGTTGTATACTTTGTTTATTCGAAAAAACATAGTCATTTAAAAGACGATGGAAGTTCGCAGGATAATTTAGAACAAGCTAATTAAAGGGATATAAACACAGTAAGCCTTGTGCGTCTAGGGAGCGCGCAAGGCTTTTTCTTTTGTTGAAATAAAGGGAACATATATTACTTTGTTGAATTTTTATGTCGGAATATGAAAAAAGGGTGTGCGAATTGTACATCCTTTTTTGTATGAGAATATAGAGGATGCGGAAAATATGTATATGCCTTACTAAAATGTGAACGGAATGTTCATAAAAAAAATTCAGATTTCATTGACACATATGAGTAGGCGCTCATATAATAAGAGTATAAGATATATGAATGATTGTTCATATGTTCAATTAAAGAGGTGAGCTATTATGGCTGGAAATAAAGTAGAAACACCACAAGAGACATGTTCTCAAACGATAATTCATGAAGAAGTTGTAGAGCAAGTAAAACAAACAATTCCAACTGATGAAAGTTTAAGTAAAGTAGCAGAACTATTTAAAGTATTAGGTGACCGTACACGTACGAGAATATTACATGCGCTATTTGAAGCTGAAATGTGCGTTTGTGATTTAGCTTATTTATTAGGAATGACACAATCATCTATTTCGCATCAGCTTCGTGTGTTAAAGCAAGCGAAACTTGTGAAGAATCGTAAAGAAGGAAAGGTTGTTTATTATTCGTTAGCTGACCAGCACGTAATTCATATCTTCGAGCAAGCGTTTGAACACGTAAACGAAGAAGAATAAAAAGAACGCGAGGAGGGAGAACGATGGCTGAAGCGTTAGTGAAAAAGAAACTGATGTTAGAAGGTTTAGATTGTGCGAATTGTGCAATGAAAATTGAAAAAGGTGTTGGGAATATAGAAGGAGTAAATTCTTGCTCTGTAAACTTCGCAACAAAGACAATGATCTTAGAAACAGCACAAAATAAAGAAAACGAAGTTGTTACGGAAGCAAAACAACTCGTTACAAAATTAGAACCGCATATTAAAGTGCAAGAAGAGCAAAAAAATAAAATTGCTAAAGAAGTATTTATATTAGAAGGTTTAGATTGCGCGAACTGTGCAATGAAAATTGAAAATAAAGTGAAGGAAATGCCAGCTGTCTCAGAAGCAACTGTTGATTTCGTATCGAAGAAACTACGAGTAGAAGTTGCGAATAAAAGAGAACTAGAAGCAACTGTAGCAAATATAACAAATGTCGTTCAAAAGTTAGAGCCAGATGTGAAAGTTGTTCGTGAAGAGAAGAACGGTCATGACCACGGACATAGTCACGATCATGGTGAAGCAAACGTGAAAAAGATGGTAGGGAGATTAGTGGTCGGCGGAATTTTGACAGCAATTGCTGCATTAGCGAGCTTACCACAAATGGTAACAATTCCGTTATTCGTCCTTGCTTATTTATTAATAGGTGGAGATATCGTTTGGAGAGCGGTAAGAAACATAACTCGCGGCCAAGTATTTGATGAAAACTTCTTAATGGCAATTGCAACTGTAGGAGCCTTTGCAATTCAGCAATATTCAGAAGCCGTAGCAGTAATGCTATTTTATCAAGTAGGAGAACTATTCCAAAGCATTGCGGTAAACCGCTCTCGAAAATCAATTACTTCATTAATGGATATTCGTCCTGATTATGCGAATGTAAAGGTTGGAAATGAAACGAAACAAGTATCACCAGAAGATGTACAAATTGACGATTATATTATCGTTAAGCCAGGTGAGAAAGTGCCGTTAGACGGAAAAGTAATTGAAGGAACATCAATGGTAGATACTTCAGCATTAACAGGTGAATCTGTACCACGTGAAGTTGAAGTTGGAAATGATGTATTAAGTGGCTTTGTGAACCAAAACGGTGTGTTGACAATTGAAGTTACAAAAGAATTCGGTGAATCAACTGTATCGAAAATTTTAGATTTAGTTCAAAATGCAAGCAGTAAAAAAGCACCAACGGAAAACTTTATTACGAAGTTTGCACGTTACTACACTCCAGTTGTAGTTATTACAGCGGCAATCATGGCGTTTATTCCACCACTTATTTTAGAAGGAGCTACATTCTCTGAGTGGATTTATAGAGCTTTAGTGTTCTTAGTAATCTCTTGTCCATGTGCGTTAGTTGTATCAATTCCTCTTGGATTCTTTGGAGGTATTGGTGGTGCATCTAAAAGTGGTGTGTTAGTAAAAGGTAGTAACTATTTAGAAGCTTTAAATGATGTGAAATATATTGTTTTTGACAAAACAGGAACATTAACAAAAGGTGTTTTCAAAGTTACAAAAATGGAACCGAGCGAAGGTACTACAAGTGAAGAGTTATTAGAGTATGCGGCATTTGCTGAAGTATATTCTAACCATCCAATTGCCCAATCTATTCGAAAGGCATATGGAAAATCAATTGATGAAAAAATAATCGATGATTATAACGAAATTTCTGGTCACGGTACAGTCGTAAAAGTACAAGGAAAAGAAATTTTTGCAGGTAATGCAAAATTAATGAGAAAAGAAAATATTGAATTTAAACAACCAGAAACAGTAGGTACATTAGTTCACGTTGCTGTAGATGGAAGATATGCAGGTTATATTGTTATCTCTGATGAGGTAAAAGAGGATTCGAAACAAGCGATTCAAAAGTTAAAAGAACTAGGTATTAAAAAGACAGTAATGTTAACTGGTGATGCAAAACCAGTTGGCGAAGCTGTTGGTAAAGAATTAGGCTTAGATGAAGTTCATGCGGAATTACTACCGCAACAAAAAGTAGAAGAGATTGAAAAAATTGATGCAGCGAAGCACGGAAAAGAAAAAATTGCCTTCGTTGGTGACGGTATTAACGATACACCAGTATTAGCCCGTGCAGACGTTGGTATTGCGATGGGTGGTTTAGGGTCAGATGCAGCAATTGAAGCGGCAGACATCGTTATTATGACTGATGAGCCTTCAAAAATTGCGACAGCTGTAAAAATTGCAAAACGCACAAGAAGTATAGTGTGGCAAAATATCATCTTTGCTCTAGGTGTAAAAGGGATCGTTTTATTACTTGGTGCCTTTGGTATTGCAACAATGTGGGAAGCTGTTTTCTCAGATGTTGGTGTGACACTACTTGCAGTGTTAAATGCAATGCGTGTATTACGAGTGAAAGATTTATAAAAAAGAGGACGCGAACCGCGTCCTCTTTTTTATTGGTGATTTGGTTGAAATTGACTCAATAAAATAATATCAAATATTATTTTACTTTAAAATAGTATAATATTAAAATTTACAAATAAAATACATTCATCTTATTATTTTAATATATTTTTTACAAATATCCATATAGTATTGAAAAAACAGAGAAGGGGAAACTTCTCTGTTTACTTTTGTATGTTTTTTTCAACTTGTTCTCGAACTGTTTGAATGTAATTCATTTTATGATCCCAGCACTCTTGGCTTAAATCGACAGGGTATTCTTCAGGGTTTAAAGTTCGCATATATTCTTCCCAAAATAGAGAGAGGCTCTGTTCATTATATTTTTGAATATCTAATATACTTGGTAGTTCATATGTTCTTTCACCGTTAACGAAAATGTCTTTATGCAGTTCACGGGCTTCAAAGTTTGTTACGAATTTACTTATATATGTGTGAACTGGATGGAACATTTTTAAGCGCTCTTCTTTTCCTGGTTCTTCAGAATCTAACGCAATATAATCGCCTTCTGCATGATCGTTAACCCGATTGATAATACGATAAATTCGTTTCAGTCCTGGAGTGGTAATTTTTTCAGGGTTAGATGAAATTTTAATCGTATCATTTAATTTTCCGTCAGTATCTTCAATCGCAACGAGTTTGTAAACAGCCCCCAATGCAGGTTGCTCAAAGGACGTAATTAATTTCGTCCCAACACCCCATACGTCAATTTTTGCTCCTTGAGATTTAAGGTGCATAATTGTGTATTCATCTAAATCGCTAGAAGCGATAATTTTTGTATTTGTAAACCCTGCTTCATCTAGTAGTTTTCGTGCCTTTTTCGATAAATAAGCCATATCACCACTATCAAGACGTATGCCATAGAAATCAATACGATCCCCAAATTCTTTTGCAACACGAATCGCATTTGGAACACCAGATTTCAATGTGTCATATGTATCAACGAGAAAGACGCACTTTTTATGAGTTTCAGCGTATTTTTTAAACGCGACGTATTCATCGCGATATGCTTGAACGAAAGAGTGAGCGTGTGTGCCAGCTACAGGGATGCCAAAGCGTTTCCCAGCACGAACGTTGCTTGTAGAGGAGAAACCGCCAATAAAGGCAGCACGCGTCCCCCAAAGGGCAGCATCGAACTCATGGGCACGTCTTGTGCCGAACTCTAAAAGCTCATCATTACTTGCAGCATGTTTCATACGTGCTGCTTTTGTGGCAATTAATGTTTGGTAATTCACAATATTTAAGAGGGCAGTCTCAATAATTTGTGCTTCACCAAGTGGTGCATCAACACGTAATAAAGGCTCGTTATTAAATACAACTTCACCTTCTTGCATACTGCGAATCGTCCCAGTGAATTTCATATTTTGTAAATAATGAAGGAATTCTTCTTCGAATTGTAATTCTGCTAAGTAAGCGATATCGCTTTCAGTAAAACTGAAATTTTCTATGTACTCTACAATTTTCTCAAGGCCAGCAAAAACAGCGTAGCCGTTCTCAAATGGAAGCTTTCGAAAATATAAATCAAAAACAGAACGGCGATTATGAATACCATCTTTCCAATATGTATAAGCCATGTTGATTTGATATAGGTCTGTATGTAAGGCATAACTATCGTCTTTATAATGAGTCATCGCGAGAACACCTCCATAATTTGGTTATAGTATACCAATTTTTCACCATTCGTAGCAAAGAAGAGATATTGATGTGAAGTCAAGAGAGAAAAAAATGAAATTATGCATATTTTTTAGAAAATTTATATTTATCAATTTATATTTCTCCAAATTTTATGTATTATTAGAGTAATGGGGGTAATGAGAATGGAGGAGGACAATGCAACAAACATTAGAAAAAATAGGCAAACAAGTCTTTTATAAACGGCTCCAGCAAAAAATGACACAAGAAGAATTATGTCAGGGCATTTGTTCTGTCTCATACTTAAGTAAGATTGAAAATGGAAAGATCGAAGCATCAGAAGAAATTCTACAATTGCTCTGCACAAGACTAGAAATTGCCGTGACGGATTTGAGAGATGTAGAAGAAGATGTGAAGGGGAAGCTGGATGAATGGTTAAATGCACTAGTTCATTTAGACAAGCAACAAGTAGAACGTATATATGAAGAGTTGCAAGGTGAAATGAAGCATGTGTTGGATTTTGAAATTATAAATTATTATAAACTGCTGTATACACGTTATTTAATTATGAAAAGGGATTTTCCTGCTGTCGAAAAAGAGTTAGAGAGCTTAAAGAAGATGTACAAAAAGTATTCACCATTCCAAAAATTATTATATACGTATAGCAAAGGGTTATATTATTTTTTACAACATAGATATAAGAAGGCATTGGAGTATTTGACTCGAACAGAAGTAATGGCAAAGGAACAAGGTTATCATGAGAATGGAATATATTTCAATTTGGCTCTTGTTTATAATGAATTAGAAGTTGAACATATGACTTTACATTTTGCTAATGTAGCAATGGAAGGATTTAAGAATGAATATAAATTCCGTTATGTGATAAATTGCCAGTTACTTATTGCGTTGAGTTATATACAAAAAAAGCAATATAATGAAGCACTATCTATTTATAATAATATTTTGAGGGAAGCAAATTCTTTTGCTGATAAAGAAAGTATAACAGCTATTGCTTTAAATAATTTAGGCTTCTTGTACTATAACTTAAAAGATTATTCAAAAGCAAAAGATTATTATTTACAATGCCTAAAGTACAAAAAGGAAGAGGATTTAAATTATATTGATGCAGTGTATGAAATCGCTTTGCAGTGTATTGAATTAAAAGAATTTGAAGAAGCGAAAGATTGGATTAATAAAGGAATAGATGTTGCCAAGAGGGATGAAAAGTATAAAAGTATGCTATATATACTTTCAATGCTTAAGAATAAATACTTTGAAACGAAAGATGTTTATAAAAGATTTTTAGAAGTTGAGGCAATCCCATTTTTTAGAGGCGAAGAAAATAAAAAGGAATTAAAAATGGTGTATTTAGAACTAGCAGGATATCACGAGGAATTACTAGAATTTAAGGAAAGTAATAACTACTATAAATTAGCAATTAATTTATTAGAAGAAAAGGGAGGAAAATAATATGAAAAAAATAATTATTGGTGCTTTGGCTTTGGTAGCTGTATTAGTGGTATTGGAACCGCAATATGCTTGGACATCGGATATTTATGGTCAAGGAGAAAAAGTAGTAGAATTAATAAATTCTTAACAGAAACCCCTTTCCAATCGGAAGGGGGTTTTTCAATATTTGTTCCTCAAAATTCTACAAAACTTGAGAAATAAATTAATTGAATTTTTAGTATATTAATAGTGGAAACATAATGCTAATATGAAACTACTCTTTTTCAAAAAAATTTTTATTAGGGGGAAGGTTCATGAAAAAGAAAAGTTTAGCGTTAGTGTTAGCGACAGGAATGGCAGTTACAACGTTTGGAGGGACAGGCTCTGCATTTGCGGATTCTAAAAATGTACTCTCTACGAAGAAGTACAATGAGACAGTACAGTCACCTGAGTTTATTTCTGGTGATCTAACTGGAGCGACTGGTAAGAAAGCAGAATCTGTTGTGTTTGATTACTTAAACGCAGCAAAAGGTGATTACAAGCTAGGGGAAAAGAGTGCGCAAGATTCTTTCAAAGTGAAACAAGTGAAGAAAGATGCTGTAACTGATTCAACAGTAGTACGTATGCAACAAGTTTACGAAGGAGTACCTGTATGGGGTTCTACTCAAGTAGCTCACGTAAGTAAAGACGGTTCTTTAAAAGTATTGTCTGGAACAGTTGCACCTGATTTAGACAAGAAGGAAAAGTTGAAAAATAAAAATAAGATTGAAGGCGCAAAAGCGATTGAAATCGCACAGCAAGATTTAGGGGTAACACCGAAATATGAGGTAGAACCAAAAGCGGACTTATATGTATATCAAAATGGTGAAGAAACAACATATGCATACGTTGTAAATCTAAACTTCTTAGATCCAAGTCCAGGAAACTACTACTATTTCATTGAGGCAGACAGCGGTAAAGTATTAAATAAATATAATAAATTGGATCATGTAGCAAATGAAGATAAATCACCAATTAAGCAAGAGGCTCCTAAACAGGATGCGAAAGCAGTAGTAAAACCTGTAACAGGAACAAATAAAGTAGGAACTGGTAAAGGTGTATTAGGAGATACGAAATCACTCAATACAACATTATCTGGCTCATCTTACTACTTACAAGATAATACGCGCGGAGCAACGATTTTCACATATGATGCGAAAAATCGTACTACATTGCCAGGAACTTTATGGGTAGATGCAGATAATGTTTTCAATGCAGCGTATGATGCAGCGGCAGTAGATGCTCATTACTATGCAGGTAAAACATATGATTATTATAAAGCTACATTTAATAGAAACTCTATTAATGATGCAGGGGCACCGTTAAAATCAACAGTTCATTACGGAAGTAAGTATAATAATGCATTCTGGAACGGCTCACAAATGGTATACGGAGATGGAGATGGTGTAACATTCACTTCATTATCTGGTGGAATTGACGTAATTGGTCACGAATTAACGCATGCTGTTACGGAAAATAGCTCGGACTTAATTTATCAAAATGAATCAGGAGCGTTAAATGAAGCGATTTCTGATATCTTTGGTACTTTAGTAGAATTCTATGATAACCGTAACCCAGATTGGGAGATTGGTGAAGATATTTACACGCCTGGTAAAGCAGGAGATGCGCTTCGCTCTATGAGTGATCCAGCGAAATATGGTGACCCAGACCATTATTCTAAGCGTTACACTGGTACTAGTGATAACGGTGGGGTTCATACAAACAGTGGTATCATTAACAAACAAGCTTATTTATTAGCAAATGGTGGTACGCATTCGGGTGTAACTGTAACGGGCATTGGTAAAGATAAGTTAGGTGCGATTTACTACCGTGCAAATACACAATATTTCACGCAATCTACTACATTTAGCCAAGCTCGTGCTGGTGCAGTACAAGCTGCAGCTGATTTATATGGTGCGACTTCTGCGGAAGTAGCAGCAGTTAAGCAATCATTTAGTGCTGTTGGTATTAACTAAGGATTTAAAGGATAGCTATTAATAAGATACCTCAAAAATAAAGAAGGAGCATAGGCTCCTTCTTTATTTTTTTCTCCATTTTTTCCACAAATAGAACAATCCAATGCAACCTGCGATTGTCACAATCCACTTCGCTTCATTTGTTCCGTTCATGACTTGGTATGCCGAATATACTTCAATCAATAATGCCGGTATTTTACCTATTGTACTGGAAATACTGAAGGAGAGTAATGACATTTTCCCTAGAGCTGCAAATAAAGTCACGATACTTGATGGGATGAAAGGTATCAATCGAAACGATAGAACGAGTAGAAAGGCCTCTCTACCTTGTACATAAAGAAGACGCTCTACCTTTGGGTACTTATTTACTTTATCGTGAGTGAACTTTTGAAGGCCTATGCGGTAAATATAAAACGAGATAATAGCCCCTAAGGCCTCACCTACGATCGAAATGATTGTGCCATTTGTTACACCGAAGAGCTGTATATTAATGGCGGTTAAAAAGATGCTAGGAATAACGCCTAAAAGACTAATGATGATGTTAATTAAGATACTAAGTGGAATTGCGATTGAATAGTATTCTGTTAAGAAATTTTGAATCGTTTCAGCCATTGTTTAAAATCCTTTATCTTTTTTTGCATTACACCATATTTCGTTTGTATAGGCAAGGGTAAATTTACATAATGTAGAAAAACGTTGATAAGAAGGGGAGTTATACCTTATATGGGTATTGGGTATATAAAAATAGGGGTATTTTAAAATGTTTTGAAAAACACTATAAAAACCTTTTCGTGAAAGAGTTTTATAGTGATATTATCAGTGTTTTCATATGGGAAATAATCATAAAATATAGGGGGTATATATTATAAAAGTCGAAAAATAGAGGATTGATGAAATTGCGCGGATAAATATGGAAAAATAGATGAAAAAAATGAAAACTGATAGATTTTTTCGTTGTGAAATTGACTTTTAGTGAAGTTGCGATAATAATCATGAAAGAGGTGATATGATGAAACGAATAAGTAGTCTTTTCTTGAGTGGTTTATTGGCACTAATGCTGATCTTAAGTGGATGTGCAGGAAAAGAACAAAAAACAGAGAAACAAACAGGGAATCAATCGACATCAGTAGAAAAAATTAGTGATAATATTTTAGATGAAATGGAAGGGCCACCTAAAAATGGCCATACGATTGAAAGACATGTAGGCAAATCAGAAGAAGATTTGAAGAATCGCTTGAAGACAGATAAAGTATCAGCAGCAAGTACATACTATGACAAGGAAACAGCAACGAAAGCTGTAAAAGATAGTTTGAAGCAGCATGATAAGGAAATTCAAGACTGGTTAAAAAATTCTAAAGAGGCTCGTCTCGTACTAAATACAACACATTCATTCCCGGTTGGAAAAACGGTAATAAAGAAAAATATGAGTGTAAAAGACAAGTTGGTAAAAACTGTTACTGTTTTAGCAAGAGATAAGTCAGGAGAATTAGGGTTTAAGATTATTACTTCTTATCCATCTGATAAATAAGAAGGGGGAGTACATTATGTATACGACATTACAATACTTTCTTAAATCGTACTGTACGTTAAGTATTCATGAGGATGAAATAGTAAGCGTGATGGAAGAGTTTATTGAACAAGAAGACGAAGAAATTGTTTTGAAATTACGTGATGAATTAATAAATATGAAGAAAAAGAACGCGTGGGAAGAGGCGTGTGTATTAGCTGCGAAGCAAGGCAATCGTATGTGGTCTTTAGAAGAAACGAAGGACCATCTTGAAACTTTTTTACTATTACTGCAAAAGAAAAAGGCGTGATTAAATCACGCCTTTTTCTTTATGCTATTCGGTTGATATTATCTATTCTTTTGGAGCGCTTTTATATACGCTTTTTGAAATTTGTCCATTTGATATTACTGCCCCGTTTTGTGTTACTTTTTTATACGTAACCGCTGTGATTTTATCACTAGTCCTACTAATTACTTGAGAAGAAACTTCAACATTTTTACCAGTATTTGTACCGAAAATGCGTGTAGTAATACTACCTCCATTTGAAAATGCTTGAATATAAATATGATTGCCCGTATTATTTTTAAATTTTAAATCTGGACCATAATCTGCTACTGCTGCATCTTGCCCAAGTGGTAAATAATTTACCGGCATAGAATGATTGCTTCGAGAAACAATGCCTAAATCTGCCCTTAAAGCTGCGCTGTATAAAGTACTACTGACTTGGCAAACTCCTCCGCCTGCACTTTGTATTACTTTACCTTGTGAATATACTGCTGCAGATTTATAACCATGTGCAGCATCAGTTACGCCAACGCGGCCATTAAAACTAAATGTTTCATCAGGTGCGACAATAACCCCACTTAAAGTATTGGCTGACTTATTTACGTTAAATGATTGATTTCCGTTACGGCCAGCCATTGGCGTAGAATATTCAGCAATGACTTCTTTAATACCCATTTTCTGTATGTCTTCTGTAGAACGTTCTGGTTTTATAAATGTAACTGGCAATGTAACATCTGATTTACCAGTAGTAATAGCTTCGTTTGTTAAACCGTTTAGTTTCCCTTTATCAATTTTTTCTCCGTTTTGGCTTTGACTAACATTTACTGTTGAGCCTTCAATACTCAATTCTGCATTAACAGGATTTTTTAATGTTTCATTATATTTATCTTTTATAAAGGTTTCATAAGCTGTTGCATTTAATTGTGGTGTTAATTTATAGTCACGTTTTAATTCACCGTTTTCAGCTTGCTTACGCATTTTGTAACGATTCATTACGTTTCCTTCTTGTTCTTTGAAGATTTTGTCAATAATATCTTTTTCTTTATAATTTATCCCTAAATCTTTCCATGTGTAAGTTTGTTTATCGTTTTGGAATATGTAGGTAAGGGATTTTTGATCTAACTCAGTTACCTTTTGATTAATAATTGCTTGAATATCTTTCTTATTTTTTCCTTCGAGAGAAATACCTTCAAATGTAGTATTTGGTAATGCAGTAGTATCTAATTGATTATTTAATTTGGATACATATTTATATCCCCCAACACCGCCTACACAAAGTAATATGCCCCCAGCAATTGCAGAACCAATCAGTATTTTACTTAGCTTCATTTATTTCCCCCCAGAAATTTATGTATAAATATATGTATTACATTTTTTGTATAAAAATGATGAAAATAACATTATGTACGTACTAGTATACTATTATTTTCACTGTGTGTGTAATGTTTTCATAAAAAATGTTACATCGCTGTAATAATTGTCACTTATTGTCACAATGTGTATGAAAAATATGTTGAAAAATATAATAAAAAGGCTGTCTAGAAAGATCTAGCAGCCTTTTTATTATAATTTTTTATGTTCATTTTTATTCGTAACACCGAGATGTTTTTGAAGGGTAGTTGAAATAGTGTCGACGCTTTTTTCATTTGGAACGTAATAATAAATACCACCTATATATTTATCTGTACCTTCTACTTGCATTTTTTCCATCTTTAAATTTGAATCCATTGAATTTTTTGTAATTGTCATCATATCATCAAACGTTAAATTGGTTTTTAAATCCTTATCGACAGCGTCTAGTAGGCCACCGATTTTATTAATGGAATTAAGAGATAGTGCCTTTTCAGCAATGGCCTCTAATACAAGCTGTTGTCGTTGGCCACGCATATAATCACTATCGATATGACGAGTTCTAGCTAGCGCCAATGCTTCTTCTCCATTTAAATGTTGACGTCCTTTTTTAAGATGAATTGCATCTGCTTCATCTTTACTATTTTGCTCTGTGAACTCAACTGGAACGTCGACAGTAATACCACCAAGAGAATCAACAATTTTAATAAAGGATTTAAAGTTGAATTTTACATAGTAATCAACTGGAACATCTAAAAAGTTCTCTACCGTATCAATTGTGCTGTCTACACCACCGAATACGTGCGCATGTGTAATTTTATCGTATTTATCACGTGATTTAATGTAGACGCGTGAGTCACGTGGAATGCTTACAAGTTTAACGGATTTATCGTTTTTATTAATTGTTGCAAGTAATAACGCATCTGTTCGAGTCGCTTTTCCATAACCTTTTTCCCTAATTTCACTTTCATCAACACCCATAATAAGTACGGAAATGTTGTCGGTCATAGGTTTAACAGCTTTTTCACGTTTGCTGGACTTATCTCCTCGACCTAGTTCAGCATAAGCATTATTTAAGACGGACTTTGCTTTACTGTATATATGGAAGGAGTAGCCTCCTGCTCCAAGTGCTACAATTAGTAATGGAATAAGAAGGAACCAAAGTAGGCGTTTTTTCTTTGAGCGTCCTTTTTTGGCTCGCGTATTGTTGTTCGTGTCGGATTTCATCATTTTTTCTCCTTTAAAACTATCAAAGTGTATACATTTAGAAGTGTATTCAAACACATAAAAAATATTTTACGCTAAATAAAAGCGATTGTACATGTATAAAAAATAGATGTCTTGATTATTTATAAGACATCTATTCGTTATTGTATACAAAAGATAGGGATAAGAAAATGATAAAATTTTACCTAATTACAACATAATGCTTACGATAATTGCAGATAAAATGCTAACGAGAGTAGCTCCATATAGTAATTTAAGGCCAAACCTCGCGACAACGTTTCCTTGTTCCTCGTTTAGTCCTTTTACCGCACCTGAAATAATACCAATGGAAGAGAAATTGGCAAAAGACACAAGGAAAACAGAAATAATACCAACTGTACGGGGAGAAAGGCTATTAGAAATTTTACTGAGGTCCATCATGGCAACAAATTCATTCGTTACAAGCTTCGTTGCCATAATGCTGCCAGCTGCGACAATTTCAGAACTTGGTACACCGATAAGGAATGCGATAGGTGCAAATACATAGCCGATTAATTGTTGGAACGTAATACCGAATATAATGAGGAACAGGTCATTAATACAACTAATTAATGCGACGAATCCGATGAGCATAGCGCCGACAACAATGGCTACACGAAAACCATCAAGAATGTATTCTCCAAGCATTTCAAAAAAGCTCTGTTTTTCACCTTTGATTTCTAAAATATCTTCGTCATCTTTAACGTCGTAAGGGTTAATGATGAGTACGATAATAAAACCGCTAAATAAATTGAGAACGAGTGCAGTTACTACATATTTAGGTTCAATCATTGTCATATAGGCACCTACGATAGACATAGATACGGTTGACATAGCAGAGGCACAAAGTGTATAAAGACGGTGTTTTGGAATTTGAGCCAATTGCTTTTTCACTGTAATAAAAACTTCTGATTGGCCGACAATGGCAGAGGCGATAGCGTTGTAAGATTCTAATTTCCCAAGACCATTTATTTTACTAAGAAAGTACCCGATCCAATGAATAAAAAATGGTAGTATTTTGAAATGTTGTAATATACCAATTAAAACAGAAATAAAGACGATTGGTAATAATACATTAAGGAAAAATGGCATTTCACCTTTATTTGCAAGACCACCAAATACGAAATTTATTCCATCAGCAGCATACTCGAGTAGCTTGGTAAACAAACTGGAAATGATTCTAATTAGTATGAGGCCGACTTCTGTATTTAGTAGTAAATAGGTTAAAATTAACTGTATAATAAGCATGATAAAAATTGGTTTAAATTTAATATGCTTCTTATTATTGCTAGCAATATAAGCGAGCAAGAAAACAACAATTAGTCCGACGAAAAAAGTAATGAATTTCATGATAAGCCCCCTAAAAGAGATATTCTGCTATATATGTTTTTCATTTCAAGAGAGAATATGCATCTTTGGTAAAGAAAGGAATAGAGAGAGTATGAATATATGTAGAGTGCATCACGTTGCAATTATTTGTTCGAATTATGAGACGTCAAAGGATTTTTATACTAGAATATTAGGATTTAAAGAACTGAATGAAGTATATAGAAAGGAACGAGATTCTTATAAATTAGATTTATGTGTAGGAGAAGAGTATCAAATCGAATTATTTTCATTTCCAAATCCGCCTGAGCGCAAAAGTTTTCCAGAAGCAGCAGGTCTTAGACATTTAGCATTTGCTGTTACAAATATAGAAGAAGCTGTGAAGCATTTAAATCAATGTGGTGTTGAGACAGAATCGATCCGTATTGATGAAATAACGGAGAAGAAATTCGTCTTTTTCCAAGATCCCGATGGTTTACCTTTAGAATTGTATGAGGTTTGAAAATTGGTGGATTTTATATAGAGTTGCTTTCCAATAATTGAAGAAACTAAAGTGAAACTTCTTTTTAAAAGGAGGTGTAACTTTAGCTAAGAAAGCTAAAGGACATATGTGGATATTTTAAAATTATTGATGGTAGTCATTCTTATTGGGTTAACAGCATTTTTTGTGGCTGTTGAGTTTGCAATTATTAAGGTACGTAGCAGTCGTATTGATCAACTCGTTAGCGAAAAAAGACGAGGTGCACTGGCAGCTAAAAAGGTAACGTCAAATTTAGATGAATATTTATCGGCCTGCCAGCTAGGTATTACAATTACTGCTTTAGGGCTCGGGTGGTTAGGGGAACCAACTATTAAACACTTACTCGAGCCGTTGTTTTTAAAATTACAATTCTCACCTGCAATTTCCAGTACAGTTTCATTTATTATTGCCTTTGCAGTAATTACATTTTTACATGTTGTCATTGGGGAACTTGCTCCAAAGACATTTGCTATACAAAAAGCAGAACAAGTTAGCTTATTGTTATCGAAACCACTTATTTATTTTTACCGAGTTATGTATCCGTTTATTTGGGCTTTGAATGGTTCAGCGAGGGTTGTAACTGGTTTATTCGGATTACATCCAGCTTCTGAACATGAAGTAGCTCATTCAGAAGAAGAATTAAGGTTAATCTTATCTGAGAGCTATGAGAGCGGAGAGATTAACCAAAGGGAATTTAAATATGTAAATAATATTTTTGAATTTGATAATAGAGTAGCAAAAGAAATTATGGTACCTCGTACGGAAGTTGTAGGCTTATATGAGGACGAACCATTTGAAACACATATTAAAGTAATCGCACAAGAAAAGTACACGAGATATCCTGTATTTGGTGAAGATAAAGATGAAATTATTGGGATGGTTAATGTAAAAGATTTATTTATTCGTTATATGGATGGGAATCGGGACGAGGAGTGCTCGATTATGCCATATACAAGGCCAGTTATTGAAGTGCTAGAAAATATTCCAATTCATGATTTACTATTACAAATGCAAAGAAAACACATTCCATTAGCTGTATTGTATGATGAATATGGTGGTACAGCAGGGATTGTTACACTAGAAGATATTTTAGAAGAAATTGTTGGAGAAATTCGAGATGAATACGATGAAGATGAGAATCCACCTATAGAGCATGTAAGTGAAGGGTATAAAATCGTAGAGGGAAAAGTGCTTATTAGTGAAGTAAATGATTTGCTTGGCATACATTTAATTGCTGATGATGTAGATACAATTGGTGGCTGGATTATGGTACAAAAACAAATCGTTGCTGAAGGAGATGTTATTGAGAAACACGGTTTTTATTTTAAAGTCCTTGAAAAGGATATGCATCAAATTAAACGAGTGGAAATAAGGAAAGTAGAAGAATGATTTTCTATAAACTTTAATAAAAAGGATATACAGAAAAATAAATGTTTGCGCTTTCAAAAAAGGTGCTATATAGTGAAGGTGGATACTGAAAAATTCTTCTGAATGATACTCGTGTTTTTAGAGGGCGGATTTTTTGGATAAGGATTTAGAATGAAAAAGTATAGGTGATAAAAATGATAGCAATGAAGGATATACGTATAGAAAAAGATTTTTTAGGTGAAAAAGAAGTACCAAGTGCAGCTTATTATGGTGTACAAACATTACGTGCCGTAGAAAACTTCCCAATTACAGGATATCGCATTCATCCATCACTCATTACAGCAATGGCAATTGTGAAAAAAGCGGCGGCGCTTGCGAATATAGATACTGGTTACTTAGCTAAAGACATTGGATATGAAATTGCAGAAGCAGCGCAAGAAATTGTTGATGGAAAGTTTCATGATCAATTTATCGTGGATCCTATTCAAGGCGGAGCCGGAACTTCTATTAATATGAATACAAATGAAGTAATTGCGAATAGAGCGTTAGAACGTATGGGATATGAAAAAGGGGCGTATGCGAAAATTAGCCCAAACACTCATGTGAACATGGCCCAATCAACGAACGATGCGTTTCCAACAGGGATTCATATTGCAACTCTTATGATGTTAGAAAAGCTTCTTATTACAATGGAAGAACTTCATTCTGCTTTTCGTAAAAAAGCAAAAGAGTTTGATCACGTTATTAAAATGGGACGCACACATTTACAAGATGCAGTTCCAATTCGCCTTGGGCAAGAATTTGAAGCGTATAGCCGAGTGCTTGCGCGTGATATAAAAAGAATTAAACAGTCTCGTCAACATTTATATGAAGTGAATATGGGGGCGACAGCTGTTGGTACAGGATTAAATGCAAATCCTACGTATATTGAACAAGTAGTAAAACATTTAAGAACGTTTAGTGGATTCCCACTTGTTGGTGCAGAGCATTTAGTTGATGCAACGCAAAATACAGATGCATACACAGAAGTATCTGCAGCACTTAAAGTATGTATGATGAACATGTCTAAAATTGCAAACGATCTTCGTATTATGGCGTCTGGTCCACGTGTTGGGTTAGCTGAAATTCAATTGCCAGCACGTCAGCCGGGTTCATCGATTATGCCAGGTAAAGTAAATCCAGTTATGGCAGAAGTGATTAACCAAGTCGCATTCCAAGTAATCGGAAACGATCATACAATTTGCTTAGCATCAGAAGCAGGACAATTAGAGTTAAACGTAATGGAGCCTGTGCTTGTATTTAATTTAATTCAATCTATAAGTATTATGAATAATGGATTCCGTGTATTCCGTGAATATTGTATTGAAGGAATTACAGCAAATGAAGAATTGCTGAAGCAATATGTTGAGAAAAGTGTTGGAATTATTACAGCAGTTAATCCTCATATTGGTTATGAAGCAGCATCTCGTATTGCACGTGAAGCAATTGAAACAGGAAAATCTGTTAGGGAGTTATGTTTAGAACATGGTGTACTGACAGAAGAGGAATTGGATATTATTTTAGATCCATTCGAAATGACTCACCCTGAAATTGCTGGAGCTTCTTTATTAAAAAATAAAAAAATGTAATGTGAAAAACACCGATCCATTTGGATCGGTGTTTTATTTTTAAAAGATATTAAATACAGCGTTTAATTGAAGTAAGCTAATAACAGCTAAGAAGATTAAACTGTATTTCATTGCTGTTTTAAATAGAGCAGATTCTTTCCCAACTAGTCCAACTGCGGCACAAGCAACTGCTACAGATTGTGGTGAAACCATTTTTGCCATTGTACCACCTACTACGTTTAAGGCAACGAGTGTAGAAGGAACGATGTTTAACTGGTCTGCTGTTACTGCTTGAAGTGGTGCGAATAAAGAACCACTTGAAACTACTGAACCTGTAATGAATACGCCAATCCATCCTAAGATTGGAGAAAGAACTGGGAATGCATTACCAGTAGAAGAGAATGCAAGTCCAAGTGTAGACGACATACCAGAGTAGTTCTCTACGTAAGCTAAAGCGATAACGCTACAAATTGTATATACTGGAGCTTTTAATTCTTTCATTGTTTCAATCATTAATTCTTTAACCATTTTACCTTTTACGCGGTAAACGATAAGTGAAACGATAATTGCTAGTACAATCGCAGTAGTTGTAGAAGAGAATACATCGAATTTGAAAACAGCTGCGAAAGGTGTATCAGCTTTTGTAATTGGTGTAGTTTTCATAACAGCATTATGAAGACCAGGGAACTGAATGTTAAATACTAAGTTTGCTAACGCACCATCTGGAGCAAATAAAGCTTTAATCGGTTTTAAGTTAAAGATTGTTACAAATGCAGTTAAGAATACGAATGGAGACCAAGCATATAAAATTTGATTGAATGTATGTGATACTTTAGTTTCTTGTTTTTCTTCTTTAGTAGAAGATTTTGGTTGCCAAACACGTAAGAATAATGCAAGAGCAATCATACTTACAACGGCTGCGAAAATGTTAGTAAGTTCTGCACCTAAGAAGTAAGTTACAAGGAACTGAGTAATTGCGAAAGAAACACCACTTACAAGAATACCTTGCCAAGTTTCTTTAATACCTTTAATTCCATCGACCATTGAAACAAGTAAGAAAGGTAAGATGATACTAATGAAAGGTAAAATAAGAACAGTTTGACGACCGATAGTTAATGCGTCAAGTTCAGTTAATTGTGCTGGTACTGTAACTGGAATACCCATAGCACCCATAGCACCACCAGCGATATTAGCTACTAAACAAATACCTGCTGCTTTTAATGGGTTAAATCCCATACCTACAAGTAGTGCAGCTGTAATAGCAACTGGAACCCCTAAACCAGCTGCGCCTTCTAAGAAAGCACCGAAAGAATAAGCGATTAATAACACTTGTAAACGTTGATCATTTGTAATGCTTGAAATACTATCGCGAATAATATTGAATTGCTCTGTTTTAACAGTTAATTTGTAAAGGAAAATTGCAGCGATAACGATAGTACAAATTGGATAAAATCCAGATAAAACACCGAACCCGGCAGATGCTACAGCTACTGTTGCTGGCATTTTATAAACAAATATTGCAAGGATAATAGCGACAATCACACTATAAAGACCAGCCATGTAACTTTTCATTTTGAATCCCATTAAACAAATGATGAAACAAAAGATTGGAAGTGCTGCGATTAGTGCAGATAACCAAATATTGTTTAATGGGTCATAAATTTGTGTCCAAGTACTCATAATAATGACAACTCCTATCTATTATATGTGAAGAAATTCACATTATTTGTGAAACTATTCACAATCAACTTACATGCTTAGTATATTCTCCTTCAACACTATTGTCAACGTAAAAAAGTATAATTATTCCATAATAGTGTTAAAAGAAAAGCTTTGTTCATAAAGTAGACAAAAAACACACTCAAATGAATTTAAGTGTGCTGTATAAGTTATTTGCATATTATTTTGCTTATTCAGATGGCATGTTCCTTATAGGCGTATATTAGATGCCATCTTTTATATCGAGTATAAAGTTTGATATATGAACTGATCTGTCCTGTTTGATCTAGTGAGGGAGGAATGGTGAGTGGATTTAATAGGAAGTTTTGCACAACAGTCCAACCGCTTGCAATACGAATAAAAAATTAGAAACAAATTTTTAATACCACATCATCTCTTTTTACTGAAAATTCCTTTTAGCGTAACAAAGAGGTTAAGTATAGTTCAGCTACATTACGATAGGTTATCAATTATAGACGGTATTTTACAATACCGTTACTGTGCATTTCAATGAGGTGAAAATATAACAAAAAGCCTGATAAAACAACGTTTGCAAGCAAAGTATTCGTAGGCCATTATTTTGCTTTTTCGTTATATCATATAGTATAATATTCAAAATCAACAAGGATTTTTTCCTGAATTTTTGTTGATGAAAATGGAAAAATTTTTCGGCTTTATAGGTTGATAAAGTTATGTCGTAACAGGAAATATAAGAACAGATATATAAATAAATAAAAAGAACATAAAAACGCAAATAAAAACGAAAATGAGGGGAACTTTATGAGCCAAAATCAATTCGAATGTCGTATTTCAGAAGAAGATGTACAAATGTTAAGAGCGTTAGCTCACCCACTTCGTCTACGTCTAGTAATGGAACTTATGCAAAGAGGAACATGTAATGTAACACAACTACAGGAAGTATTAGAAATTCCGCAATCAACGGTTTCACAACATTTAACGAAGTTAAAGCAAAATAAAGTAGTGCGCTTTGAAAGACGAGGATTAGAAGTGTATTACCAAATCCATAATGATAAAGTAAGTGCGGTAGTAAAAACATTATTTTCTTAAAATTTGAATATTATGGAAAAAGACGTGTAGAATATACGTCTTTTTTTATTTGTCAGAAAGGTAGCGAGAGAGTAAATATTAGCATGTGAGGAAGAAATGACTATCAATCAACATGCTGCTTTACGGAATATATTCTAAAAGGAAAAGAAAAAATAGAAAGGAGTGTAGTAAGCAAAAGGAGGGATATTAGTATGGATGTGAAACGTGTGAAACAAATCTTATCTTCTTCAAGTAGAATTGACGTTACATATGAGGGCGTACCAGTATGGATTGAGAGCTGTGATGAGCAGAAGGGGAGTGCTCAAGTGTATGATGTATCTAATCCTGGTGAGAGCGTTCATGTGGACGTGACAGCTTTAGAGGAGAAATAATAAAAAAGACGCTTCTAATTTTAGAAGCGTCTTTTTGTTATTCCATCATATGTGCAATTTTCTTAGAGAACATAAGAAGTACTAATCCCAGTACAATTACGATAATACCGATGCTTGCGAATACTTCTAAATATCCTAAAGATTGAGTGAAAGCGGCTAATTGTCCTGCTAATAAGTTTGCGAAGCCAGTACCAGCTAACCATACACCCATTAATAATGATGCTAATTTAACAGGAGCGATTGCACTTACCATAGATAATCCGATTGGTGATAAGAATAACTCACCGATTGTGTGGAACATGTAAGTGAATACAATGAATAGTAAGTTTGCTTTCATTGTAATGTTACCTTCATCGCTACCAGTTTTTAAAACAGCTAAAGTTAGAACTAAATATCCAATCCCTAGTAAAATCATACCTAATGCCATTTTTGTTGGGATTTTTAAATCACCATTTTTTGTTTTTGAAAGCTTAATCCATAACGCAGAAACAGGTAATGCTAGTAAGATAATGAATAGTGGGTTTACAGATTGGAACCAAGGTGTTGGAATTGTAAATCCACCAATTGTACGATCTACGAACTTATCTGTGTAAAGTGTTAAAGAACTACCAGCTTGTTCAAAGCCTGCCCAGAAGAATACAACGAAACAAGTTAAAATTAAAATTGCAACAGTACGTTTTTTCTCTTGTGGTGTTAAAGGTTTTTTCTCAACAGCTTTTGCATTTTGTTCTTTAGATTTTTTACCCACAACTGTTGTTCCAGCTGATCCTAAGTAACGAGGTGCTAATAAGTTAAATGCAATCTGTCCAATAATCATACCGATACAAGCTGTTAAGAAACCGTATCTATAATCTGCGAAGTACCCGCAAATGAATGGAGCGATAAGAGCTCCTAAGTTAATCCCCATGTAGAAGATAGTGAAGGCACTATCACGACGAGAATCGTTGTCGCTATATAATTGACCTAATAAAGTCGAAATATTCGGTTTGAAGAATCCGTTACCGATAACTAATAATCCTAATCCTAAAAATAGTCCAGTTTTCGTATTCATTGAAAATAGTACGAAGTTACCAAGCGCCATAATGATACCACCAATAGTAATGGCATGTCGCTTCGTAATGAAATGGTCAGTTAACCAACCACCAATAATAGGTGTGAAATATACAAGCATTGTGAAAATACCGTAAATTTGAACTGCAACTGCTTTATCAAATCCTAAACCGCCGCTTACTAAGCTCGTTGTTAAATAAAGAACTAATAAGCCACGCATTCCGTAATAACTAAATCTTTCCCATGCCTCTGTAAAGAACAACAAGTATAACCCTGGTGGATGTTTTTTTGGTGATTGTTGCTCTCCAGCTTTGTCTAATTTTAAAGCTGCATCCATGTTTGTTTCCCCCTAATCCTGTATAACGGATATTTATGTAATCATTTTAATTTACAAAATATTTAGAAGTCAATAGAATTATATGGAAATAGAAAGAAAATTTCTAAAAAAGTTCTATTTTTCTTCAACCGTTACTGTATTTTGCCCTGAAAACGAGATGATAAGCGTTTTCAAATGTAATAATTGAATTCTAAAAGAAAATAAAATAGTGATTAATCAGAAAATTTAGATTAAAACATTTATTCTGATATAGAGAAAATATATTTTATTTACTTTTATAATATAACATATTGGGAATAAAAATACAAAATGAAATAATGTGACACTTCAGTGAAATGAAAAAAACAGCTCCATCAAAGAGAGAGCTGGTTAGAATGAAATTATTTAACAAAGCGCTTTTCGATATCATCTAGTAATAGGTTAGCAGCCATTACACCGCCAGCTGTATTCCAAATAACATCGTCGACTTTGTATGCTTTACCATTTTTTACGGCATTTAAATTTTTAAATAGAGGATCGTTTATGTATTCTTTTTCTAGTTCAGATCCTTTTTTCTCATTTCCTTTATCGAATGTGAAGTAGAATAATACGTCACCATCCATAGCAGAAATACGCTCTTTAGATACGTTACGCTCTGCAAAATCATCTTTGTTTTGATCTCCAGGACGTTTAAATCCAAGTTCTTTTAAAATAACACCAGAGAATGTATCGCCATGATAAATACGAACATCACCAGGCATGAAACGAACCATAGAGATTTCTTGATTTACTTTATCGCCAAGTTTGCCTTTTAAATCTTTCATACGTGATTCGTAATCAGCTACAACTTTTTGACCTTCTTTTTCTTTATTTAATGCTTTTGCATAAAATTTGAAGTTATCTTTCCATTCCCCACGTAATGTTTCTGAGAACACAGTAGGTGCAATTGCTTTTAGTTGTTCGTACACTTTTTCGTGACGCATTTTGTTACCGATAATTAAGTCTGGTTTTAAAGAAGCAATTGTTTCAACGTTAACTTGTCCTTCATCACCAACAACTTTTACATCTTTCATTTTATCCTTAATATGTGGATACCATGGGTCACCCGTCCAAGACTTTACAGCACCAACTGGTTTCACACCTAATTCAAGTAAAGCTTCAGTTCCTTCATTTGTTAAGATAACTACACGTTTTGGATTAGCAGGAACTTCTGTTTTACCCATTGCATGTTCTACAGTAACCACTTCTTTTTTATTATCTTCTTTTGTAGATTCTTCTTTGTTATTTGATTTTCCACAAGCGCTTAAAAGCATTGAAAATGCTAGTAAAAATACAAATACTGTAAACGATTTTTTCCGCATGAAATTCATTATGTACCCCCTACATGTTGAGAATATTTTTCAATAGCAAGCATGATATTAAGCCTTTATCTTTTGATTGTCAATACATATGGTTGAAAATAATTCTCATTTCCGTTGACAATAAGAATTAAGTTGAAATACACTTACAACGTATCATTATACATTGAAGGGGAAACGCTGCATGTTATTAAAAACAAATCAAGCAAAATGGATTGGATTATTTGTTGGAATCATTGCAGTCGTTATTTGTATTTGGGGAAGTATTATTTTCGGATATACAAATACGAGCTGGAAATTAGCGCTAGATGCTTTTTTCCATTTTAATGGTTCTAATGAACATATTATTATTCAAAATGTGCGCCTTCCAAGGGCACTTATAGCAGCAAGTGTTGGTGCTAGTTTAGCCATCGCGGGTTGTCTTATGCAAACTTTAACTAAGAATCCACTTGCTTCTCCAGATTTTATTGGATTAAATTCAGGTGCTGCGTTCTTCATAGTTGTAGCAATTGTAATCTTTTCAGTAACATCATTATCAGCTTTCACATGGATTGCCTTTTTAGGAGCTGCGGTTGCAGCTGTACTTGTATTTGCTTCTAGTTCTTTAGGAAAAGAAGGGACTACTCCTCTTAAGTTAACGTTAGCAGGGGTCGCAATTAGTGCGTTATTTTCATCATTAACACAAGGATTACTTGTGTTAAATGAAAAAGCACTTGAAGAGGTATTATTTTGGCTTGCTGGATCTGTGCAAGGGAGAAAGTTAGAAATTTTACAATCTGTATTCCCATATTTATTAATAGGATGGATTGCATCTCTTATGATGGCAGGGAAAGTAAATACATTGATGATGGGAGAAGACGTCGCGAAAGGACTTGGACAACGAACAATTTTAATGAAATCATTCGTGTTACTTATTATTGTACTGTTGTCTGGTGGTTCAGTTGCGGTTGCTGGTCCAATTGGATTTATTGGAATTATTACTCCGCATTTTGCTAGATTTCTTGTTGGAGTTAACCACAGGTGGAGAGTACCTTATAGCGGATTGTTAGGGGCAATACTACTAATATTGGCTGATATAGCAGCAAGATATGTCATTATGCCACAAGAAGTACCAGTAGGAGTTATGACAGCATTTATTGGAGCACCGTTCTTTATTTATATTGCACGTAAGAGAGGGCTTAGCAAATGAAGAAATATATTCCGTTTCGTATAGGAAAAGGCGAGCTCTCGTTTTTAATGTATAAACGAGCTTGTCTCGTCTTGTTAAGTTTACTAGTTGTTTTAATAGGATTATTCTTTGCGAGCGCAGGTATGGGAGACATGAAAATTGCTCCTTATGACGTATGGCAAGCAATTACCGGAAATGGCGATGCAATGTCAAATATGGTTGTAAATAAGTTTCGTATGCCACGTATTTTAATTGCTATCCTCGTAGGAATTGCGCTTGCGGTAGCGGGCTGTATTTTACAAGGGCTCGTTCGAAATCCACTTGCTTCTCCTGATATCATCGGGATTACGGGCGGGGCAAGTGTCGCAGTTGTATTATTTTTAGCGCTATTTAGTGATAAAAATAATGCACTAACGGTAAGTATTCATTATATGCCGCTTGCAGCTTTTGCAGGAGCAACGATTGTAGCGGTTTTTGTATACTTATTTGCATGGAAAAATGATGGATTATCACCAATTAGTCTCGTTTTAATTGGTGTTGGATTTTGGGCATTAACGAAGGCGGCGACAACATTATTTATGTTGCTAGCACCAATTTATCAAGCGAGCCAAGCGAATGTATGGATTACGGGTACCGTTTACGGCTCTTCTTGGCAAAATGTTATGGTACTTGCGCCTTGGGTTCTCATTTTAACAGTAATATCATTTATCGCAGCTAGGCATTTAAATGCACAAGAGCTAGGGGATGATATAGCGGTAGGACTTGGGGTTCCTTTAACGAAGTCGCGTGTATTTATGTTATTACTTAGTACAGCTTTAATTGGTGGTGCGGTAGCTTTTGCCGGAGGGATTGGATTTGTCGGTTTAATGGCACCTCATATTTCACGAAGATTAGTTGGTTCTTTATACGGTGCATTACTCCCAGTTGCAGCTATTGTCGGTGCAATTCTAGTACTTGCTGCAGATTTAATAGGGCGTACAATTTTCACACCACTTGAAATTCCAGCAGGGGTATTTACATCAGCAATTGGTGCACCTTATTTCATTTATTTACTTTATAAAAGTCGGAATTCATAAAGGGAGATGAATATGCAAAAAGCATTGGAGACGAAACGCTTGACGTTGTCTTATGGTGAAACAATTATTATTGATGAGCTGAACTTAGAAATTCCAAAAGGAGAAATTACAATTTTTATCGGTTCTAACGGTTGTGGGAAATCAACTTTATTACGTTCACTAGCCAGATTATTAAAGCCAACAAATGGTGATATTTTGTTAGATAATCAAGCAATTCAAAGTATGCAAACGAAGCAAATTGCTCGTCAAATGGCGATTTTACCGCAAGGACCACAAGCACCAGAAGGACTTACAGTATTACAACTTGTAAAGCAAGGACGCTATCCATATCAAACATGGCTGAAGCAATGGTCAGAAAAAGACGAGGAAATGGTACAGAAGGCACTTGCAGCAACAGGTATGACAGAATTTGCTGAGCGTGATGTGCATGCTCTTTCAGGTGGGCAGCGTCAACGTGCTTGGATCGCAATGACACTTGCACAAGATACAGATATCATTTTACTGGATGAGCCAACTACATACTTAGATATGACTCACCAAATTGAAGTGCTAGATTTATTATTCGAATTAAATGAAACAGAACAAAGAACAATTGTTATGGTATTACATGATCTGAATTTAGCATGCCGCTATGCAGATAACATTGTAGCAATTCAAGATAAACAAATATATGCACAAGGTAAACCTGAAGAAGTGGTAGATGAGAAACTAGTACGTGATGTATTCCGAATGGAGTGTCAAATTAGTACGGATCCGTTGTTTGGAACACCGCTTTGTATCCCTCACGGAAGAGGAAGACGTGTAGTTAAAGAAGTTGCTCAGGCAATGAGATAAAAAAACGATGAGTGAGTCATCGTTTTTTTTATTTGGTACAAGAGAATAACAGGAAGAGAGGAATACGTAAGCGACGTTTATACTCTTCTTCATCTTGAAAATAGGTTGGATTTGGTGTAGCTTCTTTTAATGATGTAATGGTAAATCCGGCTTGCTGTAATAATGTGAAATACTCTTCCGTTGTACGATGATATTTAATAACTTCTTGGTCAATCCATGGTTCAACCCGTTTGCCTAGTTTAAAATAATCATCGACGAGCCAACTCGTTCTTTTAGCACTTGTTTGTAAGCTTTCAAATGAAGAAGTAATAACGGGATGTTGAACACTAAAGGTAAAGGTGCCATTTGTTTTTAAAGTTTGAAACACATTTTGAAAAATGATATCAAGATGTTCAATATAATGTAAGGCGAGTCTAGAGGTTACTAAATCAAAAGTGGAAGAGGGATAGGTATAATCTTTGAGGTTTAAAAAATGAACAGATCCATTTTTATTTTCTAGTTGTTTTTTAGCTTTTCCATACATAAGCTCGGAGCCTTCAATGCCGGTGTAAGAGTAGCATCCCTTCTCTAATAATTCCGCACCAAACTTAGCATCACCACAGCCTAAATCGAGAATTTGTTTTCCTTGCACATGACCAATGAGCTGAAAGAATACTGGTTTTTCAATGGATTCATTTGGGCTATTTTCTCGGTATCTTCGTTTCATATATTGTTCGAAAAATGCTGTGTTATTGTATACATCAGATTCTGTAAATGCCATGTTTGAAGCCTCCCTAAATATTTTTTTAATTCTATCAAATATGAAAAGTAAATGATAGATTTATTGTAATGAATCATATATAATCTAGAATTGTAAGCGGTTACTTTAAACTATTTTTCTATAATAAATTCTGAAAACGTGTTAAGCTAGTAGAGGGATTATTAGAACTATTAAGACAATAATCCGCTTACATGAACGATGGGAGGCTTCACAATGTCTAGTAAAACACTTGCGAAATTTTTAGAAGAAAATTTAGAGGATTTAAAATCAAAGGGGCTTTATAACGTAATTGATCCGCTTGAGAGTTCGAATGGACCAATCATTACAATTGGCGGAAAAGAATATATTAACTTATCTTCAAACAACTATCTTGGATTAGCAACAGATAGCCGTTTGCAAGAAGCAGCAATTGGTGCTATTCATAAGTACGGTGTTGGAGCAGGGGCTGTTCGTACAATTAACGGTACTTTAGATTTGCATATTAAGTTAGAAGAAACAATTGCAAAGTTTAAACATACAGAAGCAGCGATTGCTTATCAATCAGGATTTAACTGTAATATGGCAGCGATTTCAGCTGTTATGGATAAAAATGATGCGATTCTTTCAGACGAATTAAATCATGCATCTATTATTGACGGTAGTCGTCTATCAAAAGCAAAAATTATTGTTTATAAACATTCTGATATGGAAGATTTACGCCAAAAAGCAATCGCGGCGAAAGAATCAGGTCTTTATAATAAATTAATGGTAATTACAGACGGTGTTTTCTCAATGGATGGAGATGTTGCAAAACTACCAGAAATTGTTGAGATTGCAGAAGAGTTAGATTTAATGACATACGTAGATGATGCACACGGTTCAGGTGTACTTGGAAAAGGTGCAGGAACTGTAAAGCACTTCGGTCTTTCTGATAAAGTTGATTTCCAAATTGGTACATTATCAAAAGCAATTGGGGTAATTGGTGGATATGTAGCAGGGAAACAAAACTTAATTGACTGGTTAAAAGTTCGTTCACGTCCATTCTTATTCTCTACAGCATTAACACCAGCTGATGCGGCAGCTTGCATGAGATCAATTGAAATCTTAATGGAAAGCACAGAGTTACATGATCGTCTATGGGAAAATGGTCGCTATTTAAAACAAGGGTTAAAAGAACTTGGCTTTAACATAGGGGAAAGTGAAACGCCAATTACACCTTGTATTATTGGGGACGAAGTATTAACACAAGAATTTAGTAAACGTCTAAATGAAGAAGGCGTATACGCAAAATCTATCGTGTTCCCAACTGTAGCAAAAGGAACAGGTCGTGTTCGTAATATGCCTACAGCAGCTCATACGAAAGAAATGTTAGATGAAGCAATTCGTAAGTATGAAAAAGTAGGGAAAGAAATGGGCATCATTTAAGTAACGACATCTTTTGAATAGCTTGCAAATGAGGAGTGGGGAAAATGAAAAAAATTCTAGTAACCGGTTCTTTAGGGCAAATTGGTTCTGAACTAGTAATGAAACTTCGTGATGTATACGGCGCATCAAATGTTATTGCAACAGATATTCGTGAAACAGACAGTGAAGTAGTAACGTCTGGTCCATTTGAAACGTTAGATGTAACAGATGGACAAAAACTACATGATATCGCAAAGCGTAATGAAGTAGATACAATTATTCATTTAGCAGCTTTACTTTCAGCAACAGCAGAAAAAAATCCGTTATTTGCATGGAATTTAAATATGGGTGGACTTGTAAATGCTCTAGAAGCAGCTCGTGAATTAAACTGTAAGTTCTTCACGCCAAGTTCTATCGGTGCATTCGGTCCATCGACGCCAAAAGATAATACACCGCAAGATACAATTCAGCGTCCTACTACGATGTATGGGGTAAACAAAGTAGCAGGAGAATTACTGTGTGATTATTATCATCAAAAATTTGGCGTAGATACGCGCGGTGTCCGTTTCCCAGGTTTAATTTCTTACGTAGCTCCTCCAGGAGGCGGAACAACTGATTATGCAGTTGAAATTTATTATGAGGCGATTAAAAAAGGTGCATACACCTCATACATTGCTGAAGGAACGTACATGGACATGATGTATATGCCTGATGCTTTACAAGCGATCATTTCATTAATGGAAGCTGATCCAAGTAAGCTAGTGCATAGAAATGCATTTAACATTACAGCAATGAGCTTCGAGCCAGAGCAAATTGCAGCGTCAATTCGTAAACACATTCCGACGTTTACAATGGATTATGCAGTAGATCCAGCTCGTCAAACGATCGCTGATAGCTGGCCAAACTCTATTGATGCAACAGCAGCAATGAAAGAGTGGGGCTTCAAAGCAGAATACGATTTAGATAAAATGACAACTGACATGCTGGCTAAGTTAAAAAAAAAGCTCACAGCTGAGTTAGTGATGAATTAATAGGAAGAGTCGATTCTTAGGAATCGACTCTTTTTATTTGTATTTTGGGAATATGCAAATAATTACAAATGTGATAGAATGAGTTAATTTGTGTGTAAAGGGGAGACAAGGAATGGAGAAATGGGAGTTAGCAAAGGAAATTTACAATACGTCACGTTTAACGGGAACATTTAAACTTCGATCAGGACAAGTATCAAATCAATATTTTGATAAGTACTTATTTGAATCTAATCCAGTACTGTTATTAGAAATTACTAAACAGTTGAAAGAGCTCATTCCTCCTGATACAGAAGCACTCGCTGGTTTAGAGATGGGAGGAATTCCAGTAGCAACGGCATTATCTTTACAAACAGGTATACCAGTCGTATTTGTAAGAAAAGAAGCGAAGAAGTACGGCACATGTAAGTTGGCAGAGGGTGTTGATATTGCTGGGAAAAATGTTTGTGTTGTTGAAGATGTCATTACGACAGGCGGTCAAATATTATTAAGCACGAAAGATTTAAGAGAACTAGGTGCGAAAGTTAATCATGTTCTAGGTGTGATTGAACGAACAAAAGAAGGAAGAGATAACTTATTAGAAGATGGATTGCAGTTGCATTCCTTATTTACAATGGATGAGTTAATTGAAGGGGAAATGCAACATGCAAAGAGTTGATGTCGTATATGCACTAATACATGACGAAGAAACAGATAAAATATTAATGGTACATAATGTAGAACAAAACGTTTGGTCATTGCCAGGCGGGGCTGTGGAAAAAGGTGAAATATTAGAGGAAGCACTAATAAGAGAAGTGAAAGAAGAGACAGGTTTAACTGCTGCGTTAGCTGGACTTGTTGCGATTAATGAAAAATTCTTTGAAGAATCAGGGAATCATGCGCTATTTTTTACATTCCGAGCGAATGTAGTAAAAGGTGAACTTATTGCGGAAGATGAAGGTGAAATTTCTGCAATAGAGTGGGTGGATCGAACAATTGCGAATGAGCGCTTCCCATACTATGACGGAGGATTTGAATCTTTGTTAGAAGTAGCCATTCCATACAAGTTTCAACCAGAAACAAAGTAATTGAACGAAAAAACAGGAGCCACAAGGCTCCTATTTTCTATTCAATCGTCTTCAGTAATAATTTTTTCAATAGTGGTTTAATCTTTAGACGTAAATCTTCAGCGTGATTTGCAACTAAGAAGTGATGGTTATAAATGTTTTTCATCAATTGATAAGTTGCTTCTTTCGCTTCGCCTTCTTCGATGAAGATACCGATTACTTCCATACCACTTTTACGCGCGAGTTTAACAGCTTCATGCGTATCTAAAATTCCGTCTTGTTGATAGTCTAGCGCAGAAGGCTCACCGTCTGTGAAGACTAGTAAGAATTTATGTTTCTCAGGTCTTTTGGCAAGCTTTTCAGAAACGATACGAATAATATATCCGTCGCGGTTATCTTCTTCTTCACGAAGTTGCATAATTTCTGGACCAACGTTTGGTAACGTTGAGTTTTTATAATTTACAACTTCATGGATAACGTTCGGCTTATCTTCAGGTTTAGCGCTAGAGGCATCTTCCCAAAATCCGCTAATAGCGTGCGGGATTTTTAAAGATTTTAAAGCTTCATGGAATAGTACAACACTCTTCTTCGTTTCTTCCATTTTGTTATACATAGAACCAGAACAGTCAACTAACAGTTGGAATGCAACATCGAGTTCTTGTGACTCTTGTCCTTTTTTATAAAACATCCGTGGTTGTTTTTCGGTATAAATACGAAGGAATTTCTTACCAAGTCTTCCGTAATATTTATCACTATTCGCATTCGTTTTATTTTCAATCGTTTTTTCGATAATTTTCTTTAATTCTTTTACATCTTTATTGACGACTGATTTGATAGCTTGGTAATCTTTTTTCTCATCAATATTTACTTTGCGAGCTTCTTTAAATGTATGAGAAGCACCTACATTATACTTCCCATATGCACCGTCGTGCTGGCTAGAAGCGTGTGAAGCCCTTGCTTCTTCTGTATCAGCGCCATCAAAGTTGGATTGTGTACTTTTTTGAGAAGTACCTTGTACAGAACCAAGTGCTTGGTCGCCATCTTCTGATTCACGAGCAGTATCGCCCATCATGTTTGTTTTTGTTCCGCTTTCTAATTCAAAGCGTAAAAAGTTCTCGTTTTCGTTATTTTTATTTTCACGATGCCATGTGGAGAAACTCTCATCCATTTTGTTTTTATTTTCATCGTCATCTATAAGCTGCGTATCATCATTTGCTAAATCTTCGACGCGACAGTTCTTTTCGTCTGCAAGAACAGATAAGTAAAGTGGAGCATGTCCGAAATAGTTGTTAAGCATATCACTTTCAAGAAGCGCCTCTAAGCGATAGCGAATTTTCTCAACGATATACATAATATCTTCTGTATTACGTGCTTGGAATGTTTCATGTAAAATCGCTTCAATTTGCTCAAAATATTCATTATTAAACATTTCATATTTATCGCTCGTTAATGAAAGATAGCATAGGCAAAATAGACGATCACCGTGATAATTACGAACGCGGTTTATTTCATTTTGAGAGCCGAAATAATTGCGGTACATTTCTTTTCGGCGTTTAAAAATATGTTTCGTGCCAGGACGTAAGTTCTTTACGATTTCCTCAACGCGTAAATCTTCTAATAGAACAAATAATTGTGTTAAAAACTTTTTTAGGGGCGATTCTTGCAATTCAATCGCATACGAACGAATTAAAGTCATGTCCGAGTAATGTTTATTACCAAGTGCTTTTAAGAACACTTCGCTTTTTAATCCGATTACTGTATCTTCTTCTTTTCGATCATCCCAAAAGTGACTAATGACAACTTTCTTTTCAATTTCGTCGTAGTATGCTTTATAGCCATATTCAAGATAGGCATCGTCTTCTTTTAGAAGGGCATACATTAAATTTTCCATTTGTAGAAACAGCGACGCATCAATTTTTTTGTCACTAAAAATTTGTCTCATAAATTATCCCTCAAAGAAATAACTTTCTGCTAATTCACGGACAGTCATTTGTTCTGTTTCATCATTAAGTTTTGCAATTATGCTTCGTTCAATAGCGCGCATAACAGGAATATATACACCTAAATCACATGCGTCGATAATACCACGAATACTTGCTGCTTCTTCACTTACACGTCCATCGCGAGCTAAAGGCATAAGGTCGCTTGCAAATGCAACAAACTTTTCAATTGTTGCAACATCATTTAATTTTGATTCTGCTAATAATAGTTCTTTTAATGTGTCACCTTGAATGTAAGGAACTTCAATAATAACGAAACGGTTTTTTAATGCTTCATTTAGTTCACTTGTTCCAACGTAACCTTCGTTAATCGCAGCAATTACACGGTATTCGTCATCACCGTATACAACCTCTTGTGTAAATGGGTTTGTGATCATTTTACGGTAATCTAATGCGCCGTGAAGTAGCGGTAAAGTTTCAGGTTTTGCCATATTGATTTCGTCAATATATAGGAAGTGACCGTTCTTCATTGCTTTCATAAGAGGACCGTTAACGAATGAAACTTCAGATGCACCATCTTTCGTTTGTAGTGTGTTGTATCCTAAAATACCTTCTACATCTAAGTCGACAGAGCAGTTAATACTATGCATTGGTTTTTGGAATAAAGAAGAAAGAGTTTCCGCTAGTACTGTTTTACCACTACCAGTCGGTCCTTTTAATAGAATGTTCTTGCCAAGAAGAAGTGCTGTAATCGCATCTTCAATAATGCTATTATCAGACGCTTTATATATTTTCGTTCCGATTAAATGTGCATTTTCACCAGCTTCTTGTTTATTCTTTTCATGAATCGTAGAAAGCTGTTGTTTTAAATCAGAATGTATATGAAATTGTTCTAACATGTATTTCCCACCTAACATTATTTTCATAAAGTAATACATCTTATGATAACTTGTTTTAATATGGTATGCAAAGAAAAGGAAGGAGGATAAAGGGAAAAGAAAAAGCAATCAAGATGAAGTTGATTGCTTACAGTAAAGGAGAAATGAGCCTCATGAAAGACTCCAATATGCGTTTTTTTATACTTCTTTTTTGGAAAGAGTTCCATTTAATTTCAGTTGAATGTTTAAAGTCTTCTTCAAAATCACGTTTAATATCGTGAACTGTTTTTGATTCATAAAGTACGCTAATAATTTCGTAATTCAATTCAAAGCTACGTACATCCATGTTTGCTGTTCCAATAGTTGCAATTGTATCATCAACGAGTACAATTTTTGCATGCATAAAACCATCTTTATAACTGTAAATAGAAGCACCAGCTTTTAAAAGCGGAGTGAAATAGGATTGAGATGCTTGATCACTAATGATGCTATCACTTTTACCTGGATATAAAATCCGTACATCTATTCCGGCAATTGCACTTAAGCGTAATAATGTTAAAGTTTCTTGATCTGGAATAAAGTAGGGTGTAGCAATCCAAATTGATTTTTTTGCAGAGCCCATAACAGCTAATAATGTATTACGAATACTTTTATCATCGGAGCTTGGTCCGCTGGCTACGATTTGAACAGCACCTTCTGCATTTGAAATCTCTTTACCTGGGAAGTATTGTCTATTCATGAATTGATCCCAGGAATAAGTATTTAAACCACTAGAGGCATAGAGCCAGTCTTCTAGAAAGATTGCTTGTAATTTATATAATGCTTTTCCTTCTATTTTTAAATGACTATCACGCCAAACAGGAAATTTCTTTGAACGGCCAAGATATTCATCACCGACATTGAGTCCTCCGGTAAAACCAATTTCTCCATCTACAATAACAATTTTTCGATGGTTACGATAATTGACAGTTTCAAGTAACCAAGCTGAAAAAATAGGGTCAAATTCTACAATTTCAATCCCAGCTTCTTTCATAGGTTGTAAAAATCGTCTTCTTAACGTATTACTTCCAAGGCCATCATAAAGGAAGCGTACAATAACACCATCTTTTGCTTTTTGTATTAAAGCATCTCGAACTTTTGTACCAATTTCATCAGATTTATAAATGTAGTATTGAATATGTATATGATGTTTTGCCTGCTCTATAGCTCGCAAAATTTCTGAAAATGTTTGATCTCCGTTTGTTAAAAGTTTTGTAGTTGTTTTATCTGCGGCAGGACCGCCTCCAAATTTTTGTATGACTTCTGTTAAATGTAAGGAACGTTCATTTAGTGGGACTGTGAGTAATAACTCTAGTCTTCTTCCTTCTAATATTTCACGGAATAATTTTCTTTGTTCTTCTGAACGATGGAGATGTTTTTTTCTTCTCCAGCGGCTGCGTCCGAAAATAGCGTATAAAAGCACACCTATAATAGGAAGAAGTGCTAATACTAAAAACCATGCTAATGTACTTTGTGGAGATCTATTTTCTATAAAAATAACGAATGAAATTCCTACGATTGTGATGGACCATAGAGCACCGACAAATGTATATAACGAGATATACGATGTATTTAATAGGAACAGAACGATAGATACAATTGTAAATATTAATAGTAATTGAACGATAGGCTTCTTCATTTCTATATAATTCCCCTAATCTTTTTTCAATATAGACTTCTTAAATAGAAGATGTAATATGACATCTTTATTATAAGGTGTTTTGCTTTTTTTACAAAATATAGACATTTCACCTATACTTTCCGCATTTGTCCTACATACAGTGTACTATCCCATTTTTTATCTCACTCTTAACGCATATGAAAATGAAAAAATCGAAAAGGAGCGGAGAAACATGAATTATATAGAAAATAATGGATTGTACTATCGGAATCATCATGGAGGACACAATCATGGTGGGCACAATCATAACGGCGGACATCATCACCATGGAGGACACAATCACTATGATCACCATCATCATCACGGAGGCGGATGGGGCTGGGGTGGTGGTAGTTCATGGGGAGGCGGATTTTTCCCTGGAAGCTTTGCAGGAGGAGTATTAGGCGGACTGACAGCGGGTGCATTAACAGGTGCAACAAGTGGAGGATATTATCCGGCTCCATATCCAGTAGCTTATCCATCACCATACCCTGTAACGTATCCAATGCCATACCCAGGTTATCAGCAAATACCATATTCGTATTAAACTAAAAAAGAGGCTATCCTCTTTTTTAGTTTAATACGGTATTTATTTATAAAATACTTCCAAAATTAAGGTGAAAATATGTTAATATTTTGTTATTGTAATTCAAAAACATATACATTGATGTAGAGTTTTATATTATTATTCGTGAATAGTTATGTAGTATGTTCTAATTTCTATTTCGTTATTAAAAACAAAGAGATCAGATGTGAGTGGTATTAGTTGGAAACAAGGCTTGCATAGAGCCACTTAAAGGGATTGCAGTATAATAAGGCGCGAAATAATTAGGGAGATGAGAAGCTACTAGTTATAATTGGAACGGTATAATATTGCTTTTTATTACAAATAATATTATGTTATTTTAATCGGTCTATTTAAAAAGATAATTTATGTAATGGGCTAGTATTAGAAAATGAAATATCTCTATTTCTATGAAGAGAAACAGGTTGTGTTTTAGTCAGATAGAAGCAAGGAGAGATGCGCATGCTAGAACAGAGAGGTCATGCATTATATGACTCTTCATTGCGAGATTTAAAGTTAGCATTAGATGAGTCTTCAATTGTTGCAATTACAGATCGAAAAGGTCTTATTACATATGTAAATGATAAATTTTGTGAAATCTCTAAATACAAAAGAGAAGAATTAATTGGAAAAGATCACCGTATTTTAAATTCAGGACATCATCCAAAAACCTTTTTTCAAGACTTATGGAAACGTATTTTGAATGGGAAAGTATGGACAGGTGAGATTCGGAATCGAGCAAAAGATGGTACATATTATTGGGTCAAAACAACAATTGTTCCATTTTTAAATGAAAAAGGAGAGCCATACCAGTTTATCGCAATTCGAAATGATATTAGTAGTAGAAAAGAAGCGGAACATAGATTGCGGCTAAGTGAAAGTCGTTATAGGGAGCTTGCCTATCATGATGCTTTAACGAGTTTGCCTAACCGTTTACAATTAATAACGACCGTTAATAAATTGATTGCAGATAAAAAAGAATTTGGTATGATTTACTTTGATTTGGACCGTTTTAAATTAGTAAATGATACGTTAGGTCATATGATAGGAGATTTACTTTTAAGCGAAGTTGCTTCAAGGTTGCATTATGTACTAGGAGAGAAAGATGTTCTGGCTAGGCTAGGTGGCGACGAATTTGTGCTGTTAACAAAAAATCATAGACAAGATGATATGAGTCAGTTAGCGACATCTGTGTTGTCATGTTTCCAGGCACCATTTATCCTTGAAGGCCATGAAGTATACATTTCAGCTAGTCTAGGACTTTGTTCTTATCCACAAGACGGACAAGATGTGGAAACTTTATTGAAAAACTCTGACTTAGCTATGTATAGTGCAAAAGAACAGGGGAGAAACGCTGCATGTTTCTTTACAGATGAGCTACGCGCGAAAATAAATCGTAGAATGAAAGTTGAGTTTGCTTTGCAAAAGGCAATTCGTGATGAAGAGTTAGATGTAGCATTGCAGCCTATTATTGATTTGAAAACGAAGAGATATTCTGGTATAGAAGCTCTAGTACGTTGTATGACAGAAGACGGACCTATTTCACCAAGCGAATTTATCCCTGTTGCTGAAGAGTCTGGACTTATTATAAAGCTAGGAGACTGGGTATTAGAAAAGTCATGCCGATTGTTTAAAACATTGCCAAATTACCAAGAAGGACTAAAGTTATCTGTGAATTTATCTATACAACAATTAATGCAGAAACGTTTTATTTTGTCTGTACGTAGCATTTTAAAGAGAACTGGTTTTCCTCCGAACCGTTTAATATTAGAAATAACGGAAAGCATTGCAGTTCGCCATTTTGATTATATTATTGCTACATTACAAGAATTAAGAAATATGGGTGTTTTAATTGCTTTGGATGATTTCGGAACTGGCTATTCTTCCTTATATTATTTAAAACAACTACCACTGGATATTGTAAAAATTGATCGTAATTTTATTCGTGAATTTCATTATGATCACGCACAACCAGAACGAACGATTGTAAAATCCGTTATTGAAATTGCTCATAGTTTAAATTTAGCAGTAGTTGCTGAAGGGGTAGAAACAGTAGAGCAAGAGAGTTTGTTACAATCAATGAGCTGTGATTATGTACAGGGATTTTATTATGCGAAACCTTTATCTGTAGGAGAGCTAAAAGAAAAGTTAATTACAGATTTTTAATAAAAAAGAGAAGCCAGCAGCTTCTCTTTATTTAATCCGTTTTTTGTGAGTCTTTCATTAGTACAGGATAAAGAATAAGACCTAATACGAACAATCCAATTCCTAAGAAGAACGTTTTTAAGTCAGCAGTTCCTGTTTTGATAACCCAAATTGAGTATACAAATGCTAATGTAGTGATGATCCCGTCCTTTATTCGAGAACCAGGCATTATATCATACGTTTCTCCTGTAATAACCAGTTTGAATTGGTACAGAGTAGAAACAAGGTATGGAATTAAATAGGCTAATGTTGCTACGACGATAGCAAAACTATACGCTTCTGAAACAGTACCAGAAATCGTTGAAAATAAGAAGATTTGCGTCATTACATTTGTAATCAATAATGATTTTGAAGGACTACCTTTTTTATTTGTTTTCCCGAAAAACTTAGGGAAAAGTCCATTCTTTGCTGCCTGGTAAGGTACTTCTGAACTAACAACAATCCAGCCAACTGTAGATCCAAATAAAGATATAAGAGCGAGTAAAGCCATTATATATGCACCTTTATTTCCAATTGCTAAATTTAATGCGTCTACTAAAGGTTTTTGAGACTCTTTTAAAGCATCTTGCGGAAGAGCTCCCATTGTAAGTAAAGTAATTGACATGTAAATAAGAAGAGCGATAATTAATCCGAAAATCGTAGCTTTTTTTACATCGCGCTGTGATTTTGCACGATTAGAAAGCATAACTGCTGATTCAATACCGATAAATGCCCAGAGTGTTGCAATAGCAGCTGAATTGATTTGTCCACCTAATGAGATTGATTGTCCAGCTTCATTCATAAAGGTTTGACCATCTCCGAAATTAGAGGCGTTGAAAATGAATAATGTAATTACAATAAACATTGTAAATCCGATAATTTTTGCAATGGTAGCAAGTAGATTCATGTTTCCAGCTCGATCAATATTTTGAGAAAGAATATATTGAATTCCCCACAGCATAAGGCTACATACGAGGAAAGTTAACCCTTTTCCGAGTTCCAGTGAAAATCCATTTATTGAAAAAAGAATTTGCTTACTTTGTAAAACTGGAAAGAATGTTGATAAATATCCAGCAAAGGAAATAATAACAGATGCTGTTGCAGCCCAGTTAGCAGCCCAATATCCCCATGCCATACTATATCCTGCAACTTTACCAGCTTTTTTTGAAGGAAACATAGCTTGAGCATAGCTTTGTGGTCCAGCTTTTAATTCTGGTTTCCGAATCGCTAAATTTCCAAATACAAGTGCAATCATAAATACGCCAAGTCCTGTAATACTCCATGCGAGTGTAGAACCCATCGGACCTGATACTTGTGCTAAATTTGCTGGAAGCATAAATACGCCACCGCCAACCATATTCCCGATAACAAATGCTGTTAAAACCCATAATCCCCATTTTTTCGTTTCCATTTTTGTTAACTCCTTTGTAGTAAGTTTTGCTTAAACATCATTTTTTACTAGCTTTTTGACAATAAAAAAAGAGCCATGTAGATAAAAAATACCTACATGGCTCTTTGCCTAACGTAGGTACAACGGGAATAACCCTTGTACCTACGCGTAATTTTTCCGCTAGGTTTCAAGGGTTACGTATGATGATGATGTTTTTGTGCAAATGTAACTACAGTTGTTGTATAAGTAAGCATAGTTCTTTGCTCCCTTTCTCCTCTGATTTTGAAGTTAGTATACTACATGTTTTTTTGAATGAAAAGAAAAATATAAAAATTTTTATAAAAATACGTTTTAAAGATTAAATATTTACCTATATTTTTCTTGTACTGGAAAATAAGTGAGAGATTGGCAGAAGAGTGAAGCATGTTATAATACATATAGAATTAGAAGGTGACAAGGGGCTATTGTAGATGATGAGTAAGTATGAACAAATTTATACAGAAATCAGTAAATCTATTGATAATAAACAATTAAAAGAGGGATGCAAAATCCCATCAGAAACAGAATTAATGAAGCAGTATGAGGCAAGCCGAGGAACGGTAAGAAAAGCTGTAGATTTACTGCAAGAGCGTGGATATGTGCAAAAAATTCATGGAAAAGGTGTTTTTGTTTTAAAGCGAAAAAATATTGAATTTAATTTTGGCGGTATTGTAAGTTTCCAAGAAGAAAATGAACGTTTGGGACGTCATTGTATTACGGAAGTTGTGGAAATGGACAAAGAAAAAGCCACAAAAGAAATTGCGAAATTATTAAATGTAAAAGAAAAAACAGAGATTGACCATATTAAACGTGTACGAAATATTGATGGAGAAAAAGTAATTTTAGATATAAATCATTTTGTATCTGAGTTTATTCCAGGATTAACGAAAGAAATTGCAACTGCATCGATTTATAAATACATCGAGAAAGAGCTTGGGCTACATATTAGTTATTCGCAGAGGGTAATAGAAGTACAGCCATGTACAGAGGATGACAGAAAGTATTTAGATTTAAATGGAACAGACTATGTTGTCGTTGTGAAAAACTTTACACATTTGTATGATGGAAGTCAGTTTGAATATACAGAATCACGCCACCGTTTAGATATTTTTCACTTTTCGGATGTGGCACGCAGGAAGTAAAGAGGTGGAACAAAATATTGTTTCATCTCTTTTTTTTATAAAAAAAACACAAACTCGTATATACGAGTGTTGACTAACTTATATATACGAGTTAATATGTAATTGTAAACGGTATCAAAAAAAGAAAAGAGGGACGGGAATATGGGGAAAGACTATCGTAAAACAGCAGAGGAAGTGTTGCAGTATATTGGTGGGAAAGACAATATTGAACAAGCTGCACATTGTGTGACGAGGCTCCGTATCGCTTTAAAAGATGAAAGTAAAATAGATAATGATAAATTACAGTCTGTTTCATTAGTGAAAGGAGCGTTTCATAACGCTGGTATATTTCAAGTTGTAATTGGTCCAGGGGATGTAGATCGTGTTTACGCTGAATTGATAACGCTTGCAGGTATGAAAGAATCGACTGTAGCTGACGTAAAAGACTCTGGAAATCAGAAGTTAAATCCAGCTCAAAAGTTTGTAAAAATATTTTCGGATGTATTTATGCCGATATTACCAGCGATCGTAACAGCTGGTTTACTAATGGGTATTAACAATTTATTAGGGGCAAAGGACTTATTTTTTGATGGGAAAAATTTATTAGATGTTTATCCGAACTTAGGCGGGCTTTGGGATTTAATTAATATGATGGCCAATACAGCATTCGTATTCTTACCAGCACTTGTCGGGTGGTCAGCAACGAAGCGTTTTGGTGGTAGTCCAATACTAGGGATTGTTATGGGATTAATGCTTGTGCACCCGGCCTTATTAAACGCTTGGGACTATGGAAAAGCAGCGACTGGTTTAGAGGGTCAAAAGATTGAGTACTTCAATATTTTAGGACTGTTCCAAATTGAGAAGGTAGGATATCAAGGACAAATTTTACCTGTTTTAGTAGCAGCATTTGTATTAAGTAAAGTGGAAATTTTCTTAAAGAAACATGTACCAAATGCAATTCAATTATTAGTTGTACCAATTACAACAATCGTTGTGACAGGTGTGTTAGCATTAGGAATTATCGGTCCGGTTACACGTCATATTGGAGATTTATTAACAGTAGGATTAGTAGGTGTATATGAAACAGTACCAGTAGTTGGAGCAGTATTATTTGGAGCGTTATATGCACCGCTCGTAATTACAGGTATGCATCATATGTTTATTGCAATTGATTTACAATTGATTGCACAACATGGCGGTACATTTATTTGGCCGATGATCGCTCTTTCTAACATTGCGCAAGGTAGTGCGGCACTTGCGATGTTCTGGATTTCTAAAAATCAAAATGATAAAAGTATGGCATCAACATCAGCCATTTCAGCATACTTCGGTATTACAGAACCAGCGATGTTTGGTGTGAATTTACGAAATAAGTTCCCGTTCTATGCAGCGATTATAGGGTCTGCTGTGGCAGCGATATTCATTACATTAAATGGTGTATTAGCACCTGCTATCGGAATTGGCGGATTGCCAGCATTTATTTCTATCATTCCGAAATCGATTCCAATGTTTATTGTAGGAATGATTATTGCAGTTGTAATCCCATTTACTTTAACATGGTTATTTGCAAAAAGAGTCAAACAGAAGTAGGAGGAAGTTAAACATGAAGGATTGGCATAAAAGTGTAGTCTATCAAATTTATCCGAAGAGCTTTAATAGTTATTACAATAGAGAAACCGGGGATATAAAAGGTGTTACAGAGAAACTAGATTATTTAAAAGAACTCGGAGTGGATTATATATGGTTAACACCGATATACCAATCACCACAAAATGATAATGGATATGATGTAAGTGATTACTACAGCATTGATCCATCTTACGGAACGATGGAAGAGTTTGAAGAACTTTTAGCAGAAGCGAAAGTACGTAACATTGAGATTATGCTTGATATTGTTGTAAATCATAGTTCGACTGAACATAAGTGGTTTAAAGAAGCGAAGGAAGATAAAAATAGTCCATATCGTAATTACTATATTTGGCGTGATGAAAAAAATAATTGGCAGTCTAAGTTTGGTGGATCTGCTTGGAAATATGATGAGAAGACGGAGCAATATTATTTACATTTATTTGATGAAACACAAGCTGATTTAAATTGGGAAAATGAAAAACTTCGTGAAGAAGTATATGATATGATGCGTTTTTGGCTGGATAAAGGAGTAACAGGATTTCGATTAGATGTCATTAACTTAATTTCAAAAGACCAATGCTTCTTAAACGATGAAGGTAGTACTGCGACAAGTGATGGACGCAAGTATTATACAGATGGTCCGCGTGTTCATGAATATTTACAAGAGATGAACCGAAATGTTTTTGCAGGAAAAGATGTAATTACAGTTGGAGAAATGTCATCTACGACAATTGATAATTGTATTAAATATTCTAATCCTGAGCGTAATGAATTAAGCATGACGTTTAGTTTCCATCATTTAAAAGTAGATTATCCGAATGGTGATAAATGGACGAAAGCAGAGTTTGATTTTATTAAATTAAAAGAGATTATGTCTAACTGGCAAATTGAAATGCAAAAAGGCGGAGGATGGAATGCGTTATTTTGGTGTAATCATGACCAGCCTCGCATCGTGTCACGCTTTGGTGATGATGGAAAGTACCGAAACGAATCTGCAAAAATGTTAGCGACAGCCATGCACATGCTGCAAGGAACGCCTTATATTTATCAAGGGGAAGAAATCGGTATGACGAATCCTAAATTTGAGTCCATCGAGCAATATCGTGATGTGGAATCGTTAAATATATACGATATAAAGCTAAAAGAAGGGCTATCAAAAGAAGAGATTATAGGGATTTTAAAGCAAAAATCTCGTGACAACTCGCGCACTCCAATGCAGTGGAATGAAGCGATGAACAGTGGTTTTACAACAAGTACACCTTGGATTTCAGCGGCTGAAAACTTTAAAGAAATAAACGTAGAGAAGGCATTAGAAGATAAAGAGTCCGTATTTTATCATTATAAAAAGTTAATAGAACTTAGAAAAACATATGATGTAATTACAGAAGGAGAATATGCTATTTTGGATAAAAATGATCCTAAAATTTGGGCATATACTCGTACTACAGGAAGTGAAGTACTACTTGTTATAAATAACTTCTATGGAGAAGAAATAACGTACTCTGTACCAGCGCAAGTTCAATTAGATGGAATGAAACAAGAAATACTACTGTCGAATTATAAAGATGCTAGCAAGGATATTACAAAACTTAGCTTAAGACCATATGAATCAATTGTGTATCGATATACGAAATAAAAAGGTTGTATGCCGCATGGGCATACAACCTTTTATTTTAGGACACCACTGTACAAAATGTTTACCTCTACCTCAGGTTTGAATTTTACTTTTGCATAATCTTTATTCCAATTTTTCTTCTTCCATAAGTCAGGGTGGTAGGCGATAAGGTGTCTGCCGATACCGAAAGCATCACAGTTTGCTTTTTGTAACTTTTTCGTTATCTTTTTAGCTTCTTTCGTAAGTTGTTTAGACAATTCTTTATTTAGTTTTTTTCTTTCATCCATTTTGTAAAGATTATCTCTCGGAGCTTCAAGCGCTATAACTTTTAGTTGGAGCTTAATGTGAGCATAAACATTTCCTTTTTTATCTGTTGTTATTTTTAAGTCTCGTTTTAACTTTCGATTGCTTACTTCAATTGTAAGATAGTCAGATGTACTAGATGAATCGTTATTTGTAAGTTTTTGGGTTATGCGAGCGCTTTTCCCCATTTTATCAGTTAGTAATACGAAGAGTACCGATTGGCGTAAAGGTAAAAGTCCAGTTAATTTATCCTTGTTAAATAAAGCTATCCCATTGGTTACAACTTCTTTTCCTTTTAGCTTTATAGATGGGAGGGTGAAATCTTTTCCGGGATCTAACATTTTTGTAGCGGCCGTTTCTAAAGTTTCCTCTGGAAATATACTCATGTCTTCTAAACTCTGTACTTTTTTCTTTAAAAAGTCTCCAATTAATAAATTTCCTACCTTCTTTTGGGCAAGTATTTTATCCGTTTCCCCATCTACTGATATAAGTTTTACTAATGCGGTTGGATTTGTTGGGTCTCTAAATCCAACGTCTAAATAAGGGAGTATGCCTTTCTTTTGGATTTTCGTTCCCAATAGTTCTACTCCATATTTAAAATAACGAATATTACCAGTAACGTTTTTTCTCAAAGAATCACTTGTATCACGTATGTTATAGCCAGTTGCTGAATGTACTTCATTTTTAAATGAAGATTGATCCCCACTCGAACTCTTTACGAGCTCAATGGTTTGCTGCAGTTTATTTTCTTCTGTAATATCAAAGCCAATACTATAAGCTAATCTCGCATCTCTTAAAGGTTCTTGATCCCAACAACCAGAAAGAAGTGAGCCAGCGCACAATATGCTACATAATTTAATTGTTTTTTTGTGCATATGGAGCTCCTTTCTTATTTCTGAATAAGGAATAGAGAAGAAATAAAAAAGGTAGAATTACTATAAAAATATAGGTGAATTTATCAGTAAATGTAGCAAGTACTTTAAGCTCCTCAGGTGTATCTATAAATAAGGCTACACTAAAAGCAATAATACCAACGATTGGAACAGCTTTTTTATGATTAGCAAGATTGAATATATGTCCAATTCCTATTGAAGCAGCACAATAATAACTAGCGATGGAGGCTACAACAGTTATCATCCAAATTGGAATGAAAATTAGGTCTGTTCGGTCTATAATCCCAATATGGAGAGAGCGTAATAAGTAAGCAACTGGTTCCGGAATAAGCTCAACTTGTTTTGGACTAAATACAATAAAGCAAATCCAAACGGTAAAAGTGTAAAAAAGAGTTACAAATCCATTAGCGATAGAAATGGCCTTTAGCCGTGCAACAGGATTCCCATTTACTTTTGGAAAAGCGATCAGAATAATTTCAAAACCATACATAGCTGTAATGGTTTCCTTTGAAGCTTGAATAATATTCCACCATCCGGCTTCTGTAATTGGAAAAATATAAGAAAAATCAGCTCGTGAAAACCCTAGTGCAATTAAAAGAGCCATGGGCAAAATGAGAATAGAAGCCATGACATAAAATCTTACAATTACTTTAAATGTATTATAGGCTACATAGCAGCAAGCTATTGTAAATAGTATGAGAATTGCAGACCAAGGGGTTGCTTGCAAAACCCATACTTTAATGACATTACAAGCATTTAACATAACGGTCATACCGATAAGTGTGAAATAAAAAACATAAGCAAAGCCTAATAGTTTTCCAAACTTATTACCAAATAGCATACAAACACTTTCATACATATCTGCATCAGGAAATCGTTTTAAGAAAAGCCACATAAGTAAAATAATAAGCTGAATCGCAAACCCAGCGATGAGAGCAGAAATCCATCCGCCACCTTTTGCTATTGGGTGAAGACGGTTAGGTAAAGAAAGTATACCGACCCCAATTTGGCATTGAATAACGAAAAAGGTAAATTGAACAAGTGAAATTTTACTTTGCGTGTTTGTCACCGTCCTCATCCTCTCTCGTTACATGTTGGCGTTGCATTTTTTTCGGTTTTGGATCATGTGGTCGTTCCCAAAATGACCAAATTGGTAGTCTTACAAAAGAATCTTTCATATCTTTAATCCGCATTGGTGCAACAGGAGAAAGATATGGTGTATGGAAAGAATGAAGCTGACATAGGTGAACGAAAGTTATAATTAGACCGAATGATATTCCTACATATCCAAATATGGCAGCAAGGAGCATTAATGGAAAACGAAGAATTCGAACTGCTGAACTCATATCGTTTGATGGAACGAGAAAAGATGAGATTGCAGTTAAAGCTACAACGATAATCATTGTGTAAGAAACGAGTCCAGCTTTTACAATCGCATCACCAATTACTAAACCACCTACAATACCGATTGTTTGTCCAACTCGGCTTGGCAAGCGAATACCAGCTTCCCGTAATAATTCAAAGATTAATTCCATTAAGAGAGCTTCAAAAATAGGAGGAAGTGGTACTTTCTCTAATGAAGCTTTAATTGTATACACAAGTTCAAGCGGCAATACATCAGGATGAAAGGCTACGGTTGCGATATATATAGCTGGTAAGAGAAAAGCAATTAAGAAACTCACTAAGCGAATCATTCGGACGAAAGATCCAACAATCCAGCGGTTATTATAATCATCTGGTGATTGATAGAAAGCGAATAACGTAACAGGAACGATAAGTGCTGTTGGATCTCCGTCAGATAAAATAGCAACTCGGCCTTCCATTAAATTAGCGACAGTTCTATCTGGTCGCTCTGTATTTAATTGTTGTGGAAATGGTGAGAAAGAATTATCTTCTATAAATTCTTGTATATAACCTGGTGCCATAAGGGAATCGGTTTTTATAGTTTCTAACCTTCTTTTTACTTCAGTAACGAGATCGTCATTAGCTATGTTTTGCATATAAGCAATAGCTACTTTCGTGTGCATTTCTTCACCGAGTGTAAAATATTTAACAACTACATTTGGACTCTTAATGAGTTTACGAATAGAGGCTAAATTCGTTGCTAAATCTTCTACAAAACCAGTATGCGGTCCACGTACAATACCTTCATTATCAGGCTCTGTTATATCTCTTTTTAAAGATAGAGCTGTTTCAAAAATACAAAAGCTTTCGACTTGCTCATGGAAATATAATGATTTACCTTGTAATAAAAGCTGCACACCATAATTTAAATTCGTTTCTTTTTTCATATTTAATGTAGAAAAAGCTTTATCTAAAGCTAAGTCTGACCGTGTCAATAAAGGCTCAAGAGCTAACTGATGAATTAGATTTGGATCTGCTAAAGATTCGATATATAAGATTGTTCCTTTTCCATTTTGAAAAGGGAAATCTAATTTTTTTATATCATCAGAATGAGAAAGCTTATTTTCAATGTAATTAATGTTCTCCGGAAGTGATGGAAACATATGCTTTTTGTTATTATCTTGTTGTGAGTGCTTCTGTTCGGTCATACTTTCCATCTCCTTTACATTGAAATTATTTCTGTTAATTTTTGTTTTTTGTGAGAAAATTATGCTTGGATTTTTTAGAAAAGTAGGGAAATGGAAAGAACGTATATATTTGCGATATTAATATATATCTTTTGTACTATAGGAGAGTAAATCTAGCGGGATGCATAATTACATCATTTGATGAATAGGAAATTTAAGAAAAGCGATTTATAATACTAGTATTGTGTCTTGCCTTTTTAGGTACAGTACACAGCCGGTGATTGGCTAGTGGATGTTCTTCCATTTTGCCAGTGCCGGTTTTTTATTGGATAATAGGGAAAATGAAGTTTTTATAAAGAAAGAAGGGGTTGTTTTGAAGGATGTAAATTCTATCTTTATGAGAGAAAAGATTGCTAGTTCTTATCTTTATTTTATTTCTTTTCTTGGTTTGGTTACTATAACTATATCTTTACTTGAAATTAAAATCCCTTCTCATTCAACAATACTAATAATGTTGTTACTATTTATGGGGATTGCAGAGTATTTTCCTGTAAGATTTTGGAGAGGAACTAGCTCGCTTACTTTTCCGATAATCTATGCTATGAGTTGGCAGTTTGGAATCCATATAACTATTACTGCTATTGTACTCGTAACGCTAATTATTCACCTGCATCGTCGTTCACCGATACAAAGAATGTTATTTAATAGTACTCAGCATGCACTTAGTTTGATTTTGGCCGAATGGTTTTCAAACAAATGTATGTCCTTATTACTTAATAAGATAGTTATGTCAGTTCTATATGAAAATTTAATATCTTTGTTATTATTTTGCGTGTTTTTTTGTTTTTTCAACAATCGTTTTTACGATTTGTTGATGATACTTCTTCCACAGCCATATTCAATATATCAGTGGTATAAAAAAACTGTAACGGTATTTCTTTGCGAAACTTTTGGTTTCTCTTATGCGGCCCTGATGCATGTATTAATTAGTATATATAGTGTGGAAATAAACGAGATTACAGTACTGTTTTTCTTTTTTCCACTTGTAGCAGCTTCAGTTATTAGTTCTTTTTCTGTACGGATAAGGATGGAGAAGGAACGATTATATGAGTTATTTCTTATTACGACCGAAATTAGTCGAGGATTAACTGGAGGAAATTTGAAACATATTAAACAAGCACTTAAAGGTTTTTTTGGCATACAAGCATATGTAATATGGACAAAAGATGATGGGAACTGGAGTATTCTATTAAAAGATGGGAAAGTGCGCTCTCATATTTCTGATGATTCAGAAATATCAAGGGCGTTTGAGAAACTTTCTAAAAATCTTGTATTTAATGATTGGAAAATTGGTACGGCTCCTGGAGATGAAATATTTGATAGTGTTATACGCTCACTTGTATATTTTCCTCTTATAGTAAATGATGAATTAGTCGGAATGTTTGTTGCAGGGAAAAGTAGAAATGCGGGTTTCTTTCCAGAAGATGTACAGTCGTTAGCTACATTTTCTAACCAATTAGCTAACGTTGTTAAAACAAGGATATTGATTTCTGAACAGAAAAAAAGGATGATTTTAGAAGAAAGAAATAGAATTGCCCGTGAAATTCACGATGGTATTGCGCAAACATTAGCGGGGGTAATATTCCAACTAGAATCCGCACGGAAAAAATACCATGATAAACCAAAAGATATGCAGCAAGTAGTTGAGAAAAGCATAAAAGATTTAAGAGGAAGTCTAGGAGAAGTTCGCTATTCTATTTATGCTTTAAAACCATATCCGACACAACAATTAGGCCTTAAGCAGGCAATAGCAAGTAAAATAAAATCTTTAAAACGAGAATATGAACTAGACATTACCTATCATGAAAGAGGTCATGCACGTGCGCTTAGTTTTTCAAAAGAAAGAGTTATATTTGATACATTACAAGAGAGTTTGCAAAACATTGTAAAACATGCACAAGCAAAAAAGGCTGATGTTTTACTCAGTTATCAAAGTGAACACGTTCTTTTAAGGGTTAAGGATAATGGAGTTGGATTTTCACTATTTGAGTCTATGGTTAAAACAAAGAATGAGCCACATTATGGTATATTACATATGAATGAACAAGCTGACCAATTAGGGGCTACTTTACAGATTGATAGTTCTATAGGAAAGGGGACAGAAATTACACTGTTAATTCCAGATTCACAAACAAGGGGTGCGTAAAATGATTAAAATATTAGTAGTAGATGATCATGCTTTTTTACGGGATGCAATTCGGAGCATACTAGAAGATGAATCTGATATGAAAGTGGTTGGAGAAGCTAGCTCTGGGGATGAAGTATTGGGAAAAGTAGAAGAATGCGGACCAGATTGTATTTTGATGGATATTAACCTGCCAGGGAAAAATGGGATTGAAGCTACAGAGTTAGTGAAAAAAATTTATCCGAGTTGCCGAGTACTTGTGTTTACAATGTATGAACATGATGAGTATTTAATGGATGCACTTCAGGCCGGTGCTGATGGTTATTTATTGAAGGATTCCTCATCAGAGCAGGTAGTAGCAGCAATTCGAATGTTATATCGAGGTGATTCAGTTATTCATCCGCGTATGACTAAAAAATTAATTACATATCATCAGCAAAAAATGAAAGTAGAATCAAATGAAAATGAACTGACGGAACGTGAAAAGGAAATTCTCTTTGAACTAGTAAAAGGACTTAGTAATAAAGAAATTGCTGAAGTTTTATATATTAGTGATAAAACAGTTAAAATACACATCAATAAAATTTTTAAAAAACTAAATGTGAAAAGTCGATCGCAAGCAGTGATTTATGCAGTTCGAAATCAATTGGTTCCGCTAGATTAAATAAGAAATCTATCAAAGAACTATCGTGTCGATTTATTCTGTATCACAAAGAATAAAGGACAAGATAGTTCTTTTGTACTATGTAGGCATAGAATCCTTAGAGAAAAGATACTCCTTTTGTTTAATTTTCAGAATAATCAAAATGTGAAATAATAAAAATAGAATTACATTTTAATATTGTTAATAATTCATTTTATGAAAATCTTTTGTTGGAAATAAATGATGGGGGGCTCTTATAAAAAGAGTAAAGTGAGTGGTTAGCTATATGAGGTATGGGGATGGTAGTGGCGTTGGAAATCTTTCATGATACAAAAGATTGAGATTGATAGAGTTTCCGATGCTACATGGGAATTTAAGAATCAATTTGTTTCAAAAAATAATATTAATAATGGGGAGATGCAATATGAAACGAGGGAAATTTGGAAAGGTTCTTATTGGAACGTTAACAGTTGGAATGTTATTGTCTCAAGGGATTCCATATAACGTATTAGCGGAAGAGGTAAATACATCTACTTTAACTGGAATTGATGATGCAGATGCTATCTTAAAAGGCCTTACAAAGGAACAACGTAATGCCTTAAAAACGTTAGATACAAAACCAGGTTTTGTTATTTCGCCAGGTATCAATACAGCAAGTCCTAATAATGTAAATGTGATTATAGAATTTAAGCAAGCGCCTAGCAAAATTGAGGTATTAAAACAAGCGGCTAAAGGGAAAAAGATAGCTCTTTCAAATGCGGAACAAAAGGTAGAGGCATCACATAAAGGGTTTAAAGCAGAGCTTGAACAGCTTCAAAAGAATAAAGAGAAAGGGACAAATGTAAAATCTGCAAAGATAACAAGAGAATATAAGAATGCTTTTAATGGTGTAGCGATTTCTTTACCAGCAAATATAATCGAAGACTTAGTTCGTACCGGTATCGTTAAGCGCGTATGGGAAGATCATGAGGTTAAAATTGATTTGCCGAAAGAAACAGCTAAGACTGCTGTTGAACCAAAAATGGCAGATAGTGTACCACAAATTGGTGTAGACAAGCTACATGATGAAAAAATAACAGGAAAAGGAATTAAGGTAGGTGTACTAGACACAGGTATTGATTACAACCACCCGGATTTGAAAGATGCATATAAAGGGTATCGTGCAAAACAAGGTGAAGATCCAACTAAAATAGATCCGAACTCAATAAAAGGATGGGACTTTGTTAATAATGATGCTGATCCAATGGAGACAACGTATAAGGATTGGCAAAATTCTGGAGGATATCCTGAGATTTATGAGGGAAGTGCATATTATACATCCCACGGTACGCATGTAGCTGGGACAATTGCTGCAGACAAACAGAATAGTGTGGATTATGCAGTGAAGGGCGTTGCTCCAGATGTAGACTTATATTCATATCGCGTATTAGGTCCATATGGAAGTGGACAAACAAGCGGTATTCTTGCTGCGATTGATAAAGCAGTGAAAGACGATATGGATGTTATCAATTTATCACTAGGAGCGTCTATTAATGATCCTTTATATCCTACTTCTGTTGCAGTGAACAATGCGATGTTAGCAGGTGTTGTTACAGTAGTAGCAGCTGGTAATAGTGGTCCGGAAGAAGGTACTATAGGATCACCTAGTGCAGCAGCACTTCCAATTACAGTTGGAGCCAGTGACGCTGCAGTGAATATTCCAACGTTTTCCGCCGATGCAGGTGATGTACATGTAGATAAGATGATGCTACTTGGAAAAAGCTTTACTGATAAGATTGAAGATTTGAAAGGACAATCCTTATCGGTTGTATATGCAGGGCTTGGGAAATCAGGTGATTTTACAGGGAAAGATGTAAAAGGGAAGTTAGCTCTTATCCAACGTGGTGAGATTACATTTGATGAAAAAATTAAAAATGCTAAGGAAGCAGGCGCAAAGGCGGTAATTGTATACAACAATGTAGATGGGGAAATTACAAGTTATCTTGGGGAAAGTACTTCATCTATTCCATCGTTCCGCTTAACAAAAGTAGATGGTGAGAAATTGCAAGCAAAAGCTGTACAAGGAGATGTGTCGTTAGCATTTGGAGAACTTAGTAATATAAAAACAGAGGGAGATCACTTGGCTGATTTCAGCTCCCGTGGTCCTGCAACTAAAACAGATGATATTAAGCCAGATATTGTAGCACCAGGTGTGTCTATTTTCTCAACTGTTCCTGAATATATTAATGATCCAAAAGATGGAGAAAATTATCCGGTAGCGTATGGACGTATGTCAGGTACATCTATGGCAACTCCTCATACTGCAGGGGTAGCGGCACTTATTTTACAAGAACATCCAAACTATAGTCCATTTGAAGTAAAAGAAGCACTTATGAATACCGCAGTTGACCTAAAAGAAGAGCGTTCTGTATTTGAGGTGGGCTCTGGACGAATTGATGCATATCGTGCAGTTCATGCAGATACATCTATCGAGGTTATCGATAAAACATCAAACGTTGTAGATGATGAAGAAGTAGAAATTGAAGAAAAAACAGGTTCTATTGCGTTTGGGTATAAAAATCAAATTGAAAATGGGCCTATTAAAGATAGTCGAAAAGTCTTAATTAAGAACAGCAGTAAAACTGATGGAAAAGAGTTTAAATTAGAAGTAGAGTTTTCATCTACAAGTGTAGGTGTGCAAGATGCAGCGAAGAATGGTGTGAAGCTAAATGTACCAGATTCTATTAAAGTAGCTCCTAGTACATCAGAGGAAATTAGCCCTGAAATTATCATTCCAGAAAACGCTGAATTTGGTAGATATGAGGGCTATATTCATATTTCAAATAAAAACAATGAAAAAGAAGTATATCAAGTACCATTTGCAGTTAAATTCACAGAAAAAGGGATTGCGTCTGTAGATTTACTGAGAGATGCAATGGCAACAGATGCATCTAAATTCCATCCGTTTATGGAGAGACCAAGTTCGCCTTTGACATTTAAACTAAATAGTCCTCTTGAAACTATTGATGCAGTTGTGAAGGACCGAAAGACAGGAAAGGCATTAGGAGTCGTTGGTACACTTAATGCAAGTAGTCTAACACCGAATATTGAATATATGATGTTTTCTGGTATGGGAGGGTATGTACTTCCATTCACAGGAGATCCAGCTCATCCAATTGGGGATAAACCTGTTATGTTGCCTGATGGAGATTACGAATTGAACTTCGTTGGATATGATAAAGAAGGAAAATCGTATACAAAAGGCGATAGCATTATCATTGATAATGTTATACCGGAAATGAAATTTAAGGATGTACAACCTGGTATACATGAAGTCAATGATTCTATGTTTAAAGAAGAAGACGGCCAACGTGCATTATGGGTGCATGGTAATATTTATGATTCTACAGTAGATGCATTGAAGGCAAAAGGCTTGCAGTATGATCAAAAAGCGAACCAAATTGTATATTATCAAAACTCAGCCTTTCCATCAGGTTGGCTGAATACAATTCAAGCAAATGGTGATTTTAAATTTGGAGTACTTCCAGAGGAAATAAACGAGCCGTTAAATTTAAAATTATTTGGATATGATCTTGCAACTGCAGGGAATATGGCAACTGGATATAAAGATTACGTCTTTGTAAAGGAAGGGACAGAATACGCTGTTCCAAGTTATGACAAAGATAAAATCAAATTAGGAGAGAAAATTACATTAACTTTGAATCTTAATAATGTAAAACAGCTTATGTCAGGTACATTTGAAATTCCTTATTACAAGCAGCTCTTTAAATTTACAGATGTGAAACCAAATCCAGCACTTACGGAATATGTAAAACAACATGGACTGAACCTTAAATTAGAAGATCCGAAGATAAGTGAAGAAGGAGCTTGGGAAAACAAGGTGAAAGTTGGGGCATCATTAGAAGGAAAAGAATTTAAAGGATTAGATGGAGATACACCATTTTTAGATGTTACATTCGAGATGACGAACGATGAATACTTTAATGATTTAACTGCATTTGGAGTAGAGAAGTTCTCTTATACAAAAGCTGTTGCATCAGAAGGCATTGAGATTCCTGCGTTTAAAGATAAATCTTTTGCTATTGTTTCGAAACATTCAACGATTACAGGGTATATTGGCCCGGAAGCTTTCTTGAATGAAGAGGGGTATTTAGGTAAGAAAGACTATACAAAACTAGGAGCAAAAGTGTACGCAGTTGGCAAGGATGGAAAGAAATATACAGGAACGATTGGTGATAACGGGCAATTTGAAATTCATAGTGTCCCAGTAAGCGATAAAGAATATGATATTTTCGTAGAAATGCCAGGTCATTTAAATAGTAAATTAACAACAAAAATAGGGAAGGTGCAAGACGGTGAATTAGTGGGACAAAACTTTAGAGTTGACATGGATGATAACCTTGCAGGTGATGTAAATGGAGATAAAATGGTAGACATTCAAGATGCTAGAATAGCAGCTTTATCGTATGGAAAAGGAAAAGTATCTGTAAAAGATGGAGATATAAATCAAGATGGTGTTGTAGATGAAACAGATATTCGTTTTATTGAGAAAAACTTCTTGAAAAAGAGTCCAGATGCTAAAGAAAATCAGAAACCGAAAGAAAATGTAGGTCCAGTGACATTAGATAAAATCTTACGCTCTATTGGCTTAGAACCAAAAAAATAAGTGGGCAAACTTCTAGAGTAAATAATGCAATCAGACAATGAATAGTAAATGAAATGAGATTGGCTAACAAATAACCGGTAATGATTTACGGTAACATTACCGGTTATTTTAAAAGTAATAGTCGTTTTGATATATGAAGTAACTAGTTTAAATTTGGTTCACTTTCGCTGTGGGACAAGGTAGTTGCTTAAATTATTTTGTGGGATGGAAATAAGGTTTGTAGTTTGAACTTTAAAAATAGGGGGACTTGTGAAATGAGTATTAAGAAAAAACTTGGTATGGGTGTTGTAACTGCAGCACTTGGCTTATCTTTAATTGGCGGGGGAACATATGCGTATTTTAGTGATAAGGAAGTGTCACAAAACACTTTTGCAGCGGGTACTTTAGATTTGAGTGTGAACCCTGAAGTTGTTATTAATGTCGATAATATTAAACCAGGTGATGAAATGGAGCGTGGTTTTCAATTAGTAAACAAAGGAACTTTAGCAATAGGAGATGTGAAACTCCTGACAGATTACAGTGTAATCGATGCTAAAGGAGATAATGGAAATGCTGATTTTGGTGATCATATCCGTGTTGATTTCTTGTGGAATTTGGATAAAAATGAGGTTCCAATTTGGTCTACTACATTATCTGAATTAAAGGTATCTACGCAAAATGGAAGTATTCCTGATCTTGTACAAAAAGGTGTTGTAGACCGAGAAGGAAATGGACTTGCTCCTGGTGATGATGATACTTTCTATGTAATGTTCACATTTGTAGATAATAATGCAGAGCAAAATGTATTTCAAGGAGATTCATTAAAATTAAATTGGACTTTCAATTCAATGCAGACAAAAGGTGAAGAGAAATAAAAATAAATGTTATATACGAGAATCAATTGATGAAGAATTGATAAATAAAACTTTTAATAATGTAAAGGTTGATTTAGTGAATCAACCTTTTTTGTTTTTAGATTATTCATAGCAGTACTTCTCACCTTTGTGTCGAATTAAGAAGATATATAGGAGGGATACATATGGAAATAGCTGTAGAACGTGTTTTTACAAAAGAGATTTTAAAAACAGCAGCGAATTTGTTTCATGTAACAGTGGAAGAAAAGCCACTTGGAGATTTTGAGAATTATATTTTTAAGGCGAAGGGTGATAATGATGAAGATTACGTATTACGTTTAACACATTCTTCTCATCGCTCTAAACAAGAGGTAGAGGCTGAACTAGATTTTTTACGATATGTTGCGGAGAATGGGGCAAAGGTAGCAGGACCTCTTTATTCAACGTCTCAAAATCTTGTAGAAGAAATCGCAGCAGAGGATGGGACTTTCTTTTTCGCTTCCTTATTTACATATGCAAAAGGTGAGCAAGTAAAAGGAGAAGAATCGCCTTATTGGGGAAATGCTTATTTTGAAGCGTGGGGAAAAGCGATTGGACAACTGCATCGACTTACAATGGATTATCCTAAAACAGACTACCGTGAAACGTGGGAAGAAGACGAAAGTGGAATTGTTAATGAATTAGAAGATGAGAAAGTGAAAGAGGTTGCTGCTGTATTAATGGGGGAAATAAAGACTCTTCCAATTGGAAGAGAAACATTCGGCCTTATGCATGGCGATATTCATCCAGGTAATTTCCATTATGATGGGAAAGAGCTTACAATCTTTGATTTTGATGATGCGGCCTATAATTACTTCATTCATGATTTGGCAATGGTTCTTTATTACTCGGTCCTTTTTACACCGTGGACAGTGGAGGAGAAGACGACATTCGCTCGTAAACAGTTACAAGTGTTAAGAAAAGGATACGAATATGAGCACAGGCTGGCGGATAGTTGGTATGAATCGTTACCACTATTTTTACGCTTACGTGATATAGGTTTATATGGAACGCTTCAAAAGAAGTTTAAAGGGAAAGATATGCCTGATAATTTCTTGAAATTATCGGAAGAGCTATACGGAAGAATTATCAAAAAAGAAGCAATTGTGAATATATAATACATTTAGTTCAAAACAAAGTATATAAAACAAATATATACTTTGTTTTTTTATACAAAAATATGTTTACTTTATTAAAATAATATTGTCCTAGATTCGGTATACACTTATAATTTTATATATATTCTGAATATTCTTTATAAAAAGAGGAGGGGGAATGTTGGAAGCTATCGTAAGTTGGATCAATAATATTGTTTGGAGTCCAGCACTTGTTTATTTATGTTTAGGAGCAGGTTTATATTTTTCCATTCGAACGAGGTTTTTACAAGTAAGGCATGTAGGAGAAATGGTGAAGCTTACATTTCAAGGAGAAAAATCGGATGCTGGTGTTTCTTCGTTCCAGGCGTTAGCACTTTCTTTATCAGGGCGCGTTGGAACAGGAAATATTGCGGGTGTTGCAACGGCTGTTGCATTTGGTGGTCCAGGAGCTGTCTTTTGGATGTGGGTGGTAGCTTTTCTAGGAGCAGGTTCTGCTTATGTAGAATCGACACTTGCACAAATATATAAGACGAAGCATCAAGGCCAATTCCGTGGTGGTCCAGCTTATTACATTGAAAAAGGGTTAGGGGTTAAATGGTATGCATTAGTATTCGTTGCAGCAACAATTCTTGCAACGGGGATGCTGTTACCGGGTGTTCAGGCAAATAGTATTGCTGTAAGTTTGGAAACAGCTTTCGGTATTAATACTTCTGTATCTGGAGCGGTATTAGTAGTGGCATTAGCGCTTATTATTTTTGGTGGAGTTAAGCGAATTGTTAACGTAGCGCAAGTTGTAGTGCCATTTATGGCGCTTGGTTATATTTTAGTAGCTTGCGTCATTGTTGCTATGAATATTGAAAAATTACCAGATGCTTTCATGTTAATTTTAAAAAGTGCATTTGCATTAGAAGCAGCTTTTGGTGGAATTATTGGTTTAGCAATCTCTTGGGGAGTAAAACGTGGTATTTATTCCAATGAAGCAGGGCAAGGAACTGGGGCCCATGCGGCGGCAGCTGCTGAAGTATCACATCCAGCTAAACAAGGGTTAGTACAAGCATTTTCCGTTTACATTGATACATTATTCGTCTGTTCAGCAACAGCATTTATGATGATTATTACAGGCATGTATAACGTATTTGATGCAAGCGGAAAAAACTTTATCGTCAATAAATTAAATGGTGCACAGCCGGGTCCTGGTTATACACAGGCAGCGGTAGAATCTGTTTTCCCTGGATTTGGAAATGGTTTCGTTGCAATCTCTTTACTATTCTTCGCGTTTACAACAATTATGGCGTATTACTACATTGCAGAAACGAATATTGCATACTTAAATCGTGATAAAGACCGTCCTTGGATGTCCATCGTACTAAAATTTGTATTCTTAGGAGTCGTATTCTATGGTTGTGTAAAAACAGCTGCAACAGCATGGGCTTTAGGTGACATTGGTGTAGGGATTATGGCATGGGTTAACATTATCGCGATTTTACTACTACAAAAACCAGCATTGATCGCATTAAAAGACTATGAAAAGCAGAAAAAAGAAGGTAAAGATCCAGTATTTGATCCGCAGGAATTAGGAATTAAAAATGCTGATTTCTGGGAGCATGAATACGGGAAAGATAAGAAAGAAGAAGTATCTTAACAGAATAGAAATGAAGAAGCAAAGGGGAAACTCTTTGCTTTTTTTTATGGACAAATTGAAGCTAAAAGTTATTTTTGGGACTGTTTTTGAATATAAAAAGAATGTACATGCTTTGTTAGGGGAAGGGGTGAGTATGTTGATAGAGTTTCGTAACGTAAATAAATATTATGGCAACTTTCAAGTTTTGAAAAATATTAATGTGCAAGTGAAAAAAGGCGAAGTGGTAGTAGTAGTTGGTCCTTCAGGATCAGGAAAAAGCACGTTGCTTCGGTGTATAAATCAGCTAGAGACAATTACCGACGGAGAATTAATCGTACAAAATACGGAGGTACACAATGCAAAAACAGATATGAATGAATTACGCCGAAATATCGGGATGGTTTTTCAGCATTTTTATTTATACCCGCATAAAACGGTTCTTCAAAATATTACACTAGCACCTATTAAAGTAAATAAAGTTTCCAAAGAAGAAGCAGAAAAAACAGCAATGTTTTATTTAGAGAAAGTAGGAATCCCGGAGAAGGCTAATGTATATCCGCATCAACTATCCGGAGGACAACAGCAAAGGGTAGCAATTGCTAGAGGACTTGCGATGCAGCCGGAAATTATGCTATTCGATGAGCCTACGTCTGCTCTTGATCCGGAGATGATTGGGGAAGTACTTGATGTTATGAAAACGCTAGCTAAAGAAGGGATGACGATGGTCGTCGTCACGCATGAGATGGGATTTGCACGTGAGGTAGCAGATCGGATTTTATTTATGGATGATGGTCAAATTATCGAAGATACAACACCGGCGCAATTTTTTGCAAATCCTGAACAAGAAAGAGCTCGTTTATTTTTAAGTCGGGTGCTAAATCATTAGAGGAGGAATTTCATGCTTAAAATGAAAAAGTTGTTTACGTTAATCGTATTTTCATGTTTATTCGTACTTGTCGTTGCTGGGTGCGGAAGTAAAAAAGATGAGGCGAAAGAAACGAATACGAAGCAAGGCGGGGCTGTTGAACAAATTAAGAAGCGCGGGAAACTAGTAGTTGGAGTGAAGAATGATACGAACTTATTTGGCTTGAAAAATCCTTCAACAGGGCAGGTAGAAGGATTTGATGTTGATATCGCAAAGGCGCTTGCGAAAAAAATCCTTGGAGATGAAAAGAAACTAGAATTAAAAGAAGTAACGTCTAAAACGCGTATTCCACTACTGAAAAACGGTGACATTGATGCAATTATCGCAACAATGACAATTACGGAAGAACGTAAAAAAGAAGTTGATTTTTCAGATGTATATTTTAAAGCAGGGCAATCGTTACTTGTGAAAAAAGGAAGCAATATTAAGAGTATTGATGATATAAAACAAGGTGTGAAAGTATTAGCTGTAAAAGGCTCAACATCTACAAATAACATTCGTCAAAAGTCACCAGAAGCGACTGTATTAGAATTTGAAAATTACAGTGAGGCGTTTACGGCGTTAAAAGCAGGAAAAGGTGATGTTTTAACGACAGATAATGCAATTCTTTACGGCATGGCAAAACAAGATTCAAATTATGAAGTTGTAGGGAAAATTTTCACGGATGAACCGTACGGAATTGCAGTGCAAAAAGGTGCAGATGATTTAACGAAAGAGATTAATAGCTTGCTAAAAGATATGAAAGCGAATGGAGAATACGATAAATTGTATGAGAAATGGATTGGTCAAAAACAAGAAAAATAAAGTGACACTTAATTGGAATAAATAATAAGAGTGAGAGGATGAGGGATGCTCATCCTCTTCTTGTAAAGAAAGAGGGGAGAATATGTGCCTGATTTTTCTATACTAACGAATAACATTGATATGTATTTAGAAGGCTTTAAGTATACAGTTATGTCTAGTGTAATTGCATTAATAGGAAGCTTTATTTTAGGAGTAATTTTGGCGGTAATGCGTATTGCACCGATTCGTATTTTAAATTGGGTAGGATCAGCTTTTGTAGAGTTTGTAAGAAATATTCCACTCGTATTAATTGCATTTATATTTTATTTCGCTTTACCTGTAATAGGAATTACTTTAAATGGTTTTGTAGCAGGAACAGTTACGCTTACGGTATATACGGCAGCTTTTATTGCGGAAGTCATTCGCGCTGGTATTCTATCAGTCGCGAAAGGTCAGATGGAAGCAGCAAGGTCTTCAGGGTTAACGTATGTACAGGCGATGTATTATGTTGTCTTACCTCAAGCGATGAAAATCGTAATTCCTCCTCTAGGAAATCAATTTCTCAATTTAGTAAAAAACTCTTCCATACTCGGAATTATCGCTGGTACTGATTTAATGTATCAAGGAGATTTAATTTCAACGAAGACGTTTGTTACGTTTGATGTTTATATATTTGTCGGGATGTTTTATTTAATATTAACAATTCCGCTCAGTATGCTAGTGCGTTATTTAGAAAAACGCTTGGCAAAGGAGGCGGTGTAAATGGATTTTAAGGGGGCAATTACAGGGGATCATATTCTATTTTTATTAAAAGGATTACTTATAACGTTAGAGGTAGCGCTCGTAGCAATTGTACTTAGCTTTATTATCGGTAGTGTAATAGGAATATTGCGCTACACGAAAATACCTGTCGTCTCACAAATATTAGGAATTATCGTTGAAGTGATTCGAAACTTACCACTACTGTTAATTATATTTTTCACGTATTTTGCACTTCCAGAAGCAGGCTTGAAATTAGAAATTATAACAGCTACAATTGTTGCTTTAACAATATTTGAAGCTGCAATGATATCTGAAATTGTTCGAAGTGGTCTATTATCTATCGAAAAAGGGCAAATCGAAGCAGCGAGGTCTTCCGGATTAACGTATGTTCAAGCGCTGTGGCATATTATTTTGCCACAAGCATTAAGAAGAATGGTCCCGCCACTTGTCAGTCAGTTTATTTCATTGCTGAAAGATACAGCGCTAGCAGTCGTTATATCACTACCAGAGCTTATTCATAATGCTCAAATTATTAGCGGGCAAAATGTAAATTATATGATTCCGACGTTTATAGTAGTTGCTTGTATGTATTTTATCGTAAATTATAGTTTATCAATTTTATCGAGAAGGTTAGAACTTCGTTGACTCTTACAATATATGTAAGAGTTTTTTCCTTGTTTATCCTTATTTTCCTCTAAATAGAATCTAAATCTTGCGATAATTAGATTTTTTATATTATTTTATCAGAAAAGTTTTAATTTTATATAGAAAATGTAATCGCTTTCGTGTATATTTTTATTATCAGAAAATTTTAACAAGACATAGGGGTATGGTAGGGGGAGGATTTAGATGCAGCAACCAACGAATGAGAAATTACATCGTACGATGAAGAGTAGACATTTATTTATGATCGCACTAGGTGGTGTAATCGGAACTGGTTTTTTCTTAGGTTCAGGTTACACTATTAATCAGGCTGGACCAGGGGGAGCCATCCTTTCATATTTAGTAGGCGGATTTATTATGTATTTAACAATGCTTTGTCTTGGAGAGTTAACGGTAGCAATGCCGGTTTCGGGATCTTTCCAAAAGTATGCAACGAAGTTTATTGGACCAGGAACGGGCTTTATGATTGGCTGGTTATACTGGCTTGGCTGGGCAGTAACAGTAGGACTAGAATTAACGTCAATCGGTTTAATGATGAAAAGATGGTTTCCAAATGTTGATGTTTGGGTATGGTGCCTTGTATTCGGCGTTATTTTATATGCTTCAAACGCAATTTCGGCAAAAAGTTATGCCGAATTAGAATTTTGGTTTTCTAGTATTAAAGTAATTACAATCCTTGCATTTGTTGTTCTTGGTGGTAGTGCATTATTAGGATTTATATCGTATGACGGAAAAGAAGCAGCACCTCTTTTCTCTAACTTTGTAAGCGATGGTGGACTTTTCCCAAATGGACTAGCTGCCGTATTACTTACAATGATTACAGTTAACTTCTCGTTCCAAGGAACAGAGTTAATCGGAATTGCAGCGGGAGAAAGTGAAAATCCAGAAAAAACAATTCCACGTGCGATCCGTAATACAGTATGGCGTATTATGTTATTCTTCATTTTAACAATGACAATTTTAGTAGGATTAATTTCTTGGAAGGAAGCAGGCGTAATTGAAAGTCCATTCGTAGTTGTATTTGATAAAATCGGTATTCCATATGCAGCTGATATTATGAACTTCGTTATTATTACTGCGTTATTATCTGTAGCGAACTCTGGATTATATGCAGCGACACGTATATTATGGTCACTTGCAAATGAAGGAATGGCACCAACTTCTTTCAAGAAAGTAAATAAACGTGGTATTCCAATTACAGCGCTAGTCGTAACGATTGCGGTAGCTGGATTATCCCTATTCACAAGTTTCCTTGCAGAAGATACAGTATACATGTACTTATTATCGATAGCTGGTTTATCGGCTGTTTCAAGTTGGATCATTATTGCTCTATCGCAACTTCGCTTTAGAAGTCAGTATATAAAAGGCGGAGGAAAGTTAGAGGACTTAAAGTATAGAACACCACTATATCCGATTGTTCCAATTTTAGCTTTAATTACAAATAGCATCGTTGTTATTAGTTTAGCGTTTATTCCTGAACAAAGAATGGCGTTATACTGCGGTATTCCATTTATCATTTTCTGCTATATATATTATTATTATATGAGTAAGAAACAGCAGAAACCGATGAAAGTGGAGATGGACAAAACAAATGAAACTAATAATCAAACACGATGATATAAAGGCAGATTTATCGTACGCTCAATTAGCGATTGGAAAAGAAAACGGGTATTCACCGTTACAATTACTCGTTTCTTCTATCGCAGGATGTAGTGCAATTGTCTTTCGAACAATTTTAGAAAAGAAACGTATTACATACGATACGTTTACGATCGAAACTGAAATTGGTAGAAGTGAAGCTTTATCCAAACCAGTTGAAAGTGTTCATTTGCACTATAAAATTAAAGCGGAAAACATTACAGAAGAGCAGTTGGACAAAGCATTGCAGCTTGCAGTGAAGAATTGCACGATTGTTCAATCTGTAAAAGATAGTATAAAAGTTACAGAAACAATTGAACTAATAAAATGAAACATAAAAACGTGAGAGCCGTATTCTCACGTTTTTATGTTTTTAGAAAGAGGGGAAAGTGTAGTGGACTGTTTAGGTTGTAAATTAGCAAACGAAGAGAAAAAAATATATAAAGTATATGAAGATGATTATGTAACTTGCTTTTTAGATCATGCGCCTTTCTACCCAGGACATACTTTAATTGTGCCAAAGCAGCATGTTGTAGAAGTAGACGAATTAGATGACGTTGTAGCAAGATCAATTATGGATGCTTCTAAGCTGATTGCAAAAGCGATTAAGGCATTATATAAACCAGATGGAATTACAGTTTGTCAAAATGGTGGAGTATTTAGCGAGTTAACACATTACCATATGCATGTCGTACCAAGATATAAAGAGCGTTCGTTTGCTGAGTTTTATACGGTGCAAACGGAGGAAAAGAAGAATCATAACTTTGAAGAGACAAAGAATTTGTTAAAAGAAGCGATAGAGCAAATGTTGCTTACCGAAGAGGCGTAAGAGGGATTTCTAGGGGCACAGTCATATGGCCATCAACTTAAGAAAACAGGTAACCCCCAAAACGATAAATAAGCTTTCTTGTGAAAAAAGCTTATTTATCGTTTTGGGGGTTAATAAAACTTTAGCTTGATGGCATGTAGTTCTACCTTATAATCTAATTTAGACTGATATTTTTATAGTTTTTTTCTCAATAATTTCACCATTTTCGATTGTAAACAATTCATCACATAATGCTTGTAATTCTTCTTGGTCATGACTAGCAATAATAATTGTTTTCCCCTTATCTTTTAAATGAAGCAATAAACTTCTAACTAGTTCTACAGCACTTTTATCTAAGGCATTTGTAGGTTCGTCTAATATTATTAAATCAGGATCCTCCATTAAGGCTTGTGCTATACCCAACCTTTGCTTCATTCCCAATGAATATTTTTTTACTTTTCTTTTATCATTTGGATCTAATCCTACATTTTTAAGAGCTTCATTTATTTTTTGATCATTTATCTTATTTTGAATTGAAGCTAGAATTTTCAAATTTTTAAATCCCGTGTAAGATGGTAAAAAACCTGGGTATTCAATTAATAGTCCCATATCTTCTGGAAAGTTATTATGCAATTTTTTTTGATTTATATAAACTTCTCCAGAAGTAGGTTTAATTAAACCACTTATCGCACGTAATAGCATTGTTTTACCTGATCCATTCTTTCCTTGAAATCCATAAATCTTACCTGCAGGTAATTTTAATTCTATATCATTTAATACTCTATGACCTCTAATTGTCTTTGTAACATTTTTTAATTCTACAAAGAAACTCATTCTATATCCCCCTTATTCATGTTCTCTTATAATATCTTTAATGTAAATAATTTTAAACAAAATGAACGAAGAAAAAACAAATAACAAAAAACTAAAAATATAGGATTCATATATAGGTATAACTGTAAACGGTGAATATCTAGTCAACATTGCTTGAGCACCAGGTATGTAAACTGAATCACTAAATATCGGTAGTATGTATAAAACTGAAATAATAATATAGCTATAAATTGGTTTTAATATAAAACTTAGAGTGACATGTGCTAGGCCCATAAATAAAGATGTCGAATATAATAAAAGCATAATACTTAATATTGCATTCAATGGTGAAATATTAAGGTTAGTAAATATACCCCACTCTATTTTAAAACCCGTAATGGATATAAAAATCAAAAAAATTAATATGTAAAATAGAGTAATATTAAAACATGTCCAACATATTTTACTAAATAACCATTTAGTTTTTGTTCCTGCTTTAGTAATTACGTAAATTCCAAATGTCATATAATCATCGTATACAAAGTGACCGATTAGAAATATGCAATATATTTGTAATAGTAAGAACATATAAGGTATTTCAATATTGTAATCTGTTCTTATTGCTCCTCTGAAAAAGTTATAGATAAAATCACTACTAGTTATGTTTGGGTTTAATCTAGAATATAATATAGTTATAAGACTAAATATAAAAATAACACTTATCCATTTCCAACGGTTTAAATAAAAACCAGCTTGTATATCATACCTAAGTAACTTCCACAATATCTTATTCCCTCTCTATCTAATTAATAATTATTGGCCATATATGACGATTAATAAGTATCTCTTTTTGTTCTCCCTCACTTATAAACCCAAGAGGTTTAAGTGTAGGAATTATAATATAAGAAGTTTTATATTTTATTTCATCTTTGTTAATAAAACTATATTTCACATAAGTTTTAGTTTCATCAGGTAGAACTTTCATGTTTTTTTCATTATCATCTTTGAAACTCATGGTTCGTAATTTATTTCCTATAACTAAATCTTCATTGTCAAAAAAAGGTTTAAGATCTAGTTCTTTTTGACCATTATTCTTAAAAGTAATACTTACTTTTATATACTTATGAACATTTGAAGAAGAAACATGACTAAACATATTATCAATTCGAGTATCTGAAGATTCATTTTTTACAGTAACAGTAGTATTTTCAAAATCAATTGAATCACCTGATTTATGGGTTATCACATTGAGTTTTTTAGGTGTATTTACATTAACTGTCATATAACGAAAAATATATAGAGAAGTTAAAATCAGAATAATAATAGATATTGTTATTGTTCTCTTATTCATAGTTACTCTTCACTCCTTATTTTTTTAGTTATAAATGAAACTTTATTAATGATATATGAACCAACAATATAGAAGAAAATACATAGGCATATAAGTGATATAGAAGATAGAATGAATGTTGTTATATTTCCTTTTTCAGTTTCTTGTAAAGTCATTTGCCATATGAAAAATCTTAGAGGATTCACCATAAATAATTCACTCATAAACCATCCAACAATTATCATAACAATAAGTATAGCTTGATTTATAAATAGTTTCATAAACAAGAAAAATAATCCCACAGCTGTGAGACCTATGAAAAGGAGAAATAGTCGAAATAAATTATCTATGTTATTCTCATCAAAGTTTAAATTTAAGAGTAAAGAGTATACCCCTATGGTAATACCATATAAACTAGTAAATATAAATGAAGATAAAACTATTTTTATAGATTGTGATCTCCAAAATTTGTACCTTGTTTTAAAACGAATAATAAAAACATCTTCCTGATAGGTACTAATTAATAATGCTATAAAAAATAAAAAGATTGGAACTAACAATAAGGAAACAATATTTTCATTAGTTGTTAAAAATATAAATGTGGATTCATCAGAATTCCTTATTTGTTCCATAAGATAGATCATAGTAAGAGATATAGCCTGAAACATAATAATTACAGAAATAAGATTAATCATAACCATATTCAGTTCATATAATTTTCTTCTAAACCAATTCACGTTTTGTACCTACCTTTAAGAATAATCCAAAACATATACTCATCAAAATAATCCATAGACTGATAACAAATATAAGAGATGAACCTGAGATTCCAGTTGGTCTCAGGAAACGCTCTGGTGATAGATAATTAAAACCAGTAAATTCCAAAACAATACTAGAAAAAATCCACAATAAAAAGGGAATTAAACAGATAACAAATTTCTTAGACACAAATAAACCTATAATCAAACCAATTACTGCAAACAAGCCAGCATATAAAAACATGAGTAAGAAATATACAGATACATAAGTATTTGGATTAGTATATAACAAGTCAATTAGCATAGAGCCACTAGGTATTGGATAAGTTCCATAATAAGAAGGCCAATTAGGATAAAGGCATGTTAGAATAATAAATTGTAAAATAAAAGGGTATACAAACAATACACCTCCGGATAAAAAGGTCGCTATAAATTTAGAGAATATATAATTGATTTTTTTTGATCGAGAATAAATAAAATAAACATAGTTAGTACTATAATCTGACCCATATGACCAACTGAATGGTAAAACAGCTATAATAGGGGTTAAAAATAAAAAAATCCTTGAGAACGTATCTGTAATAAGTGTATTAAGCCATAAATAAGTGGGAGTATTATATTCAACAGTCATAAATTGAATTTTTGACACAGGTATAATTTGAAAAAAAATATTGTAAAGCCCATATAAGGTGAGTAAAACAAAGATAATTATAAAGTTATAATTAGTAAAAGATCTTTTTAATTCAAATTTTAATATATTATTCATTTTTTCACTCCTAAAAAATAAAAAAGTGATGTTAAAATTACACCACTTTTTTAAACGTTATATTCTTAAAATTTTATGTGAGTGTATTTCATATTATATTCCTTTTATTATTGGCACTTTTTTTATGAAAACGTACCAATAATAATTTTATGACCTTAGAACAATAAGAAATTATTTAATAAAATTATATAGTGCTATATAGTTTTTATCGGTCAGGTTTCCATGTACCGTATACTGTACTAGATGCCCAATTAGATGACATTGTAGCATTGATTCTACAATCTGTAATACCATAGTTTTCATAAACATAGTTACTAAAGTAGTAAGCCTTACCTATATCACTATCGTCAAAGTTTACTGTCTTAGACATAGCTTTCGAACTATTTCTTGCAGTTACCCATGCATTAAAGTTTTCTCCTCTATTAGTCCAGCTATTAATATTTTGCTGAACAGAAGAAGCAGAGTATTTTTTTGCATAATAAGTAGTATCAGCTCCACCCATAGCATTAAAAACATAGTTATAGTCATAAGCCGCTTGTGTTGTCTGAACACCTACAATTGTGGCTAAAGATCCTGCAACTAAAGTAGCAGATAAAATCTTTTTGAAATTAAACTTTTTCATATCATTTCCTCCTTTTATTTAAATTAAAGAACATAACATTTCATATTTTACCATAATCAAGAAAAAAAAGGTAGTTAAGTTTTTTTTTTACAAAAAATATCCATATAAATCATAATTCCATAAATATATTATTTAGTTTATGCATTATAACTATTTGTTGTTTGATATTCTAAGGAATTTTAAAATTCTACATGCGAACTTTTTCTTTGTTCTGACGAATAAACCACCAAACCAAAATTAGAAGTAGTAAAAAGAGGGGTATTGCTTGAATAAAGAGAAATCCGTCCCAAAAATCGAGCATAGTACTACCTGGTGGATCTGTTGACATCCCTCCTATAAAAAAAGCCAATGGAATGGCAAGTATATTTATCTCTAAACCGAGCATTACGAATGATAGATTTTTATTCTTAATCTTTGGTAATACAGTCATAATAAATAAAAATAATGCTGTACTAATTATAAGAAACAGTACTCCATAAAAAAATATAAAATAAATCCCATAATATTCTTATGTGAATTTAATTGTACCATTAATAAGGGAAAATTTGTACAAATTTGGATAAATAAGATATTCATGTAAAGTTAACATAACGTTTCATTATTGATAGCGTAGAAAAAGCAGATTCCTTGTGAGATTAGGGAACATCCTTTTTCTATGACTCTATTCATTATATATATATTCCTATCTTAGCATGGGTTTTAAGGTTTTCATTTGTTACTGGATTAGCCGAAAAACTATATAAAATCCTACATGCTCTTAGCGTGGAGTTTTTCCGAAATGCTGGCAGTACCCCATCACTATCAAGCTAAGGTCATACAACATCAATCATAGTAGAGGTTGTTTCTTTTTTTCTAAAGGCTACGTATAGGCAATTTAAAGATTTGCATACGAAATAAACCCTAACGGGTTTCATTTTTTTGATTTAAGCCGCTTGATTATCTGACATGGTACAATTGTAAACGACACCTAATATATCAAAGACTGTTTTCTTCTCATATCTGTGAGATTTTCGCCCGTTTTGCTGTAGGAGGTTGAACAGGCGAAGTAACACCTTTGATAGCTCTTGGGTGTCTTTTTGTATCGATTGGAAAAGAAGAAAAAAGTAATCTTTAATCATATATATGGCCTTATATTCACTCAGTTCTCGTTTCTTTTTCATAAGAAGTAATTGCCGCATTTGAAACATGGTAGAAGAACAAAGTAGAATGGCAATCAGTTGCCCATACAAATGGCATTCCAATCGTTCTCGTTTTATCTTTTTACAATGATGAATATGAAAGAATGATTTCCATGTTTTAAATAAAATCTCGATTTGCCAACGTAAAGAATACCCCTATAGATATTGTCCCATCGGGACAATATCTATAGGGGTATTTGTCATATATACATTGATACCGCTAAGTCGTTTACTACGAGCAGAATACTTCATTCCTTTCTTTTTTTCTCTTACCGTTTGATCGTCTAATCGTTTTTGTTGTTGTTCTTTTGTTAGTCGATGAACAATCACACGAGTTGGTACTTTATCAGTCATTCCTACATAAGCGTCGGATATTTCATACGTTTGTCCTGGCTGAAGAGAGTTCATTAAGACCTCCATATCTATCTGTATATACTCCGTACCTTGTTTGATTCTTCCATCTCGAAAATAATCAGGATTGGGATTTTTTTGATAAATACGTGTATTCGATTTGATACGAGAGATATAGTAAGCCTTTTGATCTTGTATATGTTGAAGATCTTTCAAATGAAAATACCCTAAATCTCGGATACATAGATCATTCGCTGCCACAGTTGGGACACACAAAGAACCGTAGGTTCGATCATGTTGTTTACCTGGACCTGTATGAATATGAAGGGATTGTCCACTTAATAAATCATACTCAAGCTGTATCTTTACTCCCGCTGTATGGCTGCATCCTCCCGCACCAGGATAAATTGATGAAAATGTATCCGGAAGTTGAAATGCAGTTGAATCTAAAATACGAATACGCTTGAAAACAGAAGTATATGGATAAGAAATTGGCATAGATGAGGTCAGTTTTTGGTTTAGTAGTTCAGCTAATAGGTGTTGTAAAAATTGAACAGCCGCTTTATTAAATCGTTGATTCAAGCCCTCAGGGCTGGTAAGTACTTCTGTTGATGCTTCTAAACAGCTAGATAACTGAGTTAAAGAAGTCATAGCTACATTTTGGCTCACCCATACACATAAAGCGACTAAATCTTTTGCTTGGTACTTACTGGTTCGTTGTACAAAGCCAACATCTCTAGCAAGATCCCGTAAGACATTTGGAGATAGGGCACTTTGAATCTCTTGAGCAAATTGTTGTAATTCGTTAGAAACAGACATAAAAAACGCCATCTTTTCCTATGATTTTACAGAAAGAATAGCGTATTTTTTCATTTTAGGGGGATTTTATTTTGTTAGCTTGATAGGGATGGGGTACAGTAAGGAAAATGCGGATTTATAATGTTAGGGAAATCTTAATATTAAAAAGCCAAATTTTTCAGTTGAAATAGAGGAATTGGGCTTTTCTTTACTTCTTCATTCGTCAACAGTCAAAAAAATAGAAACAACTAGACGAAAAAAGCTGCTTATATTTAGCAGCTTTTTTCGTCTTCATACATATGTAAAATTTCTTTCGCACGTATACGTAAACCATCTGTCAATTCTTTCGGTTCTAAAACTTTTGCATCTTTTCCAAGTCTATAAAATAAAGGAGTAATAAAGTTAATCTCACCTTTATTAATTGTTGAATTTATATATCCTGTCCCATCCTCGTTTACTATAACGAATTCCTCAAGATAAGGAACGCTTTTACATTGGCGTACGCCTTCTGTTGTCAGTAAAACATGTAACTGAGTAGGATTGTGTACTACGTTAGAGTTAGAGGCAAACCACTCTTCTAAATTCATGAATGTATCTGTATTTTCTTCCATCGATAATATTGAGAGAATACGATCAACGCGATACAGTAATACTTTTTTTCTACCGAAGTCATAGGACGGTAAGTACCATAACCCGTCGTGAGCATATACACCAATCGGATGAACATGTTTTGTTTTTATCCCTGATTTAGATTCGTATTGAAAGTGTAAATTTTTATTTTCAATAGCCGCTGTTAACACTTCGTTTAAAAGTGGGGTCTCAATTGTTCTCTTCGGATTCCAAAAGGCGATATAAGAACGTATTTTATCAACTTTCGTTTTTGCATCATGTTGTAGGGAGCTATACAGTTTATGTGTAACGGAATTGATTTCTGTGTTAAAAGGTAAGTCGCGATAGTAACTTAAAGATTGAAAAGCAAAAAAGATAGAGACTGCTTCTTCTTCCGTAAATAAAATAGGCGGAATTACTCTATTCGTTAATACTTTATAGCCGCCGTTACGACCTTGTTCTGCGTAAATGGGCAACCCCATATCACTTAAATCTAAAATGTATCTATGGACAGTACGAACGGAGATATTAAATTCATCAGCTATTTCTTGCGCTGTAAATGTCTTTTTGGCAGAAGCAAATATAAGAATATCTAATAAGCGTTTAGCTTTTGACAAATGTATCACCTTTTTTCTTTTTAAACATGACATAAATTGTCGTGTTTTATTGTTAGTATATTGTTTACATCATATGTTATCAAGATGAGATGCAAGGAGGAAAAGATATGTCACGTGAAATAGTTTTATTTATTGCGGCGAGCTTAGATGGATACATTGCGAAAGAAAATGATGATTTACAGTGGTTAATGGAAACGGAAGGAGAGGGAGATAACGGTTATACAGAAATGTACGAAACGATTGATACAATAATTATGGGAAAAAGAACGTATGATTATGTAGTAGAGCATATGGAAACATTCCCGTATTTAGATAAAAAATGTTATGTTTTTTCTAACTCAGAAAAAGGTTCAAATGAACACGTGGATTTTGTAAATGAAGAGGTAGTGGAGTTTACGAAAAGGTTGAAAGAGCAAGAAGGATCTAAAATATGGATGGTCGGTGGAGGGAGTCTACTGAGAGAGTTCTTTAAGAATAATCTAATTGATGAATATGTTGTCACGATTACCCCTCACATATTAGGTTCTGGAGTTCCGTTATTTCAAGAGAAGAATCCGGAAATTAATTTAACTTTAACGGATACGAAACGTTTTGGGCAATTTGTAAATTTATATTATAAAGTAAAGTGATAAAAAAACACGACTATTGATGATAGTCGTGTTTTTTTATGGATGGTAATGAAATTATAAAGCAAGACCCGTAATCGACTTCGCTCGTTACAGTAATATTTCCGCCGTGTAGTTCTACAATTTCTTTTACGATAGATAGCCCTAAACCAGTTCCGCCTGTAGATCGTGTTCTTGCTTTATCGACACGGTAAAAGCGGTCAAAAATGTGAGGGAGGTCTTCAGGTGGAATACCTTCGCCTTCATCTTCAATTGTAATGGAGATACGTTTATGTTCTTCTGTAATAGAAATGTTTATATGAGAATGTTCTTTTGAATGTCTATAAGCGTTATTTAAAATGTTTACTATAACTTGTTCAAATCGCTGTTCATCTAAGTTTACTAGCAGTGTAGGAGGACAAGAGAAAGAAACTTTAATATATCTTTCTTTATACATGGCGTTTACTTTTTCAGCTATGCGAGTAAAGAAGGTGTGTAAATGCACTTCCTTTACTTGAATAGAAAAGTTATGTTGTTCCATTTGTGCAAGTGAAAATAAATCTTGAACTAAGTTCGTAATGTAATCAGACTCATCTTTTATAATCGATAAATATCGCAAACGTTGCTCAGGAGGGGTGCTTTCTTTTAAAGCAATGTCAGCATAACCTCTTACGTATGTTAACGGTGTTCGTAATTCATGAGCAACACTTGCTAGAAATTCACTTCGCTCTGTTTTCATATAATGTAAATCATTTGCGAGCGTTTGAATAGATGATGCTAGTTCACCAATTTCATCATTTCGAGTAGTTGTTAACGAAACGGACAAATCGCCTTTACTCATTTTTTCAGTTGCATGTTTCATGTGTAACAATGGTTTTGTTAACAAACGTGATAATAGAAAGATGGTGATGGCTGTTAGTAGAAACGTAATGACTCCGGCAATAATGAATTGTCTTGTTAGCCCGTTAACCATTTCCTCGATTGATTCCGTCCCGAGAAACATATATACGTAGCCTTCCGTTTTTCCAGCCACTACAATGGGGCTAACTGTACATATATAATTAGATGTTTTCCAATGATTCTCTATAATTGCTCCGTCATGATCTGTCCGTGTTTGCATCTTTTCAATATGCTTTTTTATAGTAGTATTTATTTCATTGGATTTAGCTAGTACCTCCTTATTTGCATTTGTAATAACAACAGTAGTTTCGGCTTCGGATTCCATTAGTGCAACATGGGAGATTGTTTGCTTATCAAAATACTTTTCAAGGACATCTCTGTGACTATTTCCTCGCTTTAATAAAGCTGTCATTTCTTCATTTACTCTAGTGTTTACAAGACTATAATAGAGCAAAATAAAGAGAACACTTTCAATTAAAAGTGTAACAATTAAAAAATAAAATCCGAATTGAATTGAAATTCGTTTCATCGTTTTGCCCCTTACTGTTCAGTATTAATCCATCGATAACCTACTCCATACACGGTTTTTAAATGATGATCAATAGGGAAATTTGCTTTTCGCAATTTATCACGTAAATTACGAATATGTGAATCGACTGTGCGATCTTCTGTATTTGTGTTTAACCCCCAAATTCGTTCGATGAGCTGATCACGGCTTAATACGTAGTTCACATGGCGTAAAAATAATCCGAGTAAAGAAAATTCAATTGGTGTGAGAAGGAGTTCTTCATTATGGACAGAAACGAAGTGTTTTGTTTCATCCCATACAATACCGTGATATTGGATTTGTTTATGTTCATTTGTACGTCTTAAAACGGCTTCAATTCTTGCGAAAAGTTCTTCTTCATGGAAAGGTTTCGTTACGTAATCATCGGCTCCAAGTTTTAATCCTTGAACGACATCTACTGTTTGATCACGAGCTGTAACCATAATAATAGGAATGTTACTAAAAGATCGGATTTTTTTGCACGTTTCCCATCCGTCCATCTTTGGCATCATAATATCGAGTAAAACAAATTTAAAGTTTCGATTTTCTATATGTAAAATAGCTTCTTCTCCTGAAGTCGCACATACGCAGTTATATCCAATTGGGGTAAGATAAAGCGTTAATAATTCAAGCATTCTCGGTTCATCGTCTACGAGCAGTATATCAATCATAGAGAGCCCTCCATATTTATAATCGTTACTTAAAGTGTAATGCAAAATCATGAAGAAATGGTGCAGATTATGATGTGTCTGCATAATTTCTTCAGAATTGCTTGTTATTGTGGAGTTGAAATTACATTTTAGGTAATCATATTGGCTCAAAAATGATTAATACGGAGGCGGTATAATGAAAAAAATGACCCGAATTTTTGGGATAACAATAATTACAGCAGTTGGTCTTGCTGCATGTGGACAAACGAATACAGACCATAAAAACCATGAATCTACAAAAGAGAAGAAAACAGAGCAAAAGGAAATGAAAATGAATCAGGAGGTAACGGCGCCAAAAGAAATGAACGAAGGGGCATCGAATGATTTATTAACGACAAGTTTAAAAAATGTAACAAGGTTAAATACAAATGATCCCCTGCAAATGGCAGTGTTAACTTCGCAAACGATATGGCCAGCAACCCATAAAGAGAACCAGCCGGGTGCTGTTATTTTAGTACCAGCAAGCGAGTGGCAATTAGGTATTGCGAGTGCAGACCTTATTCATCATCCGAATAACGGGCCGATTTTATTTATAGAAAAAGAAAAGATACCGGAAATGACGTTAAAAGAAATAAAACGATTAAATCCAATCGGAACGAAAGATGGAACACAAATTATGGTGATGGGGGATGTAGGTACTAGCGCGCTTGAACAATTAAAAGGTTATAAAGTAAAACAAATAAAAGAAACGGACCCAGCTATATTTGCGAAAGATGTTGATAAGGAGTATGCCGATATAACAGGAAGCTACCCAAATAGTGTTATTATCGGTTCATCTGCAGAAGAAGGACGCTTATATACAACACCCGCTGTAAACTGGATTTCTCATATGCCGGAACCACTACTCTATACAGAAAAGGATAAAGTGCCAGAAGCGACAATAGAGGCATTAAAAATGAGAAAAGATAAAGCAAATATATATGTATTAGGGCCAGAAAAAATTGTTTCAAAAGAAGTAGAAAAAGAGTTAAGCAAATACGGGAAAATAACGCGTATTAGTGGAGAGACCCCTACAGAAAACTCGATTGCGTTCGCTAAATTTAAAGATGAAAAAACAAAATTTGGCTGGGGATTCACAAAACCTGGTCACGGTGTGTCATTTGTTTCAAGCAAAACACCAGATTTAGCAGTTGCTGGGGCACCTTTTTCACATATGGGTAAACACGCACCTGTTGTATTATTAGAAGAAGGTAAAGCTTCACAACCAGTGTATGACTTCCTTGCAAGCATTCAGCCGAAGTTTAAAGATGATCCAACACTTGGACCATATAATCACGGTTTCTTATTAGGAAGTACGAGTGATATTTCATTTGAAACACAAGGAATACTAGATGAGAGGTTAGAAATTGTTCAGGAAAGTGGTCAAGGACACGGTGGACATTAATGAAATGAGAAAAGATGCTACTAAGGTAGCGTCTTTTTCTTTAGGAAACTTTTACATAGCAAAAAATCTTCTACTCGTTATATAATTGCTTTCGTGCAGTCGGCTAGATTTTCTTATGGAGAAAATCAAATTATAAAGGAGTAGAGGAGTGGTATTTTGTTTCAAACGATAAAAAATGATTGGTTTTCTAATGTGAGAGGGGACGTGTTATCAGGAATTGTCGTTGCTTTAGCATTAATCCCTGAAGCGATAGCCTTCTCTGTTATTGCAGGCGTGGATCCGACAGTTGGACTATACGCAGCCTTTTGTATTGCGGTTACCATTTCATTTGTTGGCGGAAGGACTGGAATGATTTCAGCTGCAACAGGTGCAATGGCATTATTAATGGTAACGCTTGTTAAAGATCATGGTTTGCAATATTTATTTGCTACAACAATATTAACAGGTATCGTCCAAATTATTTTTGGCGTGTTCAAACTGAGCTCATTTATGAAGTTTGTGCCGAAATCTGTTATGAGTGGTTTTTTAAATTCACTTGGAATTTTAGTTTTTACAGCGCAATTACCGCATTTTAAAAATGCAACTTGGCAAATGTATGCACTCGTTGTATTAGGACTTGCAATTATATATTTATTTCCACGTATTACAACGGTTGTACCTTCTACGCTTATTTCAATTATTATTGTGACGAGCATTGCACTTATGAGCGGATTACAGTTGAAAACAGTAGGGGATATGGGAAGCCTGCCGAAAGAATTACCGTTCTTTAGTATTCCTGATGTGCCATTTACATTAGAAACATTAGGGATTATTTTACCTTATGCAGTTATGCTTGCAATCATTGGTTTACTAGAGTCTTTATTAACAGCTTCAGTTTTAGATGATATGACGCATACAGAAAGTAATAAGCATAAAGAGGCACGCGGACAAGGGATCGCAAACATCGTTGCTGGATTTTTCGGAGGAATGGCAGGATGTGCAATGATCGGTCAATCTGTTATTAATATTAAATCAGGTGGACGAGGTCGCCTATCAACATTTGTAGCGGGCGGATTTTTAATCGTATTACTATTCGTTTTAGGAGATTATGTCGTTCATATTCCGATGGCAGCTTTAGTTGCGGTTATGATTATGGTTTCAATCGGAACGTTTGATTGGAACTCTGTAACAACGATTCATAAAGTACCAAAAGGAAACGCATTTGTTATGATCGTAACAGTTGTGATTGTCCTAATTACACATAACTTAGCATTAGGTGTAATTATCGGAACAGTAATTAGTGCGGTGTTATTTGCATTCAATATGGCAAAGATTCACGTGAAACATTTATATATTGAAAATAAGAAAATATACGAAATTCACGGTCAACTTTTCTTTGCATCCACAGCCGATTTCATAAATAATTTTTCATTTAATGAAGATGTAAAAGAAATTGAAATGAATTTTACTCATGCGCACGTATGGGATGATTCAGCGGTGGCATCAATTGATAAAGTTATCATAAAGTATGAGCAAAGTGGTGTGAAAGTAAGTATAACAGGATTAAATGAACGTAGCTCAAAACTTGTTGCAAATTTAGCTACTTATAATAAAAGAATTGCTAGTTAAAAGCCTCCTTTTTAGGAGGCTTTATTATATAATACGAGTAGGATAACGAAAAGGGGATTCAGCATATGTACAAACAAATTATATTAGCATGTGACGGTTCTGAACATGCACTTCGAGCAGCGGAACATGCAACATATATTGCGAAATGTAGCGAAGAAACAAATGTTGAAGTTGTGTACGTAGTAGATAATAGAACGGCAAAATCAGATATTATACAAGGTCAAACAGATTTAGAAACAATATCGGCTAGTCGAAAAGATAAATTAAAAGAGATTGAAGTTTTATTAAAGAAAGAGAACATATCTTATACAATTACGATATTACATGGTGATCCTGGAGATACAATTGTTCAATATGTAAATACAGGAGATATAGATCTTGTTATAGCGGGAAGTAGAGGATTAAATACACTGCAAGAAATGGTACTTGGTAGTGTAAGTCATAAAATAGCAAAACGAGTGAAATGTCCGGTGATGATTATAAAATAAAAAAGAATGTAATGAAGACCTTAGTATAGCTGAGGTCTTTTTTATGTATAAATAACTCTCATTTGTGGAAATACTAGATATATAAGTTGAAAAGATGTTAACTTACAAATTTGTAAGTTAGTTGTTAGAGAAATCGATGTTATGAAATTTTTCCCATTGGTAAAATAAAAGTATCAAAGGGGAGAGAGGGAGGATGGAAGCAATGAAATCATTTCAAAATTTGTCATATAGTCAAGGGGTAAGTTTAATTTGTCTAGGAGGATTTGCTGCATCTGTTACGTTAGCTGTTTTAATAAAGGTGTTTCATCAAATTTTTTGATTTTATAGTAGGGAAGGAATTGGTTGTTATAAATAGTAAGAAAAGGATTGTAAATAAAAAATAGCTCCTGGCATGTATCCCAGTGCCAGGAGCTATTTTATTATTTCTCTGTTTCTGCTTTATCGCTCGTTACGCTAACTTTACCCCACTTATATTGATCTTCTGGTGTATATTTGTAATCTTTTACGCGATTATTTACACCTTTTAGGTCAAATTTATAATGAAGTGGAATTAATGGTACTTCATCATGAACTAATTTTTGCCATTTATCGTAGACATCTTTACGGTACTTTTCATCAGCAGCTTTTGGAGAAATACCTTGTTTTAATAATTCTGTGTTTTTGTCAGTAGCCCAACGTGTGTAATTGAACGCTGCATTTTTAGCCCAAATACCAGAAGGATCTGGATCAGATGCAGTTCCCCAAGCTGCCGCAAAAAGATCAACTTTTGGATCATCTTTTTTAATCATATCGTAGAATGAGTTGAATTCATGTAAGCGACCATCAAGAAGCTCTACTTTTAGACCGATGTCTTTCCAAGATTGAATAAAGAATTTTGCAAGTGGTTCACTTACATCGCTACCACTCATTGATAAGAAATTAGCTTTAAATTCTTTACCATTCGGGTCTTCGCGGAATCCATCCCCGTTAGTATCTTTATAGCCAGCTTCATCTAATAACTTTTTAGCTTTCTCTACATCTTTATCATAGGCACCAATTTTATTGTTATGATATTTTGGTAGAGATGGTGGGATTGGTGAGTTAGCCGGATAACGTAGGCCGTGATATAATTTTTCGCCAATTTCTTTTCGATCAATAGCATACGCCATCGCTTGACGTACACGAACATCTTTAAATTTCTCCTTATCCATCACTACTTCTTCTTTTTCTTTATCCATATGGCCTAATTTAAAGCCGATATAACTATAGTATAAATCGGTTTTACCGACTAATTGTGCATTTTTTAATTTACTTACATTTGGATACTGATCTGCACTTACTTCAGCAATGTCAATATCACCATTTTTTAAGGACGCGTTAACAACGGAAGGGTTAACAACTTTTAAAACCATACTTTTCAGTTTTGGTTTTCCACCATAATAATCATCAAAACGTTCAAATTCAACAGATTCTCCTGGAGTAATTTTCTTCACTTTAAAAGGTCCGAAACCAATTGGGTTTTTACGGATTTTATCAGATTCTGCTAATTTATCGATTGGTACATCTCCTAAATATTTCTTATGAAGAGGGTATGCCCAAAGCCCAGTTTTCACTGAAGGATTCGGCTCTTTAAATGTAATCGAAATTGTTTTTGGATCCGTTACCTTTATACCTGAAATTTTTTCGGCTTTTCCATTGTGGTAATCTTCCATACCTTCAATCATTTGCATTTGAGTGTCATAGCGAGAACCGGCATATTTTTTACTACCAATCACTAGATAAGAGTATTCTAAATCTTCAGCAGTAACAGGGTTTCCATCATGCCATTTTACATTATCTTTGATTTTTAGTGTAATTGTCTTTTTATCTGCAGAAATTTCATATGTAGCAGCGCCATCATTTGTGTATTCCCAGTTTTCGTCATTTGATAATAAAGATTCATCGAAAATTGTAATGACTTGGTTATCAGGATCTCCTTCATATACAGCGAAATTTAAAAGTCCTTCAAATGGTGTGTTAGAAACAAGACCATATGTTAATGAACCATCTTTAATTTCCTTTTTATCATTTTTAACAGATGCACTAAATTTATTTGTATCTACTTTTTTTGTGCTGCTCGTTTTTTCACTACCACCACTGCCCCCACATGCTGAAAGTAGTAATGTTGAAACTGCAAGTGTACTTAATACTTTGAAAAACTTTGGCTTATTTGTCATTTCTTCCACCCCTTATCCCTTTCTTTGTCTTGCGTCGGCCGAACGGCGTAGCGCTTGACCAATAAAATTTATACACAGCATCAATGTTAAAATCATGATTGATGCGGGTAACCAAATCCACCATTTCTCTTGTAATACATCTGGATTTCTAGCATAACTAACAAGTGTACCAAGGCTTGGTGTACTTTCTGGTAGACCAAATCCTAAGAAAGTTAGACCAGATTCAATACCGATGTTTCCAGCAAGATTTAATGTAATGCTAACAATGATAATTGAACTTAAGTTAGGTAGTACTTGGAAAAGAATGATTTTCCAGTTTGGTGTTCCTAAAGTTTTAGATGCAGAGACATAATCGAGTTCTTTTTCAGTTAATACTTTTGAGCGAATTAATCTGGCTTTTCCTGTCCATAAGAACACGCTCATAATTAAAATGAAAGTGAAAATATTGAACGTAGGAACAAGTGTAATAAATACAATTACAAGCATTAAAAATGGTAAAACCATAACAAAGTCGATAACGCGCATAATGATATTATCAATAGTTCCTCCGAAATAACCGGCAATTAATCCAATTGAAAGACCAATTAAACAAGAAAGAATAGTAATTGCTAATCCAATTGTAAATGAGTTACGTGTACCAATAATAAGTTGACCGAAAATATCGCGTCCTCCGTAATCTGTTCCTAACCAATGTTCAGCAGAGGGAGGAGCATAAATAGCGAATAAATCAACTCGTACAATATCTTCTTGTTTCATAATAAAAGATGTTGCGTAGACTGCTAGTAATAAAATTGCTAGGAAAAAAAGTGAAAACATTGCTAATTTATCTTTACGAAGTTCTCGCCACATAATAGAGAAACCGGAAGGGCTTTTTTCGTAATGAATAACTTCAGTTTGTTTTTCGGGTTTTGCTAACATAATGTTTCTTCACCTCCATTAATCAATACGAATACGTGGATCGACGATGCTTAGAATAATATCTGAAAGGAGAGTTCCAAGTAACGTTGCAAATCCAGTAAACATAACGAGTGCAGTTATTACACTAAAATCACGTTGAGAAATAGATTGTATAAATAGTTGTCCAATTCCTGGATAGCTAAAAATACTTTCTAAGAAGATGGCACCGCCAACTAATCCTGTAATTTCATAGCCTAAGAAGGCTGCAATTGGTAAGAATGAATTTCGTAAAATATGTCTAGAATAGATTTTTGATTCTGGAACACCTTTTGCTCTTACTGTACGCACAAAGTCTTTATGTTTCGTATCAATAATTTCGCTTCGTAAATATTGAACAGTACCAACTGTTGCAATTAATGCCCCTGATAAAGCTGGTAGTAGCATGTGATTTAATTTGCTTAAATAGTAAGCAAATGTTCCTGTTGCAACTTGAGGATCTACGCTACCGCCGGTTGGGAATATTGCAAACTTAAATCCGAATAGGAAGAGCATAACGAGTGCAAATATAAATAGTGGTGTAGCAAAACCTAGATAGTTGTAAATGGTAATGAGTCGATCAGCCCATGTATCATTCCACCGCCCACTTATAACTCCTAGTGGTATGGCAATTAAATAAGTAAGAATAAGAATAACAAGTGCTAAAGATACTGTATTTCCAAGGCGTTCTCCAATTAACTCGGTTACTTTCATTTTGTGTGCATAGGAAATACCGAAGTCACCTTGGACTGCATTTTTAATCCAGCGAACATATTGTGTTGTAACTGGGTCATTTAATCCAAGCTTTTCACGTTGTTCTTCAATTACTTTTGGATCCGCTTTTGGATTCATTGCTCTGCCGGTTAAGGCATCGCCTGGCATTGCTTTAGCTAGTAGAAAGACAAGTATACTTAACACGAATAATTGCGGGATCATCACTAAAAATCTCCGTAATATAAACTTCCACATGTTTTATCACTCCCTTAAGGTAATGCCACCCGGTGTGTTGGCGAGATTGTTTTTAAATCGTAAGCACGACCATTTTCGTTGAAATAGTTTTCGTATGATTTTTCGTATTCAGCGCTTACTTCACGACGTAATTTACGTTGTTGTTCGCGGTTTTCAGGACGAATATCAGGAATAGCTGATATTAAGCGCTTCGTATAAATATGTTGTGGATTATTATAAATTTCTGCACTTGTTGCTTCTTCAACGATGCGTCCGCGATACATAACACCGATACGGTCACACATATGACGAATTACGCCTAAATCATGACTAATAAATAAGTATGTTAGTCCGAGTTCAGCTTGTAAATCTTGCAAGAAGTTTAAAACTTGAGCTTGTACCGACACGTCAAGTGCAGATACAGGTTCGTCCGCGATAATAAGCTTCGGTTTTAATGTAAGTGCCCGTGCAATACCAATTCGCTGTCTTTGTCCACCAGAAAACTCATGTGGATATTTATAAACAGATTCTGGGTTTAATCCAACTATACTAAGATACTCTTGAACGGTTCTACGTTCTTCATCAGGTGAGAGCTTCTCAAAATTTCGAAGAGGTTCAGCAATAATATCGAGAACACGTTTTTTCGGATTTAATGATGAATAGGGATCTTGGAAAATCATTTGAATATCTTTTCGTTGTTCACGTAGCTCAGAGCGACTTAACTTTGTTAAGTCTTTATTGTTAAAATGAATGCTACCATTTGTCGCTTTCGTTAAATGCATAATTGCTTTACCTGTTGTTGATTTACCACTACCAGATTCACCAACGATTCCGTATGTTTCACCCGGTTGTAATTCAAAACTTACGCCATCGACAGCGCGCACGAAATCTAATGTACGTCCGAAGAAACCACCTTTAATTGGGAAATGTACTTTTAAATCGTCTACTTTAAGCAGTGCCATGAGTTACGTCATCTCCTTTCTTATCTTGGAAGTTGAAATGCTTGTAGCAAGTACAACGTACCCAATGGTCTGGCTTTACTTCATGCAAAATTGGATTTTCCTCGTGGTGATCAGGTCTAATCCATGGAATTCGAGCTTGGAAACGGCAACCCGTGCGAGGCATCTTCGCCAACGAAGGAACAACCCCTTGAATCACGTGTAACTTTTCTTTTTCTGCATATGCAGACGGGATTGAATTTAATAAGGAACGAGTGTATGGATGAAGAGGATTATTAAAAATCTCTTCTACTGTTCCTGTTTCTACAACTTGTCCTGCATACATAACGACGATACGATCGGCGGTTTCGGCAACGACGCTTAAATCGTGTGTAATTAAGATGATGCCCATTTTTGTTTGTTCTTGAATGGATTTTAGTAAGTCTAATATTTGAGCTTGAATTGTTACATCTAGAGCGGTTGTTGGCTCATCTGCAATGATGAGTCCAGGCTTACAAGCAATTGCAATTGCGATAACAATTCTTTGTCTCATTCCGCCAGATAATTCGTGTGGGTATTGTTTATATGTAAGTTCTGGTTTTGGAATACCAACTTGATGGAGTAGTTCTAAGGTGCGTTCTTTCTTTTCAACTTTTGAAAGGCTTGTGTGGTAGTCTAAGTTTTCTTCGATTTGTTTTCCAACTGTCATAAGAGGGTCGAGTGCTGTAAGAGGTTCTTGGAAAATCATACCGATGTTTGATCCGCGTACTTTATTCATCTCTGCGGCGGACATGGTTAGTAGATCCTTATCTCTATAGTTAAGCTGCCCTTGTAATTTTGTATTTGCTTCATTATGCAATCGCATAATGGAAAGGGCAAGTGCACTTTTTCCACATCCTGACTCACCAACGATAGCAACAATTTCATTTTCATGAACAGTTAAGGATACATTATCAACTGCTGCATGATACTGATCTTGTATACGAAAGGAAGTTTGCAAGTTTTCAATACGAAGAAGTGAATTCTTCATGGCTATCCCTCCATCTTTTCTGAAAAGACTAAATATTTTGTATGTTGTTATTTTAATATAAATTGACAATGTTTGACAAGGATAAGTTGAAAAAATATTCAAAAATCTTTTTATATAAAAGTGGAATGCAGTTGTATTAGGTGTTGAAGTAATTTGGAAGCGCTAACATATATATGAGAGGAAAATAAATCTTTTGTAAGAAAAAAGATTTATATGTAGAAAAAAGAGAGGCATTCTGGAAAGAATGGTCTCTCTTTTTTTGATAAGTATAATATTTGTACTTAAGCTTGCTTTTGTTTTGTTGACCCTGTATTTAAAGTAAGGGCAAGGAAGAACATTGCAAGTATGCAAGATGCAAGTAATAAGATGAATCCGCCATCCCATCCGAATGCATCTACGATAAAGCCCATAGCGGCACTAGCGAAAGCAGCTCCGCCTAAGTAACCGAAGAATCCAGTTAAGCCTGCTGCAGTTCCAGCAGCTTTCTTTGGTGCTAAATCTAGAGCGTGTAGACCAATTAGCATAACCGGTCCGTAAATTAAAAATCCAATTGCGACAAGTGCGATACTATCAACCATTGGATTACCAGGAGGGTTTAACCAGTAAACAAGAACTGCGATAAATACACCAACCATAAATAAAATACCAGCAGGTGCACGACGTCCTTTAAATAGTTTATCACTCATCCATCCGCAAAGAAGTGTACCTGGAATACCAGCCCATTCATATAGAGCGTAAGCAGTACGTGAGCTACTATGAGTAAAGCTTTTTTCTTCTACTAAATAAGTAGGAGCCCAGTCTACAACGCCGTAACGTACGAAATATACGAAAACGTTCGCAATAGCGATGTACCATAAAAACTTATTGTTTAGTACGTATTTAAATAAAATTTCTTTTGCCGAAAGTTCGCGTTCGCGATCTTTTATTTTCTCATCTGGTGGATATTCTCCAGTATGCTCTTCAATAGAAGGTAGTCCACAAGATTGAGGCGTATCTTTCATCGTAATTAATACATAAATACCAACTAAAATTGAAAGAATACCTGGGAAGTAAAAAATACTTTTCCAGTCATTTGCAAAGAAGTATAAGCCTAATGTTACAAGAGAAGGCATAAGCGCGCCGCCGACATTATGAGCGACGTTCCAAATAGACATTTTTGTACCACGTTCGCTAATAGAGAACCAGTGAACCATCGTACGACCACAAGGAGGCCATCCCATACCTTGTACCCATCCATTTAAAAACTGAAGTACAAACATAAGTATAATGCTCGTTGTAATGAAAGAAAATGAGCCGAAAATAATATTAATGATACCTGATAAAAATAGCCCAGCTGCTAAAAAGTAGCGAGGATTACAACGATCGGATACGATACCCATCAAGAATTTACTTAATCCGTAAGCGATAGATACTGCTGAAAGGATAACCCCAAGTTCCCCTTTACTAAAGCCTTGTTCGATTAAGTATGGCATTGCTAGTGAAAAGTTTTTTCGAACAAAGTAGTAACCTGCATAACCGATGAAGATACCTAAGAATACTTGTAAACGTAATTTACGGTATTCGCTATCAACGCGATCAGCTGGTAAGCGTTCCGCGTGGGGCGCAGGTTTAAATAATTGTGTGAAAAACATAAAATGAAAATCCTCCCCTAATTAATTCGAAGCGTTTTAAGACAGAGAATATAAAAAGGCCATGAAATATAAAAAAGTTTCCTTTTTTATGATTCATAGCCGTGTACTCCGTTTCTCCGTGACTGTCAATATTAACTTCGTCGAAAATTATACAACTTTGTGACAAAAATGTAAACGTTTTTATGAATAAAAGTATTGACGGATTTTGTTCGTGGGATTAATATTTAAATACGTTAAATATTTTATTGTTTAAATAAGAGGTGGATAACATGCCAAATGATATGACGCATATCGATAAAATTCAAGCTCTTGCCTTTTCGATTGGAAAGAAAATGCAGACGGAGTTATTAGAACAAATGCAAGCAACAGGACTTACACCACCGCAGTTTTATATTTTAAAGATTTTAGATCATTATGGGGCTTCAAGAGCGACAACATTAGCAAAAAAGATGTATGTGAAGCCTAGCGCGATTACAGTGATGATTGATCGTCTAATCGATCAAGAACTTGTAGAACGCTATCACGACAAAGATGACCGTCGTGTTGTCATCATCGAGTTAACGAAAAAGGGGAAAGCTAGAGTAGAAGAGGCAATGACAGCTCGCAACGAGCATATTGCAAAATACTTTTCACATTTAGAGTTGCAAGAAAGAGAAGATTTATTACGTCTCTTTGAGAAGTTAGAAACCATTATTTGCGGGACACAAGAGAAAAAAGAGAATAACTAAGAGGAATTGAGGAGATTACATGGAGCAACAAGAAAATCAAAATAGAAAGTTGTTGTTAATCGGTTTAGTAATCGCGATGCTATTTGCTGCATTAGATGGAACAATTGTTGGTACAGCAATGCCACGTATCGTCGGTGACCTAGGCGGATTAAGTTTAATGACATGGTTAACGACAGCTTATATGTTAACATCAACGACAGTTGTACCAATTGCAGGTAAATTAGCGGATTTACTTGGTCGTCGTAACGTATATATAACAGGGCTAGTTATTTTCATGATTGGTTCGGCGTTATGTGGTATGGCGAATGGTATGACAGAATTAATTATTTTCCGTGGTATTCAAGGTCTTGGTGGCGGTATTATGATGCCAATGGCTATGATTATTATTGGAGATATGTTCACGGGAAAAGAACGTGCGAAATGGCAAGGTATTTTTGGTGCGTTATACGGTCTTGCTTCTGTAATTGGACCACAAGTTGGTGGTTGGATTGTAGATGCAGTGAACTGGAGATGGGTATTCTACATTAACTTACCGGTTGGTATTTTAGCAACAATCTTTATTGCAATGGGATTAAAATCACATAAACAAACAGGACCAATTAAAATTGATATCGCTGGAATCTTTACGATGATTCTAGGTGTTGTAAGTTTATTACTTGCGCTAACGTTTGGCGGAAAAGATTATGCATGGGATTCTTGGCAAATTATCGGTTTATTCGCACTAGCTGTAATTGGTATCGTTAGCTTTGTTATTGTTGAAACGAAAGCTGAAGAGCCGATTTTACCAATGCATTTCTTTAAAAATCGCACATTTACAATACTGAATGCGATTGGATTCTTTATGAGTATTGGAATGTTCGGCGCGATTATGTTCGTACCATTCTTCATGCAAGGTATTGTAGGAGTAAGTGCTGCTGAATCAGGAACAATTATGACTCCAATGATGATTACAATGATTGTAATGAGTATTATCGGTGGGCAACTTGTATTAAAAGTTGGTGTAAAACCACAAATTATCGCAGGTATGCTTATTATGGCCGGTGGTTTCTGGTTATTAACAACGATGGATATGCACACAACGAAGCTTACAGCTACTTCTTATATGATGGTTATCGGTTTAGGAATGGGTCTTGTAATGCCGACATTAACATTAGCGTTACAAGAAAGCTTCCCGAAAAAAGACCTTGGTGTCGTAACGTCATCAAGTCAGTTCTTCCGTCAAATTGGTGGAACATTTGGTATTACAATTTTAGGATCAATTATGAATAACACTTCAGGTACAACGTTAACAAATAAATTAGTACCTGTATTAGATACATTCCCGAAAGAAGCGGGACAAATGGTAACGAAATTTAAAGATATGATTCACACAGATCCACAAGGTTTATATTCGATGCTATTTAGCCCAGAGGCATTAAAACAAATGCCAGAAGCGTTTGCTAACAGCATTGTACCTATTTTGAAAAACTCTTTAGTAGACTCGCTTCATACTGTATTCTTAACAGGATTAGTATTTATCGTAGTAGGTGCCATCTTTACGATTTTCTTACAAAAAATTAAACTATCAGATCGTAAAAAAGATGCTGAAGAGCCTGCTGTAGAAGAAAAAGAAAAAACTGTATCATACTCGTAATGAAGAAGCATCGCCTTATGGCGGTGCTTTTTTGAGTATAACCTTAAAAGCTTTTTAGTGAGAAATGATTGACGTATTTTTAGAAATACGTTATATTATTTTCTGTAAACGGTTACATGAAATGAGGAGAAAAGAGAATGAGTACGATTAAAGACGTTGCGAAATTAGCGGGAGTATCTGTTGCGACCGTTTCCAGAGTTTTAAATAAAAATGGATATGTTCACGAAGATACATTAAAAAAGGTAGAGCGTGCAATTGAGATGTTAGATTATAAGCCTAGTACAGTAGCACGTTCACTGTATAATAAAAAGTCTCGTTTAATTGGCTTAGTTGTTCCAAATATCGTGAATCCGTTCTTTCCAGAAGTTGCACGTGCCGTAGAAGATGTAGCACATAAACAAGGTTACACAGTTGTCCTTTGTAACTCTGATGAAAGTTTAGAAAAAGAGAAACAATACATTGATGTACTTAGACAAAATAATGTAGATGGATTTATTGTAGCAACAAATCCACAAAATAGTGTTAATTACATGAATTTATCTGTCCCGGTTGTTGCGATTGACCGTATGTTTAATGAGCGTATTCCTACTGTATATGCAGATAACTATGCAGGAAGTCAGGCTGCGACAAAGTTGTTACTAGATAAAGGATGTAAACATATTGCGCATATTCGCGGTCCACGTGATGTGAGTACTGCAAATGAACGTTTTGAAGGTTTTGTAGACGTTATTACGCAAAATAACCTTTCGTATATGATTGCGGAGAGTACGTTTGAGCCAGCAAATAGTGAGCGTGTAGCGATGGAATTATTAGAAGAATACCCGCATATTGATGGTATTGTTGCTGGGAATGATTTAATTGCGATTGGTATTGTAAAGGCTGCACTTCAAAAGGGGATTGCCATTCCAGATGATTTACAAATTATCGGATTTGATGGAATTTCTTTAACAGAAATGATGTATCCATCTATTACAACAGTTGCACAACCGATATATGAAATGGGGAAAATTGCAACAGAGTTGTTGTTAGAGCAAATGGAAGGAAATACATTAGAAGAGAAACACTATCGTTTGCCGATTGAAATTATAGAACGAAATACAACGAAGTAAGGAGATGAAACAGATGCCAAATATTGCAGTAGTAGGAAGCATTTCAATGGACTTAGTGGCTGTTTCAAAAAAACGGCCGAAAGCAGGAGAAACAGTAATTGGTGAAGCGTTTCATACAATCCCAGGAGGGAAAGGGGCAAACCAAGCAGTTGCTGCAGCTAGGTTAGGAGCAAATGTAGCAATGGTTGGAGCGGTAGGAAATGATGATTATGGAACAGTAGTTAGAAAAAATTTAGAGAACGAACGCATTTTTATCGATTATGTGGTACCGGTTACAGATAGAACGACAGGAATTGCTCATATCGTTTTAGCAGAAGAAGATAACAGTATTGTTGTCGTACAAGGGGCAAATGCTCTTGTAAATAAGTCAGTTGTAGATCGCTCCAAAGACCTTCTTGTAAAAGCGGATATGGTTGTTCTTCAACTAGAAATTCCACTTGAAACAGTAAAATATGTATTGGCTATTTGTGAGGAACATAATATTCCTGTTATGTTGAATCCAGCGCCAGCACAAGTTTTATCAGAAGAAATTTTAGAAAAAGCAACTTATATTACGCCAAATGAACATGAGTGCCGCATTGTATTAGATGATTTTACATCACCAATTGAAGATTTATTGGCGAAGTATCCAAATAAATTATTGATGACAGAAGGTTCTAACGGTGTTCGTTTCCATAATGGCACGGAGATTGTACATGTTCCTAGCATTGCTGTTGATGTAGTGGATACAACTGGAGCTGGTGATACATTTAATGGTGCGTTAGCAGTTGCACTTTCTGAAGGAGAGACACTTCAAAAAGCAATTCGTTTCGCGAATATTGCCGGTGGTCTTTCTGTAACGAAACTTGGAGCACAGGGCGGTATGCCAACGAGAGATCGAGTACGTGAAGTGCAGGTGATTGTTGGATGAAAAAGCATGGTGTATTAAACAGTGAAATCGCGGCAGTCCTTGCTTCACTTGGGCATACAGATACGGTTGTAATTGCTGATTGCGGGTTACCGATTCCGGATGGAGTAAAACGAATTGATTTAGCTGTTGAGATTGGAAAACCGAGTTTTTTAGAGGTGTTACAAGTTGTAGCTGATGATATGGCAATCGAAAAAGTGACGTTAGCAGAAGAAGTCATTATAAATAATGCGGAAGTAAATAAAGAGATTGAGCAAAAATTAATAGAGCCAGCATTTGAGTATGTATCTCATGAACAATTTAAAGAGCATACAAAGAAAGCGAAGGCGATTATTCGTACAGGCGAGGCTACGCCTTATGCAAATGTAATTTTACATGCAGGCGTGATTTTTTAATAAAGGGAAGTGATGGGAATGCATATTGAAATGAAAAACATTTCAAAGGCGTTCAATGGCAATCCTGTTTTGAAGAATGCACAGTTTATGATTGAAACAGGAGAAGTCCATGCATTGATGGGGGAAAATGGAGCGGGTAAATCAACGCTCATGAAGATTTTAACAGGTGTATACAAAAAAGATGGTGGGACAATCACGATTGATGGGCAAGAGCGCACCTTTAAAAATGCGAAAGAAGCTGAAGAGTACGGCATCGCATTTATACATCAAGAACTAAATATATTGCCGAATTTAACAGTAGCTGAAAATATGTTTCTTGGTAAAGAGTTAATGTATGGGAAAACAGGTATTTTACGCACTCGACAAATGAACGCGATTGCGCAGCAGCAACTAGCAGAGCTAGGATTGCATGTAAGAGGTGCTATGTTAGCAGAGGAACTATCGGTTGGACAACAGCAAATTATCGAAATTGCGAAAGCGTTAATGACAAACGCGAGCGTTATTATTATGGATGAACCTACTGCGGCACTGACGGATCGTGAAATCGAAACGCTCTTTACAGTAATCAATAAGTTACGTAAAGAAGGTGTTTCATTCGTGTACATTTCGCATCGTATGGAAGAGATTTTCTCAATATGTGATGCCATTACGATTTTGCGTGATGGAGAATACGTCGGAAAGAGATTAATTCCAGAAACATCATTTGATGAAGTAGTGAGTATGATGGTGGGGCGCAGCATTGGTGAACGTTACCCAGAGCGAAATAGTCAAATTGGTGATGTCATTTTTGAAATGCGTAACGGAACGAAGAAAGGGAAATTTGAAAATGTTTCGTTTCAAGTGAGGAAAGGTGAAATCCTTGGTGTAGCTGGTTTGATGGGGGCTGGTCGCACTGATATTATGAAAGCGATATTTGGTTATGAACCTTTAGATTCTGGACAAATTTTTATAAATGGACAAGAAGTAAAGATTGATAGTCCGATAGATGCAATTAGACAAAGAATTGCTTTCATTACAGAAGATAGAAAGTCTGAAGGATTAGTGTTAGATTTTTCAATTCGAGAAAACTTATCGTTACCGAATTTAGAAAGTCTTTCAAAGGGAAGTGTTCTAAGCAACGAGCTAGAACAACAGTTTACAGAAGATATGATGAAGCTTCTTAATGTGAAAGCATCTAGCGGAGAGCAGGCAGTGAAATCTCTTTCTGGTGGAAATCAGCAAAAGATTGTAATCGCAAAATGGCTAGGCATTCATCCGCAATTACTCATTTTAGATGAGCCAACAAGAGGTGTCGATGTTGGAGCGAAAAAAGAAATTTACTCTATTATGAATAAGCTTACTGAGCAAGGCGATGCCGTTATTATGGTATCATCTGAGCTTCCGGAAGTTTTAGGGATGAGTGATCGAGTTCTTGTTATTCATGAAGGAAAAGTCGGCGGCATTTTAGGGAAAGATGAGGCATCACAAGAGTCTATTATGGCACTAGCTACAGGGGGAGAGTAAGGATGGCTAAGAAGGGGAATGTATTACAACAACTCGGTTCTTTAATCGGTTTAGTATTAATTATCGTCGTAATTACAGCTTTAAATCCAGCGTTCATTGAAATTCCAAATTTATTTAATATACTGCGTCAAGTATCGATTAATGCGCTTATTGCATTCGGAATGACCTTTGTAATTTTAACAGGGGGTATTGACTTATCGGTAGGTTCTATTTTAGCATTATCAAGTGCACTTGTTGCTGGAATGATGGCAAGTGGCATGGATCCGTTCCTTGCAATGGCAGTTGGACTATTAGCAGGTCTTGTAATGGGAATTGTAAACGGTATCATCATTGCGAAAGGAAAAGTAGCTCCATTTATTGCAACTTTAGCAACAATGACTATTTTTCGTGGGTTGACGCTTGTTTATATGGACGGACGTCCGATCACTGGTCTTGGTGATCATTTAATGTTCCAAATGTTTGGCCGCGGTTATTTTCTTGGTATTCCGGTACCAGCTGTTACAATGATGATCGCTTTCGCAGTACTGTACTTCATTTTGAAGAAAACGACATTTGGCCGTCGTACATTTGCAATTGGTGGAAATGAAGAAGCAGCAGCACTATCAGGTATTAATGTTACGAGAATTAAAGTAATGATTTACGGTCTTTCCGGAATTTTGGCAGCGCTTGCAGGTATTGTCTTAACATCACGACTAGATTCTGCACAGCCGACCGCAGGTACTTCTTACGAATTAGATGCAATTGCAGCAGTTGTATTAGGTGGAACAAGTCTTTCTGGGGGAAGAGGATGGATTGTTGGTACATTCATCGGTGTACTAATTATCGGTGTACTAAATAACGGTTTAAATTTATTAGGTGTATCTTCTTTCTTCCAACAAGTTGTAAAAGGACTTGTAATCTTACTAGCTGTATTAATTGATCGCCGAAAAGAAGCGTAATGGAGGGACAGTTCATGAAGAAATGGTTACTTATACTCGTTGCATGTATTATGGTCATTACTGCTGGTTGTTCAATGGAACCACCAGAATGGGCAAAGGATTCTAGCGATAAAGGTCGAAATAAAACTATTAAAGTTGGATTCTCTGTTTCAACTTTAAATAATCCCTTCTTTGTAACTTTGAAAAAGGGTGCAGAAAAGAAAGCGAAAGATAGCGGCATCGAATTGATTGCTGTTGATGCGCAAAATGATGCAGCGAAGCAAACGAACGATGTTGAAGATTTAATTCAAAAGGGTGTCGATGTAATTGTTATTAATCCGACCGATTCAGATGCTGTTGCTTCAGCGGTAAGTGCGGCAAATGCAGCAAATGTTCCTGTTATTACAGTAGACCGCGTTGCGAATTCAGGTAAGGTTGTTTCTCACATTGCATCTAATAATATCGAAGGTGGTCAAATGGCTAGTGATTACATTCGTGAATTAGTCGGCGAAGGAGCAAACGTTGCTGAGTTAGAAGGAATCCCTGGATCGTCTGCTGCTCGTGAACGTGGGAAAGGATTCCATAACGTAGCCGATAAGTCTTTAAAAGTAGTTGCAAAACAAGCGGCTGATTTTGATAGAGCGAAAGGATTATCTGTTATGGAAAACATTTTGCAAGCAAATGGTGATATTAAAGCCGTGTTTGCGCATAACGACGAGATGGCATTAGGTGCACTTGAAGCATTGAAGTCTGCTGGAAAAACAGATGTGGTAGTTGTTGGATTTGATGCAACAGAAGATGCTGTGAAAGCGGTTAACGATGGGCGTATGGCTGCAACAGTCGCTCAAAAACCGGAATTAATCGGAGAGAAGGCGATGCAAACAGCAAAAGAGATAACACAAGGTAAAAAAGTGGACAAATCTATTCCGATTGAATTAGAGCTTATTAAGAAAAATAAATAAATATAAAATGAAAATTAGGAAGGAAGAATAACAAATGAAATTCTTTATTGATACAGCAAACATTAACGAAATTAAAGAGGCAAATGCATTAGGCGTAGTAGCTGGAGTAACGACAAACCCATCACTTGTAGCAAAAGAAGGCGTAGATTTCCATGAGCGTATTCGTGAAATTTGCAGCTTTATAGAAGGACCTGTAAGTGCAGAAGTAATTAGCTTAGAAGCTGATAAAATGATTGAAGAAGGAAAAGAATTAGCGAAGATTGCTCCAAACGTTGTTGTAAAAGTTCCAATGACAACAGAAGGTTTAAAAGCAGTAAAAGCATTCTCAGATTTAGGAATTCGTACAAACGTTACATTAGTATTCTCAGCAGTTCAAGCATTACTTGCAGCTCGCGCTGGTGCAACATATGTTTCACCATTCTTAGGTCGTTTAGATGATATCGGTCATAACGGTATGGATTTAATTCGTCAAATCGCAGAAATCTTTGCAATTCATGGCATCGAAACAGAAATCATTGCAGCATCTGTACGTCACAGCGTTCACGTAACTGATGCAGCATTAAACGGTGCACATATTGCAACAATCCCAGCAAACGTAATTGCTTCATTAGTGAAGCACCCATTAACAGATCAAGGAATTGAGAAATTCTTAGCTGATTGGGAAAAAACACAAGAGAAATAATAGAAAATCAAGAATCCTAGTTTAATTGACTAGGATTCTTTTTTTATTTAAAAGAATTTTCATGCAATTTTGCATATTGTCTTTTAAATTTGTTATATAAGATATTTAATATATATCACATAACTCTTTATTTTTCATATTTCGATATAAAGTGAAACTTTAATCAGTGGGGGCTTTGTTCATCAGCACACTGATTAGTAGTTGAACCAAGGGATAAACAGATAGAGGGTCTGACCAGAAAACTGGAGGGCATGATTCTATAACAGAAAGTTTAATGTTTATAGAATTATGTCTTTTTATATAGGGAGGGTAGTAAACAGAGATTTCGACAAAAACGCACCGATTTATCTGAATTTTAAGTTTTATAAAAGGAGAGAAATGGAATGAGAAGAAAAGCCCCATTTAAAGTGTTGTCATCATTAGCAATTGCAGCAATTATCGGATGCACATCTGTAATGAGTGCGCCGTTAGCATATGCAGAAACGCCAGCAAAAGAGAAAGAGAATGTGTCTACAACGCCAATTGATTACAATTTAATTCAAGAAGATCGTTTAGCGGAAGCTTTGAAAGAAAGAGGAACAATTAATCCAGCATCTTCTAAAGAAGAGACGAAAAAGGCTGTCGAGCAATATATTGAAAAGAAACAAGGAGATCAGGCGAACAAAGAAATTCTTCCAGATGCTCACTCACAAGAAACGTCTGATTTCACAAAAAAAGTAAAAGAGAAAAAGATGGAAGAAAAGGAAAATGTAAAAAAGACTGAAAAAAATATTAATCTTGAGCAAAAGCCAGAACCAAATAAAAAGCAATTAAATGGGCAAGTTCCAACTTCAAAAGCAAAGCAAGCTCCATATAAAGGATCTGTTCGATCGGATAAAGTATTAGTGCTACTCGTTGAATTTAGTGATTATAAACATAATAATATTGATCAAACACCAGGTTATATGTATTCGAAAGACTTTAGTAGAGAACATTATCAAAAGATGTTGTTCGGTAAGGAGCCTTATACATTATTTGATGGTTCAAAAGTAAAAACGTTTAAACAATACTATGAAGAGCAGTCTGGTGGTAGTTATACGACAGACGGATATGTAACGGAGTGGCTAACAGTTCCAGGAAAAGCATCTGATTATGGAGCTGATGGTAGCAGTGGTCACGATAATAAAGGTCCGAAAGGTGCACGTGATTTAGTGAAAGAAGCTTTGCATGCAGCTGCTGAGAAAGGACTAGATTTATCTCAGTTTGATCAGTTTGATAGATATGATACAAACGGGGATGGGAATCAAAATGAACCTGACGGTGTAATTGATCATTTAATGGTAATCCATGCTGGTGTTGGTCAAGAAGCAGGTGGTGGTAAATTAGGTGATGATGCGATCTGGTCACATCGTTCAAAATTAGCAGTAGATCCAGTAGCGATTGAAGGTACAAAATCAAAAGTAGATTACTTTGGTGGAAAAGTAGCAGCACATGATTACACAATTGAACCAGAAGATGGAGCTGTAGGTGTGTTTGCGCATGAATTTGGACATGATCTTGGATTACCAGATGAATATGACACGAAATATACTGGAAATGGTTCACCTGTCGAAGCTTGGTCATTAATGAGTGGAGGTAGTTGGACAGGAAAAATCGCAGGAACGGAGCCGACAAGTTTTTCACCACAAAATAAAGACTTCTTACAAAAGAATATGGGTGGCAACTGGGCAAAAATATTAGAAGTAGATTACGATAAAATTAAGAGTGGTGTGGGAGTTCCTACCTATATTGATCAAAGTGTTACGAAATCAAATCGTCCAGGCGTTGTACGTGTTAACTTACCAGGTAAAAGTGTTGAAACGATTAAACCGGAGTTTGGAAAGCATGCATATTATAGTACAAGAGGCGATGATATGCATACAACGTTAGAGACACCATTCTTTGATTTAACAAAAGGAACAAATGCAAAATTCGATTATAAAGCAAATTATGAGTTAGAAGCAGAGTGCGATTTCGTCGAAGTACATGCAGTAACAGAAGATGGAACGAAGACGTTAATTGATAGACTTGGAGAAAAAGCAGTCCAAGGAGATAAAGATACAACAGATGGGAAATGGATTGATAAATCATATGATTTAAGTCAATTTAAAGGCAAAAAAGTGAAACTACAATTAGACTATATTACAGATCCGGCTGTAACATATAAAGGTTTTGCGATGGACAATGTAAATGTAACTGTTGATGGACAAGTTGTATTTTCTGATGATGCAGAAGGACAGTCTAAAATGAATTTAAATGGTTTTGTTGTTTCTGATGGGACAGAGAAGAAAGCTCATTATTACTACTTAGAGTGGAGAAACTATGCGGGATCAGATAATGGTTTAAAAGCAGGAAAAGGTCCAGTGTATAATACAGGTCTTGTCGTTTGGTATGCAGATGATAGTTTCAAAGATAACTGGGTTGGGGTGCATCCAGGTGAAGGATTCCTTGGTGTTGTAGATTCTCATCCAGAAGCGCTAGTTGGTAATTTAAACGGAAAACCAGCATACGGTAATACGGGCATGCAAATTGCAGATGCTGCATTTTCATTTGATAAAACACCAGCATGGAGTGTAAATTCATTAACACGTGGTCAGTTTAACTATTCTGGATTACAAGGTGTTACAACTTTTGATGATTCAAAAGTATATAGTAACAAGCAAATTGCAGATGCAGGAAGAAAAGTTCCAAACCTTGGACTTAAATTCCAAGTTGTTGGACAGGCAGAAGATAAATCGGCAGGCGCTGTTTGGATTAAACGTTAATAACATAAAAGCACATTCTTCATATGAAGAGTGTGCTTTTTAATTTGTACAGTAAGTTATTATTTTAGTTTATGTAATACAAGTGTTTATTCATGTGTAGTGTATCAAATTATGTGGGGAAAGGAAATATTTCCGAGGAAATTGTCGAAGTATCGTCGGTATTTATAAACTTTCTTTTTAAAAGAAGCGATGTATTATTGCCTTTACGGCTCAATTTATTTACATTGTTATTTGGTTATACACAAAAGTAATATATTGGGCAAAAAAGAGTTCTATTCAATAGGGCTCTTTTTATAGATAGAAAGGAGTAAGCGATAAATGAAAGAAGTTATTGAATGTCCACAGTGTGAAGGGGATATTACTGTACAGCATATTATTGATCTCCCGCATCCTTTTTCATTAAGGTGTCCACATTGTAAGGTGAAGTTGAAAGAAATAAGGGTAACGCCATGTTTAATATTAGCGATGATTTGTATAATTCCATTGTTTATTATTATTGGAGAGAGTATTAAGGAATTACTAGTAAAATATTTTTCTATTGTAGACAATGTACCAACTGTACTTATTTTCTTTTTATTTTGTTATCCATTGTATTATTTCTATGAAAAATATAATGCTATATTGTTTATTAAATATGGTTTGCTGAAAGTTAAAAGTTAAATTGAATAGGAGATTATCATTATGCTTTGGAAAATATATTTAGTTATTGTAGCAATGTTAGCTATTATTTCGTTAGTAAGGGGTATGTTTCAAACACCAATTCAAAAGTTTGACTTTGTAGTATCTATTATTACGTGGATAGGGCTCTTTGGTTTTGTATTTGATATACAAATATTAACCTCAATTGTTTGGAAATGTATCTTCTTGTTTAGCGTCATTTGGACTTTAACTGCAGTTTTTGTTTTTCGTTTATATGAAGAGCGAGATGAGCCATTACCTTTTATATTTAAATTAATTGGCATTATTCCAACGCTTCCATTATATTACGGATTATATCAATATGCATTTTAAAAAAGACAACGATGGATTATCCCATCATTGTCTTTTTTACTTTGCTTCTTACATAAATCATCCCAGCAAATGTTAATAAAAATGCTGTCCCGATAATGAAGCTGATGCTAGGTGATGCTCCGATTGCGCCGACTGTAAAGGAGCCAGCAACAACTCCTAATGAGAAGAAGGCATAAAATAATCCGAATGCCTTTCCGCGATTATCGTCTGTAGTATTTTCAACGAGTAAAGCGTTAATAGACGGAAAGAGGATTGCGAATCCAATTCCATAAATCATCATTACGATAAAGAGCATACCTTTTGTAGCAAATAATCCGAGTAAAGATAATGCGAATGCCATAACTGCAATTCCGATTAGCATTAGTTTCGAACGATTAAATCGATCGTAAATACGATTTGTTGGAAGCAAGAAGAAGAGGATAGCAGTAATACCGAATACACTTAACATCATGCCTGTTGTAGATGCTTTAAGCGCTAATGCCTCAACTTTTACTGGTAACATATAAGTGACAATCCCTTGTGAAAACATTAATGTGAAAGCACCAATATATGCTTGTAATAACGGTTCTGATTTTAAAAGTTCAACCATATCTTCTTTGTTCATCATTTGCGTTCTTGATGTATCTTTTCTTGATACGTTATTTGGTAAGAAGAATAGAGATACGATCGTACCAAGAGCCATTAAAATAGAAATAGTAATGAAGACCCACTCTACGCCAGCTGTTGCTTTCATAATACCGCTGAAAGCAGGTCCTACGATTGCGGCTGTTCCAACAGCAGCACCAGATAGAGCCATTGCTTTTCCTTGTCTTTTTGCATTTGTTTGTTTTGATAAAAATGTAAAGGCAGCAGGAATTAAAAAGCCATCACTAAATCCATGCATAAAGCGCACAACTAATAGTTGTTCACCACTTTGAACAACGGTGTATAACAAGACTATGAAACTCGTAATTCCCATGCTTATATAAAGGATTTTTTTTGCACCAAATTTATCGACAGCGGCTCCAGCAATAATATTACCGATCATATTAGCGAATGAGTACATACCGACAACTAGCCCGATAATAAGAGGAGTTCCTCCAAGGCTTTGAGCGAAAGTACTCATAATAGGTAATTGTGAAAATGTATCTAAAAATGCCACGATAACGATAAAGTAAATAAAATATTTCAAGCGATATTCACCTCTCCTATGCTATTATGGCACAATGCTAATTTCACCTGCAATGAAATTGAATTAACAGATGTGGAAAAAAGTACAAAGTGACAAAATATTGAACGTTATTTGTAAAAAATTAGTGGGAATGTGATTGTTTTTTTGAAATATATGGATAGAAGTATTATAATAGAATTGTAAACTTCACCAGGTTAAGTATATACATAGAGAGGGATGTATAAAATGAAAGCACTACTTTGGCATAATCAACGTGATGTACGAGTAGAAGAAGTACCAGAACCAACAGTAAAACCAGGAACAGTGAAAATCAAAGTTAAATGGTGTGGTATTTGTGGGACAGACTTGCATGAATATTTAGCAGGGCCTATTTTTATTCCAACAGAAGAACATCCATTAACACATGTGAAAGCACCTGTTATTTTAGGTCATGAGTTTAGTGGTGAGGTAATAGAGATTGGTGAAGGAGTTACATCTCATAAAGTGGGAGACCGCGTTGTTGTAGAGCCAATTTATTCTTGTGGTAAATGTGAAGCTTGTAAACATGGACATTACAATGTTTGTGAACAACTTGTTTTCCACGGTCTTGGCGGAGAAGGCGGCGGTTTCTCTGAATATACAGTAGTACCAGAAGATATGGTTCATCACATTCCAGATGAAATGACGTATGAACAAGGTGCGCTTGTAGAACCAGCAGCAGTAGCAGTTCATGCAGTACGTCAAAGTAAATTAAAAGAAGGGGAAGCTGTAGCGGTATTTGGTTGCGGTCCAATTGGACTTCTTGTTATCCAAGCAGCTAAAGCAGCAGGAGCAACTCCTGTTATTGCAGTTGAACTTTCTAAAGAACGTCAAGAGTTAGCGAAATTAGCAGGTGCGGATTATGTATTAAATCCAGCAACTCAAGATGTGTTAGCTGAAATTCGTAACTTAACAAATGGTTTAGGTGTAAATGTTAGCTTTGAAGTAACAGGTGTTGAAGTTGTACTACGCCAAGCGATTGAAAGTACAAGCTTCGAAGGACAAACTGTAATTGTTAGTGTATGGGAAAAAGACGCAACAATTACTCCAAATAACTTAGTATTAAAAGAAAAAGAAGTTATTGGTATTTTAGGATACCGTCACATCTTCCCAGCTGTTATTAAATTAATTAGCTCTGGTCAAATTCAAGCAGAGAAATTAATTACGAAAAAAATTACAGTCGATCAAGTTGTTGAAGAAGGATTTGAAGCACTTGTAAAAGATAAAACCCAAGTGAAAATTCTTGTTTCACCTAAATAAGATAGAATCGAAAAAAGTAGCCCTTTTCTAGAAATAGAAGAGGGCTACTTTTTTTCTGTACAGAAAGGTGATAGACTTTCCTGTAACTAAAGGTATTTTGTTTGGAAGGGGAAGTCTAATGCTTTCATTTATGTTGACATTGAAACGGATGCTAAAAGCTTGTTTGCGAGCATGGAAAGATAAAGAATTTCAAGTGTTATTCGTATTAACAATTTTGACATTAATATCTGGTACAATCTTTTATAGTACAGTGGAGGGGTTACGTCCTCTGGATGCTTTATATTTTAGCGTTGTGACGCTGACTACTGTCGGTGATGGGCAATTTAGTCCCCAAACTGACTTCGGAAAGATATTTACGATATTATACATATTTATAGGGATCGGATTAGTGTTTGGATTTATACATAAGTTGGCAGTTAATGTACAATTGCCAAGTATATTATCGAATAGAAAAAAAGAGTAAAGCATGTATATGCTTTACTCTTTTTTTACATTAGTTTAGACAAGCCTTAATAATAGTTTATTAAAATGAAAGTGTATTCATTCATTATATTCACTGTGTATAAAGTTATAATGATATGAACATTTGCATATTTTAATTTAGTGATAGAAATTTCGTGAAAGGTGGGATATTCTAGTCATAGGTTAACCGGACGACATCATAGGATCCTAACAAAATGTTTACAATAATTCAATTATAAAATGGAGGATTTTATATGAAAAAGAAAGTACTTGCTTTAGCGGCAGCTATTACATTAGTTGCTCCATTACAAAGTGTTGCATTTGCTCATGAAAATGATGGGGGACAGAGATTTGGAGTTATTCCACGCTGGTCTGCTGAAGATAAACATAAAGAAGGCGTGAATTCTCATTTATGGATTGTAAACCGTGCAATTGATATTATGTCTCGTAATACAACACTTGTAAAACAAGATCGAGTTGCACTATTAAATGAATGGCGTACTGAGTTAGAGAACGGTATTTATGCTGCTGACTATGAAAATCCTTATTATGATAATAGCACATTTGCTTCACATTTCTATGACCCTGACAATGGGAAAACTTATATTCCGTATGCAAAGCAGGCAAAGGAAACTGGAGCTAAATATTTTAAATTAGCTGGTGAGTCTTACAAAAATAAAGATATGAAACAAGCATTCTTCTATTTAGGCTTATCTCTTCATTATTTAGGGGATGTAAACCAACCGATGCATGCGGCAAACTTTACGAACCTTTCGTATCCACAAGGATTCCATTCTAAATATGAAAACTTTGTAGATACGATAAAAGATAATTATAAAGTAACGGATGGAAATGGATATTGGAACTGGAAAGGTACGAATCCAGAAGATTGGATTCATGGAGCGGCAGTAGTTGCGAAACAAGATTACGCTGGCATTGTAAATGATAATACGAAAGATTGGTTCGTAAGAGCAGCTGTATCACAAGAATATGCAGATAAATGGCGCGCTGAAGTTACACCAATGACAGGTAAGCGTTTAATGGATGCACAACGTGTTACTGCTGGATACATTCAGCTTTGGTTTGATACGTACGGAAATCGTTAAGTATTTGAAAAAGGTCAAATCTCAGAATAGAGTATTTGGCCTTTTTATTACTATACAATACATGGAGGTATGAAACGTGAAAGGTAAATTGCTAAAAGGTGTACTTAGCTTAGGGGTTGGTTTAGGAGCTTTATATAGCGGAACTTCAGCTCAAGCAGAAGCATCTACAAATCAAAATGATACATTAAAAGTGATGACGCATAATGTATATATGCTATCAACAAACTTATATCCGAACTGGGGACAAACTGAGCGTGCTGATTTAATCGGGGCGGCAGATTATATAAAGAATCAAGATGTTGTTATATTAAATGAAGTGTTTGATAATAGCGCTTCAGATCGTTTATTAGGCAATTTGAAGAAAGAATATCCAAATCAAACAGCAGTATTAGGTCGTAGTAGTGGAAGCGAATGGGATAAAACGTTAGGAAACTATTCATCTTCAACTCCTGAAGATGGTGGCGTTGCGATTGTGAGTAAATGGCCAATCGCTGAAAAAATTCAATATGTATTTGCAAAAGGATGCGGGCCAGATAATTTATCGAATAAAGGATTTGTATACACGAAAATTAAGAAAAATGATCGTTTCGTTCACGTGATTGGGACGCATTTGCAGGCTGAAGATAGTATGTGCGGAAAAACTTCACCAGCATCTGTACGTACGAACCAATTAAAAGAAATTCAAGATTTTATTAAAAATAAAAATATACCAAATAATGAGTATGTGTTAATTGGTGGTGATATGAACGTAAATAAGATAAATGCAGAGAACAATAATGATTCAGAGTATGCATCTATGTTTAAAACATTGAACGCTTCTGTACCATCTTATACTGGACATACAGCGACTTGGGATGCAACGACAAACAGTATTGCAAAATATAATTTCCCTGATAGTCCTGCCGAATATTTAGATTATATTATTGCAAGCAAAGACCATGCGAACCCATCATATATAGAGAATAAGGTGTTACAGCCGAAATCTCCACAATGGACTGTTACATCGTGGTTCCAACAATATACGTATAATGATTACTCTGATCATTATCCAGTAGAGGCGACTATTTCTATGAAGTAGTTTCAAAAAGTTTCTTCGTAAAGAAGAAACTTTTTTTATTTGCAAACAGGAAAATCATACTTTCTTTCCAATATGTATAAGACATATTGAAAAGAGGAGAGAAAAATGTGGATCGAGGAATTTTTAAAGAAGTTCCATTACCGTGTGCATTTTTGGATGAAGTGGCTTTAGATAGAAATATTCAATCGATTATAGAGTTAAGTGGAAATAAGAAGATTCGTATAGCGAGTAAATCGTTACGTTCTGTTCCGATTATGCAAAAGATTTTAGCTGCAAATGATCGATTTCAAGGTATTATGTGCTTTTCACCTAGAGAGGTTTTATTTTTAATAGAACAAGGATTTAATGATTTATTGCTCGGATATCCTGCTTATGATGAGAGAGCTTTGTATGAAATTAGTTTGCTAACAAAGAAAGGTTTCATTATAACTTGTATGGTGGATTGTGAAGAGCATATTGTGTATTTAGAAAAAATTGCTGAGAAATCTAAAGGATGTTTTCGTGTTTGTTTGGATATTGATATGAGTAGTCGTTTCTTTCAATTTCATTTTGGTGTACAAAGATCCCCAGTAAAAAATGTGCAGGATGCGTTGAAAGTAGTAGAAAAGGTGAGAAGGTCATCATATTTAATGTTAGATGGTGTGATGGGTTATGAAGCTCAAATTGCTGGGGTGGGAGACCATATACCGAATCAATGGCTGAAAAGTAAAGTGATTTCGTATTTAAAGCAGAAATCAGTGCTAGAAGTGAAAGAAAGAAGAGAATATATTGTAAAAGCAATACAAAAACTTGGTATTGAGCTAAGGTTTGTAAATGGAGGCGGAACAGGAAGCATAAAAACAACTGAGAAAGATAATTCAGTTTCAGAGATTACAATAGGTTCTGCTTTTTATTCTCCGAAGCTGTTTGATTATTATAAAGAGGTGAAATTTCATCCAGCGGTCGGATTTGCTTTACCGGTTGTGCGTAAACCAGTCCCGTTTATTTACACTTGCCTAGGTGGTGGATATATTGCTTCAGGAGCAGTTGGAAAAGATAAAGAGCCTGAAGTTTGGAGACCAAAGGGTGCAAAACTATTAGCTTTAGAAGGTGCTGGCGAGGTACAAACGCCAATTTTTTATAACGGCGAGGAACGAGTGGACATAGGAGAGTCCATTTTGTTTCGTCATAGTAAGGCTGGTGAATTATGTGAGCGCTTTCCTTTTTTGTATCGTGTTAAACAAGGAGAGATTATTGGGGAGTATTCAACATATCGGGGGGATGGCCAATGCTTTCTATAAAGGGACAAAAGTGGAGGAATTGGACAGGGAATGTAGAAGGAACGCCGCATTATACGATGTATCCAGAAAGTATACAAGATGTAGTAGAAGTAGTGGGGCTTGCACGAAAAAAGGGGCGGAAAATTCGTGTTGTTGGTTCAGGACACTCGTTTACACCCCTTGTGCAAACCGAAGAAGTTTTAGTTTCTTTAGATGAATTGAAGGGCATTGTGAATATTGATGAAGAGAAGATGGTCGCTGAAGTGTGGGCAGGAACAAAGTTATATGATTTAGGGAAGTTACTTGAGGAAAAAGGTTATGCGCAAGAAAATTTAGGGGATATTGATTCACAATCTATTGCAGGAGCGATTAGTACGGGGACTCATGGAACGGGCATTACCTTTGGGAGTTTATCAACACAAGTTATAGAGATTACGGCCGTTTTATCTAATGGTGAGAGTATAGTTTGTTCGGAAGCTGAGAACGTAGAATATTGGAGAGCGTTTCAGTTGTCACTTGGAATGTTAGGTATCATTGTAAAGATAAAATTGAAGGTTATTCCAGCGTATTCACTCGTTTATGAAAGTGAAAAACAGTCATTATCTACTGTAATGAACAAACTAGAAGAGTATAAGAAGCATCGTCACTTTGAATTTTTCGTTTTTCCTTATTCTGATGAAGTACAAGTAAAACTTACGAACGAAACAACGAATACAGGCAGTGATTTGAAATGGCATAAACTAAAGGTGGAGTTACTTGAAAATAGGATGTTCTCTTTGCTATCTAAAGGGTGTAAATGGTTTCCTTCTATAAGTAAAGGAGTGAGTCGATTATCAGCTAAGGCTGTACCAAACACAAAAATAATTGGCCCGAGCTATGAAGTATTTGCTACATCACGTACGGTACCATTTTATGAAATGGAGTATAGCATTCCTTCAAAGTATATGAGGACGGTTGTAGAAGAAATCTCAAATCTTATTGAAAAGAAAAAGTATAAGGTGCACTTCCCGATCGAATGCCGCTATGTGAAAGGTGATGATATATGGCTTAGTCCAGCCTATGGAAGAGATTCAGCGTATATCGCTGTTCATATGTATAAAGGTATGAAATATGCTGCTTACTTTGGCGAAGTGGAAAAAATTTTTCTGAAGTATGAAGGGCGTCCGCATTGGGGGAAAATGCATACATTATCGTATGAGCAATTACAAGATATATATCCAGAGTTTCATTCGTTTTTACAGGCGAGGAAGTCTCTAGATGAACTTGGAATGTTTTTTAATCCTTATGCAGAAAAGTTATTTATCCCGCTATTTGCTGGGCAGTAAGACCCCCACTGATTAAAGTTTCACATTATGTATATAAAAAAGCTGACAAATAATTATTTGTCAGCTTTTTTTAGTGTAATTGCATTTCTTGTATGACTAATCTGTTCATAAAATAGTAGTTTATCACGGCTAAATACATGCAGTAAAACATGAATAATGAATAGGCCGTTAATGATAAATAGGAATAACAATGTAACGAGTAATACTAAAGGTTCTGTATGATTTAACATAGAGCTACTAGAAAGAATATAATTGATTCCGCCTAACGCAAAATAAAATATACCGTAGCGAATAAATAGTTCTTTTAATGTAATACGATCTGATTTTCCTTTCAAATGAATGCGAAGCAATGCTTTCCCAATTGTTTTTCCATTTGTAAAGTATGGAATAAGAATAAAATACATAAGGATTGAACACGTAATGAAAATGAGCTCATACATATTCGTGTAAGATTGCATATTAGAAACGAAGAAAGAATTTCCTTTGTTTTTAACGACAGGTACGACGATAGATAAGAAAATCCAATCAATTTGCATCGCGATAAGGCGACGAATGAATCCGACTGGTTTCGTTTCCAAATCAATATGACTATCTAACTCGTTTGTCTTCGGAAGGAAGTACGTAAATATTGGTGCAATGATAAAACCAATTACGCCACCTAATGTATTTAAAAACAAATCATCGATATCAAATAATCGGTATGCACAATTGTATATACCGTATAATCCAGTCACTTGTGTTAGCTCGAAAAATAGTGAAAGGAAAAAGGAAATGCAAATTGTTTGTAAGAAACTACGTCGGAAATAATAACGTAAGTAAATACCGAATGGAACAGTTAATAGAACATTAAATGCAACTTGTAAAAACGCAGACTCTTTTAATAAGTAGAAATAAGTAGCTGGTTTCGTTAAAACTGCCGATGTATGACTACTAATCTCTTGTATGAAATAAAATGGTGAGAGTTGCATGTGTTGTGTATTAGCTGGTTGTAGGCTACAAGTATCAAACGTTTGTGGTAACGGCAAAATAACAAGAAAATAGGCATTTAATAAGTAAAGTAATAATGAGTATAAAATAAATGAGCGCCATTTATTTAAATAACCGTATTTTCGATAATTAAATATTAAAAAAGGGATTAAAAGAAACATTGCTAAAAAGGGAAATAAAATAAATGCTGTTTTTACTGGAAATAAATATGCAGTCAAAGTAAAACTCCTTTCAATGAAAATTCGTTTATCATTATAGCGCTAAAAATATTTAAATACAAAATTAAAATATTTCGAAATAGAAATAATTACTAATTTTATAGGAATTAAGTTATAATAAATTTAATATGAGGATATTATGATTATATAAGTTGAGAGAGGGTACAAGAGATGCGATATGAACTTTTTTCTGTAAGTGGGGATCATATTACGACTTTTGAAAGTGCATGGCGTTTTCAGGAGGGAGAACAGATTTTTGTTCATGATGATCAAACAAAAAGAAACTTTATTATTATTCGTCTGACGCATGATGTATTTCAACAAAATAAACATGTTATTCGTTTGTATTGTCAAGAGAAGAAAGTGTATGCATAAGAGAAGCCCTCTTACAGTATGAAAAGTAAGAGGGGCCTTATCTCGTTATTTGTGAACAGCCCGATTGATGAGAGCTGATTAAAGTTTCACTTTATCATTTTGCCCCTCGTAAGGAATAAAAAGAGAAGGGTTAATGTACATAGCTAGCATTTGATTTGGAAGAAAGGATATAGCTTTGTATTTTGCGCTTCAAAGTTACATTTCTTTCTCTTTGAGAAAGCCATGTATGGTAATCTTGTTGTGTTTTCCATAACATACGAATCATATATTCTGCCTTATCATTTGTACGATGAACATGTGAAAACTCTATGTTAATACAACCGTTCGTTCCGGGAGAAGGATAATATTGTTTAAGCCCATAAAGAAGCTCACTTTCATATCCGTACTTAATATGAATGAGTTTAGTAACAATAAACATATAAACACCTCTTTTACGATAATAGTAGGAAAGATAGCTTTACTATAATAGTGAACTTAAATGATATCATACTATTCAGAAAATTCAAAGTAAATGATAGATTTTAACTTAATACAGGTGTAAAAAAGCGAGTCATTCTATTACACTAGATGACTCGCTTTCAATTTGTAAGTTTTACTTTATAAGAAAATAAGAGTAAGTACACCTACGATAATACAATAGAAAGAGAAATATTTTAAATTTCCTTTTGCCATAATGTTCATAAACCATTTTAGTGAAATATACGTCATGATAAATGTTGCGATGAATGCAACGACATATGGTACGAATAATGTGTCTAGATTTGGATCATTTGCAATGTCTGTAATGCTTAACAATAAGCCACCTAAGCTAACAGGAATGTATAGTAAGAATGAGAAGCGAAGAGCTGTTTCTTGCTTCATACCAAGTAACATTGCTGCTACGATTGTGGCACCAGATCGGCTTATTCCGGGAATCAGTGCGCAAGCTTGTGCTAATCCGACGATGATTGCATCTTTCATAGAAAGGTCGCCATCATTTTTACGACCGCGTAAATTTCTAATAATCCAAAGGCCGACAGCAGTAATAAGAAGGGAAATCCCAACCATCTTCACACCTTTTAAGTACTGATCGATGTAATCTTTAAATAAAACACCAATAACACCTGCTGGAATGGTTGCAATAACAAGATAAATAATAAAGAAGAAATCTGATTTTGCGTCTTCTGCTCTTGTAAATATATAAGAGAGACCATTCTTCGTTAGACGAATTAAATCATTTCTATAAATAAGTAATACAGCTAATAATGAAGCTGAATTAACAAGTAGTTCGAAGCTAAACCCTTCTATTTTTAGTCCTAGCAAATGTTGTGCTAAAACGAGATGACCACTTGAAGAAATCGGAATTGGTTCTGTTAGTCCTTGGAACAGACCGAGAATTAAATATTTTAAAACGTAGTAAAATTGTTCCATAATAACCTCCTTGTTTATTAGTTGAAAGAAACAACTTTTCCATTATAACAAAGATATGGATGAATATTGAAAAGAAATAAATATTCGAAATAAAATAAAAATCCCTCATAGCAGTATAAGGGATTTTTATTTTTAATTAAGAATTTACTGTTCCTTGAAGACTTTTAGACAATTGAACATCGACTTTTTCAGCATCATGAATATGATTCATAATAGTAGTATTTAATTTTTGGAACATTTGTTGTGTGTTAGCGAATTCTCGTAATATGTCATCATTACAAGATTTTTGGTTTTCAATAGCCTTAATAACATTTGTAGCACCATTTTGTAACGTTTGAATCATAACTAAAATATTTTCAATTCTAGCGTTTGTATCGGCGCTCATTTCTACACCTTCATCGACTAAATGTAAATTATCTTTTGTGTTATCGTATGCTTTTTCAATTTCTTCTTGAATTTTTTTCGTTAAGTTGCCTATGTTTTTTGTACTTTCTGCTGTACTTTCTGCTAGTTTTCTTACTTCATTGGCAACGACAGCGAATCCTTTACCGTGTTCTCCAGCACGTGCGGCTTCAATACTCGCATTTAAAGCAAGTAAATTTGTTTGTGCTGCAATGTTTTGAATGACTTCTACAATTTGCTCGATTTCCTTTGAGCGTTCGCTTAGATGATTCATACTATTAGACGTGCGTTGGGATTGTTCACCTAATTTATTAATTACAATAAGTAAGCGGTGAACGGATTCTTTTCCTTCATTAGAGCAGTCAATAATTTCTGCAATAGACTGAATTAAGCTTTGTTCCTTTTGCAACATTTCATTATTTAACTCATTGGAATGTGTCGTACGTGTTGAAACATTTTCGAAACATGAACTTAATTGTTGAACTAAATTTTGAAGTGTATTGTGTTGGTTATTTACAAGTTGATGCTCTTGGACAACGCTTTGTACACGATCGTGGATAGTAGAAATAGTCTCTTGTTTTTCAATATCTTTTTGTTTTAATTCTGCTTCTAATTCTTGTATACGCTCTTCTAATTGAGCAATTGTATGTTGGAGTGATTTCTTTTGAGTAAACATGTATTTATTTCAACCGCCTTCGAAAGTTATATTTTCTCTATATTTGGATTTTAGCATCTTTTGTATTTTTTAAATATAGGAATTGTTAAATATTTAAGAATCTATTACATTTTATTCATAATTCTCTTTTTTTTGTCACGAAAAATAAACTGTATTTAATCGTTTTGTAAACAAACTGTAAAATAAATCATGTATAACTGTATAAGAAGGGAGTCGGATTATGAACTATTTTAAGCGAATCAGCTGTCTAGTATTAGCAGGAATTATCGGTCTTTCTAGTACAGTCGCTGTTAAAGCAGAGTCAAACGACGAGAAACTTAACAACATGCAACAGCAATTGCAACAAAACGATGCAGAAATGCAAAAGAAAGAGCAAGAGAAGCAAGCTGTTAGTAAAGAAATTAAAGGTATCGAAAACGAACTACATAATTTAAATAATACAATTGCAAAAAATAAAGAGGATCAAGCTGCTATTCAACGTAAAATCGATGAAACACATAAGCAGATTGAACAAAAAAAGGAAGAAATTGTCGTTTTAGAGGATAAAGTCCTTGCTCGTAAAGATATTATGAGAAAACGTATGGTTTCTGTTCAAAACAGCTCAAATACAAGTTTAGTAGTAGAAGTTGTAGTAGAGTCAAAAAACTTTGCAGACTTCTTACAACGTATGAACGCAGTTTCTACTATTCTAGAAGCTGATAAAGAAATTTTACGTCTACAAGAACAAGATCTTCGTCAAATTGAAGAAGATAAGAAAACAATTGACGAAAAAGAAGCATCTTTAGTAGTAGATAAACAAAAATTAGCAAAAGCGCAAGCTGAACTGCAAGATAACTTGAAAAAACGTCAAGATAACTTACAAACAGTTCAAGCTAAATATAATGAGGTTGCAAGTCAACTTAATTTAGCAGCGGAAGAAAAAGCTAAAATTGAATCAAATATGAAGGCAGTACAAGAAACAATTGCTCGTGAACAAGAAGCAGCAAGAATTGCGGCAGAAGAGCGTGCAAAAGCAGAAGCGGCTGCAAAAGCAGAGCAAGAAGCTTTAGCGAAAGCACAAGCGGAAATTGCTGAAAAGCAAAAGCAAGAAAAAGCTAATAAACCAGCTGAACCAGTTGCTAATAATAATTCGAAGGTAGAACCTGCAAAACCTGCACAACCTGAACCATCTTCTAAGCCAACTGCTGGCGGGAAAGAACTTTATGTACATGCAACAGCTTATACAGCAGATCCAGGTGAAAATGGCTATGCACCAGGTCAACAAGTATATTCTGCATGGGGAGGCTATAATCTAACTGCAAACCCAGGAATGAAATTGATTGCGGTGGACCCATCTGTTATCCCATTAGGTTCTCGTGTATATGTTGAAGGATACGGAGAAGCAATTGCAGCAGATACTGGTGGCGCGATTAAAGGTCACAAAATTGATGTTTTAATGCCAGATAAAGCTTCGTCTAGTAAGTGGGGCAGAAAAAATGTTAAGCTTACAATTTTAAACTAAAACGTAATCCAACTTTACAATACGTAAAGTTGGATTTTTTTGTAAGAATAATGTTAAGTTGAGTTTACATTTTGTTAAGGATAGCATACAATAATGGTGAGAGGTGGTAAATTTGACCATTTTAAACAAAGTAAAAGAATTAAGAGCTCGTTTTAACTTTACACAAAGCGTATTAGCAGAAAAGGTTGGAGTAACGAGGCAAACAATTGCAGCAATTGAAAAAGGGGATTACGTTCCTTCGTTGTTATTAGCACTTACGATTTGTGATGTGTTTCAGTTAAAGATGGAAGATGTGTTTGTTTTAAATAAGGAGGGGGAAGAGGATGAATAGAATTGTTTTTTCTTATATCATAAACGTGCTTTATACTGCTTTAGCATGCTGGACATTTGTTGAATTTTATAGTGTCATTACAGAGTTAGCAGATATAATTAAAAACGAGAAATTCCCATTTGAAGTATGGTTTAATGGAGTACCATTCATTTTATTATTTATTGGAGCAATTATAGTTACAATTTTTTATAGAATTCAAAAGAAAAAATATAAGAATTTATCTTTTTGGATGTATCCATTATTATTTCCACTAGAAGATGAACGTGAAAAAGCGATTACGGATAAAGCTTGCCGAACAACATTTGTATCGTTATGGTTTGTGTTACCTTGTGCAGTTGGATTTTTAACTTTTTCGCCTATTATTAATGAATATCTTCCTGGATACCCATTATATATTATATTTTCGATTTTCTTTATTCAAATGACAGTATTTCACGTATCACTATACAGAAATAAATTAGCTTAAAAAGAAACCTTCTTGCACCGGCAAGAAGGTTTCTTTTTAAGCTAATACTTGTACATATGACGATATTATTTTATCATTTTATATAGAGTAAGATTTTGTAAGGGAAAGGAATTGTATATGAATAAGCAAAGAATTTATAGTATAGTAGCAATCCTTCTATTTGTTGTAGGTGGCGTGTTAATTGGAAAGCCATTTTATGATGGATATCAGGCTGAAAAGAAACAGACTGAAAATGTGCAGGCTGTTCAAAAGATGGATTATGAAAAGCATGAGACGGAATTTGTAGATGCTTCCAAAATTAATCAACCAGACTTGGCGGAAGTAGCGAATGCATCATTAGATAAGAAACAAGTAATTGGTCGTATTTCGATTCCAAGTGTTTCAGTAGAACTGCCTGTTTTGAAAGCTTCTACTGAAAAAAACTTATTATCAGGTGCAGCGACAGTAAAAGAGAATCAAGTTATGGGAAAAGGGAATTACGCACTAGCAGGACATAACATGTCTAAAAAAGGTGTTTTATTTAGTGATATAGCTTCTTTGAAAAAAGGCGATAAAATTTATTTGTATGACAATGAAAATGAATATGAGTATGCGGTTACTGGTGTATCTGAAGTAACTCCTGATAAGTGGGAAGTTGTAGAGGATCATGGGAAAGATGAGATAACACTTATTACATGTGTATCTGTAAAGGATAATTCTAAGCGTTATGTTGTTGCTGGTGATTTAGTAGGAACGAAGGCGAAGAAGTAAAAAAAGAAGGTGAACTCTTTAAAGAGTTCACCTTCTTTTTTACTAATGTTGAGAAATAATAGAATATTTTGGTTGGTATTTAAGTATTCTTCTATTTATGTATAATAAAGTTAGAATTCTATATTTTGGGAGGAACAAGAGTGAGACAACAGGTGAAGAAACTTCTTTTAACAACGAGTATAGCGTTATTGGTAGCTCCAATTTCAGCTTATGCGCATCCAGGGCGTACAGATGCTAATGGCGGACATACGTGTCGTACAAATTGTGAGAAATGGGGATTACAGTACGGGGAATATCATTATCACAATAAACCAGCTTCTAGTAGTGGTGCAACGAGCCCAGCTCATAGCCAGAATAATAATAGTGCTGTAGAAGCTGAGAGACAAGCAGAAGCACAGCGCAATACTGAGGCTGAAAAACAACGTGCTGCAGAAGCACAGCGTAACGCTGAGGCTGAAAAACAACGTAATGCAGAAGCACAGCGTAAAGCTGAAGAAGAGAGACAACGTGTAGCCGAGGAACAAAGAAAAGCTGAAGAGGCACGTAAACAAGAGGAAGCGCAGCGCCAAGCTGATATGGAAAAAGGTCAACTTGAAGGTCAAAAGAATGGAGAAACTGATTTTAAAGCAGGAAAAAATGATGCAGAAGTGCATGTAGCTGGAAAATCTGATGCATATAAACAAGCGTTTAAAGCGACTTATGCAGCCACATGGTCTTTAGAAGAGCAGAAGAAAACGCATTTTGAAAAAGGAAAAGAACAAGGTTTAGCGCAAGAGACGATGGACGATAGTCAAGTTGCTCCAGAGTTTAAGGTAAACTTTGCAGACGGGTTCAAAGTAGGGAATAAAGAAAGAGTAGAAAAAATTGAAAAAGAGCAAGCTGAATTAGGGGAAAAGACAGGGAAAGAATTAGCTGAAAAGAATCCTGGAAATAGAGAGAAAGAAGTATACGTGAAGGCATATGAAACAGCGTATGAAAAAGGCTATAAATCTACAAAAAAGGCAGTAGAAAAAGCTGGCTATAAGTATGCATTTGAAAACTATGATTTAAAAGTTCCTGCTAAGTATGAAAGAAAGGAATTGTTAAAGAAATGGTTTACTGAAGGATTTAAATCGAATAAAAAAGCAGCGGAAATTCGAGAAGAAGGGTATAAAAAGGGAGACAGCTGGTTCTCATTCTTCTATAAGAGTTTCGTACCAAGTGAATATAAAGAACATAAAGAGCTGTACGAACAAGCAATCGAAAAAGGTAAAACAGCATAAAAAAAGATGAGGAGAAATTCCTCATCTTTTTTAATCCATCCATTTCACTAATTTCTTAGAAATTAATAATAAAACACAACCTAATACAATTGCCACAGCGCCAATAACTGTGAATACTTCAGCGTATCCAAGTGAAGTTGTGAAGCTTGCAAGTTGTCCGCCTAAAATGTTGGCGATACCTGAACTTGCTAGCCATACACCCATTAGTAAAGATGCTAATTTTACCGGAGCAAGCGCACTAACCATTGATAGTCCGACAGGTGATAAGAATAGCTCACCTAACGTATGGAAAAGATACGTAAAGACGATAAATAGTAAGTTTGCTTTTTCTGTAATGTTATGTTCATCACTACCTGTTTTTAATGTTGCGATAACGAGAATGATATAACCGATACCGAGCAAGATCATCCCAAGTCCCATTTTAGTTGGGATTTTTAAATCACCGCGCTTGCGAGTTGCAAGTTTTGCCCATAATGCAGAAATGACTGGAGCAAGCAAAATAATAAATAATGGATTGACCGATTGGAACCAAGATGTTGGAACTTCCCATCCGAACACAGAGCGGTCTACAAATTTGTTTGTATATAATGTTAATGAGCTACCAGCTTGTTCAAAGCCAGCCCAGAAGAAGACAACGAAGCATGTTAAAATGACGATAACAGCGGTACGTTGTTTTTCTTTTTTTGTTAATGGTGTATCTCCTACTGATGGTTGTCCAGCAGCTGTTTGTAAATCGCGAGTTGGTTTTTTACCGATATTACCAAGGAAGCGATTTGATAGTGTTGTAAATAAAATTTGTCCAATAATCATTCCGATTGAAGCGGCTAAGAAACCGTAACGGAATCCGTAATGTACAACGCCATCAACTGTTGTTTTGAATAAATTTTCTGATAAAAATCCGCAAACGAGTGGAGCTAAAAATGATCCGACGTTAATACCCATATAGAAAATGGTAAATGCACTATCACGTTTTGGATCGTTCTCTTCGTATAATTCCCCAACCAGTGTAGAGATGTTCGGTTTGAAGAATCCGTTACCGATAATAATAAGCGCTAATCCGAGGTATAGGCCTAATTGGTTTTGCAAGGCAAATAGTGTAAGGTTACCGAATGCCATTGTTATACCACCAATTGTGATCGCTTTTCGTCTACCTAGAAAACGATCTGTTAAGTATCCACCAATCATTGGTGTGAAATAACAGGCTCCAGTGTAAAATCCGTAAATAGAGAGTGCCCATGCGGGACTAAACCCAAGACCACCGCTTACTAAAGCTGTCGTTAAATATAATGTTAATAATCCTCGTAATCCATAGTAACTAAATCTTTCCCACATTTCTGTAAAGAAGAGTAAGTATAAACCTGGAGGATGTTTCTTTTTTCTTTGTTGTTCTCTTTCTAGTTGTATCGCTGATTCCATGTTATTTTCCTCCTGACACAAACAAAAACAAAGTTAATAATTTTGTACATTTAATATTTTACTTTATTAACTATTATAAGTCAATAAAGGTTGATTTTTCAGAAGAAATTGGAAAAAGGGAATAGCTATAGAAGGGGGGTTTCTTTTGTGATAGACTATGGACTATGTTTTCTTTGTAAGGAAGCGGGTTATTGTACTTTTTTTATATGTGGAATTGATTTCATAAGAGATGAAATCAAAGAAGGAGAAAGAAATGAAATTGTTACAGAAAAAAGAAATTTTACTTATTAGTCTTATGTTATTTTCGATGTTCTTTGGAGCAGGGAATCTTATATTCCCACCTTTTCTTGGATATGAAGCAGGAGAACATGTATGGATTTCATTAGTAGGATTCATTATATCAGCAACAGGTCTTCCTATATTAGGTGTTATCTCTATTGCAAAAGCAGGAAGTTTTCAAACGTTAGCGGGTAGAGTTCATTCTTCATTTGCAATTATTTTTCCATGTATCGTGTATGTATTTATTGGACCTGGGCTTGGTATACCACGTGCGGGAAGTTTAGCCTTTGAAATGGGGCCAGGTCAGTTATTCCCTGAAGCAGGAAGCGGAGTATTATTGTTTTACACAGTTATTTTCTTTAGTATTGTTTACTGGTTAAGTTTATCACCATCTAAACTAATGGGGGTGTTTGGAAAAGTCTTTACGCCGTTATTATTATGTATGATTGCACTTATTTTTATAAAGAGTATGTTTACAACAGTAGGAGATATGAAAGAACCAATAGGGAACTATGGCCAAGCTCCTATGTTTCAAGGATTTTTAGATGGATATTTAACAATGGACGCGTTAGCTGCTTTAATTTTTGGAATTGTGATTGCAAATGCATTACGTGCAAAGGGTATTGAAGATGATAAAGGTTTAGCGAAATATATGAGTATTGCTGGAATTGGGGCAGGACTATTATTATCTATTATTTATGTCATCCTTGGATATGTGGGGGCAATTAGTGGCTCATTAGGAACATTTGATAACGGTGCGAAAGTGTTAGCACAAGTTATGATTACATTATTTGGACAGGGCGGAGTCGTTTTATTAGGTCTTATTTTTACTATCGCTTGTTTATGTGTTTCAATTGGACTTGTTACGTCTTGTAGTCAATTTTTTGCGAGTGCATTTCCGAAAGTATCTTATAAAGTGTGGGCATTTATAGTAAGCGTTGTTAGTATGATCTTAGCTAATTTAGGATTAACGCAAATTTTAAAAGTATCAGTACCAATTCTTGGATTTATTTATCCAATTGCATTAACGCTTATTATTCTAGGGTTATTCCATAAGTATATTGGGAAGTATGCATACGTATATGCAGTAACTGTTTGGTTTGTAGCAATATTTAGTGCAATTGATATTTTAAATAAAAATGTAATGATGAATCAGTGGACGTCAGTATTAAAATACATTCCATTTTATACAGAAGGTGTTGGGTGGATAGTTCCAGCTATTATAGGCGTGTGTGTTGGTGTCATCGTTAGCATTGTTCTAAATAAGAATAAATGAGTAAAAAGGTGTTTTCCTATTTTGGGAAGGCATCTTTCTTTTTTTGGAAAAAATACTATTGAAAATGAATAGACTAAGAGTATGATAAAGATAATTGGTAATATATAGGTTTAATGAGAGGTACGAATAAGGGGGTAGCGTATGAAGAAGGATTTGGATAAGAAAATAGAAGCACTCGAAACGGCAATTGAAACAATTCAAGAAGCACTTGCTGAATTAAAAGTGAAGCAAAGGGAAATAGAAGTAGAGAACGCTCAGCAACATGTTAGTAAGGAAAAGAAAGAATATATTGAAACGGTAATGGAGGAAAAGCCAAAAGAAGAAATAGTTACGATAAAAGAGCCTGTGCAAGAATATGAGGTAAAACAAGTAGATATATCTGCTTTTAAACCAGAGCCATTTAATATTATTAAGTTTTGTCAAACGTGGTTACCGCGTGTATTTGTCGGTATTATGTTGCTTGGAGTGATCTGGTTATTTAAAGCAGGGGTAGATGCTGGTTTATTAACACCAGCAATACGAATTGTGTTTGGTATCGCATTATCTATCGGTTTGTATTATATAGGAGATATTCAAATTAAAAGAGAGCGGCAGGCGTTAGGATTAGTATTGGTTGGAGGAAGTATTTCGGGGATTGTTTTAACGACGTTTGCGGCACATTATTTGTATGCATTTATTCCGGCAAGTATCGCGTTTCTCTTTAATATTGCATGGGTTATTTTAGGGATTTATTTAGCGAAAAGATATAACTCGGAATACCTTACTATCTTCGTAGCGGTAGGAGCGTTCTTCGTGCCATTCTTGTTAAATAGTACGACTCCTAATCCTTATATTTTCTTCGGATACGAGACGATATTAACACTTAGTTTATTATGGTATGGATTGAAAAATCGTTATAAATACTTATATATGATTTCTTACGCTGTTGCGGCCATTGTTCTTTTTGTCTTCTTTGCTGTTATGTCAATATTAGTAGAGAACTTGCAAATACAGTTAACGATTGTATATGGTTTGATTCATTTACTATTATTTTGGCATATGTTTACGGAGAGAAGTTTTATACCAGAACCACGTTTGGCGATATTTAGTGCGAATGCAGTTTTCTTTATACTAGCTATTGCCAAAATACCTGATTTTACAACATGGGGATTGATTATTAGTGCAATTGTGCACGCTGCTATGTTTGTGCTTGAGTATAGGAAGAATAGACATTCTACATTTACAAATCTCTTATTTGGTTTCGCAATGGGAGCATTTAGTTTAGCGATTTTATACGAGTATAGTTTAGTGAATGCAGCGATTGTACTATTATTACAAGGTTTCCTCGGCATGGTCACTTCTATTAAAGTAAAACAACAGATAAAATTGTATGTTAGTGCGACGGTTTACGCAATTGGAATGATACAGACGATTTTTAGCCCGTTTGATGAATTTATTTCGGCAGGTTTTGTTGCTCATCTTATTTTAATAGGAACGTTCTATTATTGCATGAGACAAGCGAAAGAAGTGTTAGCGAGTATGGGTAAGTATGTGTACTCTATAGCGCTCTACTGGTTAATGGTCATTGTATTTATTACAATCACTAGAATTGGTGAAGTTCTTTCTACAGATGGAAGTATAATTAGCGTATCTGTATCGTTATTATGGATGATATATGCGTTATTTGCAGTTTGGTTTGGCCGTTATAGACAGATGAATGAAATATTATATGCTGGATTAATCGTATTAGTAGTAACGGTAGGGAAGTTATTCCTACTTGACTTACCAGAGGTATCGATGATGATTAGGGCAGTGTTATTCCTAATCGTCGGTAGTATAGGTATCGTTATTTCAAGAATGTTTTTCTCGAAGGAAGAGAAGTGAGAAGAAGGCAATCCATGTATGGATTGCCTTTTTCATTATTTCTTATTAATCGTTACAGTTTCATTATATTTCGTTGTTGTATTTTGGCGTAGACGAAGAGTTGCTTGTCCAGTTGTATTTGAATCAATCTGTACATTTACAACTTTCTCAGCAGAGCCTAAGCTGTTTGTTGTGAAAGAGAAGGCACTACTATATCCAAAAGCAGATGGCCAAGTGCCGTTTGTATTTTGAATTTTTGCTACTTGTGTTCCACCAGTAGTGAATATACCTAAAGAATAGTTGTTATAAGTTGTATTAGGTAGTAAGTTGTTTACTTGAATCTTCATTTGGAAAATTTCATTGTTTGGTAGAATGCTAGGGTGTGTAACGACGTAGTCGCTTGTTGTTACCGCACCATTATAACCGTATGAACCTGGTTTAAAAGTATTTGTATTAAACCATTGATAACCTGCATTTGGTGCACTCCAAGGTTCAGGTTGTGGTTCTGTTGATAAGCTTGGCTGTTCAAATGTTTGTAGAGCTGTAGGTGAATCAAGCTGTAAACCATTTACTTGATCTAAACTTGTAAATGTCTCTTTATTCGATAACCAATTTACGATGTTTTCTAATAAAATCGCATCGTTTTCTTCTTTATAACCATCGTAAGTTTTCTTTGTTTGGCCAGAATCTTCACGAACGTACTTTGGCGTAGCATCTTCAACAGGAGAAGAGTCACCAATAAAGGCAGCTTTTCCAAGTCCTACTTTTGCAATTGCAGCATATGGGCCTTCTGCAATACCACCGCCATTATAAACGCCACTATCAACAGCGTTATTCCATTTTGATGGATTTTCTGGAAGGTAAACAAGTCCTTTTGCTAGTTTTGGGTTTGTAATTGCTAGAGTAGAACCAGCATGCATTGCTACAGAAGAAACACCTTTTGTAATTCCGAAAGATTGTTCAGGCGATACAATTGTTTTCGCTGAAACATCACCAAGTGCATTGTAGCGGAAGCGAATACCGAAGTTGTCAGATAGCCAATCAGAGCTTTCTACTCCTTGCATAGCTTGTGAATTTGCTTCTTCATTAGACATTCCTTTCGCTGGATTATCCCAAGCACCGCGTCTATATCCATTAAATACTTCAGAAGAGTCCCAGCGATTTTTATTACGATCTGCATTGTAATGATCGGCAATAAAGAAGATACTACCGCCATTTTTTACATATTGTAACATAGCGTCCTGCTCAGATTTTTTGTAAGGAATATTAGCTTCTGGAACGATAAATACATTGTAACCTTTTAAGTCTTCGTACGTAATAGGTGTTGATTTACGAAGTTCTTTTACGTGATAACCGTTTTTTGCAATGCCGTTTCCGAAGTCAGAAAAGCCGCCGTCAATAACCCAGTCAGCTGTCCCAGCAGTTTGACCGTGTGTATTATCGAATAATACTTTCTTCCCATTGTTTTGATTTACAACTTTTGCAGCAATTTCAGGAGCTGGGTCTACAGAGCTTTCGGCATAAGTAGACGGTATGAACGAGGTCCCTATACTTAGTGTAATTGCTGTTGCTAAAGAAAATGTAATCCATTTTTTATTCTTCATAGAAGAATCCCCCTAATAATAAATATATGTGCTTTAATAATGTAATTTATTTTTCTGTAAAAATAAAGACGGAAAACATAAAAAATATTAAAAGATTGTAAAAATACCGTGAATTTTGTTGAGAAATATTTATATAGATATAAAAAAACCTTCCAAGTAATAAGGAAGGGGTTTTTGCTTAACTAATTTTTGAGTTAGGTGTTTCATCAATCTTATGAAACCCTTTCATGTAATATACGATTGCTAAGCCGATAAGCCAAATTGGGCCGACAATCAATGCAATTCGTGTATCTTCTGAATACGCCATTATACCTAGTACTAATACAAGGAAAACGAGTGAGAAATATGAGCTTAATGGGTATAAAGGCATTTTATACGATAACTTTTGTTTATTTTGAGTAGGTAAGCTTTTACGGAATTTAATTTGAGCAACTAATATAATTCCCCAAGTCCAAATTGCGCCGAAAGTTGAAATGCTAGTAAGCCATGTAAATACCTTTGCAGGTACGAGATAGTTTAATATAACACCAATGAGTAAAACGATAGCAGTTGCTACAATTCCTTGGCTTGGAATGCCATTTTTATTTAAACGACCAAATCTTTCAGGAGCTTTTTTCTGCTGAGCTAATGTAAATAGCATACGGCCTGTACTAAATAAACCACCGTTACAAGAAGAAAGAGCTGCTGTTAATACGACAAAGTTAATAATACCTGCTGCTTTCGCGATACCAATTTGCTGGAATGTTAATACGAATGGGCTTCCTTTCTCACCAAGTTCGTTCCATGGATAAATTGCCATCATAACGAATAGAGCTCCTACGTAGAACAGTAATATTCTCCAAAACACGTTATCAATTGCTTTTGCGAGTGTTTTCTTCGGATTTTGAGCTTCACCAGCTGTGACACCGATTAATTCAACGCCTAAATAAGCGAATAGTACCATCTGCATGGAGAGTAGTAACCCAGAAAAACCATTTGGGAACCAGCCACCATGTGACCAAAGGTTTGAAATGCCAGTAGCGATACCACCGTTTCCGAATCCGAATAAAATAATACCAGCGCCGACCACTATCATACAGATAATTGTGACAATTTTAATGAGAGCAAACCAAAACTCAAGTTCTCCAAATACTTTTACTGATAAGAAGTTAAAAGCGCTCATTAACAATAGAGCAAGTAACGCCCAAGTCCAGCGCGGGATATCAGGGAACCAGTATTGCATGTAAATACCAGCTGCTGTAATTTCAGCCATACAAGTAACAACCCATAAGAACCAGTAATTCCAGCCAGTAATATAACCAGCGAGTGGGCCGATATAATCATATGCATATTTACTAAAAGAACCGGCAACAGGTTGTTCAATTGCCATTTCCCCGAGAGCTCGCATGATGAAAAAAATAACGAGTCCGGCAATCATATAGCCTAGTAAAATAGAAGGACCGGCTAGTTTAATAGCGGAAGCAGATCCTAAAAATAGCCCAACGCCAATAGCTGAGCCAAGTGACATTAAAGTAATATGTCGTTCTTTTAAACCACGATTTAAAGTTCCAGATTTGTTTGTGTGCTGCATAAGAAGAATCCCCCTTGTAGAGTGAACAATATTTGAATGCGTTTACTAAGTATTTAACTATTTCAAATTATAAAACATTTCTATCTGTTATGCTACAAAAATAATCATAATGAACTGTACTACATCTGTACTTGTCAGACTTAAACTTAAAATTCGAACTATTAGGGAATATATTGACTCTTCTTTTTATTGATTGTTAAGATTAAGTATTATATTTTCTCACATACTAGTAAGAAAAGAATGTGTGATAATAATTCAGGTGTAGGAAGGGTACATAAGCATGTTTCAATTACAAAAATATAACACTTCTGTGAAGCAAGAGTTTTTAGCTGGCATCACAACTTTTTTTACATTTGCGTATATTCTTGTCATCAATCCAAAAATACTATCTGATGCAGGTGTACCATTTGACCAAGCGTTTACAGCAACAATTATTGCAACCGTTGTTGGAACAGTAGGTATGGCGATTTTCGCGAATTACCCGATTGTTATTGCTCCAGCTATGGGAATGAATGCATATTTTGCTTATTCTGTTGTACAGAAGGCAGAAGGGATTACATATGTAGTTGCCTTTTCAGCTGTATTTGTAACGGGGATTATTTTTCTTTTATTATCTTTTACTTCGTTTAGGCAAAAGTTAATTTTAGCAATTCCTGATAGTTTAAAGCATGCAATTGCAGGTGGAATTGGACTATTTATTGCTTTTATTGGATTGCGCCTTTCTGGAATTATCGTGGATCATCCTTCTAATTTAGTTACGATTGGTGATTTTCATTCTCCAGCTGTTATTTTAACTTTAATTGGTTTAATATTAGCGGCGGTATTAATGGCATTACGTGTGAGTGGTGCATTATTTATTAGTATGATTGTGACAGGAGTTATCGCCTTCTTTACAGGGCAATTGAAGTTTGCTGATAAAATTGTGGCGATGCCTCATTTGCCAGAGGGTATTATCGTTTCAAACCCAATCAATGCATTTTCAGATGTAATTGAATACGGATTATATGGTGTTGTATTTTCATTTTTACTTGTACTTTTATTTGATACAACAGGTGCATTACTTGGTTTAATTAAACAAGCAGGTTTAATTACAGACAATACAGAGAAGCGTTTTGGTAAAGCGTTTATTGCAGATGCAATTGGCGGGACTACAGGTTCTATCTTTGGAACAAGCCCAACAGCAGCGACGATTGAATCGTCAGCAGGTATTGCTGCAGGTGGGAAAACTGGATTAACAGGGATTGTAGTTGTTGGTCTAACAATTATAACGGCATTTTTCAGTCCTGTTATTGCTTCTTTATCAAGTGTAGCCGCTATTACAGCTCCTTCATTAATTATAGTAGGTAGTTTAATGGCACAAAGCATTCGAGATATTAATTGGAATGAATTTGAAGATGCGTTACCAGCATTTTTGATTTTTATAGGTATTCCGTTAACGTCTAGTATTGCAAATGGAATTGCAATTGGATTTTTAGTATATCCAGTTTTGAAAATTGTGAAGGGTAAAGGAAAGGAAGTACATCCATTACTATACTTATTTACAATTTTATTTGGATGTCATTTATTCTTATAATATAGATATAGGAGAGTGAGCTTCTTATGAGAGGCTCCTTTTTTGTGTATAATAAAGTGAAACTTAAATTAGTAATGTAAAATATAAATTACTTATTGGAATATATATTATAATAAGGGTGGAGGAGAAAGAAACAGTAAACAAAAACATAGACAAAAGTAGGCATATATAGTGAAAAGTAATTATGAAACAATATAAACCGAAAGAATTTTCAGAAATGCTTAATGTCTCTGTTAAGACATTGCAAAGGTGGGACAATCAAGGTGTTTTACCTGCTTACCGAAACCCAAAAGGAAGAAGATATTATACAGAAGAACAGTATAAGAAATATATGGGTATTCAAGAAGAACTTGTTCAGGATTTAATATCTATCATTCATGTATTTAGCTGTAGAATATATGGGTTGAGAAAATACAAAAAGAAAATGTCGGAGGATGAAGACTTATGAAAAGAGCATATTTAATAGAAATCAAACCGACAACTGAACAAATTAGTAAAATCCGTCAAACTATTGGGGTGTGTCGATATGTATATAACCTGTATATCTCTAAAAATAAAGAGGTATATGAGTCGGAGGGGAAATTTCTTAGTGGTTATGACTTTTCCAAATGGTTAAACAACATTCATACAAAAGAGTGTGACCAGTGGATTAAAGAAGTGTCGAGCAAAGCGGTAAAACAAGCGATTATGAATGGACATAAAGCTTTTAAGCGGTTTTTTAAAGGTTTATCTAAGTTTCCACGATATAAAAAAAAGAAGAAGCAAGATGTGAAGTGCTACTTTCCGAAAAACAACAAAACAGATTGGACAGTAGAAAGACATAGAGTAAAAGTCCCTACAATTGGTTGGATAAGGTTAAAAGAGTATGGATATATTTCAAAAAATACAACTGTAAAAAGTGGTACAGTATATCAAAGAGCAGGAAGATACTATGTGTCTATACTCTGTGAAGTGAAAGAGGTAAAACCAAATGCAACTCTCAATACAGTAGGTCTAGGAATTGATTTGGGAATTAAAGACTTCGCTGTACGTAGCGATGGAAAAACTCACAAAAATATAAATAAAACAGTACAAGTAAAAAAGATAGAAAAACGGTTAAAACGTGAACAACGCTCTTTATCACGCAAATTTGAAAATATAAGAAAGAGAGGTGAACAACCTGTTACTAATAAAAGAGCGAATATAAACAAAAATATTCTTAGGGTGCAACAACTACATGCTAGGCTAGCAAATATTCGATTAGCGTATGTAAAGTCTATTGTAAATGATGTGGTGAAAACCAAGCCAACGTTTATTGTAGTAGAAGATTTGAATGTGAAAGGTATGATGAAGAACAAACATCTATCTAAAGCTGTAGCGCAACAATGTTTTTATGCTTTTAAAACATGGTTATTAACGAAATGTAGGGAATATGGAATTGAACTACGGCAAGTGGACAGATTCTATCCATCTTCTAAAATGTGTTCATGTTGCGGTCAAAAAAAGTCGGATTTAAAGCTGTCTGACCGAGTATATACATGTGAATGTGGCAATGTAATAGATAGAGATTTAAATGCGTCAATCAACCTTTTACAAGCAAAAAAATATACAATACTAACGTAAATAGATTGTATATATGTACGGTGGGCTACATCGGAATTTACGCCTGTGAAGTGTCACAGCAAACTGTAGTAGCAAGTGATTAGCGAGGCAGGGCACGTAGAAGCAGGAATACTCTAAGAATATACATTTGTCTATATTTTTAGTAGCAGGAACATGAATGGCTGTAAGTAAAATAAAAGTCGCGCGTGTTCAATTAGATTTAACACAGCAACAATTAGCAGAAAAAGTAGGCGTTACAAGGCAAACGATTAGTTTAATTGAGAAGGGGAAATACAATCCATCTTTAGATTTATGTTTAAAAATTTGTTATGCAGTAGATAAAACGTTGAATGATTTGTTTTGGGAGGAAAAGGAGTGGTAGGATGAAAATCGTGAAAGATGAACGTTTAATGATTGAAGGGTTAAAACATATTAGATTAGCTTTCATCTTACAAAATATCGTCATACTAGCTATCGTCTTTTACCGCTATGTCTTGCAAGGGGCAGGATATGAAAGTGTTTCGGATTTATTAATGGTATTTATGGGCGGGATAATAATTATTAACTTTTTAAATCTGAAAAATTTAGTGGAAGTGTATGAGCATACGGGCGGAGTGTCGCGTCGTTATTTTATGAAGCTATTATTCATTCCGGTAGGTATTATTATTGGGATTTTAGCTATTTGTATCGTTGTAATACCAGATATTTCGATAAAGGAAATTAGTATGACAGGACTTATTATGTTTGCTTGTTTTTTAGTTCCAAGTTTGTTTATATACATATATATGAAAAAACAAAAAGAGAAGATTGAAATATAAGAAAGGCTTTCCCATATTGAGGAAAGCTTTTCTCATATTCTTTTATATAGTACTTTATGAAGGCCAATCGGTTCAATTTCAAAGATTTCACCATATTCCTGAAAGCCTAAGTGTTTGTAATAGTCAGCTACAGTAATTCGGCCATTACACCATAATATATTTGCTTGGCGTTCTTGCAAGATTTGTTCCGCCTTCTGAATTAAGGAGCTTCCAGCTCTTTTGTTCCGAAAGTTAGGTAATGTTGCCATTCCTCGTAGTCTATAATGGATACCTTTTTGCAAATCAGGATATATTTCTTTTGAGAAGGAAGCGATGCTAATCAACTCATCGTTTATAAAGGCACCTAAGTGGAATGTGTCTTTTTCGTAATCAGAAGAGTATTTACAGTCTGCTAGGGACTGATTGGGACGCAACACCGCTTGGCGTAATAAGTGTGTCTCGGATGCATCAATATACTGCACAGTAATCATGTTATCATCCTTTCTTATAAACCTTTTTCTATAAGTTGTATAAAGAAGTATGCAGGTGCAGCGAGAAGGCCGAGTATACTAGCGGTTCCGAGAAGGAGTGAAAGAAAAAGGAATGAGTATTTAACTCCATTTGATTTTTTCCAACCATAGCTGCAAATTTCAATGCTAACACCGATGAGAATAATGGCGACGAGTACTTCCGCTAATAATAAGAGAGCTAAAGTTACAATAGACATAATGTAATCCATCCTCATAATATGTGATAGTAACATTTTACCATATGAAATTAAAAAAATGCCCCTCAATTATGTGAGGGGCATTTTTTTACTCTAATATGTTTTTTAGTGTATCGATATGCTCTTTTGAACCTGTTACAAGTAATGTATCGCCGTGTTGTAGTCTTGTATCACCATGTGGTATTAATGCTTTATTACCGCGGTAGATTTGAATGACAAGTACATCACCTAAAAACGGAAGGCGGCGAAGCGCAATGCCGTTATATTTATTGCTGCGTAGTTCAACTTCGCGTACTGTTTCGTTTGCTGTTGTAATTAAGCGAACGAGACTAGGTTTATCAATAAGTGCACGTAATAAAATACGTGTAGAGTTAATTGTTGAGAATACAGCGATATGTTCTTGCGTTGCTTTTTCTTGTAGAAGTGGATCTTCTACACTTGCAATAACATGTTCAACACCTAGCTCTTTTGCATGTTCTGCTAATAATAAGTTTTGTTCATCATCGCTTGTTGCAACAACGACGCGATCTGCATCAAATGCTGTTTGTTCAGTTAATGATGCGATTGTGATGTCATCTAATTTCACGATAGGGAAGTCATGCGATTTCGCTTCCTCATCATTTATTTTGTTTTGACGCATCATATATAGTGTTACGTCATAATCTTCTCGTTTTAAATCTAGTGATAACGGAAGGGTAATTCTGCTCGCGCCAATAATAGCTACTTTTGGTTTTGGTGTTTCTACTTTTGGGAACATTTTTTTAAACAATATAGGTGCAAAAATACAAGTAATAACTGCGCTTAAAATAAGAGAGGCAGATAAACTTGGACTGATGATCCCTAGTTTTTCACCAATTTGTGCAGCCGCGATAACTAAAGAAAGTGTCGATGTTAATAAGATTGCACTTCCAAGTACGATATTACGTGGATACCATTTTCGTAAGACGAGTGATGGTAAGAGTTTTGAAATAAAGAGTCCTACAATTAAGATTGGGATCATTAGCATGCTAGAAGGCTCTTTAAAAATAGACCATACCTCTAGATTTACACCAACCATTACGAAGAAAATAGGGATGAAGAAACCATAGCCGATGGAATCAAGTTTTTCCACCATATCTTCATCGGGTGATAATAACGATACAAGTACACCTGCTAAGAAGGCACCTAAAATATTTTCTGCTCCAACAGATTCCGATAACCCAACTAAGATTAAAATGAGTGCAAAAACAGCCCGTGTATCAATTTGTACACTACCAGCTTTTAAACTATCTAAGTATGGAATGTTTTTAAAGCGTTTTGCAATAAAGTAAATGACAATACCGGCACCGAATAGAAGAAGTAAGAGCCACATACTTTGGCCGCTTTCGGAATTTAATCCGACGAAAACAGCGAGTAAAATCATTGTAACTAAGTCTGCAATAACAGCAACTAATAAAATGATTTGTCCGATTGCAGTTTTTCCTAGGTTGTTCTCTTTTAGTGTTGGTACAACAACACCTAAAGAAATAGTTGAAATAATTAAAGTCATGAACATTGCATTATCTACAAATCCTAGCCATACGAATAGTAATGATAGGGCATAAGATAAGATGAAAATAAATAAGAAGATAATGCTTGCTGCTTGAAATGTATTTGGTTCGTTTGTCGTATTTTTTTTCCCTTTTTGTTTAAAGATAGAAAAATCAATTTCTAAACCGCTTAAGAACATGAGGAAGATAAATCCTAATGTTGATAAAACTTGAAGCCACATATCTGGCTCAATAATATTAAACCCACTTTTACCTACAAAGATTCCTGCAATAATTTCTGCAACGACAACAGGAAGTGCTTTTAATTTAAAGCGTTGTAACAAAAGGGGAACGAAAAACGCGATTGCAACGACAACCATAAGTGATAGAACAGAAGTATGATGTTCCATTGCGTTCTCTCCCTTCAAATAAATATAGTACCTATTTAGCCATATAATAGGTAGAAAAGCAACGCATATGGATTCGATTTCATAAAGAAAGACTTTTCTTAACATTTGTCATAATAAGTATATTCTTCATGATTCTGCTGTTAATTCCGTAATGTGGATGTAATGGGGGAGGGAATAAAAAAAGACTGCTGAGATTCCTCAGCAGTCTTTTTCATGTACATTACATTGAGAAGAAGATCCATACAGTTAAACCAACTGTTGCAGTTGCAACGAAGAAACTGTATATCATTGTAAGAATTTGAACTCTTCCTTCTCCTTCTTTTAAATGCATGAACATAATTAATTGTAACAATGCTTGCGCAACAGCCATTATGATAATAGTTGTTAAGACTGTTGAAAGTGGCAATGTTGTGTAAAGTGCCACGTATAACGCTAGAAACGTTAATGCAAGCGATAAAATAAATCCGAAAACGTGTGACCAAGGGAATCCGCTATGCGCATGCCCGTTTGCTTGATTGTTATTTTGAGCCATCTACGCCACCATCCCGTTCAAGTAAACTAGTGTGTAAATAAAGACCCAAACAAGATCAAGGAAATGCCAGTATAAGCTGATAATGAATACTTTACGAGCTGTAACTGGTGTTAAACCTCGTTTTAAAATTTGGATAATAACACAAATTGCCCAAATGATACCGCCTGTTACGTGGGCTCCATGCGTTCCAAGAAGAACGAAGAATGCAGATAGGAAAGCACTTGTTTGAATTGTTGCACCTTCACCGATGTACATAATGAACTCTTCGATTTCAAAGAATAGGAAACCTGCACCTAAAAGTAATGTAAGGACGAACCATCCAAGCATTGCTTTTTGGTTGTGCTTACGCATTTCGTGAATTACGATACCACATGTGAAACTACTTGTTAAAAGTAGTAATGTTTGAATTAAAAGCGTTTTAAGTTCAAACAGTTGCGCTGGTGTTGGGCCATCTGCCGTACGACCAGCAAGGACTAGATAAGAGGCGAAAAGTGTTGCGAACAGCATAATTTCAGCCCCAAGAAAAATCCAGAATCCTAGGATATTCAATCTGCTTTGTTCGGATTGATATTCCAAAGGTAAGCTTTTATCTAAAGCCGCCATGTCATTTCACCTCTCATGCTATATGTTCTGTTTCTTTAATTTCATCAACGCTTACGTAGTAGCCATCATCATAATCGAATGAACGATAGATTAAGCAAGCTAAAATACCAACGCCGCCGATTGCTGCAAGCCAGAACCAGCTAAATACTAATGCGAAACCTGCAAGACCGAAGAATAAAGACGCAATAATAGGCACACCAGAGTTACTTGGCATGTGAATTGGTTTGATATCTTCTGCTGCTGGTGTAACTGTTTCTCCGCGTTTTTTCATGTACCAGAAAGCATCAGCTTCTTTGATTTCAGGAAGTTTCGCGAAGTTGTAATGTTGTACAGGAGATTGAGTTGCCCATTCAAGTGTACGGCCATCCCATGGATCTCCAGTTGTGTCACGTTCACCGTGACGTGCACTCCAAATTACGTTGTAGCAAAGAAGTAGGAAGCCAATACCCATCATTACCGCACCAACAGATGCGATTTGGTTTAGCCATCCCCATCCAAGACTTTCAGAGTAAGTGTACATACGACGAGTCATACCGTCTAAACCTAAGAAGTACATTGGGAAGAAACAGATGTTGAATCCGCTCATAAAGATCCAGAATGTCCATTTACCTAGGCGTTCATTTAACATATGACCAGTCATTTTTGGATACCAGAATGTGAATCCAGCAAGCATAGCGAATACTGTACCTGCGATTAATACGTAGTGGAAGTGAGCGATTAGGAAGTAGCTGTTATGGTATTGATAATCAGCTGCTGCCATTCCAAGCATAACCCCTGTAACCCCACCGACTACGAAGTTTGGAATAAATGCCAATGACCAAAGCATTGGAACTGTAAAACGGATACGTCCTTTATACAGTGTAAACAACCAGTTAAAGATCTTAACACCGGTTGGAATCGAAATCGCCATTGTCGAAATCGAGAAGAATGAGTTAACCGCTGGACCTGCACCCATCGTGAAGAAGTGGTGAAGCCATACGACGAAACTTAGTAAAGAAATTGCAACCATTGAGTATACCATCGCACTGTAACCGAATAGACGCTTACGTGAGAATGTACTAATGATTTCAGAGAAAATACCGAATGCCGGTAAAATAACGATATATACTTCAGGGTGACCCCATACCCAGAACAGGTTGGCCCATAACATCGGCATACCGCCGCTCGCCATCGTAAAGAAGTGAGCATCGAATAGACGGTCAAATGTCATTAATGCAAGAGCAACTGTTAATACTGGGAAAGCGAAAATAATGATAATTGTTGTAATTAAGATTGACCAAGTAAACATTGGCATTCTCATTAAAGTCATACCAGGTGTACGCATTTTTAAGATAGTAACAAGGAAGTTAATACCGGTCATTAGCGTACCGAGACCTGAAATCTGTAATGCAATTGCGTAGTAGTTATTTCCTACGCCTGAAGTAAACTCTGTACCTGCCATTGGGAAGTAAGAAGTCCACCCAGCGTCTGGAGAACCACCGATTACGAAAGCGATGTTGAATAACATTGCTCCGACAAAGAATAACCAGAAACTTAAAGCATTTAAGAACGGATATGCAACATCACGAGCACCAATTTGTAATGGTACTACAAGGTTCATTAATCCCATAACGAATGGCATTGCCATGAAAAGAATCATTACTGTACCATGCGTTGTAAAAATTCCGTTATAGTGTTCAGCGTTTAAATAAGTTGTTTCTGGGAATGTTAACTGTGCACGGATCATTAAACCATCCATACCACCACGGAATAACATGATAACCGCAGAAATAATATACATGGCTCCGATTTTTTTATGGTCAACAGTTGTTAACCATTCGTCCCAAAGCCATTTCCATTTTTTATACTTTGTTAGTACGAAAATGATTGCTAATGTCACAAGAACGATAGAAGCGTCTGCACCGTAAATAATCGGGTCACCTGTGACAAAGAATTCATCAAGCTTCACTGTGTTCACTCCAATCTGTTGGAATAATAGCTATTATTTTTTGTTTTTGTAGTAGTTGTAATCACAATATTCAAGTGATTTTGGATCTACATAACTTAAGTGGTGACTAGAGAATGTCATACGACCAACTACACCAGGTTTAACAATTTCGTTGTACTTAGCTTCTGTTAGTTTAGGAGCAGTTTCTTGTACTTCTTTAACCCACTTGTCATATTTCTCTTTAGTTTTCGCTTCAACTTCGAACTCCATGTGTGTGAATCCTTCACCAGAGAAGTTCGCACTACGGCCTAGGTAAGAACCTGGCTTATCAGCTTGTAAATAAAGATCCATAATCATGCCATCCATTGTGTACTTCATACCACCAAGTTCTGGTACCCAGAAAGCATTCATTGGGCCGACAGAAGTCAGTTTGAATTGAATTGGTACACCAGCTGGGATGTTTAAATAGTTAACGGTTTCAATTTTTTCCTCTGGGTAACTGAATAACCATTTCCAGTTTGCAGATGTAACATAAATTTCAACTGGTTTAATATGTTTGGACTCTTTCGGAACCTCTTCCGAAGCATAAGTTGCTTTTACTGTTGGAATCGATAATGCGATAACGATAATAACAGGAACAAGCGTCCAAATAATTTCTAGTAATGTGTTACCGTGTTGTTCAGGTGGCTCATAGTCCATATTCTCTGGTTTTTCACGATAACGAATCAAGATGACTGTAAACAGAATGAATACAATTGCGATAATTAATGACATAAGCAAGAATGACCAAACAATTAAATCATACTGTGCTTTTGCAACAGGTCCTTGCGGATTTAATACTGCGAGTTTTTTATCACAGCCACCGAGGAACAGAAGTAATGATAACGGAAGAAGCGAAGCCAACTTCCAAAACGCTTTCTTTAGTTGCACGATTGAAAATCTCCTTTCTCCTTGGATTGAAACTATGCCAATAAAACAATATAAACCTATTAATTTATAGAAGGCAATAGTTTTTGATATATTGTTAAAAAATAGACACAAATGCACACTTTTTAAGGTGAATATCATTTGTAACTTGATTACATTGTAAACTATTTTCCAGAGAAAAACGTGATTGTGAAAATTTTAAGATAAATAAAGTTATACCAGGATATCCAAGAAATAGAAAAAAGCTATCTTATCATAAGAAAGATAGCTGAATATTTTGTATATTTAGTTTATTTCTTGTGTGACAGTTCGTGGCTGTTCAAGTTTGACAATTTTTTTATATTTAACTTGGTATAAAATGTAACAAGTAATCATAAATGGAATGCCACAATAAAGAGCAATTCTTTGATCTGGAATGAAAGCCAAACTAACAAATGTAATGAAATTGAGCGAGAACGCTACGATTGGAACTAGTGGATAGAGCGGTGTACGATATTTTAAATCATTTATGTCGCCACCATTTTTCACGAAATTTCTACGGAAGAAAAACTGTGAAGCGGCGATTGACATCCACACGACAACAGCAGCCATCGCTGCAATAGATGTTAAAACTAGAAAGACAGTATCTGCCGCAAATACACTTGTTAATAAAGAAAGACTTGCAAAAATCAGACTGAAAATTAATGCGTTTAGTGGTACACCTCTTTTAGTTAATTTAGTAAACGCTGGACTTGCCATTCCTTGTTTTGCCATCGCCCACAGCATACGAGAATTTGCGTATAGACCAGAGTTAGCAACGGATAATACAGCTGTAATAATAACGAAGTTCATAATGTCTGCTGCATATGGGACACCGGCTACATCAAATACAAGTACAAAGGGACTTTCGACTAGATTAGCCTCTTGCCACGGGAGTAAACCTACAACAACTGATATCGCTAAGACGAAGAAGAAGAGAGTTCGCCAAATTGTATTTTTGATTGCTTTTGGAATTGTTTTTTCAGGATTTTCACTTTCTCCTGAAGCGATTCCGATTAATTCTGTTCCTTGGAAGGAGTAATTTACCGTAATCATCGTAAGAAGAACAGCTAATGCGCCGTTTGGAAATAGCCCGCCATTTTCAGTGAAATTATGAAGCATCGGAGCTGGCTTTCCATTAAAGTCTAGTAGACCGAACATAACAGCGCCACCAAGTACGATGAAAATAACAATTGTTGCAACTTTTACACTTGCGAACCAAAACTCTGCTTCTGCATATGCTTTTGCTGATAAAGCGTTTACGAGGAAGAGTGCTGCTGCAAATGTAACGCACCAAATCCATGAAGAAACGTCTGGAAACCAGCGTTTCATTAAAATACTTACAGTTGTTAACTCTACGCCAACTGTAACAGCCCAATTTAGCCAATACATCCAACCGACAACAAATCCAAAACCAGGTGAAATGAATTTGCTTGCATAGCTTTGGAATGAACCTGCTTCTGGCATAGCAACGGATAATTCACCAAGACATAACATCGTTAAATACATAACAAATCCACCGACTAAAAATGCAAGAATAGCACCACCAGGTCCGGCATTATGGACAATTTGACCAGATCCCATAAATAGACCGGTTCCGATAACGCCGCCGAGTGCAATCATAAATAGGTGTCTACTTTTCATTGTTCGTTTTAAATCTGTTTGTTCAATTTGTTGATTCATATGCCCCTCACCCCGTATTTTCTTGAATGTGTGAACTTCGTTTTATTCTGAGTTTTTAATCATTAGTGGGGGATGCAACACACACTCGGTTTATTTACTATGAAATGAATGGAGTATGTAAAAAAACGAACTATGACTAAATACTCTAAGAATGTTTGTTAACATGGTGATATCTTCACCATGTTAACAATTTTGATTTTAACAAAATATTCTGGAAATGTATATTTATTTTTCTTTTTATTAAAAATAATTAGAATTTTTATAATTAATTCTATGAGCGATAATTCACATGATCTTTCTAGCAAACTAGTAAGAAGAAGGGTACAATGATAAGAGTTGTGTCTGTAAAATAATAATTAATGGAGTTTTGTTTATAATGAAAAAGTTAAAATATCTTTTTGTTTTTGGGATTATACTTGCTGCTGCATTTTTTATTGGAAAAGATAAAATTATGCAAAAGGCGCAAGTTCTACGCTTAGAGTTTCTATCTGAAATGAAAGAAGCAGCTATGATTGAGGATGTTCCGTTTATTAAACAATTACCAGAATTACCTCGAGGATGTGAAGTGACAAGTTTAGCTATGTTGTTGCAATATAAAGGTGTACAAGTAGATAAGATGCAACTTGCTAGCGAAATTCATCGCGTTCCATTTGAACAAAATGGCGTACGGGGAAATCCTTACGAAGGGTTTGTTGGAAATATTTATACAAAGGCAGAGCCTGGATATGGTGTATATAATCAACCGATTTTTAATTTGGCAGAAAAATATGTTCCTGAAAAAGTAATTAATTTAACAGGTAGAGACATGCAAGATATATATAAAGTAATTAGTTCTGGTTCTCCGGTATGGGTCATTATTAATACGACGTTTAAGCCGCTAGCTGAAAGTAGTTTTGAAACATGGAATACGAGTTCAGGTGAAGTGAAAATTACATATTATGAGCATAGTGCAGTAGTAATTGGATATGATCAAAACTTTGTATATGTAAATGATCCTCTTAAAAATAATCCGCGTTTGGCTGTTCCGCGAGCAGAATTTGAGAAAGCTTGGGAGCAAATGGGAAAACAAGCAATTACTATTTTATAATAATGAAAAAGTCATCTTTTGGGTGGCTTTTTCTTTTTGAGTTGTTATTACAGAAAATTTAGAAGATTCTTTTAAAAGTTAACAATTCACGTTATAATAACATTTAACTTGGTGAAGAAGGAGTGAAGGGGTATGGATGTTGCAAAGGAATTTGTTTTGTCAAAAAATCAGTTAGTTGAGTGGAGAAGGCATTTTCATAAGTATCCAGAGTTATCTTTTCAAGAAGAAAAAACATCGCAGTTTGTGTTCGATATACTTCGGAAATTCCCATATTTAGAAGTGTCACGGCCGACTGAATATAGTGTGATGGCAAAGTTAGTAGGTAAACATCCGGGCAAAACAGTTGCGGTTCGAGCCGATATGGATGCTCTTCCTATTCATGAAGAAAATGAGTTTGATTTTATTTCTACATATAAAGGTGTGATGCATGCATGCGGTCATGATGGACATATAGCGATATTACTTGGAGTCGTACATAAGTTAGTGGAAGAAAGAGAGAAGATTAAAGGGGAGATTCGTTTTCTATTCCAACATGCTGAAGAAAATTTTCCTGGTGGTGCAGAGGAGATGGTTGCTGCAGGTGTAATGGAAGGTGTGGATTATATTATTGGTGCTCACCTTTGGGCGTCGTTAGAGGTTGGGAAAATAGGTGTTATTTATGGTCCTGCAATGGCTGCACCGGATGTTTTTAAAATTAAGATAGAGGGAAAAGGTGGACATGCTGGAATCCCTCATGAAACGGTGGATAGTATCGCAATCGGAACACAAGTCGTTTCGCAACTTCAGCAAATTGTATCTCGCCTCACGAATCCATTAGATTCTCTCGTAATATCTGTTACACAATTTCATGCGGGGACAACTCATAATGTAATACCAGAGCAAGCCGAGATTGAAGGGACAGTGAGAAGTTTAAGACATGAATTACGAGGTGAAACAGAGAAGAAGATTGAGCGGATTGTGAAGTATATTACGGAATCTTACGGAGCAAAATATACATTTTCATATGAATATGGATATCGACCAGTTGTAAATGACTATGAAGCTACAGAGCTTATTGAACAAACGGCATTACAACTTTATGGAAGGGATAGAGTTGTTCGTTTACAGCCAACGATGGCTGGAGAAGATTTTTCAGCGTTTTTACAAAAGGCACCGGGGACATTCTTTTTTATCGGAGCAGGAAATAAAGAGAAAGGTATTATATATCCTCACCATCACCCTCGTTTTACGATTGACGAAGATGCATTACCGATTGGAGTGGAAGTCTTTGTATCGGCCATTATGAACTTTATAAGTAAAGGAGAATGAGATGAAGAAAATACACATCCTAGCGCTTATTCCAGTTCTTTGTTTAGTAGTTGGGCCAATATTTGCGAATTCAGTTACTCCTTACGTATTAGGGATGCCCTTTTTATTATTTTGGGTATTATTATCAGTGTTTATTACATCTCTTTGTATGGGGCTTGTGTACGTGTTTGATCCTGCTAATAAGGAGGATGTAAAATGACTGCATTACTTATCATTATTTTATTTTTGTTTCTCGCACTATTTTTAGGGATTCGGGCACAACATGGAAAAGATATGAATTTAGAGCAATGGTCAGTTGGAGGAAGAGGGTTTGGCACTATTTTTGTTTTTCTCCTTATGGCAGGTGAAATTTATACGACGTTTACATTTTTAGGAGGAAGCGGCTGGGCGTATAGTAAAGGCGCACCTACCTTTTATATTTTAGGCTATGGTGCTTTAGCTTATCTTTTATCGTATTTTTTATTGCCACCGATTTGGAAGTATGCAAAAGAGCATAACCTTGTTTCGCAGTCGGATTTTTTTGCGAAGAAATACAGAAGTAAGGCGCTTGGACTTATTGTTTCAATTGTTGGTGTTGTTTCCATCATCCCATATCTTGTTTTACAGTTAAAGGGACTGGGAATTATCGTTTCAGAAGCGTCTTACGGAAGGGTATCACCTGTTGTTGCGGTTTGGATTGGTGCTATTGTTATAACTATATATGTAATGGTTTCAGGTATACACGGTTCAGCTTGGACGGCTGCTTTGAAGGATATTATGATACTGTTTATCGTTATGTTTTTAGGTATATATTTACCGTATCATTATTATGGAGGATTTCAGCCGATGTTTGAAGCTGTAGAAGCAGCGAAACCAGGATTTTTATCTTTACCTGAAGAAGGAATGAGTATTTCTTGGTTTGTTTCTACTATTATATTAACGGCCCTCGGTTTCTATATGTGGCCTCATACATTTGCTTCTGCTTTTTCTGCAAAAAATGAAAAAGTATTTCGTAAAAATGCAGCAATTATGCCATTGTATTCTTTAGTGTTACTTTTCGTATTTTTCGCAGGGTTTGCTGCTATATTGCAAGTTCCTGGGTTAAAGGGAGCGGATGTAGATCTTTCGTTAGTCCGTCTTGCTTTACAAACTTTTGATCCTTGGTTTATTGGGATTATTGGTAGTGCGGGAGTATTAACGGCATTGGTTCCAGGCTCTATGCTTGTTATGGCGGCTTCTACACTGTTAGCAAAAAATATTTATCGAACGATTGTTCCATCTGCTTCAGATAGACAAGTTGCTAAGATGGCAAAATTATTTGTGCCTGTAGTAACGCTCGTGGCAGTTTTATTTACATTTAAAGGAGGGGAAACAATAGGAGCGCTTCTCTTAATGGGGTACAGTATCGTTACGCAACTTTTCCCTGCACTTGTATGTAGCTTGTTTCCACGCCAAATTGTTACGAAGCAAGGAGCGATTGCAGGAATGGGAGTTGGGCTGTTAGTGGTCGCATATATTACCTTATCTGGCTCAACTATAGCTACGATGTTTCCGAGTTTTCCGCAGTATATAAAAGATTTGAATGTGGGCATAGTCGCATTGTTAATTAATATGATTGTGATGTTTGTAGTTAGTGGATTTACAAAAGGTGTATTTATAAAGAAAAACACTACAATAGTAGAAAAGTAATTCGTTTATTGGAGCTATCTTTGCAAAGAGATAGCTCTTTTTTGTATATATTTTCTTCTATTAGCGGAATCTAACTAAAAACTTGTTGAAAAGGAAGTTAGGTGGGGAAATTGTTAGAGCTTGAAGGTAACTTATTTGAAGTTATGAAAGAAATTAGGGATGAGTTAGGTTCACCTAATGATTTAACAATTAGAGAAGTTGCTCTTGCTGGGAGTTTTACACGTTGTGCGGTTGTGTTTTTATGTGGATTAACAGATAAGGATAATGTTTATAAATATGTCATTCGCACACTGCAATACGAAGAAATTCAAAATGAGGAAGCTGTTGTTCAAACGTTATTGGATCGTTTTATTTCTATCGCAGAAGTGGGTGTAAAGACGAAGTTTCCAGATATTATGAATGCGATTTTAGCGGGAGATACAGTTATATTAATTGATAATATTCAAACTGCTATCGTTATTAATAGTAGGGCTTGGGAGAAGAGAAGTTTAGAGCCACCAGTGACAGAAGATTTAATACGCGGACCGAGAGTTGGATTGAATGAAGATATTAATGTGAATAAAATGTTAATCCGACGCAGTTTACGCGATCCAAAGTTGAGGTTCCAATCTTATATTATGGGGAAGCGATCGCAGAAAGAAGTAACCCTAGTATATATAGAAGATATTATAAATCCTCACATTGTAAAAGAGTTAGATCGCCGTCTTCAATCAATAGTGACAGATGTCGTTTTGGAAACAGGTACGATTGAACAATTAATTCAGGATAATAATTTATCCCCATTTCCACAATTTTTGAATACGGAGAGGCCTGATAATATTATAGCCTCATTAGCGAAAGGGAAGGCGGCCATTTTAGTAGATGGATCCCCGTTTGCTCTTATCGCGCCACTCGTATTTGTTGATATTTTTCAATCTGTAGAAGATCATTACGAGCGCTGGGTGATTGGAACGTTATTAAGATTTTTACGTATGGGATCAGGTATAATTGCGGTTTTGTTACCAGCTATGTATGTAGCGCTTGTATCTTACCATCAAGGACTTATTCCTTCTAAACTGGCTTATTCAATTGCGGGTGCGAGGGAAGGTGTTCCGTTTCCAGCATATATTGAAACGTTAATGATGGCCTTGACTATGGAATTAATACGAGAAGCTGGAATCCGATTGCCGAAACCGATGGGACAAACGATAGGGATTGTAGGAGGTCTTGTAATTGGAGAAGCTGCGGTAAATGCAGGGATTGTAAATCCGTTTTTAGTTATTATTATTGCGGTTACTGCGATTGCTACGTTTTCGCTTCCTGTATATAGTATTACGATTACGTTCCGAATTTTACTTTTCGTCTTTGTATTAGCTGCAACGGCTTTTGGGTTGTATGGGATCATTCTAGCTCTGATTGCACTTGCTATTCATATTACAAATTTAACAAGTGTTGGTATACCGTATACAACCCCAATTGCTCCTGCATTTTATAAAGATTGGAAAGAAGAATTTATTCGCATGCCAAAATCGATGTTGAAAGATAGACCAGAGTACTTACAAACAAAAGATTCTACAATACGTCCAAAGGAGCGAAAATAAGTGAAACCATTTGAGTATGGCGATGAAGAGATTGGATCTCGGGAAATTGGGTTTGCGGTATCATCGACCATTATTGGTATAGGGGCATTGTCTATGCCAAGAGATATCGCTAACCAAACTTTATTTTCGGACGGTTGGATTATCTTGCTTTTGGGTGGATTGATCTGCGCAGTTTTAGGTTGGTTTGTGACGAGAGTAGCTATCTTATTTCCGAAACAAAATTTTGTTCAATATACGAGTGCGCATTTGACGAAGCCTGTTGCATACACAATTAGTAGTATTTTAGTATTAACGTTTGCTGCTTTGACAGCATATGAATCGCGAATGATTTCAGTTATTTCTCAAACGTATTTATTTAGTGATACACCGATACAACTACTGTCTTTCTTCTTCTTATTAGTTGTTATTTATGGAATAGCAGGATCACGAGCAGCCTTATTAAGGTTAAATGTTTTATTCTTACCTATTGTTTTAATTGCAATAGTACTTCTTTCTTTATTAAATATAAATCTAATGGAAATAAATAATTTACTACCAGCTTTTCAAACGAAAGTAAGTCAATACGCTGTTGGAGTTAAAAATTCTATTTTTACGTTTATTGGATTTGAAGTAGCTTTATTTTATGCGGTGTTGCTAAATGATAAGACAGCGAAAAAAGCGCCAATGGCAGTCGCGAAAGCGGTGATGGTAAACGTACTGTCATACATTTTAATTTATGTAACTTGTATTAGCGTTTTTACTTATATGACAACACGTGGATTGACATATCCAACAATTGAATTAGGGAAAGAAATTGAAATTGGGGGAGGATTTTTAGAAAGGTTTGATGCGATTTTTTTTACGACTTGGATTATTACAATTTATAACACTACAGCAATGTATTATGACGTCGCATCTTTATTGTTTTGTGCTATGTTTCCGAAAGTGAAGAAACATATTTTTATTTTCGTAAGTGCCCCTATTATTTTTATGGTGAATATGATACCTAGTAGTTTGAATACTTTATCAAGTTATGGGACTTATTTAGCTTGGATAGATATGGGGTTTGTTGTGTTAGCTCCTTTGCTCGTTTTAATTATATATAAAATAAAAAGAAGGAATGGTGGAAATGAAACACCTTCTTAAAATTATAATGGTTATGGCTTTAACTGGATTTATGAGTGGGTGTTCTGAGTTAGAAGAGATAGAAGAAAGAGGATTTGTAGTAGGAGCGGCTTACGATATCGTGAAGGAGAAGAAAGCGAATCCAATTATGAAAGGGACCTATCAGATGGTACTCCCTAGTAAATTGTCTCAACAGGGCGGACAAGGGGGTGGGGATAGCGAAAATTATATTAATGTTAGTGCAAAAGCAGATAGTGTATTTGAACAAATAAGAATAATCGCCAAAAAAATTAGTCGTACATTATTTTTCCCTCATATACAGGTGATTATTTTCTCTGAAGAATTACTTTCACATCCATACATTTTACAAAATACGTTAGATGTATATATTCGCGATCATGAGATGAGAAGAAATATTCGTTTGTTCGTTTCTAATAAAAATGCCGAAGCTATTTTAAAACAAAGTGCCAAGCCTGAAAATTTACCGGCGCAGTATATTGATATGTTAGCTGAACACCCTCCGAAAAATGCCCAAATGATTGAGGCTGCAAGAATTGGTGAGGTGCAGGAAAAGATGATTTCTAACCGAAGTTTTGTATTGCCTATTCTGGAACTAACAAAGCAAGGAGTACAAATGAATGGTGCAGCATTGTTTCGTGGAAAGGATAATAAGTGCGTAGGCAATTTGAGTGGGGAAGAAACATTAGGGATGAATTATATAATAGGTAAAAAAATTGGAGGTTTTTTTACCATCCGTAAAAAGAATCAACTTATTACATATGAAATTCATAAGTTACGTCGAAAAATTAAAGTATCCACAACGAATGCTACAAAACCGAAATTTAATATTCATTTATTTCTGGAAGGTACAATAGCTGAGTTGCACTTTAGTGATCATAAAAAGGTTTTGAATGAAAAGCGTTTAGAGAAGGATATATCGGAAGAAATGGAGGAGCGTATTCAAAAGTCGATTAAGCTTGTTCAAAAAAAATATAAGGTAGATGTATTAGAGTTAGGGGAAGTGTATAAGAGACATAATTATAAAGAATGGACAAAAATAAGTAAGAATTGGGATCAAGGCGAAAATTACTTTAGTAATGCTGAAATTACTGTTCACGTTCATCCAACAATTGAACATTCAGGTTCAGCTTTACCGAAAAGAGTGAAATAAGGTGATGAAAGTTGTTTACTGGATTAGGAATTAGTTGCACGATATTAATGGCGGTGCTGCCGGGGGCTATTTATTTCATTCATAAAAAACTCACAACGTATGGAGCGCAGCCGTGGAATACTGATGTACAAAAAAAGAAACCTGAATGATTTTCAGGTTTCTTTCGGGCAAAGCATATGTGAAGGGGGATGCCTTCTATGTATGCTTTGTTTTATACAAGCCCTAACCAATGTACCAATTGTGTAGAGAGGAATGTAACAACAATGGCGATAACGGTAGGGATTGCAAACGATAAGAATGTCCATTTTGCACTTTTTGTTTCTTTGTATATGTTAACCAGTGTTGTTCCACACGGGAAATGAAGAAGTGAGAACAACATTGTGTTTAACGCTGTTAACCAAGTCCAACCATTTTCTAGGAATAGATTTTTAATTTGATTAAAATCATCTATTTCAGTTAAAGCCCCAGTTGATAAGTAAGACATTAATAAAATTGGGATTACAATTTCATTAGCGGGTAGTCCAAGAATGAATGCAGCTAGAATAAACCCGTCAAGTCCTAACATTTTAGCAAATGGATCTAGGAAATTTACAAAATACATAAGTAAGCTTGTGTCACCGATAAAAATATTAGCAAGTAACCAAGTTAATGCAGCTGCAGGGGCAGCAACAACTATAGCTCGTTTTAAAACGTAGATTGATTTATCGAGTGTTGCGCGAACAATTGTATTCCAAACTTTTGGCTTGCGGTACGGAGGTAACTCCAGTGTGTAGTGAGTTGGAACCCCTTTTAAGGCTGTTTTTGATAGTACCCAAGAAACAGTTAATGTCATAATAACACCAATTACAACCATTCCAACTACAACGCCAGCAGTAACCAATGTTTGCATACTGCCTGTATAACCAGCAGCCATAAATAGTGAAGCCATTAAAATTAACATAGGCCAGCGACCGTTACAAGGAACGAAGTTGTTCGTTAAAATTGCTAGCATACGTTCACGTGGTGATTCAATGATACGTGTTGACATAATGGCTGCTGCATTACAACCAAATCCCATTGCCATTGTTAAAGATTGTTTCCCGTGTGCGCCGGATCGTTTGAATAAGCGGTCCATATTAAACGCGACACGTGGTAAGTATCCGTAGTTTTCTAATAGCGCGAACATAGGGAAAAAGATTGCCATAGGTGGTAACATAACGCTAATAACAGCACCGATACCACGGAATAAACCAAGTATTAAAATGCCATGTAACCATTCAGGTGCATGCGCTGCTTGGAACCAAGATGTTAAATATCCTTCGGCCCATCCGAAGAATTCGGCAATCATATCAGATGGTACGTTAGCGCCTGCAATTGTAAGATAAAAAATAATAGATAAAATACCGAGCATAATTGGGAATCCCCAGATTGGAGATGTGAAAATTTTATCTAGTTTTTCGGAACGATATAATTTATCAGTATTTGTATATTGGACAGATTCTTTACATATGCTTGCAGATGTTCGGTAAATATCTCCGACTATATCATCTCGTATATCTTCTTTTGAAAGTGATTGTGCATGTTGAATAATATAGTCTAATGGAAGAGCTTTACTGGCTGAGTGAGATTCCATTAATTACGACCTCCCTTACAAGTGGTTCATTATGGTGTTTTTGAAGTGTAGTTAAGAAATTTTTATCTCCATCTAATATACGTAACGCAATCCAACGTGCTGGATACGTATCACCGAACACTTTATAAATTTGTGGTTCTAATTCCTGAATCATATTTTCGATTTTTTCGCTGTAAGTAATTTTAATTGGTGTTGGAATTAGTTTTTTATTTGCTACTTTTGCAATAACATTTAGCAAATGACCAATACCTACTCGGTTACGTGCTGAAATTTTAACGACAGGTACACCAAGTGATTTTGCTAATTTCTTTTCATCGATAACAATCCCTTTTTTCTCGGCTTCATCAATTAAGTTAATGCAAATGACTACATTATTTGTCATCTCCATCACCTGGAGTGCTAAATTTAAATTTCTTTCCATAGCAGTTGCGTCTATGACAACTACAGTTACTTCTGGTTTTTCGAATATAATATAATCCCTCGCTACTTCTTCGTCTGCGGAATTTGAGTATAGTGAGTAAGTTCCAGGTAAATCTATTAATGTATAATTACTTCCGTTATGTTCATATTCTCCTTCAGCTTTTAAAACAGTTTTTCCCGTCCAGTTTCCAGTATGTTGTTTTAAACCTGTTAAAGTATTAAATAATGTACTTTTCCCGGTATTCGGGTTACCAGCTAAAGCAATACGATGTTTGCTCATCTGAAATCATCTCCTATTAATACCCCGAAAATAAGGGAGCTTTCTTCTTTGCGCAGTGCAATAGTTGTGTTGCTCACTTGATAAGCGACCGGATCTCCAAGTGGACTGCGTTGCAATACTTTAATCGTTGCCCCTGGGATAAATCCCAAATCTAATAAACGTCGTTTCATAGTTCCTTCTAATTGTATCTTCTCAATTTGTACAAACTCCCCTGTTTTAAACTCGGAAAGGGATTTAGTATTAGCCGATACCATAAAAGTTACCTCTTCTCTATATTTTTAGTGTTAGTTTAAAAAGTTTCCTTAGGTAAACTTTTTGTTAGTAATATAGTAGACTACATTGGATGATGCTGTCAATTAGTACTTTAAAAATATTCATTTAATTTTAGAATTGTTCCAATTTATTTAGTTGTACTAAAAAATATTACTGAAATTCTTTTTAATGTGCATAAATTAGGCGTGAAAAAGTTACAAAATACAGCGGAATTGTAAATGTAACTTTAACTAAAAGGGAAAAAGAGAGAAAAACATTTACATTGAATTTACATTGTTAAGAATAAATTTACATTACAGCATAGTTAGTGTGGTTTTTGTTTGCTTCTTTAACTACAAATGTTGGGATTCCTAGCTTTTGAGGATGATTATCGTCATTTACTTAAAATTAAAAATTGCTTAACACTCACATAATATTGTTGTCCTACAATGAATTTGTGTTCGAAAGAAAATGAATTCGAAAAGTGATAATCCAAATGGGGGTACAAGACATGGTTATGAAAAAAGGTATTAAATTTTCTTTAGCAGCTTTAGTGGTAGCAGGAGCATTAGTTGGGTGTGGGAAAGCAGAAGATACAACTAGTAAAGAAACTGCTAAAGGAAGCGATAATACAAAACAAGAATTATCAGGTACGATTGCAGCAGCTGGTTCTACAGCTCTTCTACCTCTTGCGGAGGAAGCTGGAAAGAAATTCATGGAGAAAAATTCAAAAGTTTCTATTCAAGTTCAAGGTGGCGGTAGTGGAACTGGGATTAACCAAGTAGCATCTGGTGCAGTACAAATTGGTAATTCAGATGTTCCGTCTGGAGATAAAATAAAAGATGCTGAAAAGGCGAAAGAATTAGTAGATAACAAGGTAGCGGGTATTGCATTCGCTCTTGTCGTAAATAAAGATGTAAAAGTTGATAACTTAACAGTGCAACAAGTACAAGATATCTTCACTGGAAAAGTAACAAACTGGAAAGAAGTAGGCGGAAAAGATGAAAAAATCAACGTAATTAATCGTCCGGCTTCATCTGGTACACGTGCTACATTTGAAAAAACGATTATGAAAGACGCGAAAATTAATGATGGAACTGGTACAACACAAGATTCTAACGGTGCAGTAGAGCAAGCTATCAATTCTACTCCAGGTTCAGTAAGCTATTTAGCGATGTCTTACATGGTTGGAGATAAAAAAGGTGCACTACAAACAGTGAAAATTGATGGTGCTGAACCGAAAGTTGAAAACATTGCGTCTGGTAAATATCCATTCTGGTCTTACGAGTATATGGTAACAAAAGGTGAAGCGAAAGAAGCAACAAAAGCTTACATCGATTATGTAAAAGGTAAAGACTTTGAAAAGCAAGTAGAAGATATGGGCTACATTCCAATGTCTAAATTAAATAAGTAATAAAGTTTTATGGGGCTGGCTGCAAGGCCAGTCCTGTTCATTTCAATCTGTGAAGTGGGGTCTGTCCTGTGATGAAGGGGAAAAAACAAATTAATTACGTGAAAAGTGAATATATAGGAAGATCACTTGTTACGTTTTGTGGTATTTTTATTGTTTTAATTACATTAGCTATTATTGCGTTTATTTGTGGTAAAGGTATTCAATCTTTTACACAAAGTGGTATCTCATTTACTGAGATGTTAACATCGACAAAATGGAATCCAAATGCTGATCAAGGATCCTTCGGGGCTTTAATTTTCATTGTAGGTTCAACGGTGGTTTCGTTAGGTGCGGTTATTATTAGTGCACCAATTGCTATAGCTCTTGCTATATTCATGAATTTAATTTCGCCAAAGTTTGGAAATAAAGTATTGAAGCCTGTTCTAGAATTGTTAGTTGGTATTCCTTCAGTTGTATACGGATTATTAGGGGTTACGATTTTAGTACCACTATTACGTGATTCGTTTGGGGGAGTAGGCTTTAGTTTAATTGCGGGTATTGTTGTATTAAGTATTATGATTTTACCTACTATTGCTAGTATCGCTTCTGATGCAATACGTTCTGTTCCATTTGATTATTTAGAAGCTTCTTATGGTCTAGGATCAACAAAATGGCAAGCGATTAGCCGAGTGATTGTTCCTGCTGCGAAAAAAGGGATTTTAACAGGTGTTGTTTTAGGCTTAGCGCGTGCTTTCGGTGAAGCGTTAGCGGTTCAAATGGTAATCGGGAATACGATTAAATTACCAGAAGGAATATATAGTCCGACAGCGACGTTAACTGGTATTTTAACAATGGATATGACGAATACATTGAACGGAACTGCTTGGAACAATGCGCTATGGACTTTAGCGATGATTTTACTTGTTATTTCATTCCTGTTTATTTTAGTAATTCGAGCGATTGGGCAAAGAGGTGAGCGATAATAATGAATGCAAGAACGGTAAATAAAGTTTGGACAGGTATCTTTTATGCGGTTGCGGCTTTAGTTGTAGCTTTGCTAGTGTTCTTAGTATTTGAGATTTTACAAAAGGGATGGGGGTTTTGGGATCCTAATTTCTTGTTTGGAGAACCAAGCAATACAAGAGCTGGTGGTGGGATTGGTCCGCAGTTATTCAATTCCTTCTACATGCTTGTTATAACGCTTATTATATCTATTCCTCTTGGATTAGGTGCTGGAATATATTTAGCAGAGTACGCAAAACAAGGACGTTTTTTAAATTTTGTTCGTCTATGTATAGAGACGATGGCGTCTTTACCTTCTATTGTTGTTGGTTTATTTGGTTTGTTAGTGTTCGTTACAATGACAGGTTGGGGATACACAGTAATGGGTGGTGCTCTTGCTTTAACTATTTTAAATTTACCAGGTTTAACGCGTGTTTGTGAAAATGCGATTTCAGAAGTTCCTCATAATGTAAAAGAGGCAAGTCTTGGATTAGGTGCAACGAAGTGGCAAACAATCGCTCGTATTATTATCCCATCGTCATTACCACAAATTATTACAGGGATTATTTTAGCGGCGGGTCGTATATTTGGGGAAGCGGCAGCATTAATTTACACAGCGGGTTTAACATCCCCGATTTTAAATTCAGCAGCGGATTTCTCAAGTCCTGCGCATCCTTTAAATCCGTTTAGACCAGCTGAAACATTAGCGGTTCACATTTGGAAATTAAATTCTGAAGGAGTTATTCCAGATGCGAAGTTGATTGCGACAAAATCTGCAGCTGTATTAATTATTATGGTATTACTATTCAATGTTATTTCACGCTTGATAGCATCTATATTACACAAGCGCTTTACAGGAACGAAAAGAAAAAGTAAAGCAACGAAAAAGGTAAAAGCGGCATAAATTATAAAGAAGAACTCTCTATTTATAAGTAGGGGGTTCTTTTGTATTTTAATATAGAAGGAATGGATGTAATGATTGTTGAATTTGTGATTAATTATAAAGAACAGATGTAATTTAGAGAGGAGTTTTAATTTGTTTTTTCTGCAAATGTCAGGTTTTCCTGGGTCAGGAAAATCGACAGTTTCTAAGTATATAGCGAAATTAACAGGTGCTGTAATTATAAATCATGATGTTTTAAAATCCGCGTTGTTAAAATCATTAAAAGTAAAAGGAATTGAATCAACGATTGTTGGTGGGCTTGCGTATGATGCCGAATGGGTATTGATTGATTCTTATTTAGAACAAGGGCATAGTGTTATATTGGATAGTCCGTGTTTATATGAGGGAATGGTTGAAAAAGGAATTAAATTATCAACTAAACATGGTGTGAAATATAAATATATTGAGTGTTATCTTAATGATATGGAAGAGATTAATAGGAGACTGCAAACACGTAAGCGTATGATCAGTCAAATTGAAAAGGTGGAGTCGGAAGTAGGTTTTGAAAAGTGGTTAAATGGTAGTCAAAGACCTTTAAATAATGAATACCTTATTGTGGATTCTAGTAAACCTATAGAGCAATATGTGGAAAAAATGATGGATTATATGACTAAGTAGAGAAAAGACGTTATCTTCATTTGTGAAGATAACGTCTTTTGTTTTTAAATATCAGGTGTTTCTGTTGAAGTGCTTATTTTCCTACGGGAGCGTCTTTTTCTCCCGATTTTATCTAATAGTTCATACATAACTGGAACGACTACTAATGTAAGAACAGTCGAGACTGCCAAACCGCCGATGACAACGACGGCTAAACTTTTTGATACCATACTTCCTGCTTGGGATTGGCCAAATAGGAGTGGGAGCATAGCGACGATTGTTGTAATAGCTGTCATAATAATTGGGCGTAGTCTAGTAGAACCTGCTTCAAGTAAGGCTTCTCTAGTTTCCATTCCGTGTTCCCGATTTTGTTGGACTCTTTCTATTAATACAATAGCGTTTGTAACAACAATCCCGATTAACATTAATGCGCCAATCAAGGAATTTATATCAACAGGTGTTCTTGAGATGATTAATCCTAAAATACCACCGACAGCAGCTAACGGTAAGGAGAATAGGATTGCAAAAGGAGCGCGTGCTTGGCCGAAGGTGATAACCATAATTAAATATACAATCCCGATTGCAATCCCCATAATTTTGAATAAATCTGTAAAATTCTCTTGCATAGATTCAGTAGCTCCTGCGATATTTACTTTTGAACCGCTAGGTAAATCTAAGTCAGTTATCGCTTTATTTACTGCTGTGTTTACTTTACTCAAATCTTCATTTGAAGCTTCGGCGGTAATTTGAATTGTTTCTTTTCCGTCTTTATGGAAAATTTCTGTTTGCGTTTGTTTTTCTGAAATAGTTGCGATGTCTTTTAAAGGAATTGGTCCATTAGTAGGTGATAGTATGTTTGTATTTAAAATATCTTCTTGTTTACCAATGTTTTCCTTTTTATGTTCTATCATAATAGTAGTTTTTTCATTATTAATTGTAATTTCGCCAATAGGTGACTTCTTCATAAGGAATGCTACTTGTTGCGCAGCTATTTCTGGTGTTAAACCTAGTTGTTCAGCCTTTGTTTGATCAATATGAATTTGCCATTCTTTCTTAGAGTCTTCTAAATTCGTTTTTACTTTAGAAAGATCATCCATGCTTTTTAGTTTTGTTTCGACGATAGTAGCCGCCTCTTTTAAATCCGCTTCGTTAGTAGCTGTTACGTTAAATTGTAAGTTGTTGCCGCCGCCAGAGCTTGAATAACTTGTTTTTATATAATCAAGTTCAGCAGGCTCAAAAGTTTTATTTTCCTTTTTTAACTCTTTAATATATTGATCAATATCAGAACCTTTTTTAAAGACTACAAATATACTAGCAAGGTTATTTTTAGTTGTTTGCCCCCATTGTGCATCTTCTGCGCTAGATCCCATTCGTAAAATAACGTCTGTTACATCTGAATTAGAAAGTAATTTCTTTTCGAAATCAAATGCTTTTTGTTTTTGAGCTTCAGCATTATAATCGGCTGGAAATGTCATGTTAATAGATAACATTGTGTCGTCCTCAGATTTTATGTTTGCTTTCGGTAGTAATATATAGGCTGCAATTGATCCTGCAAATAATAAAAATGCAGTAAGTAGAATAATGAATTTATGAGAAAGAGACCACTTTAACGTAGCGACATATCGTGATGAAGAACTTGGCTTTCGATGCTTTGTTTTTTTGAGTAGTAAAAAAGCCATAAGTGGAACGACTGTGAGTGCAACGATTAAGGATGATAGAATAGAATATACAACTGCTAATACCATAGGTAACATTAATTTTCCGATTGCTCCTGATACGAGGCCGATAGGTAAAAAAACAGCGACCGTTGTTAAAGTAGAAGAAGTAATTGCGACGGCGACTTCTTTCGTTGCATCAAGAATAATATTTTTAGAGAAAGAATCTTTTTGTAAACGGCGGAAAATATTCTCGATGACAACGATACTATCATCGACGAGACGTCCAACCGCAACAGCTAAACCACCAAGGGTTAAAATGTTAAGTGTGATGTTAGATTGATGTAGTAAAAAGAGTGTTAATAAAATAGATAATGGAATACTGACAACAGCGATGAGTGTTGTTCGGAAGTTACGTAAAAAGATTAAGATAATTAGAGTTGCAGCGATTGCTCCAAGTATTACTTCTTTTCCCATGCTAGTAACAGCATTTTCAACTTGTTCATGGGTTGAGGCTAAAAGTTTAATGGAAAACTGATCTTTATATTCCTTATTTATCTCTTTAACTTTTTTATCAATCTCTTTTCCAATTGCAACTGCATTTTTGCTCGGTTCTTTCATGATGATTAATCCAGTGCCTTCTTCTCCGTTTATATGTGAGATTGTATCGTAGTGTTGTTTGATTTCGATTTGAGCAATGTCTTGCAATTTCACTTGGGGTACCACAGTGATGTTTTTAATGTCATTTACATTTTTTATGTCCCCAATGACGCGGAGGTTGTATTCTTCCTGATTAACAGTAATTGCCCCAGCTGGAGTAGAAGTTTCTTTTCCTTGTAAAACAGTGAGTACCTGCTGTGATGTTACGTTTTTGTTTTTTAATTGGTTCGGATCAAGTACGATAGATAATTCAGAGGTGGATTTTCCGAAAAACATAACATTAGCAACACCATCAATGTTTTCGAGTTGTGGTACGATTTCTTTTTCAATTTGTTTTTCATCTGCTTTTGAAAACCCGTTTTGTTTCTGGATAGTAATTTGGGCGAGTGGAATCATAGAAGTGTTTAGTTGACTAACTACGGGCTTGGTTACATCTTTAGGTAATTTAATTGTATTGACGGCTTTTTCGACTTCGCGTGCTGCATCTTTCATGTTTGCTTTTGATGTATACGCAATGTCGATACGTGATAATCCCTCGTATGTAGAAGAAGTAATGGTGTCGACGTGCTCTAAATTGCGAAATTGTTTTTCGAGAGGATCAGTTACATCCTTTGTCATCGTTTCAGCGTCGAGTCCTTGAGATAAGGTTGTGACGGTAATTGCTGGATTGTCGATACTTGGTAAAAATTCCATAGGTAATTTAGAGCCGGAATAAACACCGAGTATGGAAATGAGAAAAATCATGATGATAATGGCAGCTCGGTTTTTTAATGAAAACTTTGTTAACCTATCCATAAAATAATTCCTCCATTGGTTTATTTATAGTTGAGTACATCCTTTCTTACTATATAACAAAAAATGGATATTTTTCATTAATTAAATGTAAAAAAATTCTAACAATATTCTTAAGTTAATATTTGCATTGGAATTGTTTAATGTGGATGGAATTTTTTCTTAAGGCTAAGTTATATCGTTATTCTATAGAAGGATAATTATTATAAACTTTAATATAGAAGAGAATGAAAACTTGGGAAGGTATTGTGAAATGCAATTTGGTTGAATGAAGTGTAGTAGTATACAATCAGAATAACTATTTTTAGTAGGAAGGATAATAGTTCTTTCTATAGAAGAAAGTAGGATAGATATTTTTTTGTGTTTTTTATAAAAAACACTTGTTATTTAAAAAACATGATGGTATATTAATAACCGTCGCTGATGCGGAAACGCAGAAAACGACAAAAAAGAAATTGAAAAACTTAGTTGACATCGAAAAACGAAGATGTTAACATAAGGAAGTCGCAAATGAGCGACCAAGTAGTTCTTTGAAAACTGAACGAAACAAACAACGTGAAACGTCAATTTTTATTTTTAGATGCTAGACAAACTAACTTTATTGGAGAGTTTGATCCTGGCTCAGGATGAACGCTGGCGGCGTGCCTAATACATGCAAGTCGAGCGAATGGATTGAGAGCTTGCTCTCAAGAAGTTAGCGGCGGACGGGTGAGTAACACGTGGGTAACCTGCCCATAAGACTGGGATAACTCCGGGAAACCGGGGCTAATACCGGATAACATTTTGAACTGCATGGTTCGAAATTGAAAGGCGGCTTCGGCTGTCACTTATGGATGGACCC
>NZ_JACVUW010000008.1:0-229935 GCF_016625265.1 Bacillus sp. S71 | reverse complement strand
TTTTTTGTCGTTTTCTGCGTTTCCGCATCAGCGACGGTTATTAATATATCATGCAGTATATACAGGGTCAATACTTTTTACAAAAAAATTTCACATCCCGTTAAAAACTTAAAAATCGCTGTAAAAATCATTATAGCACCCATTCATTCTTCATGGCTCCTCTCCTATCCATTTCATATCTTATCTCTTTATCAATTTACACGAGAGTGAAAATTCTAAATTTTATGTTATATTATTATTATAGGAGTGTGGTGAGAATGAGCATTAAGTATTCAAACAAAATCAATAAAATCCGGACCTTTGCATTAAGTTTAGTATTTATCGGCCTCTTCATTGCATACTTAGGTGTCTTTTTCCGCGAAAACATTATTATCATGACAACTTTTATGATGGTTGGCTTTTTAGCTGTTATCGCTAGCACTGTCGTTTACTTTTGGATTGGTATGTTATCTACTAAGACTATCCAAATTATTTGTCCCAGCTGTGATAAGCCAACAAAAATGCTCGGCCGTGTCGATGCATGTATGCACTGCAATCAACCTTTAACACTAGATCGAGATCTAGAAGGAAAAGAATTTGATGAAAAGTATAATAAGAAGAGTTATAAATCATAAGTATCAAGGGAAATACGAGTTTGCAACACTACAAACGTTTCAACTCATTAAAAAGTTGATTTCTTAAGAAATCAACTTTTTAATTGTTTTATTAAATTTATTACACCTATTTTTTCGAAATAACAGTAAACATCCCTGTCATGTTAGGCGAATAATCTTTAAAATCATATTTTTCGTAGAATGACGTTTTCCCTTGCGACGCAAACAAACCAATGAATGCTTTATCTGGAGCATTCTGATTTAAGTATTCTACTAAAGTATTCATTATTTTCTTTCCAATACCATTCTTTTGATACTCTGGATGAACCACTATATCTTGAATATAGAAATAGATAGCCCCATCACCAACAATTCTGCCCATGCCGATGATTTGATTATTATCCTTGACTGTTATACAGTAAATCGAATTTTGAAGTGATATTTCCACCACCTCAAAGTTCATATAATTAGTCCATCCCACAGAATCACATAAATATTTATATTCTTCCAATGTTGGAATGTCACTTTTAATCTCATATTTCTTCAAAATGTCCCCTCCAAGAATTCATTTCCACCAATACAAAGTAAATTCGACAAACTTTTATCTAACCCTTCTTACTAACTTAGCACTGTAAATCCCGATTAACCTCACGCTAATCCTTATATAATAAAGAAAGAGGCTGACGTATAGCCGTCAGCCTCTTTCTTTATTATATATTACGCCTTATGACACTCTGGACAAACGCCATAAATTTCTAAGCGATGACTATTGATAACGAAGCCTGTCGTTTTCGCAGCTTCCTCTTCCAGCTTTTCCAAGCCTCCATAAGGAAAATCAACAATCTTACCACATTTTTCGCAAATCACATGATAATGTTGACTTGTAACATAATCAAATCTACTTGAAGCGTCTCCATAAGTTAATTCCTTTACAAGTCCAACCTCTTTAAACACACGTAAGTTATTATAGACAGTTGCAACACTCATATTTGGAAACTTACCTTCTAATGCTTTATAAATATCATCCGCTGTTGGGTGCGTCATTGATTCCACAAGGTACTCTAAAATAGCATGACGCTGTGGAGTAATGCGTACACCCGTATTTTTCAGCATTTCTAGCGCTTCTTTTAATTCTTCTTTGACCACCGTCATGCACCCCGATTCTATACGGATTATTATTTTATAATTCTTATAAAGAGTGTACTCCTTTTCTTATAAATCGTCAATATTTCTACTATAAGTATGTGGTTTATTTTTATATTCAGGACTTGTTTTTATGTATCTTTCCCTTTTTCTTCATATATTAAATAGAAAAAAGTGCGACATAATCGCACTTGGAATACTATCATCTGAGGAGGTATGCCCTACACTTCCACTTTATGTAAGGCAGTAAAATATGTATAGACACTTGCCTTGTTTCTGCATATTTTATCTCCAACGTAGATTTATTTTATATAAGAAAGAACATCCTCAATATGTCCTTTCACTTTCACTTTACGCCACTCTTTTACAAGTTCACCGTCTTTATTAATAAGGAATGTAGAACGCTCGATTCCCATATACTCTTTCCCAAAGTTCTTTTTTAACTTCCAAACATCGTATAACTCTGCTACTTTATGATCTTCATCTACTAAAAGTGTAAATGGCAATTCATGTTTCTCAATGAATTTCAAATGTCTATTCGCTGAATCAGGACTTACTCCAAGAATAACCGTATCCTTCTCTTGAAATACTCCATACGCATCACGAAAATCGCATGCTTCAGTTGTACATCCTGGCGTCATATCTTTCGGGTAAAAATAGAGAACTACATTTTTACCGCGGAAATCAGCTAGGCTAACTTCTTCTCCGTTACTTCCCTCTAATGTGAATTCTGATGCCATTTCTCCTACTGTAATCATTGCTATCACTCCTACTCTTTTCCTTTACTATAACAAATGCTTCCTTATTTTTCATTGTCTATTACAGACCTCATCACAAAAGCAAAAGGGAGTGTATATCCAATTAGCGCTTCTGCAATTGCAATCCATCGCCCAATTCCAATCGGAGATATGTCACCATATCCAACAGACAATAAAGTAACTGCGCTAAAATATAAACAAACTTCAACGAGTTGAAAAGAATGAGCGTTCAAACTTTCTCCGTCCTCTTTCAAAACTGCGAAACCCATTTCCTCTAATACAACGTAACTTAATCCAAACGCGATCAGTACTGTTGTATAGATCAAAAATAATGTGGCCAAATTATACAGCGAAAAAAAACGCGTTGAATCTGAATAGGAACTCCATAATAATTGGACACTTTTCAAAATAGCGATTGCTGCAATTAATAGAATAAATCCCCATAACATGTCCTCCACCTCATTTTATATGTATGAGGTGGAGGACTGATTTATCCCTTAGAAACGAACAAGCTTCTATAATTAATTACCCGCGCCACGGTATCTTTTTACTCCTTGGTTCCAGAGGTTGATTGCAATTGTAAAACAGATAACACCAACAAGTGGCGTCGCGAATGCATAACTATTCCATTCTGTTTTTCTTAAAAAGTACGCTGCTGGATATACTCCAACAAACGCGAACGGTAAAACAAACGTTAAAATGAAACGAATTACACGATTATAAATATTAACAGGATAGCGCCCGTAATTACCTATGTTATACATAAGGGGCATAATTGAACTTTTCGCATCCGACCAAAAACCAAGGCTCGCAAGCGTAACAAATATCCCTCCATATACAAGTGCTCCTCCTCCTACCATCAATATAAATAAGAAGAAATCATACCAGTAAAAAGATAATTGTAACTCCACAGCTGCATATCCCATTACAACAATCCCTGTAATGGCTCCAATTAAAGATTCAAGTTCCATTCTTTCTAATATAATTTGAAATAGGCTATGGATCGGTCGCGTTAATACACGATCCATCTCCCCTTTAATAATGTATCGATCATTAAAATCCCATATATTAAAGAAAGCTGAAAAGATGGCAAATGGTACTAAAAAGAAACCATAAATAAAGATTACCTCTTCTCGACTCCATCCCTTCAATGCTTGTGTATGCCCAAATACAACGAGAATAAATATTAAATTAACTGCTTGAAGCGATAAATCAGAAAGTAAACCAACGATAAAATCGCCTCGATACTCCAATTTCGTTTTTATATATTGACTTGCATATTGTAAAAATAAGTTTATATATAGCATCTCATCATCCCCCTTGTACAATTAGACGTTTTCTCGCCGTTCTCCACATGAGTACAATTGGAATAATAAGTACAATTGCCCAAATCACTTGAAATACTAAAGCCTCATACAACTTACTCCCCTGTATACCTTCAGAAAAAATCATACTTGGAATATAACTAATAGCCTGAAACGGTAAAAACATCATTGCTTTTTGGGCCCATAACGGATAAAAACTAATTGGTAATAATAGACCTGAAAATAAATCAATAACAACGCGTTTTGCATACATAATTCCACTATTATTAAATAGGAAAAACGTAAGCATTCCCGTCATTAAATTAATTTGTGTATTAATAATAAAACTAAATATTAAAGATAAGAAGAAATATAACCACGTTTGAAAATTCGTTGTAATTTGCAATGAAAATAATAGCGTAACGATAACCATGCCCGGGATGGAAAAGAATGCAAAACGGAATATCCCCTCGCCAAGACCTTGCATAACTTTCATACCTAAATAGTTGTAAGGACGAATTAATTCTACAGCCACACGGCCTTCTTGAATTTCCATCGCAATTTCTCTATCTATATTATTAAAATAAAACGCACGTGCCATCCACGCGATTGCGATATACGTAGTCATTTGCGAAATAGATAAACTTTCAATATTCTCTTTTCCGCTATAAATTGCTTGCCACAAAAAATAATATGCGCCGATATTAATTGTATAAATTAAAATCCCGCTATAATAGTTTGTGCGATACGCAAGCATCATTAAAAAGCGAATTCGAATCATTTCAATATACTTACCCATGCGTAATACCTTCTTCATAAATGTTACGAATAATTTCCTCTGTAGACACTTCGTTAATTTTTAAATCTTTAATTTGAAATGCTTGTACTACTTTAGAAATAAGCATCGAAATAACAACTTCTTCATTCGGAATTTTTGCAACCCATGCGTTTTCCTCTTTCGCTTTCGACCAAACAACATGATTATCTGGCATAACCATTGATAAAGCCTGATAGGAAACTGGTGCAACAAACTGAAAGTGTATTTCCTTCTCTGCTCCCCACTGCGTACGAAGATTATTTAAAGAACCGTCATACATAATATTTCCTTCATCCAGCATGATAACACGCTCACATAAAGCTTCAATATCCGTAATATCATGCGTAGTTAATAAAATTGTTGTTTTATAACGTTCATTCATTTCTTTTAAAAATTCACGTATTTTCAATTTCACAAGTACATCTAACCCAATTGTTGGCTCATCTAAAAATAATAACGGTGGATTATGAATTAAGGCTGCTGCTAATTCACAACGCATTCTTTGACCAAGAGATAATTTTCGAACTGGTTTATCTAATAAAGGCCCTATATCTAACGTTTCAATTACGTGCTCCATATGCTCCTTATACTGAGCGTCTGATACACCATACACTTTCTTTAATAAACGAAACGATTCTTGGACTGCAATATCCCACCAAAGTTGCGAGCGCTGTCCAAAGACAACACCAATTGTTCTTACAAATTCTTCTCTTTGTTTATGTGGATTCATTCCATTTACTGTGATTTGCCCTGATGTCGGAGTCAAAATCCCCGTAAGCATTTTAATTGTTGTTGATTTACCAGCACCGTTCTCACCGATATAACCAACCATTTCACCTTGCTTTACAGTAAAAGATACATCATTTACTGCTGGTACTATTTTATAATTACGATTTAATAAATCGCGAAATGCACCCTTTAAGCCCGGACGACTTGAATAGGCTGTAAACTCTTTACGTAACCCTTGTACCTCAATTACCGATTTCATAATCGGACCCCCCTCCTAAATGTCACAACGAATAGTTTACCCAACTGCCTTCGCTATCACAAACAATACGTCTTTTCGAAAAACATGTTAGAATAATACATAGATTTTTGTAAGGAGATGAATTGTAGTGAAATTCACAAAGTCAGAAGAATTACATAAAGAAGCTTTAGAGCATATCGTTGGCGGTGTTAACAGTCCTTCTCGTTCTTTTAAAGCAGTTGGCGGCGGCGCTCCTGTTGCTATGGAACGCGGGAAAGGCGCTTATTTCTGGGATGTAGACGGAAATAAATATATCGATTATTTAGCAGCATACGGTCCTATTATTACCGGACATGCTCATCCGCATATAACAAAAGCGATTACAACAGCTGCTGAAAATGGGGTACTTTATGGAACACCAACAGCGCTAGAGGTAAAATTCGCAAAAATGTTAAAAGAAGCAATGCCTGCATTAGATAAAGTCCGTTTTGTAAACTCTGGTACCGAAGCAGTGATGACAACGATTCGTGTTGCTCGTGCTTATACAGGTCGCACAAAAATCATGAAATTTGCTGGTTGTTACCACGGCCATTCTGATTTAGTACTTGTGGCAGCTGGATCTGGTCCTTCTACTTTAGGAACTCCTGACTCAGCTGGCGTACCACAAAGTATCGCACAAGAAGTTATTACCGTTCCATTTAATAATGTAGAAACTTTAAAAGAGGCGTTAGATAAATGGGGTCATGAAGTAGCAGCTATCCTTGTAGAACCGATTGTTGGAAACTTCGGTATTGTAGAGCCTAAACCAGGATTCCTTGAAAAAGTGAATGAACTTGTTCACGAAGCTGGCGCACTAGTAATTTACGATGAAGTTATTACTGCTTTCCGCTTTATGTACGGTGGTGCTCAAGACTTACTTGGTGTGACACCTGACTTAACAGCGCTTGGTAAAGTTATTGGCGGCGGTTTACCGATCGGTGCTTACGGTGGTAAGAAAGAAATTATGGAACAAGTTGCTCCGCTTGGACCTGCATACCAAGCTGGTACAATGGCAGGAAACCCTGCTTCTATGGCATCAGGTATCGCTTGTCTAGAAGTGCTTCAACAAGAAGGACTTTATGAGAAATTAGATGAACTTGGTGCAATGCTTGAAAAAGGAATTTTAGAGCAAGCAACGAAACATAATATCGACATTACATTAAACCGTCTAAAAGGAGCTTTAACTGTATACTTCACAACAAATACAATTGAAGATTACGATGCCGCACAAGATACAGACGGTGAAATGTTCGGTAAATTCTTCAAGCTTATGCTTCAAGAAGGAGTTAACTTAGCACCTTCTAAATACGAGGCATGGTTCTTAACGACAGAACATACAAAAGAAGATATTGAATATACAATCGAAGCTGTCGGCAGAGCATTTGCTGCCCTAGCAGACAATAAATAATCCCGTCATTAAAAGGAAAAAAGAAAGCTCACCTTTCTTTTTTCCTTTTTTCTATTTCATAAATCCCGTATTAATAGTATAATTATTCATAATTATCTGTTTTATATTCTTTTACAGCATTACTATCTCTGTGTACAAGGTGATTTGCACCTTAAATAGTAAGATTATTCTAACTTTTACAAGAGGGGGGATTGACGGATGCTCAATACAAAAAATACATGGACACCGTCTTTATTTCGAGATTATAGAAATGCAGAACACGATGCGTGTGGAATCGTTTCCGTTATGGAGAAACGAAAAATTGCTACAAAAGAAAACATTGACCTTTGTATTCAATCACTCGTCAAAATGAATCATAGAGCTGGTTTCATTAATGGTGAGGGCGATGGCATCGGCATTCACATTGATGTACCAAAAGCGCTTTGGAATGAAAAACTAAAAAGTAGCGGATATAATCCAACGATTGTGGATCATCCCCACTTTATCGTTGGACATTTTTTTCTAAATAAAAAAGAAAACATTACTATCTTAAAAGATTATATTCGTACGCAATTAAACAACAAAAAATTTACAATCATTTTCGAAAGTGATGATGTAACAAACTCCGATGCACTCGGTCCACTTGGTAAACAAGAAGAACCTTTATTTTGGCAAGTTGCCCTTATCGCAGAAAACGAAATTACAAATATTGAGCAAACATTATTTTCTGTCACAATAAAAATAGAGGAAAACGAAGCAATTCATGTTGCTTCATTAAGTCGTGATCATGTTGTATATAAAGTTCTAGGTGCTGGTGATACACTTGTTGCCTACTATAATGATTTACAACATCCACTTATCGCTTCAACTATGACATTAGGACATAACCGCTACTCTACTAATACATTATCTAATTTTTTTCGTGTACAACCATTTAGCATTCTCGGACATAATGGTGAAATTAACACAATCGCAAAATTACGCGATCAAGCTGAAATGATTGATGTACCACTTACTGCTGGGGGCAGTGACTCTCAAGATTTAAACCGCACCTTAGAAACTCTACTTGTTCAATACGACTACAGTTTATTTGAAGCAATGGAAATATTGTTCCCTCCAATTATTAATGAAATTAAACTTTATGAAACACCTTTACAAGATTTATATACGTATATACGTGAAGCATGGGGACATTTTGCACAAGGACCAGCTGGCATCATTTCCCGTTTTAAAGATGAAGCTGTTTTCAGTGTTGATTCCCTTGGATTACGCCCAGTATGGAAAGTAGAGACAGAGAGCTCTTATATTTTCTCTTCTGAACCTGGAGTTGTATCACCAACTAAATATGTAGCAGAACCAAAACCACTCGCCCCTGGAGAAAAGGTTGGATTAAAATGGAATGAACAAGATGAACTTGTTCTTTATGAATATGACAAATATCAAATCCAAGTATATAACCGTTTTAAAAAGCGAATTGATACTACCAATTACCATTTAAATTTATCTATCCCTGAAACGAAAAAAATCCAAGGGCTATGTGATTCTGTTCAAGTTGAAACGAAACAATACGTCGCTTTCGGATGGGACCGAGAACATATTCAGCTCCTTGAACAGATGGCAACAAAAGGCGTTGAGCCAATACGCTCACTTGGGCATGACTCACCACTTGCCGCACTCGATACTGATAGACGAAATATCGCTGACTTTATTAAAGAAAGTGTAGCTGTTGTTACAAACCCTGCAATTGACCGTGACCGTGAAATTGAACACTTCTCTACACGTACTGTACTTGGAGAGCGTCCAAGTTTATTAAGCGGCGCAAAACGGCCATTTGTAGTTGAAATGCTTTCACCAATTATTTTAGAAGGCAGCGTGGCACAACCTATTGCAGAGGAATTACACACAATTACGTATGAACAACTCATAGAGCTATTTATGACTCATAACTCTATCGCCACAATCTCTGCTACATTCAGCTCGTCAGAAACCCTGCAATGTGCATTAAGCCGCATTAGTTCTGAAGCGATAGCTGCTGTTAACAATGGTGCTTCTCTACTAGTATTAGATGACGCAAAAGCTCATCTAAATGAACGCTTGTGGATTGATCCACATTTAGTTACCGCTAAAGTACATCAAGCATTAAGTGAAAATAAATTACGCCGCAATTGTTCTCTCGTTATACGTTCTGGTGCCCTTCGCTCCTTACATGACATTGTAACGCTATATGGATTAGGAGCAGATAGTATTAATCCATATTTATTATTCGCGACTGTAAATGATGGAACAAAAATACCAATTACGAATCTGTATAATGCGCTTAATAAAGGACTAGAAAAAGTCATTTCAACAATTGGAATTCATGAGTTACGTGGTTACGGACGTCTCTATTCATCTATTGGGTTACATGAGGAAATTGCAAATATATTACAAATTACAAATTTCTTCGGTTCAAATGATTTAGCTTTTTCACTTGAATCACTTACTGAAGATGCAAAAATACGAGCAGAGGATTATAACAATCCTAAAATTAGAATGCGAAAATCATTTCATATATTCCCGCGAATTTGGAAAGCAATTGGCGATGTTGCAAAAGGAAATTCTTATGATGATTACCGCGACAAGTTAAGTGAACTAGAAGAGAATAACCCAATCGCAATCAGACATCTTGTTCAAACGAAACAAACAAAACATGTCGTTCCAACTGAAGAGGTATCTATCGGCATTCAAAATCATAATTTACCATTTATTATTAGTTCTATGTCATTTGGTTCTCAAAACGAAATCGCCTTTCGTGCATATGCAGAAGCTGCCGATCAGCTAAATATGATTAGCTTGAACGGTGAAGGCGGCGAAATTAAAGATATGATTGGGAAATACCCACATACACGTGGACAACAAGTGGCATCTGGACGATTTGGAGTAAATGCCGAACTACTAAACTCATCAAACTTAATTGAAATCAAGATCGGTCAAGGCGCAAAGCCTGGGGAAGGTGGACATTTACCTGGTTCAAAAGTGACAGCCAAAATAGCTGAAGCACGTAATGCGACAATCGGCTCAGATTTAATTTCACCTTCTAATAACCATGATATTTATTCAATTGAAGATTTAGCTCAAATGATTACAGAAATTAAAACAGCTAATCAACTTGCCAAAGTAGCCGTGAAAGTCCCTGTCGTTCCTAATATCGGAACAATTGCTGTCGGTATAGCCAAAGCTGGTGCTGATTTTATTAACATTAGCGGATTCGATGGCGGAACAGGCGCTGCACGTATTCACGCATTGCAGCATGTAGGTCTCCCTGTAGAAATTGGTGTTAAAGCCGCTCACAACGCTTTATTAGAAGCAAGTATGAGACATAAAGTAGAGATTTGGGCAGATGGTGGTATTCGAAGTGTAAATGATGCCTTGAAAATCATGCTCCTCGGAGCAAACCGTATTGGATTTGGCACACTATCAATGATTGCAATCGGCTGTACTACTTGCCGTGGGTGCCATCTAGATACTTGCCATGTTGGAATTGCGACACAAATCGAGTCTGAAGCACAAGCAAAAGAACACGGATTACGCCGCTTCGTTCCGCGCGAATTAGAAAGCGCAGTTGCCGGCCTGTTAAATTTATTCACCTCTTTCGGTGTAGAACTACAACGATTAACAGGACAGCTTGGATATACAAATTTACAAGCAATTGTTGGGCGTTCTGATTTATTAGAGCAAGTTCGAGGCAAAAATTTATTAAACTTATGTAATTTACTACAAATACTAGAACATCCATCTGTTACAACAACAGAAGACGTGCCGGAAAAACAATTTAAAACCGTTCATTCCGCTGACTCAAAAGAATTAGTAGGCGTTGGTGTAGAGCAACGCGTTATGGGTGGTCTAGAATCATGTTATCGCGTTCGCAGTAAACTATATGAAGCTACTCAACTTGAACCACTTACATTAAAGTATACGAATGGTTCTATTCCCGGAAATGGGTTAGGTGCTTACAATAGTGAAAATTTATTTATACACGTAAATGGCGGCGCACAAGATGGCATTGGTAAAACTTCCTTTGGTGGTGGGATTTATATAACGAAATCAAAAGGAAAAGATGGAGTATATTATAACGGTTCTGTCGGAAAAGGATTTGGATATGGCGCACAAAAAGGGGCACTATACGTACAAGGGAACGCTGATGCTCGCGCTGGCATTCGCCTTTCTGGGGCAGACATGATAATTGGAGGTAGAATAACAAAACCACTCCGTGAAAAAGAGCACGGGAATATAGGGGCATACTCCAATATTAAAGGGTTTGCTTTTGAATATATGACAAATGGGCGAGCGCTTGTTTTAGGTGACCCTGGTCCATGGATTTGCGCCGGCATGACTGGCGGTGTTGTTTATTTACGTCATGATTCAAACTTAGGCTTAACAGAACAAGCCTTAAAAAGAAGAATCGCAAAAGGGGCAAATGTTACATTACAACCAATTAGTAAAAACGGTTTGAAAGATGTAACTGAATTATTGTTAGACTATATTCGTGTACTAAACGAGCATGAGCAATATGAGGAAGTTGCTTTGTTAACCCCGTTATTAGATGATATACAGAACCAGTTTTTTGAAATTATCCCGAAAAAAGAACAGGCAGATCCATCTATCTCAACAGAGTAACATGAGTAATTTTCATTATTAAGAAAAAATTGACGAAGTACACTTCTCATAGTAATCTATAGTAACAATTTGAGACCTGCTGAAATTCAGCAGGTCTTTTTACTAAAAACTGATGTTTAAAAGAAATTAGGAAAAATTATAAAGTGAAACTTTAATTAGCCTACAGCAATTGAGCGTTTACCGGCATCCAGCTACTGAATTTAGAGGTGGGAATCTTACTGTTCACAATTAGCGCGATAAAATGAATACTAATTTCTTTTAACGTCACTAAAATATCACTTGCTAACATATTGTAATGAATGTATAGTATCATGTTGTACATTCATTATGACAAGAGAAAGGATCTTATTAAGGGTATGAAACTTGGTGCTCGCATTTTAAAAACGGGTATTGCCATCACGTTAGCTTTATTTGCTTGTATTTTACTTCAATTACCGAGTCCGGTATTTGCGGGAATTTCAGCTATCTTTGCTGTTCAACCGTCTGTATACCGTTCTTATTTAACCGCACTTGAACAAATTCAAGCAAATGTAATCGGTGCGATATTTGCTATCGCATTTGCTACTGCTTTTGGACATAATCCTTTTATTATTGGATTAACATGTATATTAGTAATTGCTCTTACACTGCAATTACGATTAGAAAACACAATATCAATTGCCTTAGTAACAGTTATCGCCATTATGGAGTATCAAGGCGAAGATTTCTTTAGTTTTGCCTTACTTCGCTTTGCGACGATTATGATTGGTATTATTGCGGCTTCACTTGTAAATTTAGTATTTATGCCGCCGAAATATGAAACAAAACTTTATCATCGTATCGTTGATAATACAGAAGAAATTGTAAAATGGATTCGAATGAATAGCAGGCAAGCTTCTGATTTTACAACGCTAAAAACTGATATTGATCGTATGAAAGAAAAAATGATCAAATTAAACCATTACTATTTGCTGTATAAAGAAGAAAGAAGCTACACGAAAAAAGTAAAGTTCGCAAAAATTCGTAAGCTCGTTTTATTCAGACAAATGTTAGCGACAACAAGCCGTGCTTTAAGTACGTTAAAATCATTACACCGTACTGAAAACGAACTGCGTTACATGCCAGAAGAGTTTCAGGAATCTATCCAAAACGAACTTGACTCATTAACGCATTATCATGAACAAGTTTTATTAAAATTTATTGGTAAAGCAAAAAAACAACAATCTGTTGAGATGCTTGATGAAGTTGAAACAGGTAAACAAGAATTAATTGATATCTTTATGGAATATCAAAATAAGGACGATGAAGAAGCATATAAAACATGGCTACATCTCTTCCCTCTTATTTCTTCCATTATTAACTATAGTGAAGAAGTAGAGCATTTAGATTTACTTGTAGATAGCTTCTACACATACCATAAACCAGAAAAAGAACTCCAAATCGATGATAAAAAAGAAGACGAATAAAAAAACAGCTCCTTTTATGCTAAAGGAGCTGTTTCTGTTATATGTTGAAGTTGATATAAATTGTAATAAAATCCTTTTTTTCGCATTAACTCTTCATGAGAACCAGTCTCTTTAATCTCACCGTCTTCAATGTAAATAATCGTATCAACATGCGTAATCGTCGCTAATCGATGTGCGATTATAATCGTCGTCCTGTCAGCAGCTAACGTCTGAAGCGCCTCTTGAATATACCTTTCATTTTCTAAATCCAATGCCGAAGTTGCTTCATCCAATATAAGTACCGACGGATTCTTTAGAAACACTCGTGCAATTGCCACACGTTGTCTTTGCCCGCCCGATAGCTTTACACCACGTTCTCCAACGACAGTATTATAACCATCTGGTAAGTCTATAATAAAATCATGAATTTGCGCAGCTTTGGCAGCTGCAATCACTTCTTGCTCTGTAGCTTTCGGATTTCCATATAATATATTAGCTCCAATTGTATCGCTAAACAATAAATTATCTTGCAGTACAATTCCAATATTACTACGTAAATTTCTCATATTATACTTTCTTACATCTATCCCATCTACATAAACCGCTCCCTCAGAAACATCATAGAAACGCGGGATCAAACTAGCAAGAGATGACTTTCCTCCCCCACTCGCTCCTACAAGCGCTACTTTCTCTCCAGGCTGCATAGTTAATGACAAGTTGTGTAATATCTCTTTTTCATCTGCATTATAACGAAAAGAAACATTATCAAATACAATTTCTCCATTTAATTTTTTCGTTTGTACCGCATTTGGCACATTAACAATATCGTATTTTTCATCTAACAGTTCAAACACACGGTCCATCGATGCAAAAGATTGTGTTAATGTTGTAGATGAATTAACAAGGCGGCGAAGCGGACTATATAAACTATCCATATATCCAACAAAAGCTACCATCGTCCCTAGCGTTAACTGCCCTTGAATTACTTCATATGCTGCAAAACCAATCACAAGTAATGGACCTAAATCTGTTAACGTATTTACTGCCGAGAATGTTCTCGCCGTCCAACTTGTATGGGTTAATGCTTTCGTTAAAAACTCATTATTTCTTTTTTCAAACTGCTTCCCCTCATACTCTTCTAACGCAAAGCTACGTGTCACTTGCATTCCTTGAATACGTTCATGCAAATACCCTTGCATCGTCGCTAACGCTTGTGAACGCTCTTTCGTCAATTTCCGAAGACGTCCGAAAAAATATTTCACTGCAATTACATAAATAGGTAAAATCAATAATGCAACAAATGTTAATTTTATATTCATAGAAAACATAACAATGATGGCAATAGCAATTGTTGCAGTATCTAACCAGACGTTCATCAAACCAGTAATTACAAAATCCTTCGTTTGTTCTACATCATGGATGACACGCGAAATAATCTCTCCTGTTTTTGTATTGGAGTAATAACGTAAACTTAACTTTTGTAAGTGACCGAAAATATACTTCCGCAAATCATACAGTATTGTATTTGCGATACGCTGCGCGAAATATTGACGATAATATTCAATCGGTGGTCTTAATACCGCAAAAATAAAAAAAGCAATTCCAATCGCTGTTATTAATTGAGATGTTTTATCTTGAAGTGAACCTCCGCCTTGAATTACATCATCGATAATATACTTTAATAACCACGGCATAATAAGTGGGATACCAAACTTAACTAGTCCAATAATAATTGTAATAGCGATAAGCCATCGATATGGTTTAACAAATTGTAAATATCTTTTTATGCCCTGCACATAATCCCCCCTCTAATAGGACAAACCTGCCGGGAAGCCCCCTGCAGGTTTGTTTTAATTTCTGTACATTAAATATCGTTCATACCACATATCTACGAAGTCTGGTGCGAACGGACCTTTTCTTTGATGAATCCACTGTGTTAAATGTGCTACATTTCGTTTTAAAATTGTATCGATAACAGGTGGATACTGCATAATTTGACTATGTTTTTCATACTCATCTTCATCTAGAAGCGTATACGTCATATCTGGATACACTTTAATATCTAAATCATAATCAATATACTTTAATGCTTCAGAATCATACGCAAAAGGGGAGCTTAAATTACAATAATAATATACGCCCTCTTCCCTAAGCATCCCAATCACATTAAACCAATAGTTGGCATGAAAATAACAAATTGCTGGTTCACGCGTAATCCATGTTCGGCCATCCGATTCTGTAACTACTGTACGATCATTCGCTCCGATCACAAGACTCTGTGTCCCTTTTAAAATTGTTGTTTCTTCCCACATTCTATGAATGGAGCCATTATGTTTATAACTATGTATTTGTACTTTTTCTCCTTCTTTGGGAAATCCCATATATGCTCCCTTCTTTCAACTGCAAATGCCCTTTGAACGGCATTCACTTTTCTTCTATTATAACTTTTTTGTCAAAATTTTAAAACTAAAGGGATAAGACTCTATTTTCCACACTGAATATGCAGGAGGTTTATCGTTGAATACAATAATACCCAATCTTCTCAGAAAACAAGGATTGTACTGTATTATTTATAAACGAGGACATGTAATAGAAAAAGCCCCTCTCTATTTGAAGGACTTTTCACCTGAAGGCAATAATATATCTTATCCTAAATTTGAAATCATTTTTTCAGTTGCAAAAGATTGGATTACACTATTCGTTTGTTCTTCAAATTTCTCATGTAACATCTTCAACGCTACTTCTGTTCTATATATTTCCTGACGGATAAAATGCAGTTCTTTTTTATCGCACGTTTCTTTTTCATTCATTTCAATTTGTTGATACTTCTCTAAGTGTGATTGCAATTTTAACAGCTCATCCATCGTTTCCAATTGTTCTCCCACCAACTTATCAAAATCGTTCATTACTTACCCCCTTTTGGATTTCTTCATCAGTTATTATTCCTAATTACATATTTCTAATCTTTAACTTCCTTCTCCTTTGACAACATTTGTTGACTTATTAGAAGTTATGTCGTTCACTTTCTTTTCATTACAATGACCCGCACACAAAGAAAACACTTCTCTCGAATTGGAGAAGTGTTTTTCTTTCATTACTCGTTTGAACTAGAAGATTGTGATTGTTTTGCAGCTGACTTAGCATTTTGTTTTTTCACAGCATGCACGTCTGTTTCAGTTGCAAATTCTGTACCATAACTAGCGTTTGCACTTTGTGCACCAGAAGCTTGTGCTTTCTTTGCTTCTGATTGTGCATTTGCTTGTTTTACTGCTTGTACATTTGTTTCAGTTGCAAACTCTGTACCATAACTAGCATTTGTACTTTGAATGCTAGCACCAGAAGTTGCCTTGTTATAACCTTGTTGTTTTTTACTCATCTTTCTCACCTCCACAATCAATAATGTAACCAATTCAACTAGAAGCTATCCGTAATTTTCTTTTGAAAAAATTCCGCATATATCTCTTGTTACTCATTCAAACTATAGAAAATGGAGGTGGAAATATGTATATAGGACGCGATATGACTGAACTAACGATGCTTTCAAAAAACGAATGGAAAGAAGATGAATTAGCTTATTTTCATCATTCATTACAACAGATTTTGCCCTATTTAAATGCGGAAGGGCAAAGTATTTATAAAGAAATTGTAATAGAGATCGAATCAAGGGGCGGCTTACAAGAAGGTGATGCCAGTTGGACTCATGGGACAAAAATTTCTTACGATTAAAAAAGTGTTCCCAAGTTAGGGAACACTTTTTTGTTTATTGCATTGTAATTTTCTCAACACAACTCTCATAAATCGTACGATGCGATTTAGAGAAAGGTAACTGCTCAAATGCTTTTTTCGATACAAGTTTCAATGTATCTGTTTCAACAATATCACCGGTTACTTTTCCGTAAAATACAAATATATCCCAAGTACGATGAGTAAATGTATGTTGTACATTCATTGCGTACTCATCAATAGAAATCGAAAGCTCAAACTTTTCTTTCATATAATCTATAAGCTGTTCTTTCTGACTTCGAATCCCTTCGCCAAGTTCAATATTCGGAAACTCCCACATATTAGCTAATAATCCGCTACTTGGACGTTTATTAATAACGTAACGACCATCTTCAGTTTGAAGTACTCCTGCAACAAGCGGTACCATTGTAGGAGCTTTCGCTTTACTTTTTACTGGTAGTTCTTTTTGAACACCTTCAGCATATCCTCTGCAATGCTCACGTACAGGACAAAGTAAGCAAGATGGATTTTTGGGAATGCAAATCAATGCACCTAACTCCATCAAACCTTGATTAAAATAAGATGGATTTTCTTTCGAAATAATTTCACGCACAATCTCTTCAAAAACTTTTCGAGTCTTTGGTTTTGCAATATCATCCCATACTGATAAAATGCGAGATAATACACGCATAACATTTCCATCAACTGCCGGCTCTGGTATACCATATGCGATACTTAAAATAGCGCCTTTTGTATATGGTCCGACACCTTTTAACTTTTCAATTTTCTTTACATCACTCGGTACAACCCCGCCGTATACTTCTTTTACCTCTTTTACTGCCGCATGTAAATTACGTGCTCTAGAATAATATCCTAAACCTTCCCATGCTTTTAATACTTCTTCATCATCTGCGTTCGCTAACGCTTCAAGTGTAGGAAACTTCCCCATAAAATTTGCGTAATATGGTTTTACAGCTTCTACTCTTGTTTGCTGTAACATAATTTCCGAAACCCAAACGCGGTATGGATCTTTATTTTTTCTCCATGGTAAGTCGCGCTGTTCTTCTTCAAACCAACCAATTAAATCATTTTGAAACTGCTCTATATTAAAATTTTTTAGTATTTCAAGTGTCAAACTTGATCCCCCTCATTTTTTTGCATATAAGTACTATTATAAAGATTTTAGGAAAAAATTTAAGTAAGATGACATAGGAAATTGAAGGCAAAGGACTTGAGGTATCGAATAAAAAGAGTTACATTAATAAAAAACGGAGGTGGATTTCTATGGACACAGCCACTCACCTTGTTATGGGTATCACTTTAGGTAGCTTAGCAACATTAGATCCAGCCATAGCACAAAGTGATATTGGCCCACAAGCTGTTATGCTTGCTACAATTGCTGGTTCCAACATTCCTGACATTGACACAGTTTTAAAATTGCGTAATAACGCTAAATATATAAGAAATCATCGCGGAGTTACTCATTCCATTCCCGCGGTAATTCTTTGGTCATTCCTTATAAGTGGCATCTCTTTCGCCTTCTTTTCAGACGCTCCATATCTTCATCTACTACTTTGGTCATTTATTGCGGTCTTCCTTCACGTCTTTGTAGATATTTTCAACGCCTATGGTACACAAGCATTACGGCCTTTCACAAAAAAATGGGTCGCACTCGGCGTGATTAATACATTCGATACCGTAATTTTCTTTATCCATATACTTGCAATTGCTTGCATGCTCGTCGGTTCTCATAAAGGATACACTGCCTTAGCAGCATATATATTAATGATTGTTTACTATATCGGACGAATTATGATGCACAGAAATATAAGAAGCGTTGTACACAAACGTTTCAAAAATGTCGAAAAGATTATCATTTCTCCTTCTTACCGATTTTATCATTATCATTTAGCAGTCGTTACAGCTGATTATTACTACGTTGCGAGATGGCACCGTGGTAACATCATGATATATGACAAGTTCGATCGGGTACCGTTCCCAGACAATGATATTATGCGAGCAGCTAAACAAGATGAAAACATCTCGGCCTTCCTATCTTTCTCTCCTGTATATCGCTGGGATATTTTTGATCATGATCATTATTACGAAGTACGATTCATTGATTTACGGTATCGAAGTAAAGATTATTATCCATTTGTCGCGATTGTTCAGCTCGACCATAATTTAAATATTATTAGTTCCTATACAGGATGGATTTTTAGTGAAGAAAAACTTCGAAAAAAACTGGAATTACTTCCACATTAAAAAAAGCGACTCAAGTCGCTTTTTTTAATGTTTCAAATGATCTTCTTGATTAATTAAATGACTATACTTCGGATTGTTTGTACGCATTTCATGAAGGCGTACACCATGATTATTAATCCATGATCGTACCACTTGCTCAGTCATTTCCTCACCTTGATAACGCCCTGATTTTGCATAAGTTGTTTGAAAATCTTCCCAAAGTAATTCAACCCATGCACGAGCTTGTCCGTAAGAAAGCTTGTCATTCTTGTCTAATAATTCTTTCGTTAATGCTTCATAAATATCATTCATGTTCTAATCTCCTTTTACCTATTTATCCCTTCATTTCTAAAGGATAGTTTCTTCTGTTTTGCACATTCTATAAGTGATACTTCTTAAAGAGGTATCAACTGATGAGGAGGAGGGCGTTCGCAATGGGTAAACAAGCCGAATTTTGGTCTGAGTCAAAAAACAACAGCAAAATCGACGGTCGGCCGAAAGCGAAATCACGCTTCGCTTCGAAGCGACCTAACGGCACAATTAACACGCACCCACAAGAACGTATGCGTGCTGCAAATCAGCAGGAAGAGTAGTACAAATTAAATTAACTTCCTACACGAGGTGATAAAGATGAGCTACCGTGATCGCTTAGATAGTCGTTCTGAATTATTTAACCATACGTGGACTCGTCCAAAACATGCGAAAGCGCAAGTTAACGGACAGACGCAACAAACCCAGTCTCTCATTATATTGGCAAATGAATGTAAAAAACGCCAATTTTAGAATCTCCTATCTCCTTTAACGCCTACCAAAGATGAAAACCAGAGAGATATGTGCTCTCTGGTTTTTATTTTTCTTGCAATAAGGAAATTGGTATGCCAATCTCTTCATTATCATTTTGCTTATATCCCCAAGCAAATACCCCATTGAAATACGTAATTTTAAATAATACACCAGGTTCTTCTATTAATTCATATATTTCACCAATACGGAACTTGTTTATATCCGTCATATAAGCACGAGCCATTGCCATTTTTCTCATTAATACATCAAATTCATTGACAATCCCAAGCTGCTCAGCTTTTACTGCTTGCTCCTTCAAAGCGCCAATTTCTTCCCTTAGCTCATGCGGTGTCATTTCACTGTAGCGTTTTGGCATATTCATCTTATTCTCCTCATTCCTCTTCGCGTTTCATTTGCAAAAATATCTCAATTTCATCAATCGAGAATCCTTTTCTATATAACGCTTGTTTCATCTTGTTTTCAAATGTCCATCCATCATACTTCTTATATTTCTCATAATATTTATTCCCATGATAGTGTAACGCTTCTTGTTGCTTTTCGTCATCTCTTTCGTCTTTCAATTCTTCCAAACAAATTTGAATTACTTCTCTAGAATATCCTTTTCGAACAAGCATCTCATCTAACTTTAGCTTCATTTGTAAAAAAGAATGCTTTTGATAAGATTTTTTCTTCTTTTCTATGAGAAACAAGGCATTCTCAATTTGCTTTTCCTTCGGATATTCTTGTAAACTGTGCATAATAAGTAAATCTTGAACACCTTTATTTAACAACTCTCTTTTAATAACAGTTGGACCTTTTCGATTCACATTACTTTGCGTTCGCGTATATAAAACAGCGTACTCTTTATCATTAATATATCGGTCATGTAATAATTTCGAAACGACTTCAGAGATGATGGCCTGTCCCACTTCTTTTTTTCGTAAAAAATCTTCTATTTCTTGTTTTGTTCTCATTTGATAGGATAAATAGGAGATTGCTTGTAAATATGCTTTTTGTACCTCTTCATTGTACAAAATATTTCCTAACTCTATTTCATCAATTTCTAAGCCTTTTTGTAATCCATGTTTCATTAAGATTACTTGATCCACACTAAACCCGTACTCTTCACCTTGGCCTTTATCAATATAAATATTAAATCGTTCTTTCGATCGTTTTTGTACTTCTATTTTTGTAATGACAGCCATACTCTCACCTCTCTATTATTTTAACATAGTCGAGGAACATTTTTTCTTTTCAAGAATATATATAATGAGGAGGAAATACTTGTGAAAATCGCAATTTCTGGTGGTACAGGCTTTATCGGTAAATATCTTTCTACTTTTTTTGTTCAAAAAGGATATACTGTTTACATCCTCACACGAAAAAAAACTACTGAAACTTCCGACCCTAACCTTCAGTATGTTCAATGGACACCAGATTTACAAACCTTCCCCCTCTCTTCTATTGATGTAGTTATTAATCTAGCCGGAGAGTCTATTAATAGTAGATGGACAAAGAAACAAAAGAAAGCCATTTTAAACAGTAGAATTCAAACAACAAAAGGACTCATTAAACAATTGCAGGCACTCCATAAAAAACCACATACATTTATTAATGCAAGTGCTATTGGATACTACGGAACATCTGAAGTAGAGTCTTTTACTGAGCAACAAGAAACTCCCGGAAATGACTTTTTAGCAGAAACAGTATTTTTATGGGAACAAGAAGCAGCTAAAGCATGTTCTCTCGGAATAAGAACAATTTACACAAGATTTGGCGTTGTATTAGGTGCAGATGGCGGAGCCTTGCCAAAAATGTTACTTCCCTATCAATTCTATATCGGCGGCACCATTGGTTCTGGGAAACAATGGTTATCATGGATTCATATAGACGATGTCGTTCGTATGATGGATTTCATCATACACAAAAAAGAAATTGATGGTCCTCTTAATATGACAGCACCAACACCTATAAGAATGAAGGAATTTGGAAAGACCATCGCTGCTGCAACGAGAAAACCACATTGGCTGCCTGTCCCTTCATTTATGCTTCACGCCTTATTAGGTGAGATGAGCATACTTGTACTAGAAGGGCAACATGTATTACCTAGTAAAGCAATTAAACATGGATATCAATACACATTTCCGGCAATAGACCATGCATTACAAAATATACTTTCGCATACAATGTAGTACTTCTAAAACACAATTTTACATGGGCCCTTTTAAAACTTTCATTTTCTAGGATCCGAAGCATTACCATACAAATAACCTTTCAGTTACTTTCCCTCAACTTCCATTAGCATTATAAAGTAACAGAAATGAGGTACCTATGAAAATATTGCTCAAACAAGCCATTGTATACCCTATTACATCTCCAAAGTTTCAAGGCGATGTACTCGTTACAGGAGAGCGAATTACCGAGGTCAAACCTTTTATTCAACCTACTCAAGATATGACCGTTATAGATGCACGAGCACTCCATCTCTTACCTGGCTTTATTGATGTCCATACTCACCTTGGTCTCTATGATGAAGGTACTGGTTGGGCTGGAAATGATGCCAATGAAACATCTGAAGTTTCAACACCACATATTCGTTCTTTAGATGGAATCCATCCTCTCGATATCGCCTTTCAAGACGCTGTACAAAATGGAATTACAACCGTTCACGTTATGCCTGGCAGTCAAAATATTATCGGGGGTACTACTTGTGTAATAAAAACAGCTGGAACTTGTATTGATCATATGATTATTCAAGAACCTGCTGGTTTAAAGATTGCCTTTGGAGAAAACCCTAAAAAAGTCCATAGTAATGGAACAAAAGAATCCATAACACGTATGGGGATTATGGGGTTACTTCGGGAATCATTCTATGAAGCACAACACTACGGGCACGAAGCTGATTTTCGAATGCTTCCTATTTTAAAAGCATTACGTCGTGAAATACCCGTACGTATCCACGCTCACAGAGCAGATGATATTAGTTCTGCGCTACGCTTTGCAACGGAATTCAACCTCGATCTACGTATTGAACATTGTACAGAAGGACACTTTCTTGTTGAAGAGCTTTCGAAACACAATTTGAAGGTTTCAGTTGGTCCCACTCTGACACGCCGTTCTAAAATCGAACTAAAAAACAAGACATGGGATACTTACCATATATTATCCAAAAATGGTGTGGAAGTTTCTATAACAACCGATCATCCTTATACACCCATTCAGTATTTAAATATTTGTGCTGCTGTCGCAGTAAGAGAAGGGTTAGACGAGAAAACAGCACTAGAAGGAATCACCATATTCCCAGCGCGAAATTTGCGGTTAGAGGATAGAATTGGAAGCATCGAGGTTGGAAAAGACGCCGATCTCGTGTTATGGACTCATCATCCTTTCCATTATTTAGCCAAGCCTGTACTAACTATGATTGATGGAAAAATAATTTACAAAAAAAATAAAAAAAACTAGTTTATTTTTTTGACTAGATAAAGTATTATACGATTATAAACTGAATGAAACCATAATCAATTTGTGTCGTGATTATCATTTTCAAATTGATGAATGGGGAAGGCAAATGGTGCGCCACCAGCGTTAGAAACTGGTTCTAGTGGGTTCGATTCCCACCCCGAAATTTTTTAAAGATTGATATAAAAATTTCGAGGGTGGGGTGTTTTTTCGTCATGCTACCCTCGTGTGAGGAGGATTTAGTATGTTGAAAAAACGCGACTTACACGACAGCCACGTTCTATACGAGTTAATGGTGGATCCAGCTGTCTTCCCTTTTGTGCGTCAAAAGGCTTATTCTTATGAAGAATATTTATTCTTAACGAAACAAACGATTGAAGCTGAAGAGCGTGGTGAATTAATTTCACGCACAATTTTAGATGAATGGGGTAACCCTATCGGAACAATTACTTTATTTGATGTGCAAGAAAAAGCTGGATTTCTCGGGACATGGCTTGGCAAACCATATCATGGAAAAGGCTATAATAAATTGGCAAAAGATTCATTTTTTAGTGAACTTTTCTATGAATTAGATATTGAAACAATTTTCATGCGTATTCGTAAAATAAATATTCGTTCTATTAAAGCTGCAGAAAAACTGCAATATGTGAATCTAGCAAATGAAACAAGAAAAGCCGTATATGATGAAATTAACGCAAACGAAGAAGTATATAACTTATATGAAATTCCAAAAGATCAATACACACTTGCTACAATGCGAGATACAACCTTCCAAGATGCTCATCAATTAAAAGAAGCATAATCTAAATTTTCTGAAATGATAATCAATCATTAACATTTTCCATATGCGTATATCCCCTCATGTCTTTGGAAACGATAAATAGTAACTTTAAGACACGAGGTGATTTGTAATGGATAAAAAGAAACGTGATAAAGCAAAAAACACATTATCTAGTACACAAGAAGTTCTCTATCAACGCGAATTTCAAAAAGCAGATCGTGCAGCAGGATATCGCTCGAAAAGCATTTAAAGTGAAAATGAATAATTAGAAGTTTCCCCCCCTAATTATTCATTTTCATTACATAATTTTCTCGACTGATAGAAGTAAGCAAAAAGGCCCCTTATGCTTATGCATAAGGGGCCTTTTTGCTGTGGACAACTTTATCCACAAAACTGATGCAATTGTTAGTAATTTTCAAAAACACTTAATATTTTTCTATATTAAAGCATATATCAGCTGTTTTAATTGTGGATATTTTTCTAAAAATTGTGGACAATGTGGATATAGTTGTTAATATTCCGACTTTACTGTTTAATGAAAGCGCAATCCTTTTGTGGATAAGTAGCTAAATTTTCTTTGAAAATAACAAAGAACCCTCTTTACATATACAAAGAGGGTTTCATATTAAGTAAAAGATTGTGCAAGAGCAGGTGATTTAATAGGTATATGACGCGGTTCTGCATGATTTTCTGTCAAAATTGCATCTACAATATGACCAGCTGGCTCTGGAAGATAGATGCTTTTCATTGCTTCTTTCATTTGAAGAAGCTTCACATCATCTTGTAATAATGCCTCTGTTTTTGCGAAAACCTCACTATCATCGCGAATGACAACTGCTGCTCCTTTTTTTTCAAAGTACATCGCATTTTCATTTTCTTGTCCTGGAACAGGCTTATATAAAATGACAGGTACTTGCAACGCTGCTGCTTCACTTAATGTTATTCCGCCTGGCTTCGTAATCATACAAGAAGTAACTCGGAATAATTCATCAATATTTTCAACATACCCAAACACTTTTAATGCATCGGAATTTTGCTTCTGTAAACTTAATAAATCATGTTTTAAAGCTTCATTTTTTCCACAAACGACAACTACTTGTAAATTAGGCACTGACATAAATGATTGGCATAGTTCTTTTACATTTCCTAATACCCCATGAGCACCTGCTACAATTAGTAAAATCTTTTTATTCTTACATAACTGATATTTATTATATATGATGTCTGAATTTACCTTTAACTCAAAACTACTCCGAATTGGAATTCCTGTTTCAACAATTTGTTCCGCAGGTACACCGATATCAACCATCAATTCTTTCACGTAATCCGTTGCAACAAAATAACGATCTACTTCTCGATGAATCCATATTTTATGCACGCAAAAATCCGTTAATACGTTATAGACAGGAATTGAAATCCCCGTTTGTTTTTTCAATTCTGGTACAGCAATAATTGGAAATGTATTAATTACAATATCAGGTTTCTCCACCTGTAACAGTGTTTTCAAACGTTTTCTTCCAAAGTTCGCATACCAAGATGCTATTTTCTTATCATAAATTTTTTCTACCCCGTAATAAAACAAACGATATAATTCTTTTCCTATTGTATAACTTTTTAAATATAGATATTTTGTAATGTCAGTTATAAATGGATGTGATTCTCCAAACAAGTCGCATACAATAACATCTTCAATTCCTTTTTGGCGAAATGTTTGTTCTAATGTTTTTGCTACTTGCACATGACCATTACCGTAATGTGCAGTTAATATTAAAACCTTGGGGTTTTTTATCAAACAAATCCACTCCTAGCTTTTTGTTTCTCCATATTGCATATACGACAATAGGAAAAACATTTTCCTTAAAAATTACATAAACAGATTCTAATAATTCCCTTTTCAGCTATGTACCTGTCGTGGATATGCAAAGCATATAAGATTGACCCCTTAATCCTATCTGTGCTCATATCTTTACATTATACTTTCCTATAAGAGCTTTCGCAATAACTTACAAATCTTCTCTATTCCATGATACTCACTCTTTTACTTCTTAATTCTTTTTACTATTTTGATTTCCCTTTACAATTATGTAAATTTATCCACTTAATCCGTACAAAATTATGGATATTCTACTTTCAGTATACTCTTTTATCAATATATACTCTAGATTTTATTGTAAAGAAAGCAAAAAGCCTAATCCAATATTTGGATTAGACCGCTTGTAAAATATGTTTAGCATGTTCTACATTTTTCTCAGTAGGTGGTTCTACATTTGCGAGTGGGTACTTGTGTCCAAGCGCCTCCCATTTATATACACCAAGCTTATGATATGGTAACACTTCAACTTTTTGAACATTAGACAGACTTTGAATAAAGCTAGATAGTTTTTGTAGATCCTCTTCATTATCCGTAACACCAGGAACTAATACGTGTCGTACCCAAATCGCTTTATTCTTATCCGATAAATAACGAGCAAATTGTAAAATATGTTCATTTGGTTTCCCTGTTAATTTACGATGCTTTTTGGAATCGATATGTTTCAAATCCAATAAAACTAAATCTGTATAATCCATTAAAATATCTAGCTTATTTTGGAATTCTGGTTCCTCAGAATAACACCCACCAGAAGAGTCGATTGTTGTATGGATACCAGCCTCTTTACACTTTTTAAACAACTCAATTAAAAAGTCTAGCTGTAATAATGGCTCTCCACCGCTAACTGTTATACCGCCTCCGGAGGCTTCAATAAATGGAAGGTAACATGTCACATCCTGCATCACTTCTTCAACTGTTATTTCTTTACCTTTACCGATTTCCCACGTATCAGCATTATGACAATATTGACAACGTAATAAACACCCTTGTGTAAATATGACATAACGAATCCCTGGGCCATCAACAGTACCACAAGACTCTACAGAATGTATTCTTCCTTTTACCATGTTACTTCCTCCTTTATTGAAACAGCCTCCCTTCGCTATGTATTAAAAGCGAAGGGACACTTTTTTCATTTACATGCTTTCATGCATTGTACGGTTAATTACATCAATTTGTTGTTCACGAGTTAATTTAATAAAGTTTACAGCGTAACCAGATACGCGAATTGTTAATTGTGGATATTTCTCAGGATGTTCCATTGCATCCATTAATGTTTCACGATTAAATACGTTAATATTTAAGTGATGGCCTTCTTTTACTGCATAGCCATCAAGCATAGATACTAAGTTACGTACTTGTACATCATCTTCTTTACCAAGTGCTTTTGGAATAATAGAGAATGTATTAGAAATACCATCTTGTGCATCTTCATATGGTAATTTAGCTACAGATAATAATGAAGCTAATGCACCTTTTGTATCACGTCCATGCATTGGATTTGCACCTGGTGCAAATGGTTCTCCAGTACGGCGTCCATCTGGAGTGTTACCAGTTTTCTTACCGTATACAACGTTAGATGTAATAGTTAAAATTGACATTGTATGAACGGAATTACGATATGTTTTATGTTTACGCAGTTTATTCATAAATGTTTTCACGAGATTTACAGCGATCTCATCTACACGATCATCATTGTTACCGTATTTTGGGAAGTCTCCTTCAATCTCGAAGTCAACTGCAATACCATTTTCATCACGGATTGGTTTTACTTGTGCGTATTTAATTGCACTTAATGAGTCTGCTACTACAGATAGACCCGCGATACCTGTTGCCATTGTACGAAGAACATTTGTATCATGAAGTGCCATTTCAATACGTTCATAGCTATATTTATCATGCATGTAATGGATAACATTTAATGTGTTTAAATATAGACCCGCTAACCATTCCATTGTCATATCAAACTTATGCATAACTTCTTCGTAATTTAGTACTTCAGAAGTAATTGGTGCGTACTCAGGACCAACTTGTGCTTTTGATTTTTCATCTTTACCACCGTTAATCGCATATAATAATGCTTTCGCTAAGTTTGCACGAGCTCCGAAGAACTGCATTTGCTTACCGATTCTCATTGCAGATACACAACAAGCAATTCCGTAATCATCGCCGTAATCAGCACGCATAATGTCATCATTTTCATATTGAATTGCTGATGTTTTGATGGACATTTTCGCACAGTAGTTTTTAAAGTTCTCTGGTAATTGTTTAGACCAAAGAACTGTTAAATTCGGTTCTGGAGCTGGTCCTAAATTATCTAATGTATGCAAGAAACGGAATGAGTTCTTTGTTACTAATGGACGACCATCTAATGCCATACCACCGATAGATTCAGTTACCCAAGTTGGGTCACCAGAGAATAATTCATTATAATCAGGTGTTCTTGCGAATTTCACAAGACGTAATTTCATAATGAAGTGATCTACAATTTCTTGTACTTCTTCTTCTGTTAAAGTACCATTTGCTAAATCTCTTTCAATGTAAATATCTAAGAATGTAGAAGTACGTCCAAGACTCATTGCAGCTCCGTTTTGCTCTTTAATCGCTGCAAGATATGCGAAGTATAACCACTGGAATGCTTCTTGTGCATTTGTTGCTGGTTTAGAAATATCGAAACCATGAGAAGCAGCCATTTGTTTTAGTTCTTGAAGTGCACGCATTTGCTCAGATAACTCTTCGCGTAAACGCATTGTATCTTCGCTCATTACACCACCAGTTAAATTCAAATCAGCTTTTTTCGCTTCAATTAAATGATCAATACCATATAATGCTACGCGTCGATAGTCACCGATAATGCGTCCACGACCGTATGCATCTGGAAGACCAGTAATAACACCTGATTTACGTGCATTTCTCATTTCTGGTGTATAAGCATCAAATACACCTTGGTTATGAGTCTTTCTCCAATCTCTAAAAATACGACTAAGTTCTTTGTCCATTTCGTATCCATAAGATTCACAAGCTTGTTCTGCCATACGAATACCACCATATGGTTGTAAAGAACGTTTAAATGGTTTATCAGTTTGGAAACCAACTACTTTTTCAATATCTTTATTTAAGTATCCTGGGTCATGTGATGTAATAGAAGAAACAATTTTTGTATCCATATCAAGAACGCCACCGTTTTCACGTTCTTTTGTTGTTAAATCCATTACTTGATCCCAAAGTTGTTTCGTTGCTTCAGTTGCTTCTGCTAAGAAAGATTCGTCTCCTTCGAAAACGTTTACATTATTTAAAATGAAATCGCGAACATCAATCTCTGCTTTCCATTTTTCACCTTTAAAGTTTTCCCATGCGTTTTTAACATTTTCTAATACTTGAGTCATCCTAATCTCCTCCATTTTTGATTAGTACAGGACTAAGATTTTTTATATAACAGCTTACACACTTAGAATACTACTTTTTTACGAAAGTGAACGAAATAGTTGTGACATGTTTGTGAAATGTTGAGCAAACTACTATATATATAGTGTTAACTTCATTTAAAAGTCTTTAAAATTAACCCTTTCCTTAATTGTATTTTTTTGGTATCCTTATATACGAGTCCTATTTTGTAATATAAGAACAATACCCATTGTAGAGCTGTAATACTCTTATCTCCTAATCTGTTATAGTTTTTATAACAGAACAAAAAAGTGTACACATGTTGTACACTTTTTTTGTTACTTCTATAAAACATCTCTTTTTCTATTGCCATCATAGAATCCGCCACGATTGTCTGTTGATGCAATTATTTGCTCTAGTCCTTCTATATGATCACCTATAATTCGAAGTACAGCTGGAGGATGACCTATTTTTGCAAAATGTTCACTGGGACGAATACGGTTCATCTTATCAACCTCAACACGACATACACATGCAATTTCAAATCCAGAAAGAAGAGCCTTCACCTGTGCTACACAAGGTGACAATAAAGATTTATATCCAATTGCTTTCAAACACTTGTGGCTAAATGCATTAGGTACCGCAATAAGTGAGCCTACCCCTAAATCCTTTCTATCACAAGCTAAATTTAGTGCATACTTAAATGCAGTTACAAGATGAAGTGGTACTCTTAAATCTAAATAATGATTTAAATCATTTAATGCGACGTCCTTTCCATCTGCAATAGCTTTTGCAAAAGGATATAGTTCACTAGCTGGAATAACAAAATCACCATCTATAAATAACACAATTTCTCCTTTTGCAAAATAAGTTCCAAGTGAACGCCCTACATCGTTTCCAAGGGCTTCTTTATATACAATGGTTGTTGCGCCTTTGTCTTTTGCAATCGTTGCTGTTTTATCTGACGAACCATTTACGACAACGATGATTTCAAAAGGTTCAATTTTACGAAGCTCTTCTATAACCTTTCCAATTGTTTTCTCTTCATTTTGTACAGGAATAACAACCGATAGTTGCTTTTCTCTATACAAATTGGATGTAACGCCCCATCCTTGATAAAAATCTTCGAAATTTAAAGTATGATAGACGCTATCCCTTTTCCTATTTCCATCATAATATCCCCCGCGTATATCACTGCTTACTATTCGTTCTGCAACTGCTTCTATATGATCACCTATCATTCGTCTTTCAGATTGAGAAAGGTTCGTGCCATATGCAGCATGTTCAATCGGTCGAAATTTATTCGGCGTAATAACATCAATAGCACAATGACGGTTAATTCTCCATTTACTTTGTGCTATACGTAAATGAGCTACAATAGGATTAACTAAACATTCATATCCAATACTTTGGACGACTTCTTTCGTCAACGCATGAGGTACAGATAATAAAGAATCTATCTTTAATTCTTCACGCTCTAACATTGCATTTAATATTTGACGCCACACTGTAACGGAATGGGGTTTTTGTTTCTTTAAAAACAATGCGTCCAAATTATTTAAAACGATGTCAGTCTGATCATGTAAAATTGGATTAAGAAACAATTGTAATTTGGAAGTTGGAATAGCAAAGTCCCCATCTATAAATAGTAATACATCACCTATCGCATGTTTTGCGCCAACTGCACGCCCAACATCGTTTCCTAATAGTTCTGTATACCTGATTACTTTACAACCTAGCTGATCAGCAACCTCTTCTGTACCATCATTACAACCATTTGCTATGACAATAATCTCTACTGGATTTAACGGTTTTACCGATTGAATAACTCCTGAAATCGTATCTACTTCATTACTTGCAGGAATAATAACTGATAGCGACTTAGCCATTGTTTTCTTCACGAAACCATTTAATAGTTTCTTTCAATCCTTGTTCCCACGTTACTGTCGCTTGAAATTGAACAAGTTCTCTTAACTTTGTTACGTTCGGCCTTCTATTCGGAATTTCTTCAAAGCCATGTGGATATACTTCCTCAAAAGGAACTTGTACAATTTTCGAAGAAGATTTCGTTAGTTTTTTTATTGTTTCTGCTACTTCTTTTATACTCTGTTCGTTCTCAGAACCTATATTAATAATCTCACCATTTACCTTCTCATCCATTGCCCGAATTGTTGCTTCTACCGCATCACTCACATACGTAAAGCAACGTGTCTGCTTTCCATCTCCATATACGAGAATGTCTTCTCCTTGCAAAGCTGCACGGATAAATCGCGGGATTACTCCTGCATATGGACCATCTTTCGCTCTTGGACCATAAATATTAAAATAACGAACAATCGTTACAGGTAAGCCTTCTAATGCGTATCCTAAACATAATGTTTCTTCTAACGTTTTACAAACTGCATAACTCCAACGAATTTTAGAAGTTGCCCCGTACAATCGATCTCCTTCTTCAGAGAAAGGCGGTTTGCCTTTACCATATACTTCTGAAGTAGATGCAAAAACTACTTTCTTCTTTCCTTTTAATGCTGCTTGTAAAATGTTTCTCGTTCCGTCAAAATTCGTTTCAATGAGCTCTATACTTTTTTCCATTGTCGTTTTAACACCTAAAATTGCTGCTAAATGAAACACTACATCATGTTGATTTACTAATTCATAAATAGAGTTTTTATCTAAAACACTTATTGGAATAACCCGAATCTCTCTCATTAGCTCATTATGATACTTATTTTTCCCTTTATAGAAGTTATCCACAATCGTGACTTCATAACCCCTTCTCACCAACTCTTCAGCTAAATGAGATCCAATAAATCCGGCCCCACCTGTAATTAAACATTTCTTACTCATACACTCACCTTCTTTACGATTCCCCGTGTATCTATTACTCGGTTCATTCCTTTAAAAAGCTTCCAATCGATATTAGAGTGGTCAGTTAAAATTAAAATACAACCTGCCTCTTTAACTGTTTGTTCATCCAAAGCAACAGATTGATACACCTTATCTCCAATTTCCGCGGAAGAAATATATGAATCATGGTATTTTATCTCGTATCCTTCTTTTATTAGTAATTGAATAATTGGCAAAGCCGGTGATTCTCTCAAATCATTTACATCTTTCTTATATGCGATTCCTACAATTAAAACTAGTCCGGGTGATTGCACCATGCCCTTTACTTTCCGGACTATTTTCTCTGGCATTTCTTCATTAATTACATGTGCCGCCTCAATTAATTGACTAATTGCCCCATTCTTTTTTATTCTCCATTGAAAATATAAGGGGTCTACGGGAATACAGTGCCCCCCTATCCCTGGTCCTGGCCAATACGGAGTAAATCCAAAAGGTTTTGTAGATGCCGCTTCAATGGCCTCATAAAAATCAATCCCTAAACTTTCACATAATGTGTTTAACTCATTTACTAAAGAGATGTTAACTAAGCGCTGAATATTTTCAAATAACTTACACATCTCTGCTACTTTCGGCGAACTAACAGGTACAACTACGTCAAAAATGGTACTATATAAATCCTGTACTTTTTGTTTACACTTTTCTGTTTGTCCACTAATAACTTTTGGAATAGATTGAACTGAATATTGACTATTTGCTGGATCAATTCTCTCAGGGGAATATCCGATATAGAAATCTTCTCCTACCTTTTGGCCAGCTTGAGAAATAATAGGAATAATAACTTCCTCAAGTGTGCCTGGATATGTGGAACTTTCAAAAATGAAGGTTTGTCCTTTTTGGAGATTTTGTTGTATATAATGCGAAGCTGAAATGAGGGCACTTAAATCTGGTTCTCTTCGTTCATTAATTGGAGTTGGAACAGTAACAATAACATAATCACTACTTTGGAAATCAGTAATACCTTTATCTGGTGTATTTACTATTAATTTATTTTTAGTCAATAAACTTTGCAACACTTTAGAAGAAACATCTGGAATATAACTTTCTCCTTTTATAATCGATTCTATTTTTCTAGTATCTTTATCTAATCCAAGTACGGTATGTCCTCTTTCTGCAAAATGGACTGCTAAAGGAAGACCAACATACCCTAATCCAATAATAGCTACTTTACTACTAGCATTCATCTGTATTCTTTTCTTCCTTTCTCAATTGTTGAATAGTGTCTCTATCGCGATCTCCATCTGTAAAACTCCCACGTTCGTCTGTATATTGCAATAGATAAGCAATCGCCTCAAGTTGATCACCGAAAATACGGTCAAATGCCGGAATACGCCCATTTACAAATCCATGTTGCTCCGGGCGTACCCGATTGGTTTTTATAACATCTACAAATTCTACTGCTGTAATAGAAAAAACCTCCAAAATAGCTTTCATTTGAGCTAATGGCGGAATAACAAGCGAGTCATATCCTATTTTCTCTATTACCCTTTTATGCATAGCATGTGGTACTGCCGTTAATGAGTTATTCCATAAATCCGGTCTTTTCGCTACTAAATTCATAAAATATTTCCCCATACTAATTGGATCTGCAGGATGAAACATATCTAATAAGCATTGTAAATCATTTAAAACCACGTCACTTCCATCTTCAACAGCTTGCAAAAATGGAGTGAGTTTTTTTGCTGGAATAACAAAATCACCATCAACGAATAAACAAATATCTGCCGTAGCATGCATGGCACCTATCGCTCGTGCTACATTATGTCCAAGCGCCTCCCCGAATTCAACAACAATAACATTCTCTAACTTTGCCTGTTTAACAGTCTCAAAATCTGCTCCATTCGCGACAACAATAATTTCATCTACCCCTGCTTTTTTCACTTCTTGTATAACAGATCTTATCGTCATTTTTTCTTCTGACACTGGTATAATCGCACTATATTTCGCTTTTTCCTTCTTTAATACAACTGGTTTATAGTTCCCTATAAACTCCCTATCCCTGTTTCCCTCCGAAAAACCGCCGCGTTTACCATATGTTTCGATTACATATTGCAAAGCACGTAAATGATCACCCATAATACGGCTAGTCGCTTTCGGATAAGGAGAACCAGGTGATGTTCCTGTATGCACAGGACGAACCTTATTTGTGTGAATTACATCGACCGAAGCCGTATCAACAATATCTACTCCTCTAGACATCGCTATCGCTTGAAATAGTGCTGGATCTGCTAAATTCCACCACCCAAGTTTCTCGATAACTTCCCTGCTCATCGCATGTGGAATTGCGATTAAAGATCCAACAACAAGCTCTTTTTTATTCAAATAGCGATTCAACATGAACTTTCCAACTGTCGTATAATGTGGTCTCATCTTTAAATAAACCGACCATGTTAAATTATTCACAACAATTTGATGCCCTTGTCGAATTCCTTTCACGAAATGTTGTAACTCTTTACTATCAATAACAATATCACCATCTAAAAACAAAACAATTTCACCTTTTGCTTCTCTAGCCCCAATAGCCCGTCCAACATCATTGCCAAGAGAATGTTTATAATAAATCACGTGACAATGATGTTGTAACGCTATGTCTTTCGTTCCATCTGTCGAGCCATTATCTACTACAATAATTTCGTAAGGCTTGAGCTTCTCCACTTCTACTAAAACTTGTGATAAAGTACTCGCTTCATTGTGCGCTGGAATAACAACTGATACTCTCATACTTGTATCACACTTACCCTTCCAAGCGAACATAAGCAATAATAGGAGTACGCACGATTACATCTTCCGGTGGTCCATAAGAAGGAGAAGTACGAACACTTACTGCCCCATCCGTCACAGATAACAGAATGCCTGCAACAATTTCTACAGCTGTAACAACTTGCACTAACTCACCAACATGGTTACGCAATTCATCAGTAAATAACATATATAAGTCTCCTTTCTTACGCTTCTTTTATTGATATAATACTTGTAAATGGTAATAAAACTTCCGTCCCTATTCCTTCTTGTAGTGTTAAGAAATCATCACCAACTGCTACAATCACACCTGTTAATTGTCCAACTGTCACCGTAATTTCAACGTTTTTACCTAAATACTGCTTTGCAATTTCTTTAAAAGGTGATGTATTGCATTCTTTTAAAATGTTACAAATAATAGATTGAAATTGGCTTGATTTTATAAATTCTTCCGTAGCTTGCTTAGAGTTTCTTTGAATAAACCTTGCAAAGTTTTGCGAAAATAAAAGTCGTTCCACAGCAGGCAATAATTTATCATCTAAAAAATAGCTTAATTGTCTATTAAACAATCTTGATAATTTATGCCAATATTTTCTGAACAGACACATACACTTCTCCTCCTATTATTTTTAGATTATAAAATTTTACATCCATACATCTTAATGTATACAAAATAGATGTTTTTGTGATAGGTAAGGCATACATTTTCTAAAAGAAATATTTGTTTCAGGGCAAAAAAAAACTATCCAAAAGGATAGTTTCTTACACTTCAATATTTCGCAACATCGTATAAATGTCATTATTCACTTTACCAAATGATTTAATGTTGTTTTGAATGTTAGATAATAAAACAACATACACACTACCGTTTTTACTAAATCCATTTAAACAATTCCAACCTGGCATTACACCGTGATTCGAATAGCTTCCTGGGTCTACGTACCAGCCAAATCCGTAATCTTTTTTCACGGCTGTAAACATTTGATCGTAACTCGCTTTTGAAATTAACTTTCCAGAGTATAACGCTTCGTTAAATAAATATAAATCATGTGCACTCGTATATATATCACCACAACCATATAGTTGTGACATGCTCGGAATATTAGGTGTTGTCATATTATTATTTACTATTTTATAACCCGTTGATGGGAATCTTGTTTGTTCTAACGCTGTGCCAAAACCAGAATGTTTCATACCAGCAGTAGCAAAAATATGTTGTTTAATATATTCTTCAAGCGACTGTCCACTTACCTTCTCGGCAATGTATGCAAGTATAGAGTAGTTCGAATCGGAATACTTCCACTTCTCTCCTGGACCACCAATACGCTTTTGATTTCCTATTCGCTTTATCAGTTCTTCATGAGAAATATCTTCTTTTCCTTGCTCATATTCGGGAATCCCTGATGTATGTGTTAATAGATGTTTTAGCTGAATACTATTACCTTGTGGAAAATCTGGAATATACTTCGCAACAGTATCTTCTACTTGTAATTTATTTTGATCTTTCAATTGCATAATAGCAGTTGCTACAAACGCCTTTGAAATAGAGCCAATATAAAAAGTCGTCTCTGAATTATTCGGTACTTGCTGCTCTTTATTTGCCATACCGTACCCTTTATTCAGAAGAACTTTTCCGTTCTTCACAATAACAGCTGTCCCGCTAAATCCTGCGTTTTGTAAATACTGGTCCAATTGAGCGTTTTCATTAATTTCTTGAGGTGGTCCTTCAGCAGGCTGTTCCGCAGCTTGCGCTTGCTTCACTTGTTCTTCCTGCTCTTTTTGTTTTTGCTTCTGTACGTCTTGTTTCTTTTTTTCTTCTTTCTTTTTTAGCTCTTCTTGTTTCTTCATTTCTGCTGCCGCTTTTAAAGTTTCTTCTTTCTTATTATGCGCAACAATTTTTGTATACATGAAATATACAAGTGATAATAGTAAGACGAGAATGATTGTCCTTTTTATGTATACAATCGGCCGATTTGCTTTCCCATTCGCATTATTTTTTTCCTGATCCATAATTGCTTTTTTCCCCTTACTCACCAATAATTTAATTCCTCTACTAAAGATTTATTTTAGTAGATTATGGATAATCCATTCTATATCATCCCTACTTTATCACGCACTACACATATTACCAACCCATATGTACAAAAAAGAAAAAGAAAATTTACAAAAGTAAGATTCCCGTTAAATTGTTAACAAAAAAAGAGGATATCCTGTAAAAAATTGATGTTATCAATCTTTTTAGACATCCTCTTATCTCATTATTTATACGTGTTTTTTCATATCATCGGCAACAGATTCAACATTTGTACCTACGATAACTTGTACACTTGTATTACTTAATTTCATAACACCTTTTGCACCAGCACGTTTTAATGCTGCTTCATTTACTTGACCAGCATCTTTTACTTGTAAGCGTAGACGTGTTGCACAGTTATCAATAACTGTTAAGTTTTCTTTTCCGCCTAAAGCTGCTACGTAAGTTTCACCAATTGAACCTGCAACTGGAGCTTCTTCACCTTCAGCTACTTCCTCTTCGTCTTCACGACCAGGAGTTTTTAGGTCGAACTTCTTAATTAAGAAGTAGAATACAACGAAATAAATTACTGCGTAAATTAAGCCCACTCCCGCTAGTAATAATGGTTTTGTTGCAATACCGAAGTTTAAGAAATAATCGATTGCACCGGCACTAAATGTGAAACCATCGTGAATACCAAGAGTTGTTGTAATGAATAAAGAAAGACCTGTTAATACAGCATGAATACCATATAATACTGGTGATAAGAACATGAATGAGAATTCAATTGGTTCTGTAATACCAGTTAAGAATGAAGTTAATGCTAGACCACCTAACATACCTGTAACCATTTTACGTTTTTCTGGTTTAGCAGCCGCAATCATTGCGAAACATGCTGCTGGTAAACCGAACATCATAACTGGGAAGAAACCAGTCATAAACATACCCGCTGTTTTATCTCCGGCAAGGAAGCGAGCAATATCACCATTTACAACATTACCTGCTGCATTTGTAAAGTCACCAAGTACGAACCAGAAATATGTGTTCATTACATGATGTAAACCGATTGGAATTAATAGACGGTTTAATAAACCAAATAGACCTGAACCAACTGCCCCTAAATTAACAATTCCATGAGCTAATGCATCGATAGCATTTTGAATTGCTGGCCAAATTTGTGCGAATAGAATTCCTAATATTAACATCACAACCGATGTAACAATTGGGACGAAACGTTTTCCAGCAAAGAACCCTAACCATTCTGGAAGTTTAATCTTATGGAATTTATTATAAAGAAGTCCCGCTATAACACCAACAATAATACCACCTAAAACTTTCATATCCACTTTAGTCGATAATTCGGCTGCCTTAGATACTTGTGTCATTGTATCTGCAAGCTTAGATGGATCAACATTAGCGCTATTACCTATTAAATCTTGGACTTTGCCTAATTTATCTTGTAATTCTACAGTAGAATATCCCTTACTAAGTGCATCAATACTGTTTTTCATAACTAGATAACCAATTGCACCTGCAAGACCTGCTGCACCACTACCATCAACTGAAAGACCGATTGCAATACCAATTGCAAAAATGAGTGCTAAATTATCAAAAACTGCTGCACCGGCCTGTGCCATAACAGGAATATCAAATACATCTGGTTGCCCTAAACGAAGCAATAATCCTGCTGCTGGTAGTACGGCGATTGGAAGCATTAACGCTTTACCAATACGTTGTAAAAACTGCAACATTTTAATTCCCCCTATCAAATTTATGAAATCGTTATCATTATAAGTACGCCTTAGAAAACGCTTTCTATTTACATAACCATAATAACATATAGTTGTATAGATGTGTAGTTTTTATTTTCGAATTTTTTATGGATAAATCTCCTATTTCCAAACTGTTATATAAAAGGGAAATTCTCCTTTTTTAATACAAAGGACTTGAAAGAACGACCTACTATAGAACATATAACTTTCGTTTTATCATTCCACTTTTTCATGTTATTATTTATTTCCGAGCATATCGGGAAAAGTAAACTTAGTTAATTCGAAATAGGAGCGTTGGTACTATGCAGTGCATTGAAACAAACAACTTACAGCAGTTGTTAGAACAAGTAAAACCATATACGAAAAAAGGAAAACTTGCTACTTATATCCCCGAACTAGGAAATGCAAATCCAGACGATTTAGGGATTGCCATTTTCCATAAAGAAACAGAATATATCCATGCAGGCAACTCACAAACACTATTTACTCTTCAAAGTATTTCCAAAGTAATTACACTTGCCCTTGCCCTTTTAGACCGTGGTGAAGAATATGTATTTTCCAAAGTTGGAATGGAACCAACGGGTGACCCATTTAATTCTATTATTAAGTTAGAAACGACAAGTCCATCCAAACCCCTTAATCCAATGATAAATGCAGGAGCATTAGCTATTACAAGCATGTTAGCAGGAAAAGATAACGAGGAAAAAATGGAACGTATTCTTCATTTTGTACGTGAAATAACAGATAACCCTACTATTAATTATTCCTCTAAAGTTGCCGATTCAGAATTAGAGACAGCTTATCTAAATCGTTCGCTTTGCTATTATATGAAACAAAACGGTATTATCGATTGTGATATTGAAGAACTTATGGATTTATATACTCGTCAATGCGCAGTTGAAGTAAACTGCATCGATTTAGCACGTATCGGCTTAATTTTTGCAATGGATGGATATGATCCATATAAAAAGAAACAAATCATCCCTAAACATATTACAAAAATTTGCAAAACATTTATGGTCACATGTGGTATGTATAACGAATCTGGTGAATTTGCAATACGCGTTGGTATCCCTGCAAAAAGTGGTGTAGCGGGTGGTATTTTCGGCTGCGTAAAAGGCGATATGGGAATCGGCATTTTCGGACCAGCTTTAGATGCAAACGGAAATAGTATTGCTGGTTTTAAAATTCTTGAACTTCTTTCTGCTCAAGAAGGCTGGAGTATTTTTTAATCGCGAGTTATCCTGCTATACTGGCAGGATTTTTTATTTCACCAAAATCTCACTTTTGTCAGTTATCAATCCTCTTACAAAAACAGTGCTGAAAGTTTCTCTATATCATGCATATTTGTTCCCCCCTCCTGAATAATATAGTACAACCTAGCGCTATATGTGGAGGTGTGAAAGATGAAACTAATATTTCAAATGGGAAAACAACCTGTTCTTGAAAAAACAATCCTTCTTTTTATATTGAGTATTGTAGAAAGCTTGAAGTTAAAAGTTGTTTCACTCGACGAAGCTCACCGATACATATTCAATTTAGAAGTACTTGAATTATTAATGGATCGGAACATCGATGATCAAGTACTTGAACTTATTCATTTCGGGATGGGACTTGAAGACATTCATCATGTGCTTCCTGAAGAACTTGAGCATACTATCGAGGAATTAAAATGGCTTTGCATCCAAGTGTTAAGTGAATACAGTATGCATGAAGAATCAGAGCAATTAATTGAAGACATACGCTAAAAAGCACCTATGTAGTATGTAGGTGCTTTTTATTTATTAAGAAGTAAATATCCGATGTCGATATATGCAATTTATTCAAGTATTTCCGAGGAAATGCTCGAACATTGCTTTTCTATTTTCACAACAACTGATCAATCCCAATAAGTATTAATAACACTCCTGCAATAACCGTCGCCCATTTCCCTAAGTATGCTGCTAAATATCGTTTCCCTACATATGCAAAACCACTTATGCAAATAAAACTAAACACCCCAGAAATAGTCGCTGTAAGCCAAAGATTTAAATTTGTTACCCCAGCATCAAACCCACCTGCAATATTATTAATAGATAATGCAACTCCTAAAACAAGTGCTTCAGAAAAACTAATTGTTTTAGAGCCATCAAAATCTGCTTTTTCTGGATCACGTAAAATTCCCATAAGTACATTATCACCTTTAGAACCTACAGTATTTTTTTGACTCAAGAAAGGCTGACATAAAATAAACACCCCGATTATCCCTAAAACGATTGCTCCAATCAGGTTTGCTGTAAACTCTGAAATAAATAACGCAATCCAGTTCCCAAAAAATCCAGCTAGTAAAGTAAATAAAAACCCGAAGAATGCGATGATAAAATTGTTAAACCACGAAATACGAATTTTACGAATGCCATACGCAATTCCAACACCTGCATTATCTAAATTAGAAGCGATCCCAATTAAAAAAATTGAAAATAAGCCTGCCGTACTCATAAATAGTCACCCCTTTTTCTCACTTTTCAATGCATATTATGAAAATGTTGAGCAACTGTGCCTGTCTGTTTCATATACTTGTAATAAATGCTCAACATTTTTTCAACACTAAAAAAGGAGTGCCTACACTATGGCTAATGAAAATCCGAATGATCGGCTTGGTAAATTAATAAAAAAACTTTTAAAAGAACGCGCCCTATCTATGCGCCAACTAGGAATACTTACAAATATTGATCCTGCAACAGTCTCAAGAATTATTAATGGCAAACAACCGCCAAAACAAAAACATCTACAAAAATTTGCAGAATGTCTTCAAGTTCCACCCCAATTGTTATTTGATGAAATGTACCCTGATTCTCCTCACATAAATAAAGAAAAAACGGATATGTACACATCTCTTGATACCATTCAACAAACTTTACAATCCTCTAACTTATTCGATTTCGATTACACTACAACTCGCGTAAAACAAGAACTCGAAAATTACGAACGCTATGCCCAGACAACAGAAGGCGAAAATCGTATTCGTGACAGTTTCGCAAGCAAATTAGAGCAAATTGATAGTGCTGGTCCTTTTATTGAACAATTAACAGATATGTATCAACAATTTTGCAATGAAACCATTTCAAAAGAAGAACGTGCAGTTCTTGGGAGCGCATTACTTTATTTCATTTTATCGACAGATATTATTCCCGACTATCTCTTTCCAATTGGCTATTTAGATGATGCGATTGCCGTTGAATTAGCAAAAGAGAAATTACTTGAAATGAAACGAAAGACATAGCAAAATAAAGAACTATTTCAGTTGTTTATATTCAACTCTGAAATAGTTCACTAAAAAATCGTACAAGTATACATACTCGTACGATTTTACTATACAAATCTATTTTTTCGTGTGGCACCATTCATATATAAATGTTGTTATCACTTTTGTAAATTCAATTAACTGTTCAATTTCAACTTTCTCATTTACAGAATGTGCTTCTTCTAATGTACCTGGTCCATATATAATCGCTGGAATGTGAAACTCACTAAACCAACCACCATCAGTTACCGTTGCAGACATATCTAAAATTGCATTTTTTAATAGAGTAGACTCGTGTACTGAGCTAAGTTTTTTTACAGCTTTATGTTCACTATCTACTTCTAATGAAGGGAAAATTTCCCCACGATCTACAATCATTGATTCTCCGCCCCACTTAAATTGTGGCGGATTTTCACTTAACCATGGATCGGCAGCTGCCACCTTTCCAATATACTCTTCAATTTCGTCTATTATTTGTTCATGTGTTTCATTCGGATAGAAGTGCACTGTTATCCACAATCGGCACTCATCCGCAATAAACGCCGCATGCCTTCCTCCCTCAATAACAGCTGGATTAATTGTTGTTGTTCCAGATGGATAGCCTTCATATGTTTTCATAACTGCCCAGTGGCGCTCTAATTCTTGTAAGCTTTGTACAATTTTCATCATTTTTTCAATCGCACTCGCTCCAAATAAACGTCCTCCAGCATGGATCATTTGTCTGCGCGTTGCATCATGAAACGTTTGTGGACTTTTCACTGTAATCCATCCAGTAATGACACCGCCTTGTCCTTGCATATGTAAATCGCTCGTATCCACTACTACTGCAAAATCAGCATCGTAACCCCTTTTGCAGCATTGAAGTGTACCTGCTTCTCCAACTTCTTCTCCAATTACCGATTGAAAAGTTAAATCTCCAGGTAATTCAATACCAGCTTCTTGTAAAAGTTGAATGGCAAATAGCGCTCCAGCCAGCCCACCTTTCATATCTGCTGCGCCACGTCCAACTAACCAGCCATCTTTTATAAATGGATCAAATGGATTTGTTTCCCACGCCTCATCTGCTGACACTTCGGCTACATCCATATGTCCATTAATAATAAGACTTTTATATGAGTCACTTTTTATCCCTTTTTTTACCCCAACAACATTCGGATCATTCGGATATACATCCCATTTATCAATACTAAAATTTCGTTTTCTTAAAAACTCTGCAACAAATTCTTGTGCTTCATTTGTATTTCTCGCTGGCGGTGCTGGTGTTTCAAAACGAATTAAAGTTTTTGTAAGTTCTAGTAATTCCTCTTTCCTTGAATCTATTTGGTTTAACAACTGCGAAACTTCTGGATTCATCGCTAATTCCCCTTTGCATACATAGTATGTTTCCAGCTTTATTTTCACAAAAAAAGAGACTGTTTACAATTTTACAGTCTCCTAATTAATCACTATTATAAACTCTCTAGTTCCGTTGTATTTGTCTTTTCAATATGCTCTACATTACTTCCCTTATTTCTTGTAGCACGATAAAACAGTAAGCAAACAATCATAAATGGAATACCACAATACAATGCCATTCTTTGTTCTGGAATAAAGGCCATGCCAACGATTACTGTTAAATTTAATACTAACGCAAGAAGTGGTACAAATGGATACAATGGTGTTTTAAATTTCAAGTCCTTAACATCCCCGCCCCGCTTCATGTATGACCTTCTAGCTAATAAATTTGATAAAGCAATAGATGCCCAAACTAGTATCGCTCCGAATCCAGCGATAGAAAGCAGCCATAAATAAACTGTATCTTCCGCATAAATACCTGATAGTAGTGAGAGACACCCTACAATTGTGCTTACGATTAATGCATAAATAGGAACACCGTTTTTAGATAACTTGCCAAAAATTGGACTAATCATTCCTTGATTAGACATAGACCATAGCATACGCGAAGTTGCATATAATCCTGAATTCGCAACGGATAGTACTGCTGTAATAATAACGAAATTTATAATATCTGCTGCATAAGGAATACCAATTTTATCAAATACAACTACGAATGGACTTTCTATTACTCCTGCTTGCTGCCAAGGGAATAGTCCAGCAAGAATAAAAATAGATAGTACAAAGAAAACAAGTATACGCCAAACTGTATTGTTAATTGCCTTCGGGATTGTTTTCTCTGGATTTTCACTCTCACCTGCTGCAATACCAACTAATTCTGTTCCTTGGAAAGAAAAATTAACTGCAATCATTGTAATTAAAATGGCTGATAATCCATTTGGAAACAATCCACCATAATCAGTAAAGCTAGAGAACATTGGCGCTGGTTCATTTCCTTTCATATCTAGAAAACCAAACATTGCTGCCCCGCCCAAAATAATAAATGCAATAATTGTAATTACTTTAATACTTGCAAACCAAAATTCCACTTCCGCAAAACTTCTTGAAGATAACGCATTAATAGCAAAGAGCAATACCGCGAACACTACACACCAAATCCATGACGGTACATCAGGAAACCAACGTTTCATCAAAATACTAACTGCAATTAATTCAATGCCTATCGTAGCAGACCAGTTTAACCACGACATCCATCCCACTACATAACCTGCTGCAGGAGAAATATGCTTTGTCGCATACGTTTGATAAGACCCTGCGTCAGGCATCGCAACCGCTAATTCTCCAAGACAGAGCATCGTTAAATACATTACAAATCCACCGACAAGATAGGCTACAATTGCTCCTCCAGGCCCAGCTTCATGAATCGTATAACCTGATCCTAAAAAAAGTCCTGTACCAATAACTCCACCGAGTGCAATCATAAATATGTGCCTGCTTTTCAATTCTCTTTTTAATCCTTGGTTTTGATCCATCATATAAATCCCCCCTTTTCACTTTGCCAATCCATTTAATGTAAGCGTTTTTAAAATTATTCACCGTAAAAATAATGATTTAAAAGAGCAAAAATACACATCACTTACATTAATCACTGCCTGTTACTAAAAGGTCATCCCTTACTGTTATTAATAACTTTTGATCAGCAATAGCTTGTCCTTCTACTACTTCTAATGATTCAATATAACCACTGATTCCTATCTTAATTTCTACTTTCTGTTTATCTATCGTTTCAATTAACGCTAATTTCTCCCACTCGTATACGTAAGAACTTTCCGTAACAAATAACTTCTCTACTTTTCCATAACAAGGACTATACACACCTTCTATAACTGTCTTCACTTTATAAACCCCTCCCTCTTATTAATTGACACCGAAACGTTGTATATCCTGTAAAAATTCATATTCTCCCCTCTAGAGATTTCAAATATTATTTATGCAAAATGCGTACCAAGTCTCTAATTCATATATTAAATGAGAGTTTTACACAAAAAAGCGTGCACAACCGCAAAATTTTTCTATCATTTGAAAAGTTTTAAAAGGAAAATAGCAAAAAAATTTTGCGGTTTTATAAGAATTTTAATAAAATTATAAAAAGTCAGTCTTCATAGGGTGAAATGAGGAGAAGATAATCTATGCGTACAGAAGACATTAATTTTAAACAGATCATTGAAATGAACATGCTATATGAAACTTTACTCAATGAACTCGATATCGGGATTCATATTATTAATGAGGAAAGTAAAACGATTATCTATAACCGCAAAATGATGGAAATTGAATCAATGGAACGCTCAGATGTATTATATAAAAGTCCTTTAGAAATATTTGCATTTGAAGAAAATAAAAATAGTACTCTTATAGAGGCATTAAAATTAGGAAAAACAAACAAAAATATAAAACAAACGTATTTTAACAATAAAGGACAAGAAATTACAACGATTAACGATACTTTCCCTATAATAGAAAATGGAAAAATTAAAGGCGCTATTGAAATATCAAAAGAAATTAGTAACTTAAAGCAAACAATAAGAATGGGCCCTTCTCGAAAACAAAGTACTAAATTTACCTTTGATCACATAATTGGTGATTCTGAAGCTATTCAATCAATCATTACTGAAGGAAAAAGAGTAATTCGTACATCTTCCTCCATACTTCTAGTAGGAGAAACAGGCACTGGGAAAGAACTATTTGCACAAAGCATCCATAATGAAAGTCAGCGTTCAACAAAACCCTTTATTTCACAGAACTGTGCCGCTATACCTGATACACTCATGGAAAGCTTATTATTCGGTACAAACCGAGGTGCATTTACAGGAGCTATCGATAAAGCTGGTTTATTTGAAGAAGCGAACGGAGGAACTTTGTTATTAGATGAAATCAACTCATTAAGTCCAGCACTTCAAGCGAAGTTACTACGAGCTATACAAGAAAAAAAAATACGAAGAATCGGAGGCACACACGAAAAAGAAATTGATGTTCGTATTATAGCAACTATCAATGAAGATCCTTTCGAAGCCATCGCACATAATCGATTAAGAGAAGACTTATATTACCGATTAAGCGTCGTTACTTTATGTCTTCCGCCTTTACGTGAAAGAAAAGAAGATATTCTAGCTCTTGTTCAGCACTTTATTGAAAAATATAATACTCAATTCGGGCTAAACGTAACCGATGTAGATGTAAATGTAAGAGAATTTTTCTATGCATACGATTGGCCTGGGAACGTACGGGAGTTGGAACATATAATTGAAGGTTCCATGAACTTAATAGAAGATGAAACCATCATTACAGCGTTTCATATGCCTACTCGCTTCCGTGAACGAATAAAAACAGAATTCAATATGCAACATGCACTAACTAATCACAATACTGATGCACCAAAAACTTTAAAACACACAATAGAAAAAATGGAAAAGAACTACATTAACCAAATTCTTAAAGAGAATCATGGTAACATCTCACAAGCTGCAAAATTTTTAGGATTAAGTAGGCAAAACTTACAATATCGAATTAAAAAACTGCATTTACACATATGAAATGAACATGTCTCCAAGTGTAAAAACAACTTGGTAAAATATGTTATAATAAACATATAACATGCTAGAAAGGGGCTATATATATGAGTAATGATAAAAAATTAAAGTTATTACAATACTTATACTTTTTCCCTGCCATGCTCTGTATGATGTTATTCATTAATGCCGATGTAAGCAGCTCTCCTTATGCAAAACTATTTGGAACAATTAGCGGCTCCTTTGCAGCTATTATGCTTGCTGCTTTTTGGAATTTGAAGATACGTATAAAAAAAGAGAAATCTTCGTAATACTAAAAAAATCGAGCTACTTAGCCCGATTTTTTTATTTGCCATTAAAACTCAACATTCTCCAAATACAAACCACTCGCCTCAGCAAGACAATTAATTTGATTACGTTGTTTCGCCTCTAGAATTTGTGGAATTGCTTCAGCATCTAATTGTCCTAATCCAACTTCAATTAATGCTCCAACAATTTTTCTTACCATGTTATGAAGGAAGCCGTTACCACTTACTCTAATTTGTACAAACCCTGCCTCTTCCATCACATCAAGTGTATATACTTCTCGAACCATAGATTTTTTCTTTGATTTCGCATTTGAAAAAGCAGTAAAATCATGTGAACCAACTAAATGTTTCGCAGCTGCTTTCATGCTTTCCACATTTAATTTTTTATTCACATGCATGCTGTATTTACGCATAAATGGATTTGTATGCTCTTCATTCCAAATTTTATACAGATATGTTTTTGCTTTAGAATTGTAACGAGCATGGAAACGATCATATACTTCTTCCACATTCGTAATGCTAATATCATTAGGTAAATATTGATTTAAATATTTTTTCACTTTATGTTCCACTAACTTCTCATCACTTTGAAAGTTAGCAACTTGATTCAAAGCATGTACACCAGCGTCTGTTCTACTACAACCGATAATTTCAATTTCTTTTCCGACCATTTCAGATATGACACTTTCAATTTTTCCTTGAATCGTATTATCATTATTACCGAGACGTTGCCATCCTTTAAAACGTGCACCATCGTACTGAATCGTTAATTTATAATTATGCATAATATTCTCCTTCATAGAAAATATTCCCTCATACCATGAGGGAATATTAATAAACTTTACTTTCTAACAAGCTTCACTACATTTTCTACGTGAGCTGTATGCGGGAACATATCAACTGGTTGCACATACTCCACTTCATAGCTCTTCATTAATGCTTGTACATCACGTGCTAATGAAGAAGGATTACAAGACACATACACAACTTGTTTCGGCTTCACTTTTAAAATTGTTTCCAGTAATTTATCATCGCAACCTGTACGTGGTGGATCGACAACAATTACATCTGGACGCCATCCTTCTTTTACCCATTTCGGTAACCATTGTTCAGCTTTACCTGCTTCATATTTCGTATTTGTAAATCCGTGACGCTTCGCATTTTTCCTTGCATCTGCAATCGCTTCTGGAATTACATCCATACCACGTACTTCCGCTGCATCGTTCGCAAGCCAAAGTCCGATTGTACCAACACCACAATACGCATCTACAATTTTCTCATCACCTGTTAACGCAGCTGCTTTTTTCGCTTCATCATATAAAACAACTGTTTGTTCTGGATTCAACTGGAAGAATGCACGTGCTGATAATTCAAATGATAAATCACCAAGTGTTTCTTGAATTACTTCTTTTCCAGCTAATTTAAATGTTTTGTCTCCAAAAATAACAGATGTTTTACGCCAGTTTACATTTTGCATAATTGATTTAACCGCTGGCATCTGTTTTTGTACTTCTGCAACAAATTGTTCTTTATTTGGTAATTCTTCTTTCGTTGTAATAAGTGTAACTTGTACTTCCCCTGTTTGAACTGCAGTACGTGTTACAATTGTGCGTACTAAACCTTTTTGTTTTTTCTCATTGTAAATAGAAACATTTAATTTTTCTAAAATACGTCTTACAACTTTTGTCGCTTCATTCGTTGCTTTATGTTGAATCATACAATGAGCAATATCAATTAACTGATGTGAGTTTTGTTTATATAGCCCTGTAATAACCTTTTCGTCTTTACGCCCCACTTGTAATTGACTCTTATTACGGTAATGCCATGGATTTTCCATGCCAAGCGTTGGACGAATTTTCTCTTCCATACTGTTTTTCATGTACTTCTCAAATGCTTGTACAACGATATCACGCTTTTGATTCAATTGTTCTTTATAATCTAAATGTTGCAGCTGACAACCGCCACACTCCTCATATACTGGACACGGTGCTTTCACACGATGCGGTGAAGCTTTACGAACTTTTTTCACTTTCGCTTCAGCGAAGCCACGCTGAATTTTCGTTGTTTCTGCAACAACTTCTTCTCCTGGTAATGCCCCTGGAATGAAAACAACTTGTCTCTTAAAATAACCAACGCCTTCTCCGTTAATCCCAAGACGTTTAATTGTCACAGGAAACGTTTGACCAACTTCCAACTTACTCTCATGTTGCTTTTGTATCATTATTACACCTCTACTCTATACTTTTCCATAAATATAACGCTGCATAACTGCAGTATGGTTCACACTCTTGTTTCACTTTTTCTAAAAATACATCATCAGGTTTATCATCTAATTGAAATATACCTTGCACTGCACGCTGAATCCCAATGTCCGCTTTCGGGAACATATTTTTCCGTCCAAGCCCAAACATTAAAAAGTTTTGCACTGTCCATGCACCAATTCCCCTAATTGGCAACAATTGTGCTGAAACTTCTTCTTCCGTCTCATTTTCTATACTCGCTAAATTTAATGTACCACTGACAATACTTCGACCTAATCCTACTATATATTCAGCCTTTCGCTGACTAAACTTCTGCTCTCTCAATTCTTCTATTGAAATATTTGCTACTATTTCCGGAGTGGGGAAAAAGAATACACCGTTCTTCTCTGTTCCATACCGTTTCACAAATTGTTCTGTTAACACAGTAGCAAATTTCAAATTTATTTGTTGGTGAATGATACAGCGAAGAAGACAAGCAAAATAATCAAATTCTAAAATAATTGGAGTATAAGCATATGTTTCAAATAGTGGACGTAATGATGTGTTTAAAAAATGATTTTGTATATCTTGAAACGGTTCATTCCAATGAAAAATGGCCCTCATTCGTTTCATAACTTTCTCCGGATTTCCTGTCTGACTAGAAATCCAAAACTGTGGATTTTGAACAGTACCAATCCCTTGCAAGCGAACAATAACCTGTTCCTCGTCTATACAAAGCGGGATATAAATGACTTTCTCATCTAATTGAATGACGTTAAGAGGATCAAAAGATAAACGTTTTAATACTTCTTCAAAATGATACGGATACTCTAACGTAACATGTTCGCTCCACATACGTTTCCCCATCCTTTTTACACATCATTATAGCATGAGAAAACCGTAAGCATACATGCTTACGGTTGATTGCTTTTTACTAAGTCATCTAGACTTTTAAAATGATACCCTTTCTCGCGCAAATCATCAATGATTTTCGCAAGTGCTTCTGCATTATCTTTTGATATTGCATGAAGTAATAAAATAGATCCTGGGTGAATCATCGTCATAACATTATTATGCGCATATTGCCATCCTCTTTGCTGATCCACTTTCCAATCCAAAAATGCAAGTGACCAAAATACATTATAGTAGCCCATTTCTTTCGTAAGAGCTAACGTTCTTTCACTAAATACGCCGCGCGGAGGACGTACATATTTCACTTCTTTTTGCCCAGTTACTTTTTTAATTTCTTCCGTTACACTCGTTAATTCTTCACGAAGCTTCTCATCATTTACCGCTGTAAAATCAGGATGACTCCAAGAATGATTTCCAATAATGTGTCCTTCATTCTTCATTCTTAACAATAAATCTTTTTGTGTTTTAATGTAATGCCCCGTTACAAAAAAAGTTGCTGGTACTTTTTTCTCTTTTAATACATCTAAGATTTTCCCTGTGTATCCATTCTCATATCCATTATCAAATGTTAAATAAATATCTTTTTTCTTCGTATCTCCTAAATAAAACCCGCCATTTTTTTGCAGTAAATCCGTATATAACTTTCCTGCATCTGGTACTGTTTCATTTTTAGGACGCGGGATTCCCCAGTTATGTGGAGTATTTGTATAAGCCAATGCCGAAACTGGAACAAGTGCCATCATAATTGAAAAAATGAGACCGATATATAACCATTTATATTTCATAAATAGTCTCCTTTCCATATATAATCGTACCTGTAGTTTCTGTTTCCTTACTTACTTTCATGCTGTGCATGTTTTTCTATATATACCAAAAAATGCATCTCGAAAGATTCGAGATGCATTTTTGTTTATTTAAATACCGGCTCTTTAAAGCTCGCTAATTTTTCAAGTGATGTTTTATCAACATCTGCATGTAAACTATTACCATGAGAGTCCATCGTTACAACTGCTTTAAAACCTTCAATGCGTAAATGCCACATTGCTTCTGGAATACCAAATTGTAAGAAATCAACATCTTTCACTTCTTTAATACATTCAGCATAATATTGCGCCGCACCGCCAATTGCGTTTAAGTACACGCCGCCGTGTTCTTCTAAAGCCGCTAATGTTTTCGCACCCATACCGCCTTTTCCAATAACAGCGCGAATACCAAATTTCTTCATAATATCGCCTTGGTACGGTTCTTCACGAATACTTGTCGTTGGACCCGCCGCTTTAATTTGCCAATTGTCATTGTCATCTTTCACAACAACTGGACCACAGTGGTAAATAATTTGTCCATTTAAATCTACTGGACAATCATTATCCATTAAATGCTTATGGATTGCGTCACGACCTGTATACATCATGCCATTAATTGTTACAACATCACCAACGCGAAGTCCACGAATTTGCTCTTCTGTAATTGGTGCTTGTAATACAATCTCACGTTGCTCTGTTTTTTCTTGTGCTTCATGCTGAAGTGTATCTTCACCTTCTTGATATAACCAATCCATAATTTCACCTGTTTCAGGATGGATTGTTACACCTAGGCGGCGATATGCCCAGCAATTATACGCCACAGATACGTAGAAGCTAGCCGGCAGGCGGTTATACACGCCAATTTTACAGCCCAGTAAAGTTGTTTCTCCACCAAATCCCATTGTACCAATGCCAAGCTTATTCGCATTTTCTAATACGTACTCTTCAAGTTGTTGTAACTCTGGTACTGGATTGACATCATCTAATGTACGGAATAATTGATTTTTTGCTAATTCATAACCTGATGTGCGGTCTCCCCCGATACCAACACCAATTACACCAGCACTACATCCTTGACCTTGTGCTTGGTATACTGCATGAAGAAGGCATTTACGAATTCCTTCTAAATCACGGCCAGCTCGTCCAAGTCCTTCTAGTTCACACGGTAAGCTATATTGAATATTTTTATTCTCACAGCCACCACCTTTTAGGATTAAACGTGCATCAATATAATCTTTTTCCCATTGTTCAAACTTAATAACCGGTGTACCTGGTCCTAAATTATTTCCACTATTGTCTCCAAAAAGAGAGTCAACAGAATTTGGACGAAGTTTACCATCTTTTGTCGCCCGCTCAAGCGCATTATAGATAGCTTCCTTCAACTTTAATTGATTCACACCAACTGGTGTATAAATTTTAAACGTTGGCATCCCTGTATCTTGGCAAATCGGTGAGATGTTATCATCAGCCATTTTAATATTATTTGTAATTGTGCCAAGTGCCATCGCAGAACGAGTCCCTGCATTTTCTCGCTCTTTCGCTTGTTGAATCGCACGACGAACATCTTTCGGTAAGTTCGTTGACGTTTCAACAATTAGTTGATACATGCTTTCTTGAAGCTTTTCCATTGTTACTTCCCCCTCAATTGTGAACGCTACCAAAACGTTATGAGCTGAAAATTCCATTGTTATGCTCTTTAGCTTTTTATTTGTTTCACGCTATTAAAGCATAAATGAAATTTTTCACAACTTGATTATACCTCTTTTTCTATCGTCCTTCTATTATCCGCACAGAAAAAGGCTACCAAATTGGAATTGGCAGCCTTTTTAATATATTATTCGTCTTTTTTAAATTGCTCACATTTTAATTCTAATTCATCTAACATTGCAAGAAGACGATCTACATCTTCTAATTCTACTTCTTCAGGTTCAATTGTATCAATTACTTCAATGAACATATTTAAACGCTCTTTTAAATATACTAATTGTGTATCTTTATCTTGAATTGCTTTTCCCATGAAGGCACTCTCCTTTTAATTCGAGTTGCTTTTATTATACCGCAAAAATGATTGCTATGGGCATGAAATTTCATCAATTTTGTCACAGTCATCCACTATAATGTAAGCCCTCTCTCTTTTCACGCTAAAAAGTTTCACTTTATAAAAAGCACATATTCTTCTATTATAGAGAATGGACAAATTGTTATTTCAATAGTCAAAGGAGTATTTCATATGACGATATCACAAAAAATGAAGCCGATTACTCCTTCTTACGATCCATGGGAAGCGTATATGGACCTTGAAGAGTACGGCAAACTACTATTAACAAATGTTGAATTTACAACGACGACGTTATGCAATATGCGCTGTGAGCATTGCGCTGTTGGTTACACGTTACAGCCGAAAGACCCAAATCCGCTTCCGATGGATCTTTTATTAAAACGATTAGATGAGATTCCTCATTTACGTTCTTTAAGTATTACTGGCGGAGAACCTATGCTTTCAAAAAAATCCGTCGACAACTATGTAACACCACTCTTAAAATACGCCCATGAACGAGGCGTTCGCACTCAAATCAACTCTAACTTAACTATAGATTTAGCACGTTACGAACAAATTATTCCTTATTTAGACGTGTTGCATATCTCTCATAACTGGGGAACAATTGATGACTTCGTTGAAGGCGGATTTGCAATGATGGAGCGTAAACCTACTTACGAACAACGTGCAAAATTATTCGAAAGAATGATTACAAATAGTAAGGCTCTATCAGATGCAGGTGTACTTGTATCGGCCGAAACAATGTTAAACAAAAGAACTCTACCACATATTGAACATATTCACCGTCAAATCGTCGAAGAGATGGGCTGTAAACGTCATGAAGTTCACCCAATGTATCCAAGTGACTTCGCGAGTAATCTAGAGATTTTAACAAAAGCTGAAATTCGTAATGCAATTGAGCATTTACTAGAAATTCGCGATGAAAATGTATGGATGTTATTTGGAACGTTACCTTTCTATGCTTGTAGCGATGACGAGCGAGACATTGCCACATTTAAAAAATTACAAGAGAGCAAAAATGTCACTGTTCGTAATGATCCAGATGGCCGTTCTCGTTTAAATGTAAATATTTTCGATGGAAATATTATTGTGACGGACTTTGGTGATGTTCCACTTCTAGGAAACATACAAACAAACACATTACAAGAAGCATATGACAAATGGAGTGCTTCAAAAACAGCAAAATCATTAAGCTGTCACTGTCCTGCAGTAAAATGTCTTGGACCAAATGTTCTTGTAAAAAACAGCTACTATCCGACAGAAGATTTCTTATCAAAAACAGCAAACATTACATTATAAAAAAACGTCAGCTTATAAGCTGACGTTTTTTTATGTTATTGCGAGTGGGAAGAAGAAATGAATTTAAAAAATAAATGATCATGAATTGGAATCGCCGCTCCAATTCCTTGAGAAGTAATATTTTTCACAACAAGTCTTTTTTGATTTCCCTTTAATACAAGATACACTTCTCCAAATGTTACTTTTCCCTTTTCATTTACTGCTGGTGTATAAGCGTATAAATATCCGAGTTGACTCGGACTAATATTATACACACGCTCATGTCCAGTACCATAACCAATAGTTGTTTTAAACGAAAGGGGCAATTGTACTTTTTCAAGCGCTTTGAGAAGCATCATTTTTTTCACATCTGCAGCATCTTTCATATCTGCTGTTAAATCGCCTTCAACCGTCTTTTGTGTTTCTTGCTTATAGCGAAGTGGATATAAACGGTCTCCTCCGCGATTATCATACACATTTCGATTCACTTGTTTATATTCCCAATTAATCGATGTGTCTACTGATTCATAATGTAAAGCCCATTGACCTAAATAAATTTTTGCCCGGTACCCTACTGCAAGCGGCGCATTTGAAATTGTCGTTTCATTAAACATCCGAATTAAGTCTGGATTTTCAATTTTAATATTAGCTGTTTTCAATAGTTCTTGAGCAAACTTACTTGGCTGTAAACGTGGCAAATCTTGCGCATCATTTGGAAATGTATTGTCTTTTGAAATATTTAAAACAGATGAAGGCATTTTTGTTCCTACTGTTGTCTTTGCAAAACTCATGTTAGGAAATAATAAAATAAACGAGACCATAGTTGAAAGACATATGCTGTATACTCGTTTCACCTGTCTGGCTCCTTCCTATGTAAAGGTATATATACTACTTTGTTTATTGTTTTCTCTGAGCACAATTGTTATGCCTATTTTTCATAATAAATAAAAACCAATTCCCATAATGACATACGCCGCTAGTAAAGTGCCGCCTTCAAACCAGTTTGTATCTCCATCATTTGAAATCGCAATCGTTAAGAAAACAGCTGTAATCATAGATACAAGTTCTGGTATGGTAAATACTAAAGGCATCCTCTGCGCGAAGAACATAGATAGCAATACTAGTACAGGAGCAACAAACATGGCGATTTGTAATGTAGAACCTATTGCAATTTCGACTGCAATATTTACTTTATTTTTATAAGCCATAATAATTGCAGATGCATGTTCCGCTGCATTTCCAACAATTGCAACGATAATAACCCCTATAAATAATTCTGACCAACCAAATGATTTTGCAACAGTTTCAAAAGTATGCACGAGCGCCTCTGACACATAAGCTACTGCCAGTGTTGCTATCGCTAAAATAAGGAGTGCTTTCCCTTTCGACCACTCTGGCTCTTCTTCATGCGCTACTTCGTCACTTTTATGTTGATATACACCACGGTGCGTAACTAACTTAAATAGTAATGCAGCAAGGTACATGATAATCATAATAATAGAAACACCTATACTTAATTGATACGTCTTGCCAGCGTCCATCTTCATTGAAAAGATCTCTGGAATAACAAAGGCTACGACAACAGCAAATATTAATAAAGCTGAATTATGCCTTGCATCGTAAACGTTAAAGCTTTGCCTTTTATATTTAAGTCCACCTACAAAGAAGGATAGTCCTCCTACTAATAATAAATTTCCAAGTACAGAACCCGTTAAAGAAGCTAACACCACTTCAATTAACCCTGCTTGAAGTGCAAAAATTGAAATGATAAGTTCAACTGCATTACCGAAAGTAGCATTTAATAATCCGCCTATTCTAGGACCAGATACAATTGCTAAACTCTCTGTTGCTCTCCCCATAAAACCAGCTAACGCGATAATCGTAATACAATACACAGCGAACATAATTGTTTCTGGCCAATGAAGTGTTTTTCCAAGTACAGATAGTGGTACACCTATAAGTGCTACTATAAGAAATATTTTATTAAACATGCTTTTCACCCTTCCATCGTATGTATTTCTCCTCAATATTATTATTATTCTTCTCCTAACTTGTCCGATTTCATCACAATTACGTTTAAAAAATCATCTTGATGAAAAGAGTATGAAAGATACTTCATTCTTATTTTGACGAAGAAAACTACAAAGTATGAAAAGAGGCTAAAAGCATGCATTTAAAAGAAAAAATTGAAACTATTATATGCGGTCAACGAACTGGTGTATTATCTACTGTACGTGAAAATAAACCTCATAGTGCCTTTATGATGTTTTTCCACGAAGATTTTGTGTTATATATTGCAACAGATCGGAAATCAAAAAAGATAACAGATATTGAAAACAATCCTAATGTCCATGTATTACTCGGACGAGAAGGAAAAAAATTAGATGAAGATTATATTGAAGTTGAAGGGTTAGCTTCAATCGAGGAAGACTCGACATTAAAAAACAAGTTTTGGAATAATAGCTTAAAACGTTGGTTACTCGGTCCTGAAGACCCTAATTACGTATTGATAAAAATTAATCCCGACACAATTTATTACATCGATGGTGCCGGTACGACGGAGCCTGAGTTTTTACGACTATAAAATAAAACAAGCCCCCCTTAGGTGGGCTTGTTTTGTCGAAAAGTTCTTTTGAAAAAAACAATAAAATAGGTGGAACTTTCTAAAGATTCTGTTATATAATAGCATTAACTTAAATAAACTGTATTAAAACAGATTGAGAGGAGAAATAAAATTGATGAAGAGAGAAGAACGCAAAAACATGATTGAGTTTATTGAAAAGAAAAAAGGGATTGAGCGTGACGAATTACTGTTTATGACAGACGATGAAGTAGAACATATTTATAATGTAACGTACTTTTTATATGAGGAAATTGCAGAGTAGTATAATAATCCCCACCTTATTAAAAATATAAGGTGGGGATTATTTCGTTATTTAGCCCACTATTTGCGGGCAGTCAAACTCCCACCTTAAAATTCAGGTGGAACAAGAAGTTAAGTTGAAGTCGTGCTTCCTATAAACCTCAATTGCTTCAACTTTATACATGAGAATCATTTTCATGTATAATACTGTAAGATTGGAGGGATTTTACTATGAGTTCGTGGCTCTTGTTTGCACTATTATCAGCAATTGCTGCTGCCCTTGTATCGATTTTTGGAAAGTTTGGTTTAGACGGAATCGATGCAAACGTTGCAACAACAATTCGATCTATTATTATGGCATTATTTATGATAGGCGTTATTATCATACAAGGTAAATTTCAAAATATCGGCGACGTACTGCTAAATAAAAAAGCACTGCTATTTATCACATTAAGTGGGATTGCAGGTGCTTCGTCATGGCTATTTTATTTTCTTGCCCTCAAAACAGGAAAGGTTTCACAAGTAGCTCCTGTCGATAAATTAAGCGTCGTATTTTCTATCATTCTCGCTATGATTATACTCGGTGAAAAGTTAAACTTTATGACCGGCGTTGGTGTAGTCTTTATTACAGCTGGTGTATTATTTATTGCTTTCAGCTAAAAAAACCGCTATTAGCGGTTTTTCTTTTTCTTTATATAAAACCATACAACACATGTAACAACTGCTGAAATTAATAAAATCCATATTCCATAATGATGTAAACTATACTCAACGAAGCGCCACTTCTCGCCTAACTTCCAGCCAAGCCCAATAAAAACACTTATCCAAATGAGCGCACCACCGTAAGCGTACAAACAAAAACGCCAAAGTGTCAAATTTGATACCCCAGCAAAATATGCTGTTAAATGACGTACTCCCGGTATAAAATAACCAATCATTAAAAGAAATGGCCCATATTTTTCAAATAAAATATGTGTTTTTTCAATGTGATGTTCTTTAATTCTAATTTTCGGCCCATATTTCTTTAAAACAGGGAGCCCAAGTTTTAAACCTAATATGTAGCTTAACGTGATCCCTAACATCGCACCAGCCATCCCACTTAAAAAAGCAGCAGTTCCTGACATAACTCCTTTTGAAACATTATAACCAACAAAGGTCAATAAAAACTCGTCTGGTATCGGTAATCCGACAATCCCACCAGCCAAAGCTATAACAATTCCAAAATAGCCATAATGCGCGATTAACTCGCCAATATGTTGTTCCATTCGGAAGACACATCCTATGCACGATCGTTATTCCACATTGTACCCTTTCTATCTTTAAGGCAAACATGGTATACATATTCACTATACATTGTTTTTATAATGAACTCTACTTCTATTCTTTCCTTTAACAGAGATAAAGTGAAACTTTAATCAGTGGGAGTTTTGTAATTATTAACCTATACCAATCTTGCTTCTACAGACATCCCGACTCCCACATAACTCACTTACATTCACTAATTTTGAGATTAGATTCTTACTGCCTGCAAATGTCCTGATAAAAAATAAAAATTCATATGCGTGTTTTTTTGTTACAATAAAGGAAAGTTACTTTTCGCAACGGTTTAACTCTCAAGAAAAATGATATATCTAGCAAAAACATAGTTTGGTCTATATAATCCAACTTCTACCTATTAAAAGAACATGAACCCTTTTACATACAACATCATTTTTCTAAATTATACAGGGGGGAACGAACATGACCATTGAAAATCAATTTATTCAAAAAGTTTACTATAAAACATTTTTAACAGAAGAAACTTCTACTCCTGCATCGGAAGTACTCGGTGAAGCATATATAAATGAATCTAAAAATGAATTCTCCAACATTTCTAATATTCGATTTGCTCAAGGTGAATTTTATTATCAAAATAAAGATTTTGAAGCAGCTATATTTAAATGGGAAAAAGTTAATAATACTCTTGCACTTTGGGCAACAAAAAATATTGCAGATGCTTATTTTGAACTAGGATTCCTACCAAAGGCAGAAGAAATTTATCAATCTATTCAAACAGAAGATACAACTCTTACGATGGAAGTTTCATTACAACTTCTTTCTCTTTATATCGAACAAGATCGTTTAGGACTTGCTTTTAAGACGATTAGTGAAGCTGTTGCATTCCAACCGGATTATCCAAACATTACTGCAATTGCACGTTCTTTCTATGAAAAACAAGAAGATTGGAACAACGCTATCGAACTAGCTGTTCAAGAAGGTATTCGAACACAATCTTTACACTGGTTTGATACATTAATAAATTACATAAACAAAGGATTTACTAAAAATATTAAGCCTGAATATTTCTATGAGTCTTTAAAAGCTCTATATGCTGTTGATCAAGCTCAATTTAAAGAACTTGTTATTGCTCTTTGGAATAGCTACCAACATGAATCCTTATACCTTCCTTGGATTCAAAGTATTAATCATTTATTCTTGCATATTGAAACAGACAATAATGACGATTGGAATGAAATTTCTACTCGCTATCAAGAAACATACTTTGCATTAATTACCGGAAATCATTTTATGCATGAATTAAACGGACTTGTACCAAATCTATTAACAAATTGGTTCAGTTTAACGAAAGCAAAAGATTCTCTAGTTGTCTCTGCAGCAGTATTAGCATGGAATGAAGTCTCACCTACAACCTTAGAATCATTACTCGTAAAAAGTGCTGGATCCTTACTTTCTAATACATCAGCTGAAGCAGATGTAAATATGGAAATAGTTTCTCATTTATTCGAAACAATCGCTGTATGGGCTGAGAAAAATGATGTAGATTTAAGTCATCAATTTACGCTACTCGTCCATGAACTATGTGATTTAAATGTCACACCACTACTAATAGCTGGAACTAGTGACCATGATAAAACATCATTTGTTAATTCAATATTAGGAGAGAACATCTTAACTGAAACTTTAACAACTCCTATTCTATTTAAAGACGCTAGTCAAACTGAAATAACAGAATTTACCGAGTTAGATATCAGAAATATCTCTAACCTTGATGAATTCCATCAAATAGCGGCTACATCTGCTCAGTCAGCACTTGAGAAAAAATGTATAGAAATTAAGCTACCAAGTAGATTTTTAAGAAAAAATAAGTTTACATTTCTTATTACACCATCCATTCAAGGACAATTGGATAAAAACAATGCATACTTTGAATACTTACAAGCAGCAGATAGCCTTGTTTACGTATTAAATTCTTCTTCACCATTGCATAGTGAAGAAATTGATACGTTAATTTATTTACGTGAACAAGTACCAAACTTACAAATTCACTTCGTATTACACACAAATAATACGACTACTAATGAAAAACTAATTAGTAAACTTAAAGTACATTTTCCAGATGCACAATTCTTCCCATACTCTCCTTCGCAAGAGAGTAGTCAGCAACTTGGAGATGTAACAGAATCTATTCTCTCTAATCTTGCAAAACGCAATATAGAAAAAGAACGTATAGAAAAGCTAATATGGTTTACGCAAAAGACAATTGCTTATCTCATAAATGAACGTGTGGAATTAGAAAATACATTAGTAAAATCCGTACGCTGGAATAAACACATCTCAGTGAAACTTACTGGATTTATTAATAACCTTACTGCTCTTGAAAAAGATAAAATTCGCTCTATTACCGAATCCTATCTTTTAACGAAAGAAGAAATTACACGAGATATACATTCTCAAATTCCTGAATTATTACAGAGCTGCTCTGATCTTGTTCAAGAAGATAGTGATTTCAAACTAGTTCATGAAGAATTAAATGCTGCAATGAATGAACGAGTTCAAAAGCATGTACAACAGGTACTTCTTCCTAAATTTACTGGGTCTATTCAAGAATGGATTGAAACAGCACATAATGAATTTATTCAAGCTCAAGCTTATTTAGATGAAATGAGTGAAACGTTTAATAAATTATATAAAGAAGAACGTATGAAACTTCCTTGCGATTTCAAATTATTAGATGATTGGAATCGAGATGTTGTACGAATGACAAATCGAATTACAGTAACGAACATCAATATTTTATTACGCTTTACACCAACACAGTTTTTCTTAAAAAGTGCCGGAAAATTATTTGGTAATATGCAAAAAAACCAATCTATGCTCGCCAACAAATATAAACAATATATTGAAACAGAAGACTATACAGAAATTGCTCACACAATTTCAAAACAATTCTTCCTACAATTTGAAGTATTTGAAGGTGCATTAGAACGTGATATCATGATGTTCTTTAAAGATCCACTTAGCATATTGAAACAAAATGTGGATGCAGCTCAACTTGAGATAAAGGAAGACGAGCAAACATTAGCAACGCTAAGAAGCAATCCAGAAACATATCATGATCCTTTGGCGTTATTTAAACTACAATTGCTACAACATAAATTCGTTTTAAGTACTACAAAGAAACATGAAGATATGTTTGTATCTAACGAATCTCCTACTGTTTAACAAAAAAACCAAGCAAACTAAAATTTGCTTGGTTTTTTACTTTATTATTTTCATATGTTCAAACGGATAATAAATGCCTGCTAACTTTCCTAACACATCTTCTCTATCAATAAAACCTAAACCATTTCTACTATCTTTACTTATTAAGCGATTATCTCCCATAACAAAAATCTTATTTTTAGGAACTGTAATCGGTCCAAAGTCCTCTGTTAAATTCATAAGTTTTTTTTCTGCTTGTTTTTTATTACTATCCAAATACTCTTCATCTTTCACTTCAGAATTTACATATAATTGATCATTTCTCATCTCAATTATATCTCCAGATAATCCAATCACTCTTTTGACATAAAAATTATCTGTTTTCACAACAATAATATCTTCTCTCCCATAGCTTTCAAATTGTTTTGCTAACTTATTAACAATTACCTTATCTCCATCTTGCAACGTTGGCCTCATAGATGCTCCTTTTACAGTCGTAGGGAAAAACACAAAAATTTTCGCCAAAAACACCAATAAACATGCAATTGCAATAGTTCCAAAGAATTCACGCCAACGTTTTTTCTTTTGCATCATTTCACCATCTCATCATCTTTTTACTTTTATTATAAATAATACAACTGATATTTTTCTACAAAATTCTGAATTATAAAATTATAATATTAGAAATTTCAAAATGTTAATACTGATCAAATTAAACAAGCAAAAAAGATACTCTCAAAATAGTCTATTCACTATTTTGAGAGTATCTTTTTATAATCCCACATATACAATACACATTTGAGCAGCTACATATGTAAACCAAATCCAAAGTGGCTCATACTTCAATTTACGCCCTCCGATATCTGTCACGCCAATAATAAAATCAGAAATCACAAACAGTAAACCACCAAACGCTGGTATCCACCATATTCCTGTATTTTCATAATATAAGGCGAATGCAAAGCAAGCCATTCCTCCAACCCACAATCCGTAAATTAGAGCTCCTATCGTAAACAATTTATTCTGTTTATCATTTCGGATAAAGAAGAACCATCCTACAATTAGAAAGAGCCCATATACGAGTAAGCCAATCCAAAAACCATTCCACGAAATTCCTGTTTGCAAAAATGCTTTTACATAAAAACAATGAGCAAGAGCGAAAGTAACCATCCCACCAATTAACCTGTGACCAATTGGAATCAGCCCAGCCATAAACAAATCTCCCACAGTCGATAAAGTCATACCAAGTGCAACCCACGTACTATACTCTACAGATGGATCTTGTAACCATATCCAAATTGCACTACCTGTTAAAGAAAAACTAAGAATAAGACGGATTGCTAAAGGTAACGGCATATTATCTTTCGTTCTTTTTGTCTGCCGCATTGCATAAATTGCACCAATTAAAAAAAGAAGTATTTGCCCAATTAACACCACGTAAAGTAGATTCATAATATGTTCTCCTCAATAAATGCTTTTTGTATCTTTTTTCGTTACACTTAGTCTATTATCCTTTTTCTATAAAAAAAGAAGAACAGTACTGTTCTTCCATTGTAATCGCTTTTCTGCTTTCTATGCTACTTGTTTTTCTTTCTCTATTTTTTGCTTAGCTGGCGTCCGATTTACCACAATAATTCCCGCGGCTACACATGCTAAACCGAGTAACACAAATGAATGAATTGCTTCACCTAAAATCATGCTCGATAATAACACACCAAATACGGGTATAAAGAACATATACATAGATACTTTTCCAACCTTATTGTACTTCATAATTGTATTCCAAATGCAAAAACCAGCTGCAGATAAGAAAGATAAATAAATCAGCATAAGTAGTGCATGTAGACTAAATGTAAATGGCATTACTCCAACTTGTAAAGCCCCTATACATAATAATCCTATAGAACCAAACATCATTTGGTATGCTGTCATATAGCCAACATCTAACGTTTTACTACCTTCTTTCGCTAATATGTTTCCATATGAATACAGCATTGCTGCACTAAGAAGTAATAAGCTTCCGATTCCAAAATGAAATGATAAGCTACCATCACTCGGCATATTTACTAAAACGACGCCACAAAAGCCAATCGATACGCCAATTATTTTTCTCATATTGAGGGCATCATCTTTATATAAAAAATGGGCGAGTAAAATTTGAAAGAATGATGATGTCCCTGAAATGATAGCTCCTTCAATTCCCGAACTATAACTCATTCCAATATAAAAACAGATATATTGAAGAAACGTTTGGAATAAACCAATTTGTATTAACTGTTTCCCCGTTCCTTTTTTGAAGCTCATATCTTTTCCTAACACTTTAAAGAATAATAAGAGCATGAATCCAGATAAAAAGAAACGATAACCGGCAAATAATATTTGCTCTCCAACTTCTTGTGGTTGAATTCCAAGTTCAACATAACTTAATTTAATAAAAGGAAATGCGCTTCCCCATAAAAAAGTTGCTACTATTGCAGCAATAAATACGCCAATCGGATGGGTAAAAAATTTCTCTGTCTTCACTTGTTGTCTTCCTTTCCGACCTTTTTATGAACAATATTCATATATACCAAAGGAATTGCGAAAACACAAGTTTTCCGTTTATACTTGAAACAAAACCGTACCATCTCATAAAAACATATGATATACTATAGAATAATTACAACATAAGAACGATTAAAAACAGATTCAACAGAAATGCTGCTATCCATTATGGATGGCAGCTTTCGTCGTTTTATAGGGGTTTCGATTTTGATTATTTTTCTCAATAAGAATTCGGAAGGAGCGAGTAGTAATGAACTCAGAAGTAAAAACGTTACACGCAAAAGAAACAATTTCTCATCCCTCTTTATGGGACACATTAAAAAAACATTATGAACTTGTATTTGCAGTAGCATCTGGTATTTTTATTTTAGTTGGTTGGTTATTTACAAAGAACGATGCAATGAATGTAGGTATTACTTGCTATATCCTTGCTTATATAGTTGGTGGATATGCAAAAGCAAAAGAAGGAATTGAAGATACGATTGAAGAAAAAGAGCTAAATGTTGAAATGCTAATGCTCTTTGCAGCTATTGGTGCTGCAATTATTGGCTACTGGGCAGAAGGGGCTATTTTAATCTTCATCTTTGCACTCAGCGGTGCTATGGAATCTTATACGTTAAGTAAGAGCCAAAAAGAAATTTCCGCTCTTCTTGACTTACAGCCTGAAGAAGCATTACGTATTTCCACCGGAACTGAGGAACGTGTTCCTGTTGGAGAGTTACAAATTAACGACATTATTTTAATTAAACCCGGTGAACGTGTTCCTGCTGACGGTACGATTCATAACGGTGAAACAAATATCGATGAGGCAGCAATCACAGGAGAACCTATTCCAAATGAGAAAAGACATGGCGATGAAGTATTTGCCGGTACTGTAAATTTACGTGGTGCTATCGAAGTTAAAATTACGAAGCCGAGCGATCAAACATTATTCCAAAAGATTATCCGTCTCGTCCAAAGTGCACAAAGTGAAAAATCACCATCACAACTATTCATTGAAAAGTTTGAAGGAACATACGTAAAAGGTGTACTACTCGTTGTTGCGCTTATGATGTTCGTTCCTCATTTCTTACTTGACTGGAGCTGGAATGAAACGTTTTATCGCGCTATGATCTTACTTGTAGTCGCATCTCCTTGTGCGCTCGTAGCTGCCATTACACCAGCTACGTTATCAGCCATTTCTAACGGAGCGAGAAACGGTATTCTCTTTAAAGGCGGTATACATTTAGAACGCCTTGCTTCTGTGAAAGCAATCGCGTTTGATAAAACAGGAACATTAACAGAAGGTAAACCTACCGTAACAGATGTATATGTTCGAGAAAATATAACAGAAAAAGAAGTACTTTATATTACAGCATCAATTGAAAGTCACTCTACACATCCTTTAGCTGAATCCATTGTTAAATATGCACAACATGCGTACGACATTACTTTAAAAAAACCAGAAAAGGTTGAAGATGTAACTGGTTTTGGTCTAAAAGGAATATTGGAAAACAACGCTTATAAAATAGGTAAAGCTGATTTTATCGGTGAAGAAACAAAGACATTTCATAATGGTATTTCTGCCTCACTTGAAAAAGAAGGTAAAACTGTCGTTTATATTAGTGATGAGGGAGGCATTCTTGGACTTATCGCTTTAAAAGATACGCTTCGCCAAGAAACAATAGCTGCTATTCGTGATTTACAAAGCATTGGTGTCGAAGCAATTATGATTACTGGAGATAATGAAGAAACGGCAAAAGCAATTGCCTCTGAAAGTAATATAAAGGAATATTACGCATCATGCTTACCAGAAACAAAAGTTGAAACGATTAAAAAGTTAAAAGAAAAATACGGTACAGTAGCAATGGTTGGAGACGGTATAAATGATGCACCTGCCCTAGCTACTGCTAGCATTGGTGTCGCAATGGGAGAAGGAACAGATGTAGCTTTAGAAACTGCAGATGTTGTACTGATGAAGAACGAACTATCTCGCCTTTCCCAAGCAATTCGTTTATCAAAACGAATGAACCGTATTGTGAAGCAAAACGTAATCTTTTCGCTAGTCGTTATTGCCATGCTAATTTGTTCAAACTTCTTGCAATTTTTAGCTCTTCCATTCGGTGTTATTGGCCATGAAGGAAGTACGATTCTTGTCATTTTGAATGGCTTACGATTACTAAAAGGAAGCAAATAAAACGGGTCCCTCATAGAGGACCCGTTTTTTTAGTGATAGCTATTATGACCGTTCGCACTGCTACTCGTTTTATGCTTTGGATGCGAACTGCTCTTTTGTTTATTATTACTTTTATTATTATGGTTCTTTTTATTATTACTCATGAAATATCCCCCCTGTTCCTTTTTATTATGGAACAAGAACTCATTATTCATTACGGGAATTATTGTCACCGGTTCTATAATGGTGGAGTAAACCATTAATTTCACCGCCAAGTAAAATTACCCATCCAGTTAAATAAAACCATAACATTAAAATAATGATACCACCGAGACCACCATATGTATTGGCGTAATTCGCAAACTTATCTACATAATAAGCAAATGAGTAAGACACCACAATCCATCCTACAGTAGCAAATAACGCCCCTGAAATAACTTCTCTTCTTTTTAACTTTCGATCTGGTGCAAATGTATATAAGAAACTAAACAAAGCAAATAGTACGAAGAAACTCGCTACTAATCGTGTAATGCTCCATACGAAAGAAAAACTATCTGATAAACCGAGTGCTTTAAACACTGCTGCTCCAATAACTTGTCCGAATACCGGAACAATTAACGCAAAGACAATCATAAAAATAATAGCTAATGTAAACACAATTGATAACGCTCTTGTTGTAATAAAAGAACGTGTTTCCTTTACGTCATAAGCGCGGTTAAAAGCATTCATAACCGCATTAACACCATTTGAGGCAAACCATAACATGGATAATAAACCAAATGATAATAAACCACCATTTTGCTGGTTTACAACTTTATCTACATTTACCTCAATTAAGTTCATTGCATCATCTGGTACATAAACCTCTAATAAACTAAGCACATCCTCTGTTTGAATGGGAATAAATCCAAGAAGCGTAATTAAGAAAACGAGCCCAGGAAAAATTGCAAGCAAGAAGAAATAAGCGAGCTGTGCTGCCAAGCCCGCTACATCATCGCGCATCGTCCGGTCATATAAATCTTTACCAAACGAATAAGTACGATTTCTTCTCACCTTTTCTAAAATTTTTCTCATATATGTTTAAACGCTTTTCTTCTCTTCTTTATCTTGCTTTAACTCAATGTACGCTTCAGTTTTTTTTTCCACTGCATTTGAGTCTTTTATAAATAATTCACGCGCTTCTTTCATACCACCATCTTCAGCAACTACTGGCTCTTCTTCTGCTTTCAGCTCATCTACCTTTGGAGATACAGCTTGAATTTCAATCGTTTCTGGCTTTTCTTCTGGCTCAACTTTTTTCTTACTAAAAATTTCTTTCGTTTCTTTTAACGTCTCTACAACAGATGGCGTTAATTTTTTAATTTCTGCTACTTTCGCTTTTACCACATTGAAATCAGCAAGTTCGCGTCCTTTATCTGTAACAGTTTGCACTTTTTCTTTGATCTTTGCATTTTCACCAATTTCAATCATCTTTGTTTTTGCTTTTTCTGCTGTATTTTTTACTTTTTCACGGTTTTCTTTCTTTAACATGGATACAGCTACACCTGCCGCTACACCAATCGCAATGTTTCGAGCAATATTATTTTTCTTTGCCATATTCCTTCACCCTTTCATTTCTTATGTTAGAAAGTATTTCTTTCTAAGCTTCCTCATATTCCTTGTTCATTTCGAATGAAAGCTAATAGCTTTGCACACCCTTCTGTTACAAGGTCATATACTTCTTGGAAATTCCCTGTATAGTAAGGGTCAGGAACGTCTGTCCAGCCACCGTCTGGAACAAAGTCGGACAGCCTACCAATATAGCCTCCAGTTTTACCTAAACTTTTTAAATCTGCTATATTCTTGTTGTCCATGGCAATAATATAATCAAACTTTGTTAAGTCTTCTTTTTCTACTTGCCTTGCTTTAATTCCTTCAAAAGTGACTGCATTTTCTTTTAAAATTTTTTGTGTTCCTTTATGTGGCGGATGGCCAACATGCCAATCTCCAGTTCCTGCAGAATCAATGACAATTTTCTCTTCAAGTCCCTCTTTTACGACAAGATTTCGAAAAATCGCTTCTGCCATCGGAGAACGGCAAATGTTCCCAAGACAAACAAACAATACTTGAACCATGTTTTTGTTTCTTCCCTTCTTGGTGCATTTCTTCATATATACTTATAGTATAAACAACCAATTATGAAATATAAAGGAAATCCCTACTAATTTAATAGGATTGAAAAGATCCATTAACGAAAATGATAAAAAATGTTAAGATAGCCTTATGTTATTTTAAAGGGGGACACTTCGGTGGATTTATCCGTAAAGTCAGAAGAAAACGTTGAATACATGGTCGAAGCTATTAAAGAAAAATTACGTATGGTTAATGCTGGAGCGATGAGAGCTGCTAGTTTTAACGAAGAAATGTACGAAGATTTACGTGACATTTATGATCATGTTATGAAACGTGAAACATTCAGCATTAGTGAAATGCAAGCTATTACAGAAGAATTAGGTACATTAATTAAAAAGTAAAAAAGCCTCTCTTATTATGAGGCTCTTTTTTATTTCCAACAAATTCATGACAACTCTTCTCTGTCCCTCAACCAACTGTAAAATATTGTACAATAGAAGTAGAACCTCACCTTAGATTTTTTCTCCATACATACTACTCACAAATAATAGCAACACTACCATTGCTAACTGTTTTTACTGGAGGTGCTTACTTATGAGCAATTGGTACAGTAAGACGAAAGATCAAACATTGATTGACCTAGAAACAAACGAACAAAACGGTTTAACAGATGAGATTGTAAGTGAACGTTTAAAGCAATACGGTTCTAATGAATTAGCTACAAAACAAAAACGCACTTTATGGCAGCGTATTTTCGCCCAAATTAATGACGTCCTCGTATATGTCCTTATTATTGCTGCCCTTATTTCTGCCTTTGTAGGTGAATGGGCGGATGCCAGTATTATCGCGCTTGTTGTAGTTTTAAATGCTGTTATCGGTGTTGTCCAAGAATCGAAAGCAGAACAAGCTTTAGAGGCATTGAAAAAGATGGCAACACCTAAAGCTATCGTCAAGAGAAATGGTGAACTAAAAGAAATTCCATCTGAGCACGTCGTTCCAGGGGATATCGTTATGCTCGACGCCGGACGATATATCCCATGCGATTTACGCCTTATTGAAACCGCAAATTTAAAAGTTGAAGAATCTGCTCTAACTGGCGAATCTGTCCCTGTTGATAAAGATGCAATCTACCACCCTTCCATGCAAAGTGATGAGCAAGTACCACTCGGCGATCAAAAAAACATGGCATTTATGTCCACTCTTGTAACATACGGAAGAGGCGTCGGTGTTGCTGTTGAAACTGGAATGAACTCACAAATTGGTAAGATTGCTACCCTTTTACATGAAGCAGACGATGATATGACACCACTTCAAAAAAGCTTAGCACAAGTCGGAAAATATTTAGGCTTTGTCGCTGTAGCTATTTGTATAGTTATGTTCCTCATCGGTTTTTTACAAGGCCGGGATACGTTAGAAATGTTTATGACTGCTATTAGTTTAGCCGTTGCAGCTATTCCAGAAGGCTTGCCAGCTATCGTTTCCATCGTTCTTGCAATTGGTGTGCAACGTATGATTAAACAAAACGTTATCATTCGGAAACTACCAGCTGTTGAAGCCCTCGGTTCTGTCACAATTATTTGTTCAGATAAAACAGGTACGTTAACGCAAAATAAAATGACCGTTACTCACTTTTATAGTGATAACACATACGATCGCTTAGAAAGTTTAAATGTAAATAATGATGCGCAACGTCTATTGTTAGAAAATATGGTGCTATGTAATGATGCTTCTTACACTAACGAATCACAAACGGGAGACCCGACTGAAATTGCACTTCTCGTTGCTGGAACCACTTTTAACATGCAAAAAGATCATTTAGAAAAAATACATGAACGTGTTAACGAAGTACCTTTCGATTCAGATCGTAAAATGATGTCAACCGTACATACATACGATGAAGGCTACTATAGCATGACGAAAGGCGCTATTGATAAGCTCTTACCTCGATGTACCCATATTTTTAAAAACGGCAAAATCGAGATTTTAACTGATTCTGATAAAAATCAAATATTAGAAGCTGCCGGAGCAATGTCTCAAGAAGCTTTAAGAGTACTTTCATTCGCATTTAAACAATACAATTCAAACAATGTGGATATAAACCATCTTGAAGAAAATCTTATCTTTATTGGTCTTGTCGGTATGATTGATCCACCACGAACTGAAGTGAAAGATTCAATTACAGAATGTAAAAAAGCCGGTATTCGCACAGTTATGATTACTGGTGACCATAAAGATACCGCCTTTGCAATTGCCAAAGAACTTGGCATTGCTGAAGAAATATCGGAAATTATGATTGGAACTGAATTAGATAACATTTCTGATACAGAACTAGCTAGCAAAATTAATCATTTAAATGTATTCGCTAGAGTCTCTCCAGAGCATAAAGTGAAAATTGTAAAGGCATTACGCGCGAAAGGAAATATCGTTTCTATGACTGGTGATGGCGTCAATGATGCACCATCTTTAAAGCAAGCCGATGTCGGCGTAGCGATGGGCATTACAGGAACAGACGTTGCAAAAGGGGCAGCGGATGTTGTGTTAACAGATGATAATTTTTCATCTATCGTGAAAGCTGTTGAAGAAGGTAGAAATATTTATCGCAACATAAAAAAATCAATTCTCTTCCTACTCTCTTGTAACTTCGGAGAAATTATCGCTTTATTTTTAGCAATTTTACTCGGCTGGGCAACACCACTACGACCTATTCATATTTTATGGGTGAATTTAATTACAGATACACTGCCTGCATTATCACTTGGGGTTGATCCTGAAGATCCAGATGTGATGAAGGAAAAACCACGACATGCAAAAGAAAGCTTATTTAGTGGCAGCGTTCCTTTCCTAATTTTCAATGGAGTTATCATTGGACTTTTAACGCTAATAGCTTTTATCGCCGGAGCAAAATTCTATACTGGAGATACAAATTTATTCCCTCTTTTCCCAGAGCGAATTGATGACGATGCTCTATTACACGCTCAAACGATGGCATTTGTCGTTCTTAGTTTTTCTCAGCTCGTTCATTCATTTAACTTGCGTTCAAGAACGAAATCAATTTTTTCAATTGGGATCTTTACAAATAAATATTTAGTTTTCTCCCTTCTTATCGGTGTTCTTATGCAAGTTTGTATCATCTCCATCCCGCCCCTTGCAAATATATTCGGTGTACATGCATTAACGATGCGAGATTGGGGATTTGTTCTCTTATTGAGTATCATTCCACTTATTGTGAATGAGATTATTAAATTAGTGAAGAGAAACTAAAAGGCAATGAGGAATATTCCTCATTGCCTTTTCATTTATCCTTGTAATTCTTTTTTGATATTCTCCGTTAATGTAGCCATACGCTTGCGGCTTTCTTCACGCTCACGTTTATTTTGTTCTTCAATTTGTTGTGTTTCTTGCATACCTCTTGAAATAATGTTCCAAGTTTCCTCAAGCGTTTCCATCTTAATACTAGAAGAACCTGATAATCTCGCTACTTCTACACTTTGCGTTGCGATATTTTGTGCATTTTTCTTAAGTAATTCATTTGTACGGCGATCAAGTTCAGCCATAGAATCTGCAACAAGCTTTTGACGTTTCGCATTTACTGCTTGAATGATACCATTTTTAAAGATAGGAATCGTTGTAATAAATGCTGTATTGATTTTACCAATTAATTTATTATTACCACGTTGAATCATGCGAATTTGCGGCGCTGTAAGTAGCGCAACCATACGCGCTTTTTCTAAATCATCAATACGTTGCTCTAAAATTTCAACCGAGTTTTTAAGCGACTCTAATTCAATACCTGCTAATTGATCATTATTACGCACGCGCTCTTCATACATCGGAACTAATTCTGTATTTAAACGCTCTAATAACATTTCTCCTGCTACTACGTACTTCTCTAAGTCTAAATAATATTTTAAGTTTTGCTCATACAAGCCATCTAACGTTCCAATTGATTTTTTCATCTCATCTTGGTACTTCGTAATTTCCACATAAACCTTATCAATTTCGCGGCCCATCGTTTGATATTTACTAAAGATTTGTTCTATCATTTTATCCGCTTTTTTGAACATGCGCGAGAAGAAACCACTTTTTTCTTCTGCAAAGTCTTTACTATCAAATCTGTCCATAATTTTACCAAGTTGCTTTAACAATTCACCAGAATCTTCTATCTTTGATAATGACATTGTATGTAAAATTTGATCAGCAAAACGTGAAATTTCCATAGAAGGTTCTTTTCCAAGTTCAATTAATTCCAATTGATCTTTAATATCTACTGCGTTATAAATACGTTGCACATCTGCATCTTGTCTAAGTTGCAAGCGAACATCTTGTGCGGTTTGCTCATTCAATTCAGTTTTCGAATCTAGTACGACTGGGTTATTCATATGGTATTCTCCCTTTCCTTATAAAAATGGACGAAATAGTCCTTTTATTGTTTGTGATAAATTTTTATAGGCTGATGAACCATGAAACTCAAGATCGAAATTAACTTCTTCAAGCCAATGGGAATCAAATGCTCCCGCTTCAACATATGGTTCAATATCGTTTCTGCCCGTGGGATTGAAATGGAATACATCTACTCCAATTTGATTTAAAAATAGTAATAAAACAGCGTCAGAACGAGTTAATTCTCCGCTCTTCTCATTATTAAATATAACAATTTTCGGTACATCTTGTGAATAATCAAATTTCTCAAGCTGTTCTAAAATATTGGGTGGTATTTGAGAAAGTTGTGCGAAAACATATAGCGCTACATCTTGTTTCTTCTCTTTCGCAATTGGTTTGCACATTTCACTTTCGCACGTATGGATAATCGCCTCTGCAATCCCATGTTGTAAACCTTCCGGTAAACGCTTATGCGGCCACCAATGGCTATTCATAATTAGATCAGGATGTAATTTTCCAGCTCGGTCCAATGCATCTCGATAATGATATTGGAAGTTTGCTTTTTGCTCTTTCGTAAACGGGAATGTATTAATTAATAAACTGTTATCAAATGATGTAACAGCCTTTAATCGTTGAAAATATTCTTTATCATTCTTTGAAACGCCTGATATTTTCGCAAATAAAGAAGGAATATAAATATGTTTATTTTCAACAAAGAATGTTGGACGTACAAATGCCTTTTCTTTCGTAATTAAAAAGAGTTCATCATATGTCGTTTTTAACGTACGTGCTACAGGTGTATACGAACGGAATTGCCACGGTTTATATAATAGTGAATTATCGTGGTGAAGTACTTGTTCAATTTCTTTCGAAGCTTGATACGCTACTGTTGCAACACGCTCGCGGCGGCGATCAGGGAATGGTTCAAGAGAAATGCAACCCGGATGGGACACAATAAAAGTTCTCCCCTCTTCATCAATATTTTCAAATCCATCTTTTCCTTCGGGGTGATAATAAAGCACATCACAACCGAGCATAATAAGAAAATATAAGAAATATATACGGCTTTCCTGTGCATCACCATACCAAACGATACGTGGCATCTGTTTCTTATAATTAATCGTAGAGAACCACTTCGCTACGTAATTTTCGCTTAGTTTAATTATGTCGATTAAGAAACGACGGAAGCCTTCTGTCTTTAACGACTGATTATGTTGTTTCTCATATAATTTCAATACTGCAATAAACGTCGTATGTATGTAATGCTGTAAATCAGGGTTGTCTACTTTCGGTAAAAGTTGTTTCCCAGATAAGTGTGCAACTAACCTATTTACTGTCAGACCATTTGGTGCTTCTTGATGTAATCCGAACACTTCTTGAATATGACGAAGCTTTTCTGAATCAATCACTTTGTTTAAATTTTGTTCGTGTAAAACTTCGATTCCTTTCGCTTCACTATAATCAAACAGTTCATTAAAATATTCATCTACATCATTAGGAACGCCTAGGATTCGACATGCTATATAACTAAATTTCATCTCATTCTCTGTCAGCTCATATTGTGGGCGTTTTTCTAAAAGCGCTTCAAATTGCTTTAAATCTGATTCATCTTTTAATGCATATGGTTGAAGTGTAAAACGTGAAAACACAACAGTTCACCTCCAAAAACATTTACGTTTTTTCTAAGTCCTTCTTCTATTATAAACTATTTTTGGTTATAAAAAATGGGCGCTCGCAAAACGAGCAAACCCATTTCAATTATTTATTGTCTTCTTTAGTAGCTGCAACTTCTTCTTTAGCTTGTCCAGAATTCTTCATGTAGTGAAGTATAAATGTTGCTCCAAATGCTACAACTAAAATAATAAAGAATAGTGTATGACTAATCTCAATCTCGATTAAAGACAGTAACATTTTTGCTGCAATAATTAAGATTAAAATGTATGCTGTCGTTTCAAGCTCTGGAATACGCTCTAACAATTTTAAGAATACACCAGCAATACCACGCATCATTAAAATACCTAGCATTCCGCCTAATAGTAAAATCCAAACTTCATTAGATACACCAAATGCAGCAAGTACGCTATCTACAGAGAATGCGATATCCATTAATTCAACCATCGCAACTGTTCCCCAGAAGACACCAAACATTCTAAAGAGAATACTATTTTGATTCATACCGTGAGCTTCGTCTTCTTCACTTGCACCTTTACGCTTATCAATAAAGTATTTTACTGATAACCAAGCAAGGTAAAGTGCACCAAGAAGTTTTACCCACCATAATTTAATTAAGAACATCCCGATTCCAATCGCAATAAAGCGGAACACATAAGCTCCAATAAGTCCATAGAATAATGCTTTTTTACGTTTTTCTTCCGGAAGGTGTTTTACCATTACCGCTAACACAAGTGCGTTATCAGCAGATAACAACCCTTCAAGTACAACAAGTGTACCTATTAATCCCCAAGATACTGGATCTTGCAACACTTTAATCCACATGTCCAAGTCGAAAAACTGAGCATACGTATCAAGGATTCCTTGCAAAATACTCATCTTACCTTTATCCCCTATTCTTTGCTAGATTTATAGAAAGGTCAAAAAAAGGAAACGAATATCGTTTCCTTTCTATGCATCCAAGCCATACGCTCTTACAAGCGCACCTAAACCACCTTGGAATCCACTTCCTACTGCATTAAACTTCCACTGTCCATTATGACGGTATAATTCACAAAAGACAACTGCTGTTTCGATGGAGAAATCTTCCCCTAAATCAAAACGAAGAACTTCTTCATTCGTCTCTTCATTCGCTAAACGAACAAACGCATTTCCAACTTGCCCAAAGTTTTGACTACGGCCTTCTGCATCATAAATCGTAACTGTAATAGCAATTTTATGAACATCTGCTGGAACCTTCTTCAAATCTACAACAAGTTGCTCATCGTCGCCTTCGCCTTCGCCTGTACGGTTATCTCCTGTATGTAAAACAGATCCACAAGGAGACTGTAAATTATTATAGAAAATAAAATCAGTTTCCTTTGTACATTTTCCGTTTGCATCTAATAAAAAGGCAGATGCATCTAAATCGAAATCTGATCCACCGTCATAAGATTTAATATCCCATCCAAGACCAATTACTGCTTTTGTTAAACCAGGGCTTGTCTTACCTAAATCGATTTTCTGTCCTTTTTGTAATTGAATAACCATCTATATTCACCTCTATATTTTTATCTTTAAAAATATATCCATCGGTATACACGCCTTTCACCGATGGATATATAAATCAAATCTATTACTCTACATCTAAACCAAAATTATTACATAGAGACGCTAATCCACCTTGGAATCCACTTCCGATTGCATTGAATTTCCAGTCACCTGCATGACGATATAATTCACCTACTACTACGGCTGTTTCAATAGAGAAATCTTCTCCTAAATCGTAACGAATTAATTCTGCATTCTTTTCTTCATCTAAAATACGTACGAAAGAGTTAGAAACTTGTCCAAAGTTTTGGCTGCGTCCTTCTCCATCGTAAATCGTGATTGTGAAGCAAATACGTTCGATATGTGCAGGTACATTTTTCAAATCTACTTTAATCGATTCGTCATCGCCTTCACCTTCGCCAGTTCGGTTATCTCCTAAATGCTCTACAGCACCATTCGCACCTTTTGGGTTATTATAGAAGACGAAATCCTCTGCACCTGAAACTTTACCGTTAGCACCTACTAAAAAAATACTAACATCTAAATCGAAATCGTTTTGTCCATCATAACGATTCGTATCCCAACCAAGTCCTACAAGAACTTTTGAAAGACCTGGATTCGTTTTTGTTAAGTCTACCTTTTGTCCTTTTTTCAATGAAATTGATGCCATATACAATTCCTCCTCGGTTATTTTATTGATAACGTGATACAATCTCACTTAAGTTTTTATCTTGTGTTCCTTCTCCAACTGCTGAAAACTTCCATTCACTTCCGTGACGATACATTTCACCTGCAATTAGAGTCGTTTTGCCAGCATAATTATCCGATAAATTATAGCGTGCTAATTCTTCACCAGTTTGCGGGTTTTGAATACGAATATATGCATTACGAATCATCCCGAAATCTTGACGACGATTTACACAGTCATAAATATTTACAACGAATACTAAACGATTAATACGGCTCGGAACTTTATGTAATTCTACGAAAATTGTTTCGTCATCACCAGCGCCTTCGCCTGTTAAATTATCTCCTGAATGAATAATACTACCACAAGTAGAAAGTTTATTTCCGAAGTAAACTAAATCATTTTTGTTTAAAAAACGATCTCCTTCTAACATAACAACAGATGCATCACAATCTACATTTGGTTTACTTCCAAATAATGAAGACAGAAATCCACCTGATTGCCCAATTGGATCCCAGCCTAAGCCAACCTGTAGTTTTGCTACTTTTGGTTGTCCTTTCGTTAAATCGATCTTTTGACCTTTTTCTAAAATAATAGGCATGAAGTTTCTCCCTTTCTACAAAGCATTTTCCAAATCGGAAAATATTGTATTCTTCTCTTATATTGTAGCATTATTTACCTAGCGATAAAAAGGATAAATTCTCAGTTATATGAAAACATTCATATAATTTACTTATGATGATGTAAGAAGTGGTAAATAGCACCAATCATTCCTGCACAATTACCGTTTTGTGCAAGTTCAATCTCACAATTATTATAAATCTCTTGATTTAAGTATTTACTGACCTCCTCTTTTACTTCTTTTAAAAACTCATTTCCTCTATCGGTAATTCCTCCACCAATAATAATCGTTTCTGGATTAAAAATATAAGCAAGATTACTAATTCCAATCGCCAAATGTTTAAAGAAGATCCCAACTGCTTGAGCAACTTCCCGATCTCCTTTATCATACAACTCGAAAATTCTTTTCCCATTCCACTCGCCTTTGCCTTTATATTTTCTTACAAGCCGAATTAATCCTGAAATCGAAGCAACCTCTTCAAACGTTTTTCCTTCTATTAACATATTCCCCCATTCACCAGCACTAAATGAATGTCCTCGGTACAATTCTCCATCTATAAAAATTGCTCCCCCAATTCCTGTTCCAAGGGTGAGCATAATAAAGTTCTCTTTCTCTCTTCCACTACCATTCCACTTTTCTCCAAACGCTGCACAATTCACATCATTGTCAATCGATACTGGTACTTTTAATATCTCTTGCAATCTATCAATAATAGGAATAGTACTATATCCCGGAATATGATCCGCACCTCCCGTCACAATTCCTTTATTAATATCAACAATTCCCGTAGTGCTAATACCAATTCCTGCAATAGTATGTTCATTCATTATTTTTTTGGATACATATATAAGTTTTTGAATAATTTGTTCTCCGCCTAAATGAATTTCTGTTGCAACTGTTTTACGCTTTAATACTCTCCCTATTTCTGAAACAATGCCACACTTAATTTGCGTACCGCCAATATCAAACGCTATGTACTCTTTCATCTACTGCCACTTCCTCTACCGTTATGAATGTAAATTCTCCGCCTCTACTATTTGTAGGAAATCTACATTAACTCTTTTCTGCTTTGACAAATACACCACCTTTTTCTATATATAGTTTTTTTTGCATAAAACTCTTTTTCCTAAGAAATATTACAAAGGGATGTATTTTAGATGGAATATTAATTTCTTAGGAGGAAAACCATGACGAAAATCTTCATTTTAGCATCAACACTCTCTTTATCTTTTTTTAGCGGTTTAAATATCGGTAATGCTGCAACTGAAAACTTCCATCCATTAACAAACGCTGTTGTACAAAATAGCGATCATTTTGCAGAAGGAAATTTAAAGGATAATAATAAACCTCCAGGAAATAACGGTTCTCAGGACGATAGTGGTTCTGGCGGCAGCGGCTCTGGCGGCAATGGTTCCGGCGGTAATGGTTCCGGCGGTAACGGTTCTGGTGGCAGTGGCTCTGGTGGCAATGGTTCCGGCGGTAACGGTTCTGGTGGTAGTGGCTCTGGCGGCAATGGTTCTGGTGGCAGTGGCTCTGGTGACAACGGTTCCGGCGGTAACGGTTCTGGTGGCAGTGGCTCTGGCGGCAATGGTTCCGGTGGTAACGGTTCTGGTGGCAGTGGCTCTGGCGGCAATGGTTCTGGTGGCAATGGCTCTGGTGACAATGGCTCTGGTGACAATGGTTCTGGCGGCAGTGGCTCTGGTGACAACGGTTCCGGCGGTAATGGTTCTGGTGGTAGCGGCTCTGGCGGCAATGGTTCCGGTGGTAATGGTTCCGGCGGTAACGGTTCTGGTGGCAATGGCTCTGGTGGCAATGGCTCTGGTGGCAATGGTTCCGGTGGTAACGGTTCTGGTGGCAATGGCTCTGGTGGCAATGGCTCTGGTGACAATGGTTCTGGCGGCAGTGGCTCTGGTGGCAATGGCTCTGGTGGCAATGGCTCTGGTGGTAACGGTTCCGGTGGTAACGGTTCTGGTGGCAGTGGCTCTCACGGCGGTAATGGCTCTCAAGGTGGCAATCGTGTTAAAGGTAATAGCAGTTCTCAAGGGGGTAATGGCTCTCAAGGTGGCAATCGTGTTAAAGGCGATAGCAGTTCTCAAGGGGGTAATGGTTCTCAAGGTGGTAATGTAAAAGATAATACCAAAAAACAAGGTGATAAATTACCTAATACTGCAACGCATTACCCTATATCTATTTTAATGGGTCTTTCAACATTCCTCATTGGTATGTTACTGTTTATTCGTCGTAAAAACGTAAAATAAGAACAACATCCTTCCATCTAAAAAGTACATGAAATAATGTATAAAACTAAAAAGGGCTTTGGATTGCATTTTATTATGCAGCCCAAAGTCCTTTTTATCACCTATCAAAAGAGTATTAATACGCTTTTCCCCAATACACCATTTGTTTAGCTTCTTTACCACAACAAATACATTCTTCAGCTAAATGCTCTTGCTCAAAAGGCATACAACGTGAAGATACTCCCACCTCTTCTTTTAGTTTCTCTTCACAAGCCAATTCCCCGCACCACATTGCTTTAATAAAGCCTTGCTTTTCTTCAGCTACTTTTTTCATCTCTTCGAAATTTGTCACAGCATACGTATTCTCATCGCGAAATGCTTTTGCTTTATTAAATAAAGCAATATGAATTTCTTCAAGTAATGCTGGAATACGTTCTTCTAATTGATCCATTGGTACAAATTCTTTTTCCTTCGCATCTCTTCTTACAAGTACAACTTGATTCTTTTCAATATCTTTAGGACCAACTTCTAATCGAATTGGAATACCCTTCATTTCATACTCATTAAATTTCCAACCAGGCGTTTTATTACTAGCATCTATTTTTACTCGTGCAACCTTTTGAATATGTCCTTGTAACTCTGTTGCTTTTGCTAAAACTCCTTCTTTATGCTGAGCAATTGGTACAATAACAACTTGCACTGGAGCGACTTTTGGTGGCATTACAAGTCCATTATTATCGCTATGAACCATTATTAGCCCGCCTATCATTCTTGTTGATACACCCCAAGATGTTTGGTGCACATATTGCCATTTACCGTTACGATCTAAAAACTTAATATCAAATGCTTCTGAGAAATTCGTCCCAAAGTTATGAGAGGTTCCTGTTTGAAGCGCTTTTCCATCATGCATTAAACTTTCAATTGTATAAGTTGCCTTTGCTCCAGCAAACTTCTCTTTTTCTGTTTTTTGTCCTTTAATAACTGGTATCGCTAAATAATCCTCACAGAAAGAAGCATATAAGTTTAAAATATTTAATGTTTCAGCCTGCGATTCTTCTGCCGTTTCATGGATTGTATGACCCTCTTGCCATAAAAATTCAGTCGTACGAAGGAATGGTCTAGTTGTCTTCTCCCAACGAACTACTGAACACCACTGATTATATAACTTTGGCAAATCATTATAGGATTGCACAATTTTTGAAAAGTGCTCACAGAATAAAGTTTCAGATGTAGGACGTACACAAAGTCTTTCCGCTAACTTTTCATCCCCGCCATGTGTAACCCATGCTACTTCAGGAGCAAATCCTTCAACATGATCCTTCTCTTTTTGCAATAAACTCTCTGGGATAAACATTGGCATATATACATTTTCATGGCCAGTTTCTTTTAACTTCTCATCCATCACCTTCTGCATATTCTCCCATAAGGCATAACCATACGGACGTAAAATCATGCACCCTTTTACACTTGAATAATCAACAAGTTCGGCTTTTTTTACAATATCGGTATACCACTGCGCAAAGTCCTCTTCCATCTTCGTAATGGCTTGCACTTGTTCTTTTGCCATAGTCAGTCTTCCTCCTTCTAGAAAATACAAAAAAGCCCGCGTCCCTAAATAGGGACCGAGCTTTGCCGGCGTTACCACCCTGATTCATGCACAAAAATTGCGCATGCTCTCTTTTTGATAACGGGAAATTCCCGCTGCATATGCAGAACTCAAAGGCAGGTTCCATATTGCCTTTTTAAGAATCTTTCAGCCTGGCGGATTCTCTCTCTGCTAAAAAGGTTGAATATGTACTAGTCCTTTTTCATCGTTATAACGAAATAAATTTGTTGATTATCATAATACAAATTCTTTTTTAAAACAATAGCTAATTTTCTTATTATTATATATTCTTTTCATTTTTTACAGTTTTATACGTAGCTTTTTCGAGAGATTTTTACAAGTTGATGTGCAATCATACCAATAAGTGTACCTAGTAGAACGAAGAAACCAATAAATCCATATCCCATTCCTTCCCACCCACCAATAACCATCATGGTAACAGGAAATGATGCTAAGCAAAGAAGTATTACAATCAGTGCAAATATAATATCAAACTGTTTGTCTGGAAAACGTTTCTTTAGTAAATATGAAATAGCAAATACAAGGAGAATTGTGATGCCACCAATGATGTAAAATATACCGAATCCATCTAACCAGTCCATACTATTCCCTCCGTCCATAGATTCCCTTATACTTATTATATGTTTAATTTTTCTGAAAATAAACAATAAATTTTATTCAGAAACATATTTTTATTACTAGGTATTAATAGTAATATATAAGAATAGGTTTTATATAATTAGGAGGATTACTTTATGGATAAAGCATTAACGAATCGTGTCATTATTTTATCATTCGACTGTTTATCAGCTTTAGATTTTCCTATACTACAAAAACTACCTCATTTCCAATCTCTAATAAAAAAGGGCACGGTTGTCGAAAAAGTAGAACCAATTTATCCTTCTGTAACATATCCAAGCCACTCAACAATCGTAACCGGTAATTACCCTAACAAGCACGGTGTTGTTAGTAATACGTTACTTCAACCAGGACGTGAATCACCTGATTGGCATTGGTACCGAAAATCGATAAAAGGAACAACATTGTATGATGAAGCGCGTAAAGCAAATTTAACGACAGCTGCCCTTCTATGGCCTGTTACTGGGAGAGCAAACATTGATTACAATTTACCAGAAATTTTCCCCAATAGACCTTGGCAAAATCAAGTGTTAGTTTCCTTATTTAGCGGTAGCCCACTATACCAATTAGATTTAAATCTTCGTTTCGGCCATATAAGAAATGGTTTATCACAACCAGAGCTGGATGATTTCGTCCTCGCCTCTGCTGTACACACCATTCAGACGAAAAAGCCTAATGTTATGTTCGTACATTTCACTGATTTAGACACGCAAAGACATTATCATGGCTTTGAATCTAACGAAACAATAGCTGCAATTCATAGACATGATGAGCGGCTCGGGAAAATTATTCAAACTTTAAAAGACAGTGACCTATACGAAGAGAGTACAATTATCGCTCTTGGTGACCATAGCGCTTTAAGTGAAAACAAAGCGATTCAATTAAATGTGCTATTCCAACAAAAAGGCCTCGTATCTATAAATAAAAAAGGGCTATTAGTAGATTGGAAGGCCTATTGTCAAAGTTGCGACGGGTCTGCCTATGTATATGTGAAAGACAAAAATGATACGGATACAATTCGAGAAGTACAACTACTCCTTGAAGAACTGCTGCAAAATAAACAGAATGGAATTGAATTTATACTTCATGATGAAGCTGCGAAAGACTGCGGTGCAGATGGTAATTGTTTATTTATGTTAGAAGCGCAAGAGGGGTATTATTTCACTGAAAACTATACAGGAGATTTTATAAAAGACATTACTGAAAAAGATGTTACGCCTAGTAAAAAATATACATTTGGTACGCATGGATACTCTCCAACAAAACCTAACTATGAAACAATTTTTATCGCTGCTGGAAAAGGAATAAAAACCGGCGTTACCGTCCCGTATATGAGACTTATTGATGAAGGTCCAACTATCGCTAGACTACTCGGTTTACACTTAGGCGAAACAGACGGATCAATTGTAGAGGATTTACTCCAATTGTAAAGAACTGTGTATATATGTAAAAGTTCTGTAAAAATCATCACTGTTTCTCTTTTTATAATTTTTATTTTTGTACACTGTTAGTAGAACAAATTTAAGGGGGAACACTATATGAAAAAAATGTCCAGACAAGAAAAAAGCTGGATATTATACGATTGGGCGAACTCGGTATATTCGCTCGTCATTACAACTGCATTATTTCCAATTTACTTTAAAGCAGCTGCAAAAGAAGCCGGGCTATCTGGTGCAACTTCAACAGCATATTGGGGATATGCAAACTCGTTCGCTACACTTTTAATTTCTATACTTGCTCCTATTCTCGGCACAGTTGCTGATTATAAAGGATTTAAAAAACGATTTTTCACATTCTTCTTTGGACTTGGTATCGTATTTACAAGTATGTTAGCAGTCGTTCCAACATCTCAGTGGTACTTATTATTAGGATGCTATATGCTCGCCTTAGTTGGTTTTGCTGGAGCCAACATTTTCTATGATGCATTTTTAGTAGATGTCACTTCTGAAGATAGAATGGATCGAATTTCTACAAGAGGTTTCGCTTTAGGCTATATTGGGAGTACTATTCCTTTTATCGGTTGTATCGCTCTTATTATTCTTGCTCAAAAAGGAACTATCCCTTTATCAGTTGGCATTGCTAGTCAAATTTCATTTGCGATAACTGCTCTTTGGTGGGGGTTATTTACAATTCCAATGCTTAAAAACGTAGAGCAAACACACTATATTGAGCGTCATCCAAGACCTATTAAAATGAGCTTCAAACGTCTTGCTGATACTTTTAAAAATATTAAAGAATATAAAACTGTATTTATGTTTCTAATTGCTTACTTTTTCTATATTGACGGAGTCGATACAATTATTACTATGTCTACAGCTTACGGAACCGACCTCGGTATCAGTGCAACGAATCTATTAATCATATTATTTGTAACACAAATTGTCGCTTGTCCATTTGCGTTACTATACGGAAAACTATCTGAAACATTTACTGGTAAAAAAATGTTATATGTCGGTATCATTATTTATATCATTATTTGCACATATGCTTATTTCTTAAAAACGACACTTGATTTTTGGATTTTAGCAATGTTAGTTGCTACATCTCAAGGTGGTATTCAAGCACTAAGTCGTTCATACTTTGCAAAACTAGTACCAAAAGAATCTGCTAATGAATTCTTCGGATTTTATAATATCTTTGGTAAGTTCGCCGCAATTATGGGCCCGGTATTAGTCGGTGTTACAACGCAATTAACAGGAAAAACAAACGCTGGTGTTCTTAGTATTATTGTATTGTTTATTATCGGTGGATTCTTACTCACTAGAGTTCCAGAAAATAATACATCCGTTACACCACCTAGTCCAAAGACTAAAACGCTATAAGAAAAGATCCTCTTCTCATAAGAAGAGGATCTTTTTTATTTTTAACGGTGCGCCTTATAATGAACGACCCTACTGCTTGTACAAAAATAATTTATCAACAGTTGTTCCTAATACTTCAGCTAAACGGAATGCTAACGCTAAGCTTGGATCATATTTATTATTCTCAATTGCATTTATCGTTTGTCTAGAAACCTTGCATTTATCAGCTAATGCGCCTTGTGAAATATTATTTTCAGTGCGTAATTCATAGATTTGATTTTTCACACCATTGCTCCTAACCTGTAAAATCGTTTTTACAACATCAGTATATAATTGGCTCATATAGTTGTCAAAAGTTCCTCAAAGAAAAAGGGAGCAATTTTGCTCCCTTACAATAGTTATTTCGAAGCTAACGAATTTGTTAGTTCCTCTTTATTAGCGACAGCTTCTTTCTTTATTTGCATACGTAGAACTGGCCCTATCGCTAATAAAATAAGTGCCATCGCTATACAAAATACAGTAACTAGTGAAGTTAGTTCCTTTAATCCTCCAGCTAGTGAAGTTCCAATTAGCATTGCCCCCATAAACAGTGGTAAAATCGTCCCATTTACTCTTCCAACCATATTTTCTGGTACAAGTTGAATCATAAGCGTACCGACAACAATATTAACACAAGCTAAACAAATACCTGTTCCAAATCTCATGAAACTAGTAATCCAAAATGATGTAGATAGCCCTTCTACTAAAAATGATATCGCTAATATGCCCATACCGAATACAAACATCTTTTTCGGATTCACTTTTGAAGCGAAAATTGCAGCAACAATACCACCGATTAGCATACCTATTCCATCAGCTGCTGCTAAATATTGAACAGCTTCTTTTTCCATGCCTAAACGTTCAATTACAAGAAACACCTCTAATGGAGTTGTTAATCCAACAGCTAAACCCATAATTGTAAAAGTGATCGTAATCATACGTAAATTTTTCGTGTGAAGAACGTATTTCCATCCTTCTTTTATATCATTTTTTAATGAATCTCTTGCCACTTGCTCTTTTTCAACCCATTTTGGTAAAAATGAAAGGGCGATAGCCGATAACAAAAATAGAATGATTAAACTATATAGTGATGTAAATAAGCCAAGTTGTGTATACACAATTGATCCTACAACTGGTCCAAAAATCATAAATAATGACTGTAATGTTTGGTTAAATGCAATCGCATTTGCTACCTGTTCTTCTTTTACATAGCGCTTAAATATACGCGAAGATGAGGGCTGAGAAAACTGACCTACAATCGCGGAAATGAGTGTTGCAAAAAATATAGCCTGCCAATAATCCAGCTTTAACAACAGGACAATTCCTATAATAGACAGTACACTCAACACATCTCCAGCGACCATTGTTCTTTTCGGATTCCAGCGATCTGCTAATGCACCACCAATGAACGAGAAAATAAAGATAGGTGCATACTCCATGACAGATAATAGAGACACTGAAACTGGATCATTATTTGTCCGCTCCATTATGAAATATAAAAGAGCCATATTTCTGATCCAAATTGCAAATTGTTGTAAAATATCAGATGCCATAACGAGCATAAATGCTCGGTTTTTAAATAAAGCGTTCACTTTCATTCCCCTTTCATAAACCGACCGTTCGGTCTAATTTGTTTTGTAAGAAAAGCAACTGACTTATTATTCAGCTGCCATTCCTTTTAACAATACATCTATTGCCTTTTTATAAATACGCTTCAACTCTTTATAATCTAACTCGTAGTAAAGTACTCCAAGCCCTGATAATAATCCGTTCACAATATACATAAGATCACGAGCATTATCTTCACGGAACTCTCCAGACTGTATACCTGCTTCAATTAATTTCTCAAACATAACATATGATTCTCTAGTTAAAGCTAACAATTCATCCAGAATCTCTTTACTTACAACTTGGCTCATAGAGAATTCCTCTATTGCATTTGAAATTGGTTGCTGTATGTCCTCTACATGATATTCCGCGAGACCATATAGTTTTTCAGTACTAGTACTATACAACTTCTCTTTTTCATTCCATTTTTCAACCCAATCATACGTATGCTGTTTCACTACAAATAAAAATAATTCTTCTTTACTTTTAAAGTGATAATAAATGCTTCCTTTACTTCGCTCTGTAATTTCACAAATCTCTTCCATAGATGTAGCTGCATAGCCCTTCTGTGAAAATAGACTTTCTGCTTTATATGCAATTTCTTTCTTTATCTCTTCTGCGCTTCTTCTCATATTCACACCTCTTTAAACCGACCGTTCAGTCTAATGATAACAAATCAAAAACCTCTATCGCAAGAGGATATATTCCTTATTTAAGAAAACGTACTTTCAAACCAAGTTCGAATCATATGTATCGTTCCAAATTTAAATGCTAATTTAACAAGAAATACGCCTCCCGCAGCTAATAAAAATAACACTACTTTCTCCTTATTTTTCACTTTCGGTTCCCTTTTCATTTCCATTCCCCTTAGTATATTAAAAATATTAATCAAACGTTTGTTTAACTGTGTTTATGCAATATGTAAGCCAACTAATCAAACGTTTGTTTAAAAAGAAATACGCCTATATAAGGCGCATTTTCATCAATCACCGCCACCACCGCAGCTTCCACCGCTATCTCCCCCAAAAGACCCTCCACAATCATGTGAGCCGCCATCATGCGAGCTATCATTATCAGATCCAGCAAAGAAAAATAATGGTGATGAGTTGTTAGATGAATTATGAATTTTATTTTGTTTTGTAAGATTTACCTTCTTTTTGTTCGATCGAACTGCTGTTACGATTATTCCAACTACAACAAATAATAGTATGACAATAATAAATTCCATATAAAAGCCTCCCTTATTCCTCGAATAATTGAATGGTTCTCTCTAGATTTTCAAGTGAAATGAAGCGCGATTCTCGAAGGATCTCTTTTCCATTATAAAATAATAAAATTGTCGGTCCTGTAAATACGGCATATCGCCCCGCAATCTCTTGCATGTCTTGTAGTAATATCTCTATTTTCTCTACGTAATCATAATTCTCTAATACGCAATTTACTTTTCTTAGCATAACATCACAAACACCACAATTTTCCGTTTTAATAAACAGAAGTACCAATTGTTGTTCTTCGATATAGGTCGCTAATTCTTCTATCGTTTTAAATGTAGTCATCTTATCCCTCTTAGCGTAATTTACGAAATACTTTTTCTTGATACATACGAAGAGCTGAACTATCTTTAATCTTTCTCTTTTCCATTACCTGCTGAAAACGAAGCGTTTTTACTGTTAACTCTTCTCTTAATTTTTTTCTCTCTTCTTCATCATAACAGCAAGCAATTAGATCCTCTATTTTTAATATATCTTTTTGTAGTTCCATTTCTGGTGGAATCATTCCCGCATTTTTTAAAATTTTATAACTCATTCTAAGTTCTGGAGGTACCATTGAAAAATCTTCTAATTGTAGTGGTTTTCCTTTTCCCGGAAGATAATCAAGATCACCGTTCCGTATTGCTTTTCGAATTTTTTCTTCAGCAATGTTCAAAAACACATCCACACTATTCCCTCCTTTACATATTTTTACTATTATTTTACATGATATTTCCTTATCTTTCTACGTCTTTAATAATTGGCTCCATACAATTTTTTCTCAAATTTATTTATAATGAGCTATTTCCTCCCATACTGATCTTTCGTTTTCATATATAGTTTGTATTCAAGCCTTTTTGTATTGAGAAAGTCTTTTACAACTGAATAAAGCGTTTACACTAAATCTTACATTTGTTACGATTTAATCACCCCCAGCTCCCTTGTATAGACTTCGTGATGTCTGATCATTTTATCTAGACGTTTCATACGTCTAGATTCATTTTGATTTATTGGCGTATGCCTTTAAATATATCTTTTATTTTGAAAGGAGAAATGGCTATGAGGTCTCAAAAATTCACACTGCTATTACTATCTCTACTACTTTTCTTACCTCTTTTTCTCACAAATTTTATTACTCCAAATCTCGCATTAGCAGATTCACCAAAGCAAAATCAAAAAATTGTTGGGTACTTTCCTTCGTGGGGCGTTTACGGACGTAATTATCAAGTTGCTGACATTGATGCATCAAAACTTACTCACCTTAACTATGCTTTCGCGGATATTTGTTGGAATGGAAAACATGGAAACCCTTCTACTCATCCTGATAATCCAAATAAACAAACGTGGAACTGTAAAGAATCTGGTGTACCATTGCAAAATAAAGAGGTTCCTAATGGTACTCTCGTACTCGGGGAACCATGGGCTGATGTTACCAAATCGTATCCTGGCTCAGGTACAACTTGGGAAGATTGCGATAAATATGCCCGTTGCGGAAATTTCGGAGAACTAAAACGATTAAAAGCTAAATATCCTCACTTAAAAACAATTATTTCCGTTGGTGGCTGGACTTGGTCTAACCGCTTTTCTGATATGGCCGCTGATGAAAAAACAAGAAAAGTATTTGCTGAATCTACAGTAGCTTTTCTTCGCGCATATGGGTTTGATGGCGTAGATTTAGACTGGGAATATCCGGGCGTTGAAACGATTCCTGGTGGTAGTTATCGTCCTGAAGATAAACAAAATTTCACTCTCCTTCTTCAAGACGTCCGAAATGCTTTGAATAAAGCAGGTACTGAAGATGGCAAACAATATTTACTAACAATCGCTTCAGGTGCAAGCCAACGCTACGCTGATCATACAGAGCTAAAGAAAATTTCTCAAATACTCGATTGGATTAATATTATGACATATGATTTCCACGGCGGATGGGAAGCTACTTCTAATCATAATGCAGCTCTATATAAGGATCCAAATGACCCAGCAGCAAATACGAATTTTTACGTAGATGGTGCTATAAATGTTTATACAAATGAAGGTGTTCCAGTCGATAAACTAGTATTAGGCGTACCCTTTTACGGACGTGGCTGGAAAAGTTGTGGCAAAGAAAATAACGGACAATATCAACCTTGCAAACCAGGTAGCGATGGGAAACTTGCTTCTAAAGGTACTTGGGATGATTATTCTACCGGTGACACAGGTGTGTATGATTACGGTGATTTAGCAGCCAATTACGTTAATAAAAATGGTTTTGTACGCTACTGGAATGACACAGCTAAAGTACCTTACTTATATAATGCGACTACAGGCACATTTATTAGCTACGATGACAATGAATCTATGAAATATAAAACAGACTATATAAAGACGAAGGGTTTAAGTGGAGCAATGTTTTGGGAACTAAGCGGGGATTGCCGTACAAGTCCAAAATATAGTTGTAGTGGTCCAAAATTACTTGATACGCTAGTAAAAGAATTACTTGGTGGACCTATTAGTCAAAAAGATACTGAGCCACCAACGAATGTTAAAAATATTGTAGTTACGAATAAAAATTCAAACTCAGTTCAATTAAACTGGACTGCATCTACTGATAACGTAGGAGTTACGGAATATGAAATTACTGCTGGAGAAGAGAAATGGAGTACAACAACAAATAGCATTACAATTAAAAACTTAAAACCTAATACAGAATACACATTTTCAGTAATTGCCAAAGATGCTGCTGGAAATAAATCACAACCTACCGCTCTTACTGTCAAAACGGATGAAACTAATACGACACCTCCTGATGGAAATGGCACTGCTACATTTTCAGTCACTTCGAATTGGGGCAGCGGTTATAACTTCTCGATTATAATCAAAAATAATGGAACGACTCCTATTAAAAATTGGAAATTAGAATTTGATTATAGCGGCAATTTAACACAAGTTTGGGATTCTAAAATTAGTAGTAAAACAAATAATCATTATGTAATTACAAACGCAGGATGGAATGGCGAAATTCCTCCTGGTGGATCTATTACAATTGGTGGTGCAGGAACAGGTAATCCTGCCGAAATTTTAAATGCCGTCATTAGCGAAAACTAGACGTAATATCCATTAATTATTTCACTAAAGTTTGAATTTAGGTTCGAGCAAGACTTCCTAAATTCAAACTTTTAATTTTATGAAAAATCAAAAATATCACAATAACCTATTATAATTATATTTAGTTTCTAATATGAAGTTTATATGAAGTTCATTTGAATTTTACATGAATTTCCTTTAATTTCTATTGTCTTCCTATAATATCCACATTATCCTTTACATATAGGAATTATTTTCATTCCGTTTTGAACTATCTATATATATAAAGAAAGATAGTCACCTGTTAGGGAAAGGCTTTCGTATTATTATAAATATAACAAAAGAAAAAGCACGCTTATAAGCGCACCATAAGAGTGCTTCTTCATACAATTCTCATGTAAGAGTTCTCGAAAATCATGTTAATCACAAAGAAAAGGCATTAGCTCATAAAAGCTAATGCCTTTTCTTTATTCATATTGTTCAGCATTCCAATCTTCTATATTCCATACTTTTGTTATCCACGATTCATAGAAAGAAGGTTCATGTGAGACAATTAAAATCGTTCCTTTGTATTGTTGTAACGCTTCCTGTAAAGCCATCTTAGTTTCTACATCCAAATGATTAGTCGGTTCGTCTAAAATTAAAACATTGCTTTTCGTTACGATAAGTTCACATAAACGCACTTTCGTTTGCTCTCCACCGCTTAATAAACGAATAGGTTTTAATACGTGTTCTTCTTTCAATCCACACTTCGCTAATGCTTGGCGCGCTTCTTTCTTTGTCATATCTGGTCGTTGTGCCCAAACTTTCTCTAATGGTGTTATTTCTGAAGCAAACTCTTCCTGTGCAAAATAAGCAGGATTTACTCGGTCCCCAACAAAAATCGAACCGCTTAGCGGCTTTATTTGACCTAATAACGTTTTTAATATTGTCGTTTTTCCAATACCATTCTGACCAACAATAGCTATCTTTTCTCCTTTTTTCACTTGTAAATTCAATTCTGGAAATAACGGCTCACTATAACCCACTCTTAGTTTCTCAGCCTGTAATATACGACTTACTGGTTCATTATAAACAGTAAAAGCAAAACAGGACTGAGGTACATTATTTACCTTTTCAACCCTTCGCATTTTCTCCAATACTTTCTCTCGACTTTTTGCCTGTTTTGCTTTTCGAATTTTATTTTTTTGAATAAATGTTTCTAACTGAGCAATTTCTTTTTGTTGTTTCACATACGCCGATTGTAATTGTTTCCTTTGCACTTGATAACTTTGTAAAAACTTTTCATAATCCCCTACATATCGCTTAACTTTTCGTTCTTCTAGATGGTAAATGACATTCGTAATATTGTTCAAAAACACTTCGTCATGCGAAATGATAATATAAGCTTTTTCATACAACTTCAAGTACGATTGCAACCATTCTATATGTGCTGTATCTAAATAGTTCGTTGGTTCATCTAGCAATAAAACATCAGCTTTTTCTAGAAGAAGCTTTCCTAGTAATAACTTTGTCCGCTGTCCTCCACTTAACTTTGAAACACCCTTTTCCAATCCTATTTCAAACAGCCCTAAACCAATTGCTACTTCTTCAATTTCTGTATGAATTTGATAGAAATTAGAGTTTTCCAATATAGTTTGTAACTCTCCATACCTTACTAACAATTTTTCTACTTCTACTGCCTCAGTCATCTCTTTTGCAATTTTTAACATTTCGTATTCAATTGCATACAAGTTAGAAAATGCACTTTGCAAGTATCCTTCAATTGTTATCCCTTCTTGTAAATCTATATGCTGCTGCAAAAATCCAACCTTCACATGTGGAAACCATTCAATGTTCCCATCATCATGTATAAGTTCTCCTGTTAAAATTCTTAGCAGTGTTGATTTTCCAATCCCATTTTTCCCTACTAACCCAACATGCTCCCCCTTTAATAATCGAAAGCACGCATTATATAAGATGGTTTTCTCACCATACGAATGACTTAAATTTTCTACTGTTAATATACTCATTTTTTTCTCTCCTTTACTTATCGTCCATAAGCTAAATAGAGAGACCAACAGTATGAAGCCTTATTTAATTATGCATATAAAAATGGGTAAGGTGAATACACCTTACCCATTACATATTATCGTAAAAAAGGATTAAGGTTCTTTACCTGCTGTCTTCAATTTAGCTTAATCTTAAAAAATGGGCAAACTTCTCCCATATCAAGCTAAAACTATTTGAAGAACAGTTGATAAAGTCATTTTATCCTTTCACTCCTTTAACATTTGTTATATTAAGAGTATAAACTACTCTGTTATATTATATTCTCTATTTTCCCTTTTGTTCCTTCTCCATCTTTTCATATTCTAAAAAAAGCCTCTTAACAGTAATTATACTAAAAACTGTTAAAAGGCTTTTTCTATTTTTTCATATAAGGAGCTAACACACTTAAAATCTCTTCTTTATCCTTTTTTAATTCGAGTGATGTTAACATATCCATCGTTCTCGGTCTAGGTAATTTCACTTGTACCTCGCCAACAATTGACGCTGGTCTTTGAGATAAAATAAATACGCGATCTGAAAGCAAGATTGCCTCATCTAAGTCATGTGTCACCATAACGATTGTTTGCTTCTCTTGATGCCAAGAGTTTAAAAGCCAGCTATGTACTTCCATTTTTGTAAATGCATCTAACTTTCCAAAAGGCTCATCAAGCAGCATAATTGGCTTTTCACATAAATATGTGCGCAGAAAACTAATTCTTTGACGCATACCACCAGACAATTCATCTGGATAATGGTCTGCATATTCATCTAGTTCGAACTGCTTTAATGCTTCCATTCCTTCTGTCAGCCTTTGTTTTTTCGGCTTTCCTTCAATTTCTAACGGAAGAACGATATTTTGCAAAGCTGATCGCCACGGTAGTAATAAATCTTGTTGTGGCATATAACTAACAACATCTTGCTCTTGTACTTGCTTATCTTTATACATTACGTTCCCGCTTGTTGGTTTTTCAACATTTGCAATCATGTTTAATAATGTGCTTTTCCCGCAACCACTCGGTCCTACAAAAGAAACAAACTCTCCCTCTTGTATAGAGGCACTAATATTCTCTAATACATTCTTTCCGTCGAAAGATTTCACTATATTTTTTATTTGTAATCCGCTCATTTTTCACTTGGAAGGAATTCATTTGTAAAAGCATCTTTTACATCGATTTTCTTTTTAATAACTTTGTTGTCATATAAGAAATTCATGTAATTCGTCCAAATTTCTTCCTTCTGTACTCCCCATGCTTTCGCATCATCTTGATACTTCGTACTTAACCATTTCTGGCTTTCTTGAACTAAATCTTTATTTACATCTGGAACAGCTTTAATTAAAATATCAGCAGCTTCTTTCGGTTCCTTAATTGCAAAATTATAACCTTCTGTTGTTGCACTCATAAACTTTTTCACAAAGTCTTTATCTTGCTTCGTATGTTTTTCACTCGTAATAATAACAGGACTATAGAAATCAAGCGCTGGATCTAAGTCTTTCACCATAATCGTATTTAACTCTTTTCCTTGGCGCTTCGCTTCAATACCATCCCAACCGTAATAAATCCATTCGAAATCTGCATCACGGCCGATTGATTTAAAGAAATCTGTTTGTCCTAAGATGATTTTTTCAACTTTATTAAAATCAGCTTGATGCTTATCCATAATCGTCTTTAATGTCGCTTCTTCCGCTGGTCCTCCCCAGCCGCCATAACGTTTACCTTCAAAATCTTTCGGTGACGTCATATTATCTTTCTTAAGCGATGCAAACGCTGAAGTGTTATGCTGAATAATCGCTCCTACAGATACAACAGGAATTCCTTCCACACGAGCTAATGTTACATTTTCTTGTGCGCTTATTGCGAAGTCTGCTTTTCCTGATGCTATCATTTGCTCTGCTGTTACATTGTCACCTGGTTGAATAATTTCTACATCTAATCCTTGCTTTTTGTAATAATCTTTCGTTTGCGCTACATACAAGCCAGTATGATTCGTATTTGGAAACCAATCTAATACTACTTTTACTTTTTGATCTTTACTTGCACTTTCTTCTTTCTTCGCCGGATTACATCCAGCCACACCTACCGCTACTAAGGCAGCTAACATAACTTTCAAACCTTTTTTCATTTTCTGCCGTCCTTTCTATATATCCATGGTGCTGTTATTCTTGCCATAAACTCTACGATAAAATACAGGCATAATGTCACTATAACGATGATTGCTGCAACACCAAATACTCGGGCAGTCAAAAAGGATTTTGTAGCCCTCGTAAGCATAACGCCTAATCCTTCACTTGCACCGAGCCATTCTCCGATAATTGCCCCCATTACGCTATATGTAACTGCAATTTTTAAACCGGAGAAAAAGTATGGAAGCACTGCTGGAAATTTTACTTTCTGGTAAACTTGCCATTTTGTCGCCTTCATTGTTTGTAAAAGCTTCAACATGTTTTTATCTACTGTTTGAAAACCTTCTAAAATACTAAGCGCAATTGGGAAGAAACAAACGAGTATTACGACCATTACTTTCGGCAACATCCCATATCCAAACCAAATAATAAATAGCGGTGCAAGTACAACAATTGGAATTGTTTGCGAAATAACGAGCAATGGATTTATTAAAATACGAAATAACGGTATAACGTCCATAATAATTGCGATGCTCGTCCCCAATAAAATTGCAAAGAATAGTCCAATTATAACTTCCTGCAGTGTTTGCATCGTATTTGGTAATAGTAAATCTTTCATCCCAATTAATTCTTGAACAATGGCAGAAGGCTTTGGTAAAATCCACGGTTCGATTTTAAATAATGAAACAGATCCTTCCCATATCGCAATGAGAAGGATAAGCCAAATAGTTGTAATAAGTTTAGATTGCTTCTGGTTTTGCATATTCATCACGGTACTTCCAAACCTTTTCATCTATCGTTACACCAGTGCTTGGACGATAATGGATTTTAATAGAAGTAATCACTTCTTCTGCTCCAGCATCGACGCAAGCTTGTTGCGCACGTTTAACGACATCAAGAAGTACATCTAATTCTCCTTCCAAAGTTGTTTCCATTGCCCCTACTTCATAACGAACTCCCGATTGTTGCACAACTTCAATTGCTTTATCGACAACAGAATATACATCTTTCGTTTTCGCTTGTGGTACTACTGAAAATGACATTGTAACTTGTTGTGACATAATAAAATCCCCCTTATAAAATTAGATTTCAAAAATAAGAAAAGGCTTTCCTACTGCGTAGGAAAGCCTTGTATGCAAGTTATTATAGAATAACATATGCTACATCACTTTAAGTAACTCCCTACGCTGGCATTATCCAGATCAGGTTGAGGGTCGATGTTTACTTACATCCTCTCAGCCAATTGGCTCCCCGGTCCTTAATTCGTTTTCATTGTAGCATGATTTATTTTATTGAACAAACAAAAGCATGCATAATCATTTCATTATTTTTGGAAAATATCCAACTTTTTCACCATGAGCTAATAACTGCTGTATAAATTCTTTATTGATTGCTGGTACTATCAATTCTTTTTTCTTAATCCATTCATTCGTTCTACGCGTACCCATTACAATTTCAGATTGCTGCGCTCCATCTCCTGCAACTTGAGAAGCAATTAACTCTGCTATTACTTCATTTTCCTTCGCTAATTCAAGTCCGGTATTTACATATTCTGAAAGTGGAACCATTTCAAGATTGTATCCACACTCTCCAATTAACTGTATAAATTGTTCAAACTCAATTTGATGTGGATGACAAATATGTAACGTCTCTCCTACAATTTGCGAATCTTTTAAATACGATACAATTGATTTACTAGCAAAATCAATTGGTGTGAAATCAACTTTCCACTTCACATTTGGTGCTTTCCCAATTAATAGCATTGTTTTAATAAGACGATAAAATGCGTTTCCTTCAATATTTTGTTGGAACGAACCTGTTTCTGAATGACATGCTAAATTACCTGCACGATAAATATTTCCGCGCAAACCATTTTTCATTGCTTCACGAACAATGTTTTCCGCTTGTAGTTTACTATTTGAATATACATTCTCTAAGTCTACACTGTAATTAAAATCACCAGTTTTCATGTATGTATCCCATTGATCTACCGCTAATTCTAACGGGATACCAATTGTAGAAATAAAATGGAATGTAGCACCTTTCTCCGCTAATGCTAGCATACGGCTAGTTCCTTGGACATTTATATTTTCAAATTGTTTTACATCTCCAAAATGTCTTACATCTGCACCGCAATGAATTATCGTATCCATCTTAGAACTGATGAACATAAATTCTTCTTCGCTCATCCCAAGATACTCTTCCCCCAGATCACCAGCTACGGCCTGTATACGCTGTAACCATTCTTCACATATATCACTAAAGTAGCCTGTTAATGTATCTATAATTCTTTGTTGCACATCTTTGGTTGGTCTTACTAAACAATAAATAGTAGCAGATGTATCTCTCAACAATTCATATAATATGTGTGATCCTAAATAACCAGTAGCTCCTGTTAAAAAGACATTTGAAATCTGGGTTTCTTCCAAAACGTTTGCATACGTAATAGTATCTGGTTCGTGAATCACTTTATATTCACGAAATACTCCTTCTTTCTCTACTTTTACTTCTCGCTCAATTCGAGCTAATCCATATATCGTTCTTTCTTTAAAGAAATCTTGAATTGTTAAATGTGAAAAATCTTCTTTTAACAATGTTAAGACTCGTAATACTTTTAATGAATGTCCACCAATTGTAAAGAAATCATCATGCACTCCAACTTTTGAAATTCCTAATACTTCCGCCCAAGCGCGCTCTATTTGTTTCTCTGCTTTATTAGAAGGCGCAACATATTCTTGTAGACGAACCGGTTCATACTTTTCTTCTAACTGAGCTAACTTCTTAACATCAATCTTTTTATTAGGTGTAAGTGGTAATTCATTAATATAAATTAGTTTAGATGGCACCATATAATCTGGTAATTGCTCTTGTAACTGATAAACTAATTCTGGTATTTCTTTTTTATTTAAAGTTGTATAGAACGCGATTAAATATTGGCTACCTTCCTTACTCTTCTTAGCAAACACAGCATTTTCTTTTATATTATGATTTTGAGAAATTTTACTTTGGATTTCTCCTAGTTCAATACGATGTCCTCTAATCTTTACTTGATCATCTTTCCGATGTAAAAATTCTATATTTCCATCCTCTAACAACTTAACAATATCACCTGTTTTATATATATTAACTATAGGATTAAAAGGGTTCTGAATAAAAGCTTCAATTGTTTTATTAGGCTTATTAAAATACCCTTTTGCTAATCCTACTGAATCTATATATAATTCACCAGGTACACCAATTGGACAAAGATTCATATTCTCATCCAAAATCATAACTTGATAATTAGCACATGGTTTACCAATGGGAATACTCGCAACATCCTCATTTAACTGACTAGGTATTTTATAGGTTGTCGTCACTACAGTACATTCTGTCGGTCCGTATACATTATGAATTTCAACATTTGTACCTATTCTTTCTCTCCACAATTTAATAACCTCTACAGGCAACATTTCACCGCCAATCGCAATTCTTTTTAGGGAAGCTAGCTTATATATATCTTCTTCTGCTAAATAAGTTGCTACTTGTCGAACAAAAATTGTTGCTAATGCCAAGATCGAAGTTGCTTTCACTTTATAGATTGCATTTGCAAATGCTTCTACAGACAATCGCTCTTCCTCTAATAATACATACAAGTTTCCTCCGCAGAATAAAGAAGCAAATGACTCCCATACAGAAGCATCGAAACTAAAAGAAGGAAATTGGGCAAATACATCCTCTTCTGTCAATTCATATTGCTTTTGCATCCAAGTGTACAGATTAACAACCCCTCTATGTGCTAACATCGTTCCCTTTGGATTCCCTGTTGAACCAGACGTATAAATCATATAAGCTACATCATCACAATGAATAGACAACTTTACATCTATATCTTCACAAGTTTCACTATCATACATTGAAACTGTTTGAACTCCATCACATGTTATAGGCGTCTCTTTCATCAATATAACTTTCGCTTGGCTATCTTGAATAATGTACTGTATTCTACTTTCCGGATAATCTGGATCAATCGGAACATACGCTGCACCAGCTTTTAATATAGCTACCATACTTACTACTGTGTCTATGCTACGTTTCATAAATATTCCAACATAGTCTCCTAATTGGACGCCGTTTTTAATTAACATATGAGCTATTTGATTACTTTTTTTATTTAGCTCCTCATAAGTTAAAGTACCTTCCCTTGAAGATAAAGCTATACGATTTGGAAATTGAGTAACAGTATTATAGAACATATCGACGATACTTTTCTCAGGATATACTGCTGTCGTATCATTCACTTGACTATAAAGTGCCATCTCGGCCTCTGTAATAATATTAAAATTATTTATATAATTATTCTTATTTTGTGATGTACCAATTAAAACACCTTGTATTTGTTGTGCATAACGAGTAATCGTTGTTTCCTTCCAATTAACACTATTAAATATTATTTCTACACTTTGCATATTTTTACTAAATACAAATTGTAATGTATTCGTGTCTTGTAGCTCATAATATGTTTCACCAATAATAATAGGTGACATTTCATATAATGTATTACCGTTTTGAAACTCTTCTATTTCTTCCTCATTCATTTCTTTAATTTGTTCCAGTTGCTCTTCAATCTGTAAATTCAAACTTTCATAGGAGAGAAAATTAGAAACTTCAATAGTAATCGGAAATAAACTTCCTCTTACATGATAAAGCACGACAATATGTTTTTCTTTAGAAATATGATATAACCACGTTGCAGTCGCTCCTATTAAATCTACAATATGAGTCAAATTTGGAAATAGTTCAGTTTTCCTTTTTATCCTAAGTTCCGTTCCTTGCACATCTTTAGGTATTTTAATACTTCCTTCTACTTTCCCTAAAAATTCTTTTACCATCTCATTATAAGAAATTGCTAATTTCATATTTATGTAAATTCCTCTCTTAAATATAATAAAGGTGTGAAAATTCACACCTTTTTCATCCCTTATTAACGGGCAGATTCGTTCAATTCATAATCAGTAGCGGAGATATCCCCTTTGATTAGAATTGAACTTTCTCCTTATTCGCTTTTAAACTCACCAATAAGCTCTTGTAATTCCTGAGAAAGCCAACTTAAAGAAGTCGCTAATTCTGCAATATCTTGTACTGATATTTCTTGCTCTTTCATGCTTTCTTCAACATTACTACTGCTGTTGGCATAAGTGTTTGCAATATGTGATAATTCATTTACGACTTGAACGATATTCTGGCTATTTTGTAAAATGTCACTCGAATTACCCGAAACAGCTTTTACTTGATCTGTAACAGATTGCGCTGATTTGGAGATTTTTTCAAAGAAATTCCCACTACTTTGAACAAGTGAAATTCCAGTTTCTACTTCTTTTGAACCTTTTTGCATTGAAACTACAGCATCTTCTGTCTCAGCTTGTGTTTCACCAATTAATTTCGCTATATCTTTAGCAGACGCTTCCGTTTGTTCTGCTAATTTTCGTACTTCATCAGCAACAACTGCAAACCCTCTCCCCGCTGCTCCAGCACGTGAAGCCTCAATAGAAGCATTTAAAGCTAATAAATTTGTTTGATTTGAAATACCTGTAATTACAGTTACGATATCACTAATTTCTTTTGACCTTGTTTCTAACGAATAAATGATGGAAGATAAATCTTGTACTGCATTTTGAATTAAACTCATTTGATTAATAATTTGTCCAATCACTTCATTACCTTCAATTGAATGTTGCTCCATACCTTCAGAAGCAACCGCAACTTGTTTCGCAGCCCCAGTTATCTCTTCTACCTTATCTTCCATTCCATGTACAATCCCTAAACATTGTTGTACTGAAGTTTTTTGAGACTGTGCCCCTACTCTTAAACCTTCAATAGAACTTGCAATCTCTTGAACTGCCATGCTGTTTTCCTCTGTACTCGCCGACAATTCTTGTGAAGAAGAAGAAACTTGCTCAGCAGTTTGCCTTACTTTATCTATAATCCCTTTAAACTTTTCAATCGTGTTATTGAAATAAACATTAATAATTCCAATATCATCTGGTCTTTCTTTTAATTTAATACTCAAGTCACCTTCACCAATTTTACGTAACCCTTCTCGTAAATCTTTTAATGGCGCTAATGAGTGACGCACGATAAAGAATTGAGTAATAGTCGCAATCGCTAATGAAATAATGATAAAGAGTAAGCCCTGTATCATAAACTTCTCTTTTGTAATAGGAACAATGGAAGCATCTAAGTCAGCCGCAATAATTGCAACAATATTGTTTTCTCCATCTGTAATTGGTTCTAATATTGTCACCCACGAACCTATTTCATCTTCATATACTTCTGTCATTTGGGCCTTTTTCGTATCAATGACTTTATCGTATGCCTTCATCCAATGAGCGGGTTGTTCATAATAATCTCCCGGCTTTATAGGGAACGCTTTTGTTAACTCTGTAGTCAAACCAACGAGTTGTAATTCTCGCTTTTCATTCGGCTTTGCTCCTGTAACATATGTTTGTCCAACACTTTTCAATTCTTTTGACACTTCATCTAATTTCTCTGTTAACTTTTCTTTTTTCACTTTTTCGGCTGTAGGATCTTTCGCCATGTCTCTAACTAATTCTACATCCAATTTTTTCAATACTATTTCTCCTGTTTCAATAGACTGCCTTTCAAATAAAGACATCATACTATTTTGAAACATGTTGAAACTTAGTGCACCCATACTTCCAACAAGTGTCAAAATAACTAATACGGTTAATAAGACGTTCTTTTGAAGGAACGATAACTTATGCCAATATTTTTTCATTAATATCCACCTTCCTTAATTAACATAAACAAAAAAACAAAATATATGAATATTTTGTTTGAAAATGTTTCTCAATATGTTCGAGAATAAAAAAAAGCCAATGTAAAAGCATTGGCCAAGACCAACCCTATCCGTCCGGTAACTGGCTAGCGTAGCCTTTCGACCTTAGCTCCTGTAGTTTTGCGTCCTCATGTTTCCATCAGTTTGCCTTTCTCGCTGAACGAGTTGAACGATATGGGAGTTCTATGAGAATTAATTTATTCTCTTTCAAAGATTACAACATATAAATCAAAATGTCTACTTATTTAGAGATATAAATACAATTTTTAACGCATTGCTTTTTCAAAATAATTTCAAAAAGTACGTGAATGTTACTTTTTTTGTGTTATATAATAAAAAATGTATAAACAACAAGGATTTCTTCGGGTATTTATTTAATTTTCATTCAAATTAAACTATTCGAATATATCTTAACTAATGAATTTCGGAGGTAGTTTATCATGTTTTGGCTACAATTTCTTACCTTGTTACTCTGTATTTTTATTGGTGCACGCCTAGGCGGAGTTGGTTTAGGAGTAATGGGTGGAGTTGGTATGGCAATACTCGTTTTTGTCTTCCACTTACAACCAACCGCGCCTCCTATCGATGTAATGCTTATGATTTTGGCAGTAATTACAGCCGCTGGTGCTTTGCAAGCTGCTGGAGGAATGGACTATCTTGTTCATCTAGCTGAAAAGGCATTACGAAAAAATCCAAAGCGTATTACTTTTTTTGCTCCAATTGTTACTTATTTATTCACACTATGTGCAGGCACTGGTCACGTTGCCTATTCTGTACTTCCTGTTATTGCAGAAGTCTCTCGTGAATCAGGGATTAGACCGGAACGCCCAATGTCGATTGCCGTAATCGCTTCTCAACAAGCAATTACAGCTAGTCCAATTTCAGCTGCCACAGTTGCTCTTTTAGCAATGTTAGCTGACTATAAAATCACTTTATTAGATATTTTAAAAGTGAGTATTCCCTCCACTTTCATTGCTTGTATGTTAGCAGCATTCGTTGCTAGTAAGATGGGAAAAGAATTAAGTGAGGACCCTGAATACTTAAAACGATTAAAAGAAGGAATGATTCCTAAGCTTGAAGAGAAAAAAGAATTTGTAGGTGTAAAGGGCGCAAAATTATCAGTTATCCTTTTCCTTGTAGGAACCTTCCTTGTTGTACTTCTTGGTTCATTTGAAGCACTTCGTCCAGGATGGATAGTTGATGGGAAGTTAGCTCGCCTTTCCATGCCGAACACAATTGAGATGGTTATGTTAACTATCGCGGCTCTTATTATTATTTTCTGTAAACCAAATGTAGAAAGCATTGTGTCTGGTAACGTCTTTAAAGCAGGGGCAACAGCAGTTGTTGCTATTTTCGGTATCGCTTGGATGGGAGATACTTTCTTTAACGGAAACTTAAATATGATTCAAGGATCTATTCAGCATTTAGTAACAAGTGCGCCTTGGCTATTTGCCATCGCACTATTCATTCTATCTATTTTACTGTACAGCCAAGCAGCAACAGTACGTGCCTTAATGCCACTTGGACTATCCCTTGGTATTCCACCAGCGCTACTGATTGCGATGTTCCCTGCAGTAAATGGATATTTCTTCATTCCGAACTATGGAACAATCGTTGCTGCCATTAACTTTGACCGTACCGGTACAACAGGTATTGGTAAATACGTATTAAATCATAGCTTTATGATTCCAGGCTTAATTGCAACATTTACTTCTATCGGAATTGGAATGCTCTTAATTTCAATTATGTTTTAAAGAAAAAGCACAAACCTTTATTTAAAAAGGTTTGTGCTTTTTTAATCAAACGTTTGTTTAAATTTTTGGGGCAGTCTACTTCTCGATGTAGCACTTAAAATACTACATGTCCTTTTCTACAAACTTCTCTTTACTTCTTCAGCTAATTTTCTCGTACTTTCATACGCAGATTCAGCTAAACTAATTGCTGAAATAACTGAAACACCGTCCGCACCCGCTTCTATAACTGCCGCTGTATTTTCAATTGTAATCCCACCAATACCAACGATTGGCACTGTAATTCCTTGTTCTCTAAAATAAGCTAATCCTTTCGTTCCTTGAACCGCTTTCGTATCTTTTTTCGTACTCGTTGGGAAAATAGGTCCAACGCCTAAATAATCTGCTCCATTTTCGATTGCAAAGCGTGCTTCTTCAATTGTATGAGCAGATACGCCGATAATTTTATCTCCCATTTTTTCACGAACAGATGTAATTCCTTCATCATCTTGTCCTACATGAACACCATCTGCATCTAATTCAATGGCTAATTCTACATCATCATTTACAATGAAAGGAACACTATATTCCTTACAAAGCGTCTGCAATTCTTTTGCAAAGCGCACTCTATCTTCTCCGATTAAAGAACCTTCCCCCTTCTCGCGAAACTGAAAAAGTGTCACTCCACCATCTAACGCTTCTTTCAATACAGCTAAAGGATCCTTCGTGCAGTTATTGCTTCCCATAATAAAATACACTTGTAATAACTTAGACATTTTCTTTGTTTCAATGCGCATCGTATGTTTCATCCCCCTTACTCTAACTCCTCAATCTTTCCATACTTCTCAATATCACCAGCAGTAGTATTCGCTAACTGATTTAAAAATTCAATTTGGAAACTACCAGGTCCCTTTTCCACGGTCTTAGCAGCTGCCAGTTCCGAAGCTACACCATAAAACGTTAATGCTGCTACTGCTGCTTTTACATAATCTTTTTCCACTGCTACAAATGCTCCTATTACAGACGTTAATAAACAACCTGTTCCCGTAACTTTCGTTAAAATAGGGTGACCGTTTCGAATAACAATAGTTCTCTCTCCATCTGTAACAACATCTTCTTTTCCAGTAATGACCGCAACTGTATTTAGTTCGTCTGCTGCCTGCCTTGCAATACTTACAACATTTCCATTTCCAGTACCAGCGTCTACCCCTTTAATTTCCCATTTCTCATTAATAACATTTGCTATTTCAGCTGCATTTCCGCGGATAATTGCTAAATCGATTTCAGCCGGAATATGTCTCGCAACTTCTGTTCGATACGAAGTTGCTCCTGCACCAACTGGATCAAATAGTACTGGCACATTGTTCGTATTTGCTGATTTACCCGCGAGTAGCATCGCTTCTACTTCTTCAGGACGAAGTGTCCCCATATTTAATACTAACGCTCCAGCAATGCTAGCCATTTCTGCTACTTCTTCTTTTGCATACGCCATTACAGGCGATGCCCCAAGTGCCAACAAACCGTTAGCAGTAAAATTTGTTACAACAACATTTGTAATATTATGAACGAGCGGATTAGATTCTCTCACCAAATCCACTACTTTACTAATTTCTTTCATATTCATCCTTTTCATCTCCTAACTATAATGATGGGAGATACACAAAAAGACACTTTGCGCGTACGCAAAGTGCCTGAACATGTGCTTTTACACTCTCCCTACGCTGGCATTATCCAACAGGTTCAAATGGTCAATGACGGACTAGTAGCCATACTCTCAGTTTGTATCCACAAACTCCCATGTGTTTCTTATTCATCTACTTCAAAGTCTACTCTTATTCTAGTAAAATAACAAGTTCTTTACTTTTCCATATAAAGTGAAACTTTAATCAGTGGGGGCATCCCCCACTGATTATTAGCCTTCACCAATCGGGCGTTTACGGCAGCCCGACCCCCGCCTAACTTCTTTGCTCCATCCAAGTTATATAGAAGATAAATGAAGTACACACCATCGAAGAAGTTAACAATTTCATTTCGTTAATATAAATTTATCTATTCAATTAAAAAGATAAAAAAATTACTCTTAAATATATTAAACTTTTGAAGTTACAATTTGTATTTACATAACAAAATAAGAGACTTACTGTAATTTCGTTGTAAGTCTCTTCATCTTGCTCCCCTATCGGTGTAATTTAGTAAAAAATATGAATCTGAATCATAATAAATTAAATTATATAACTTCTATCAACTAATAGCGGAGATAAATATGTTTCCAATAATGCAGCAACAAATAAAAGTACTAGATCTATGACTAGTAAAATCAAAATTTTTTTCCCTAATATGATAAAAGAATTTTTACTAAGTTCTTTTTTTCTAATTATATTAATAATGGATACCGCTACATATACACCTATTGTTGCAGTAAAAAACATATTTATGATCTCAATTATTCCATGACCTGCAAAATAAGATGCTGCTGTTTTCAAAGACGTTCTCTCTATCAAGCTATGGAAAGAAAACCCTAAGTAAAAAAACTGTTCAAATAAAAAAATTAAAGAAAAAAAGCCAAAACTAATAATCGAGAAAATTAGTGTAAACAAATGAATTTCTAAATTATTACCAAAAATTGTAATGAAAGAGGGCTTTAAATTAGGACTAAACTGTTCATTAGGCAGCAATAAAAACCCCAGAAAGAAAAATAAACTCCCTATAACTGAACAAGCAATAAAACAAAGGATAAATAATTTAGGTTTCACAGTTATCACTCTCCAAAATTAATTTATTCAATCGCTCATCCCTTTTTAAAATTATTTTTCCATCCGAAAAATTTGCTAAATCAACATCTGTTGAATGCGTGGCATAAATTAAAATTGATCTATTTTGAATTATGTAATCCTTTAAATAATCCAAAGTAACTTTCCTTGACCTAATGTCAAAATTAACAAAAGGTTCATCAAGAAGAATTAAGCTAGGTGAAGCTAGAAGAGCCAATATTAATGACAGCTTTTGTCTAGTTCCCAAAGATAATTCACGTGTATATGTATTTTGATATTTATCAAGCCCAATCTCTTGAATCAAATGTTCTAAAGACGAATCTAATCTAGTTCTATTAATAAAAGATAGTACCATATCTATTGTTTCCGAAGGCGTTAAATATTCGTATAAGAACGGTGTATTACCAATTAATGAGACATTTGCAATATACTCTTTAAAATCGTTCTTTAATGAAGATTTCTTTAATATAACTTCCCCATCAAACTTTGTCATTCCACCAATTATATTCAATAAAGTTGATTTTCCTATCCCATTTTTACCAACTAACTCTAAAATCTTCATTTCATCTACCTTTAAATTTACTCCATCAAAAATATAAGTTGATTCACCATATTTTTTTTTTATATTTATTAATTCCAGCATATTTTACCTCTCTTTTTTTAGGAAATTATAAAATACCAAATAAATAGAATAAACGATAAAAAAGCCCATTACAGGATATAAATTCCCTAGCTTCATTGAATAAACAGCCACAAGACTACATGTTACAAATGGTAAACCTAAAACTAACAAATCTTCAATAGGATTAAAAAAGTACATAAAGAAATTATTTTTTATATCTTCTATTGATAATTTTTTAAAGCGGTATACTCTTTTAGTTATGATTTTTATTGAGTAGAAGTAAATAATTGTTGAACCAAAAATAGTAATACCTGTAAACAATGAAGTTCCATAAAACATAAATGCACCAATATAATAACTAATTAGAATTACTATAAGCTTTCTTGACAGAAATTTGGAAAGTAAATCCTCAAAATATGTTTTCTTATCAAACTTCCTTATATAATAAAAATCACTCAAGTTAGAAGTTTGTAACATTTTTGAGCTATTTATAATTCCTTGAGATAGAAAACTAAGAATCGCACTTTCAACAGCTAAATAAACGGAAATTATAATAATTTTATTAATGCTAAAATAAAAATTTAAAATGCCGATTATCAATAGTGAAGCTATTGCAAACAGATAAGTATAAAATATATGTAAAAAGAAAGTTCTATTTTGGCAAGATCGAGCTAACGCCATTCGATACTTATCCAACTGCTTGCCGTTTTGATACTTGATTATATGCTCTTTCTTTTTCGTATAGTTTGGTCCATGAATAAAGAAAAAGATAATCTGATGATTACTCCATAAAAATTTTGATAGAATAATCGCTGAAACTATTACTATCACCAAGCATTCATATATAAATATTGTTATGTTACTAAACTGCAGCTCAACCATAAAAATGATACTAAAAATACAATAAAAAAGAATTTTTGTTCCAAATGTCCGTAGCAATTTTTCTATGATAAGTAATTTAAAATTATTGTTTTGAGCCTTATGCATCCATTGAGAAATATTCTCAATTTCTTCCGAATCATAATCATCATTATTAATATCTGTCATCAAAATTGTTAAAAAAAGATAGACAGTCGCACTATAAAAGGGATTTATAGACGAACGAAAATAATGCATTAATTCATAAACAAAGATTGGTGCCAAAATTGAAACAAATGTAATACATATATTTATATTATAAAAAAAAGATAGCAATAATTTTTTATCGCCATCGGCAAATTTGTTTAAAAAATCCCCAAATAAAACTTCCATATTTGCAAATGCTTTTCTTTTTTTCATCAATCTTTTAAATTTAAAGTATTTCATCCGCTTTAATTTCCTAATAAATTTATAACAGTTTTTATCAAACTATATGCCGCTACTACACCAAATAAAATCGATACTACTAACATTACTTTCATCTTAAACTTAAAATTCTTTTCCATCTATTACACCCTCCTAAAGTTATTTAGACTAAATAAAAGTAATCATCATTTGAAAGATAACTGTCAAACCATAAGTTATTAAAAATATAATTGTACTTAGCTTTATTTTCAATCTATTCGAAATAGAATCATCTAAATTAAGTAAATATAGATAAACAAAACCTGCCAAAAATAGTTGAGATCCTGGAGACCACCCTATCCATTGAACATCGTATAAATTGTTTAAACCAGCAATCGAAAAAATAACCATATTTAATAACACAGATGCTATATTCGCAGAAACTATTATTGGAAAAAAATTGCTGAATTTTAGTTTTTTATGAGTAATAAAATTTGTACTAAAAGTAATAAATAATGTTTCTATTACTACCACTGTAATACTCACAACCAATTGTATTAAAATTAAAAAGACTGTGACAAAAGAATCTGTAAATAATTGTAACGGCATTTCCATTTTATGAAATTCTTCAATAACTTTAAACTGTTTAATTGTAAAAAGTGAATTTGCGACCACTACTAGAATGAGTAGCAAAAAAGATAATAAATTTATGCCCCTTTTATGTATTAACTTAAACATTTTTATCTCCCTAATATAAGTAAATTAATAAATCGTTATGTTTTTTAATACACAAATAGCTGTGTGCCTCTTCTATTACATAACTCTAATACCCTATAAACATATCATTCTAAAATTAAATTTTAGAATACACCTCATCATAATTAGGGGGCAATTTTGCCCCCCTAATGTCCTTTTTAAAGAGCTCTTGCTGCAGCCCTCTTACCCATTCTAGTCATTCCTAAAATTGTAGCACGATAGCTCCAAACAGCTGCAGAAGCTGCAGCACCAATTCCAGTTAGAGACAATAGTAAAGAAGCATAAGAAATCCAATCTAAAGCGGCCATAATTGCTGATGCAGTAGCTGCGCTACATCCAATAAGATTCATAATCATAACTTTTTTCATTATAAATATCCTCCTTGAACATCCACTTAATTTTAATATGAAAATAATAATTCCACTCTTCTTCTCAACATCCCCCGGGTTCTACTAAAGTTTACCATTATAGTTAAATATACGCAATGTCCTTTTATAGAATTTTCTAAAAATAGTTTTTTAGATTTTTAAATATGATACATGAGCACTTTCTCTCATGTATCAAAATGTATTCTTATATTTTGATACTCTTAATAAGATCAAAAAAGGAGCACTAAATAATAAAGTGAAACTTTAATCAGTGGGGTTTTGTTCATCCCTCACTGATTATTAGCCTTCACCAATCGGGCTTTTACGGGCAGCCCGACCCTACCTAACTTCTTTGCTTCCACTGAATTTTGAGGTGGGGGTCTTACTGCCCGTTAATGCGGGATAAATCCCATAAAAATCCCATCCCCACTTAATCAACTAATCAAAAAATATTAGTTCAATTAATAATTTTAAAAGGAATTTCTAGAAAGAAACATCTGACTATAAGATAGGAGCCTCCTTTACATTTCTTCTTGAAAACTGTGGTATATTAGACGATATATAGTTAATAAAGGAGTTCAATTAAATGGCAAAAAGTATTGTAATCGCTGAAAAACCTTCCGTTGCACGAGATATTGCTCGTGTACTGAAGTGTGATAAAAAAGGAAACGGCTATCTTGAAGGTAGTAAATATATTGTAACTTGGGCTTTAGGTCATCTCGTTACATTAGCAGATCCAGAAAGTTATGATGTGAAATATAAAAAGTGGAATTTAGAAGATTTACCGATGCTACCTGAGCGTTTGAAATTAACGGTTATTAAACAAACTGGTAAACAATTTAATGCTGTAAAAAGTCAGCTACTTAGAAAAGATGTAAATGAAATTATTGTAGCAACAGACGCTGGACGTGAAGGGGAATTAGTCGCACGCTGGATTATCGATAAAGTTAAGCTAAATAAACCAATCAAACGTTTATGGATTTCTTCTGTAACCGATAAAGCAATTAAAGATGGTTTTGCAAATTTAAAACCAGGTAAAGCCTATGACAATTTATACGCTTCAGCAGTTGCGCGTTCAGAAGCTGACTGGTATATCGGTCTTAATGCAACTCGTGCTTTAACGACTCGCTTTAATGCCCAGTTAAATTGCGGCCGTGTACAAACCCCTACTGTTGCTATGATTGCTAGTCGTGAGGATGAAATAAAGAACTTCAAAGCTCAAACTTACTACGGCATCGAAGCTCAAACGATGGAGAAACTCAAACTTACTTGGCAAGATGCAAATGGCAATAGCCGTAGTTTTAATAAAGAAAAAATTGATGGTATTGTAAAAAGTTTAGATAAACAACATGCTACTGTTGTGGAAATTGATAAGAAACAGAAGAAGTCATTCTCTCCTGGTCTTTACGATTTAACTGAATTGCAACGTGATGCAAATAAAAAGTTCGGTTACTCTGCTAAAGAAACATTAAATATTATGCAGAAATTGTATGAACAGCATAAAGTGCTAACGTACCCTCGTACAGATTCACGCTACATTTCATCTGATATCGTTGGAACACTTCCAGAACGTCTAAAAGCATGTGGTGTTGGAGAATACCGTCCCTTCGCACATAAAGTATTACAAAAGCCTATCAAACCTAACAAATCATTTGTTGATGATAGTAAAGTAAGCGATCATCATGCGATTATTCCAACAGAAGGATACGTTAACTTCTCAGCATTCACAGATAAAGAACGCAAAATTTATGATTTAGTTGTAAAACGTTTCTTAGCTGTGTTATTCCCAGCATTCGAATACGAGCAACTAACATTACGTACTAAAGTTGGTAGTGAAACGTTCATTGCACGCGGAAAAACGATTTTACATGCTGGTTGGAAGGAAGTATACGAAAATCGATTTGAAGACGATGATGTAACTGATGACGTAAAAGAGCAGCTTCTGCCTCACATTGAAAAGGGCGATACATTAACTGTAAAGTTACTTATGCAAACATCAGGCCAAACGAAAGCACCTGCACGCTTTAATGAAGCAACTTTACTTTCAGCAATGGAGAATCCTACAAAATATATGGATACGCAAAATAAACAACTTGCTGATACGTTAAAATCGACTGGTGGATTAGGTACTGTAGCGACACGTGCTGATATTATCGACAAGCTATTCAATTCGTTCTTAATTGAAAAACGTGGCAAAGATATTCATATTACTTCAAAAGGCCGTCAGTTACTTGATTTAGTACCAGAAGAGTTAAAATCCCCTACACTAACTGGTGAATGGGAACAAAAACTTGAGGCTATCGCAAAAGGTAAGCTGAAAAAAGAAGTATTCATTTCTGAAATGAAGAACTATACGAAAGAAATTGTTTCTGAAATTAAATCGAGTGATAAAAAATATAAACATGACAATATTTCAACGAAGTCTTGTCCAGACTGCGGTAAACCAATGCTAGAAGTAAACGGCAAAAAGGGAAAAATGCTCGTATGCCAAGATCGTGAATGTGGTCATCGTAAAAATGTATCTCGTACAACAAACGCTCGCTGTCCGCAATGTAAGAAGAAACTAGAATTACGTGGTGAAGGCGCTGGCCAAATTTTCGCATGTAAATGTGGCTATCGCGAAAAACTTTCTACATTCCAAGAAAGACGTAAAAAAGAATCTGGAAACAAAGCTGATAAGCGCGACGTTCAAAAATATATGAAACAACAGAACAAAGAGGAAGAACCATTAAACAACCCATTTGCGGAAGCATTAAAAAAATTAAAATTTGATTAAACAAAAAGGTTCCTACCACTATCGGTAGGAACCTTTTATTTTAATGAATGATTTTACTTCCTTTTGCATTCTCAACAAATTTTTCACTTGATTTGTTAATTGGTGTTTTCAGTAATAACGCAGCAACAATCATAACTACTACGAAAGCACTTAACACAAGTAAATCTCGCGTTACGATATCCCATAGCATTCCGCCTACTGTTTCACGAATTGCACTAATTGCATATGTGAACGGTAAGAACGGATAAATTGCTTGGAAGAACGCTGGTGTCATTTGGATTGGGAATGTTCCGCCCGATCCTGCTACTTGTAGTACAAGTAAAATGATCGCCATCGATTTCCCAACGTTTCCGAAAATAGAAACGAGTGAGTATACGATACAAACGAAGACTCCACCAATAAATAAACTAAATAACACAAACCAGAACTTATCGACTACGTACGTACCGAGTAAGAATATATCTCCCATCGATACGATAAACGCTTGTGAAAGACCTATCGTTAAGAATGTTAATAAACGTCCGAAGTAAATTTCATGGCTCTTATAATTCGCGCCCTCTTCGTGTACTTCTACTGTTAATAATGAAACCATTAATAATGCGCCTACCCATAATGCAAGCACTGTATAGAATGGTGACATTGCTGAACCGTAGTTCGGCATCGCAAATAATTTATTCTCTTTTAAATTTACTGGATTCGCAAAGTAATCACTTTGCTTTTCAACATCGTTTTTCAATAAGCGTATGATATCTTTTAAATCCTCTTCAGATTCAAAATCACGAATTTTATCTGCTAATTCTTTAATCTTTTTCTCAGTAGCTGGCATTTCAGCTTTAATGTCTGCTAATTTCTTTTTACCATCTACTAAACCTTTTGATGAATCTTCTAGTAATTTTTTAACATCTGGAAGCTTTTTGTCTGCCTCTTTTAAAATTTGAGATGTGTTTTTAGACATCTCTTTTGTGCGAGCAATTGCTGCATTGAAATTTGGAGTGATTTCTGAGTCATATTTAGCTAAAATGTCACCAATTTGGCCCGAAACACTTTTAGACACTTGATTAATACTTTCAATAACATCTGCTGCTGGTTTTTGACCTTTATTAATAGCGTCAATTCCTTTATCAGTTAAATCGATTCCTTTTTGGAAACCATCTTTTACTTTATTTAACTTAGCGATTGTGCCATTAAGATTTTTATCACTATTCACATCAGCTAACACTTTATTTGTACTTTCCAGAACTGGAATCATGTCATTAACTAAATTCCATCCTGCTTTGAACTGTCCATTCACATCATTTAAGGCTACTTTTGTAGAATCTAATCCATTAACACCTTTGTTACTTAAGTCTTCTCTTGCTTTTTCAAGCTCCGTTTTTAATCTACTGTAATCATTTACAGCTTTATCATATTTTTCTCTACCACTGTCTAATGCTTCATTTGTTTGGTTTACTAACTCATTTGCTTTTTTGATATCTTGATTTAAATTACCTCTTAGTTGCTGAGCATCTTCTTTTACATTTTCAGCTGTGTTTTTCAATTGCTCAGCTGTGCTTACTGCTTTTTCGAAATCTGCTACAAACGTAGCATTATAATCTGCTTCTGCTTGATTTACCAAGTTATTTATTGCATCTAACTTTTTATTAGCAGCGTCTCTTACATCTTGTTTCACTTCTTGTCCTGTACCAATAATATTGGCAATATCTTTAACGCCACCATTTGCATTTTCAATAGCTGATTTAAGGTTTGTTAATTTTTCTATTCTCTTTTGGAAGAATTCTTTTCCAAAATCAGTTGATGCAGACTCTTTAAATTTAGTAAAGACATCAATTAAATATGAAACACTATCTGCACGACCTTGCAGCGTCTCAGAAACCTTATTAAGATCTTGCTTCGCTTTTTCTGGATCAAAATTACCATTTTGCAACCCGTTTATAACACCTTGTGCATAAGTTGTTCCGACACGTATCGAACTAAAAACATTATTTACAGTTTGATTAATATTTTTAGCAATATTTTTATACCCCTCACCATTCACTTGCGGTAACGCTGGAATTTCTGGGATTTGTGGTAATTGCGGAATAGTTATATTAGGCAACACTGGGAATTTAGCTGGATCTGGAAGTGTCAGATTAGAATCAAATGATGGATTTTTTAAGAAATCCGTAATTGCCGCCGCACCATCTAAACCTTTTTGCATTACCATTAAATTATTCTTAATAGTTCCTGGGGCACGTTGCAATGTTTCATCATTTCTCGCAAAGAATTTATCTAAATTCCCTAACGCTTCTTGCCCATCATTCATAACACTTTCTACAACTGGCAACTCTTTTTGCGCTACTTTCACAACATCTTCTGCTCGAGTTGCATCATCTAATGCCTTATCCATGAGTGTATTCATTTCTGGGAACTGCGCTTCTAACTTAAATACAAGATCTTTTACTTTTTCGATACTTGGTAAATTTGTTTCTAAATCGATTCCAAGATCATTGAAAATTTTAAAAATCTCACCGTTTGCTGTTTTAACAAAGTTTTTACTAATTTCTTCTGTAATACCTGATGCACCTTTTGCTGTAATCTTCGGTGCAATCGCGTTTACTTTTTCATTCACATAGTAATCCAGTTCTGGTTTTTTAGGATTTTCATCCAGAACAGTTGCAATTTTTTCAGAGAAGTCCTTTGGAATCGTAATACTTGCATAATAATCCCCACGCTCAACTCCGTAAATTGCTTGTTTTTCATCTACAAATTTCCAGCCAAGATTTTTGTTTTTCTTAAGGGAGTCTACAATCTCTTTCCCGATATTAATATCTTTCCCTCTTAAATTAGAACCTGCATCTTGGTTAGAAACTGCAATGGGAACCTCTTTTGTATTTCCATACGGATCCCAAGAAGCTTTAATGTTAAACCATGCATATAACGATGGTAAAATCATTAATCCTAAAACAATAACAATTGCAGCCCAATGTTTGGCTACATTCCGTAAATCTGTCTTATAAATACGCCAAATCTGTTTCATAGAAGTTATCACCTAATTATATATTTTTCCTTCTTTAGAAAATGATACATGCATTTTGCAATTATATCACTTTCTACATCGTGTATTAACCAAAAACGTACTATTTTTTCCCATTAACTTTCACTTACTTTATTATATAACGAAGTGAGTCAAAGTATGAATACAAAATGACCAAATCGGTTTTACATTCAATAATAACAAATATATATGAAATGTCATAAAAAATACAAGTATTTTCTCTTGGAAATACTTGTATTCCTAAAGAAAATCCTCACAGCTTTTATTCTCTGTGAGGATTTCTTCTATTATATATCCAATTGAACCTCTACACCGAAATGATCTGAAATTACATTTCTGTTTGTACCATTAAAAATAACTTTTGAAGAATGAACTTTTTTACTTTGGTTACACAATATTAGATCGATTCGCAAATTATGTTTATTTTCATCCCAACCAGCAATCTCGCCTTGGACAGTCGTTCCTTCATCCTTCTCTATTGCTAATTCATATGTGTCATACAACCCTTTTTGCATCATATACTCATAACCTTCGCCTTCCAAGCGAGCATTGTTATTAAAATCCCCCATTAAGAAGGCGAGCTTATTGCTATCTACACGCCCCATCAAACGATTGATTTGACCTTTGAATGACTCTTCTTCATCATTCCACCAACCGAGATGGCAAGAGTAAAACGTTATATCTTTACCATTATAAGCAATTGTTGTACTTACAATTTTACGTGTTTTCCAATACGTTGTATCCTCATTTTCTGAAATGAAGAACGTATCTTCTTTTATAATATTATGCTTCGTTATAATCGCTAATCCTTCTTCATACACGTCATAACCAATATGAGAGAAATCCCAAGTAATATTGTAATCTTTTACATGTAGTGCTTTTAACTCTTCTAATAGTAAAAGTCCAAAATTATCTTCTTTCTTGTTACCGCATACATTTTCAGCTTGTATGGACTGACTTACTTCTTGCAATGCGATGACATCGTACTCTTCTTCTTGAATTACTTTAGCAAGGTATTGTATCTTTTCTATTTGATTCTCTTCTTGCCAAGAATGACAGTTTAAAGTTAGCAATTTCATATTATTACGCACCTAACATATCTTGAATGTCTGACTTTAATACGTCAGCTTTCGGACCATATACCGCTTGTACACCTTTATCTTTTACAATAAGCCCTAAAGCACCATTTTGTTTCCACTGTGCTTCTGGTGCAACAACATCTAAGTCTTTTACTGTTACACGTAAGCGTGTCATACAAGCATCTACGTCAGCAATATTTTCTTTTCCACCTAATAAATCGATAACTTTTGTTGCTAATGAACCATCTTGTACATTTCCTGTTCCTTCTGATGCCTCATCTTCATTATCAATATAGTTACCTGCACGCCCTGGTGTTGGTAAGTTGAATTTTTTAATTAAGAAATTAAATAGTGTAAAGTTAAGACCGAAGAACACTAATGAAACAATAACAAAGTTGATTAAGTCTCTTGTTAAACCTGCGTTAACCATCATTGGTGTACGAGTAATTAACTCAATAAATCCAAATGCATGAACACGTAAGTTAATTAAATCAGCTAACGCGAATGCAAGTCCTGTTGTAATAGCATATACAACATATAATACTGGAGCAATAAACATGAACATGAATTCAATTGGTTCTGTTACACCTGTTAAGAATACTGCTAATGCTGCTGATAAAAACATTGGTTTATATTTTGCACGCTTTTCTTTATCAACGTTACGGAACATCGCAAATGCAATCCCCATTAACGCTGCTGTTGAGCCGATAACTTGTCCAGCTTTGAAACGAGCTGGTACAACGTTATTTAATAAATCGTTATATGCCTTCGTATCTCCATTTGCCAATAAATTATTTAAATCTGTAATCCATGCAAGCCATAATGGATCTTGTCCTGCTACAACTTGTCCAACTTTTGAACCAGTTAGCATCGTATATGTTCCGCCTAGCTCTGTATAGTTCATCGGAATCGTTAACATATGGTGTAAACCAAATGGTAATAATAAACGCTCTAACGTTCCATATACAAACGGTGCAACAACTGGTGCACTATCTTTTGAAGCTGCAATCCAGCGACCAAATTCATTTAACCCACTTTGGATGAATGGCCATAGAAGTGATAATACAATCGCAGTAACTGTAGACCAAAGAATTACAACGAATGGTACAAATCGTTTTCCATTAAAGAATGCTAATGCCTGTGGCAGTTTATTATAGTTATAATATTTGTTATATAGATTAGCTCCTAAGAAACCTGTGATAATCCCCACGAAAACTCCCATGTTTAATGCTGGTGCACCAAGTACAGAAGTAAAGTAATCTTTTACAAGTAAATCTCCTGCTATTACTGAAGAAACTGTCGCTTTTGAATCCGCTAACATTTGAGCGTTTACGCCAAATATAGCTCCTGTAATTCGGTTTGTTAAGACGAATGCTAATAGCGCTGCAAATGCACCACCTGCACGATCCTTCGCCCAAGATCCCCCAATTGCTACTGCGAATAAGATGTGTAGATTTGTAATGATTGCCCAACCGATGTCTTCCATTACGCGAGCAATTGTATGAACTGCGTTAACATCCCCAGCAGACATACCAATTAACTTACCGATGGAAATCATTAAACCAGCTGCTGGCATTACGGCTACAACAACTAATAACGCTTTCCCGAACTTTTGCCAAAAATCAAAAGACGTAATTTTCATCTGTTCTTCCTCCCCTTTATTTATAACAACATAATGATTTAAATTATAATTTCTGTTCCCTTTATGAAAACGATTCCTTATGTTACTTTATTTTTATCTTTACGCAACCGTTTTCATAAATCTATTTTAATAAAAGCGTTTTCACTTTGCAATAGAAATTTATTTTTTTTCATAAAAAAAGATGCTCAAAGAGCATCCTTTTTTATTATGAAATGCGATAAACCCTTGTTTCATAAGGTTTTAAAGCAATTGTTGTTACCTCTTCATGTTCCGCAACTTCATAGTTATTTAAAAGCAAACGTTTGCGTTCTAGTGCAAATGAATCCTCATTATACACAGCTTCCTCTTTTGAGATATTACTAATTACAATGACTTTTTCATCCTGTAACGTACGTGTATATGCATAAATTTGTGGATCGTCTTCTAAAAGTAAATCGTACGTACCATAGTTCAGTACATCGTGCTCTTTTTTCAGGGCAATCATTTTCTTATAGAAATTGAAAATAGACTTTTCTTCATTTTTTTGCTTTTCAACATTAATTTCTTTGTAATTTGGATTCATGCTAAACCAAGGTGTACTTGTTGTGAAACCAGCATTCATCTCATCATTCCACTGCATAGGTGTACGTGAATTATCGCGGCAAGAAGCCCATATAATCTCCATCATATCTTGATGTGGTACACCCTCTGCAATTTTCTCGCGATATAAATTTTTAATTGCTACATCATCGTAATCTTCAATATTTGGTAACTGAACATTTGTCATACCAATTTCTTGTCCTTGATAAATAAACGGTGTACCGTGCATAAAGAAATACATCGCTCCTAGAGCTGTTGCACTTTCACGCCAATATTGTTTATCATCTCCCCATGTTGAAACGATACGTGGTTTATCGTGATTTTCAATATATAAAGCGTTCCATCCTTTATTCTCTAATCCTTTTTGCCATTTCGTTAATACTTTTTTCAATCCTACAACATCAAGGTCTTTCTTCTTCTCTGCATCCCATAAACTTAAATGTTCAAACTGGAATACCATATTGAACTTACCTTGCTCTTCTCCAACCCAAAGCTCAGCATCTTCAATCTTAACGCCATTTGCTTCACCAACAGTCATAATATCGTACTTAGAGAATGTATTTTCTTTTAGCTCTTCTAATAAAGGTTGAATACCTTTCACATTCATATGTTTATCAAAAGATGGCACATATTTTAACTCTTTTGGATTTGGCATATCCTTAAGGCCTTCTTCTTTTTTAATATGACTGATCGCATCAACGCGGAAACCATCAATACCTTTATCAAGCCACCAATTAACCGTATCATATAGTACTTCGCGAACTTCTTTATTCTCCCAGTTCAAATCTGGTTGTTTACGTGAGAATAGATGTAAATAATATTGTTCTGTTTCTTCATCATATTCCCATGCCGAACCATTAAAAATACTTTCCCAGTTGTTTGGCTCCGCACCATCTTTACCATCATGCCAAATATACCAATCACGCTTCGGATTATCTTTAGATGAACGTGATTCAATAAACCATGGATGTTCATCACTCGTATGATTAATAACTAAATCAATAATAAGCTTCATATCACGCTTATGAACTTCATCTAGTAAAGCATCAAAGTCTGCCATTGTACCAAACTCATCCATAATATCTTGATAATCACTAATATCATAACCATTATCATCATTAGGTGACTTATACATTGGACAAATCCAAATTACATCTATACCTAAATCTTTTAAATAATCCAGTTTTGCAATAATACCTTGTAAATCTCCAATACCATCACCATTTGAATCCATAAAGCTTCGTGGATAAATTTGATAAGCAACTGCTTCTTTCCACCATGTCTTATTCATAGTCCTTCTCTCCTTTTGCATCCCATCGGAATTTTATGCAAACGTTTTCGTAACACTATCATAACAAAATATGAACAGTTTGCAACTGTTTTCATTGAACTCTATGTAGATTCTTTATTCTTATGCTTTATTTATTTCTCACAAAGGTAAATCTCATTCTCCACCTCTCCTTGTCCACGCGTATTACAGACATTTTTCATATATTAATAAAAAGCTCTGATTATTTTAGAAAGGAGTAAGAAATTGAAGCAAACAAAATTAACAGGTCGTATCGTTATTCCCACAGATCCTGACTACAATGTAGCCCGAATGAATTTAAATTTAAGTATTCCAAAACTCCCTTGTATTATTGTTTTTTGTCAAAATAGCAAGGATATCTGTAACGCCTTAAAATGGGCACGTGAACGTCATATACCATTTCGGTTAAGAAGTGGACGTCATAGCTATGAAAATTTTTCTCTTTTAAATAGAGGACTTATTATTGATGTGAGTGAAATGCATCGCATTACTGTTAATACAGAGAAATTAACAGCAACAATTGAGGCTGGTGCAAATCTTGGCACTGTTTATAAAGAACTTTGGAATTACGGTGTTACAATTCCTGCTGGTACAAGTGCAAGCGTTGGAGTTGTTGGATTAGCACTTGGCGGTGGTATTGGTATGCTTTCGCGCTTATTTGGATTAACATGTGATCAATTAATGGAAGTGGAAATGGTACAAGCGTGTGGAAAATTTGGTGCAAAACTCATTCGTGCAAATGAACAAGAAAACTCTAACCTTTTTTGGGCATGCCGTGGTGGCGGTGGTGGAAACTTCGGAATTGTCACTTCCTTAACTTTTCGAGTCCACCCGATAAAAAATGTATCAATTTTCTCAATTACATGGGAATGGGAAGACTTTATTGCTGCATTTCAAGCGTGGCAAAACTGGGCACCTTATATAGATAAACGTCTCACTTCATCGATCGAATTATTCGCCAAGCAACGAAATAAAATTGAAGCACAAGGCGAGTTTGTCGGTTCTCCCTCTGAACTCCATTCCCTATTATCCCCTCTTCTTGAAACTGGTAGCCCCTCTCTCTTTATAGAAGAGGTTCCTTATATAAAGGCTGTCGAATTTTTTAATGGCGGTAACATCCCTGAAAATTTCAAGCGCTCTGGTTCCTATGTCTATAAACCTATTCCCCTTAAAGGCATTCAAATCATGCAATACTTTCTTTCTCATGCACCAAATAAAGATGCTAGTATTTGGCATCAATCGCTCATAGGTGCTGTTGAAAATATTTCGCCGAATGAAACGGCTTATTTTCATCGTAAAGCAATTATTGCTCAAGAATACATTACCTCTTGGAAATGCGATGATGAAGAAAATCAAAATATACGCTGGGTTAAAGATTTACGAGAAAGCTTAGATCCTTATACACTAGGTGACTATGTGAACTGGCCCGATATCGACATTAAAAATTGGCAAACTAGTTATTATGGCTCTAACTTTCACAGATTGCGTAAAGTAAAAACCATGTATGATCCTTGTGATGTTTTTCATTTCCAACAAAGTATTCCTCCTTTTCATACGTGAAACAAGGGGATAACATAAAAAAATCATCCAATATACCGTTACCTTGCAGTATGTTGGATGATTCAAGTTGATTTTCTATATCGTTTCAAATTATTGCTCCTACTCATAAACTTTTACTTACAGATTAATTGTACTTCGTATCATTTTCATGCAATAAATGTAATTTAATATCTGGTACTTTATCTTTTTCAATACCATTATTATAAGAAACAGGAACTTGAAATTCGAATTGTTTTGTCTCGTGTTTTTGTAAATAGACTGGTTTCGGTACTGGATAGCTTTTTGAATTCTCGTTTGCATTATCATATAAAACAACTTTTAATGCTTGTGAATGATTACGATAATTTTTTAAAGTAACAATGCACTTCGGTTGGATATTATCTCCATTTTTCTCCATACTACACTGGCTATCTTCTTTTTTATATTCTATTGCTTCTACCCCTGTTTTTCCTGCGTAGTACCATGTTTTATTCAATGTCTGGATGATGTTATTTAAAATAAACGGCATCATTACAATCAATATACTAATGCCTACTACTTTTATCTTATTCATTTTTCTAAATGTACTAGACTCCTTTTTTCCTAGCCATTTTAAAAATAATATAAATGCAATTACATGTAGTATGAAAGAAACAATCAATATATTTGAGACTTTATAATTCATATAAACATACGTATGTATCGGAACCTTATAGACATTGAATAGTTTTTCCCCAATTAATTCATTATCATTTGGAATTTTTAATAATAACAAAACCCCTATACTGTAACAAATAGCTACTAATCGATCATACTCAATACGAATCATTCTTTCTCCCCTTCACTTTGTTTTTTATTATCGATTTTAGCTATTATTACCATACTATACAATCTTTTTATAGAGGATAACGTAAAAAAGTTCCTTATAAATATATAAAGAACCTTATTAATATACATTATGAATTAAAAAATTAATATACAATTTTCACATTGAGATTTCTTCAAAATATGTTGGATTGTGTATTGTAATTTTTTTATCTAAAATTGTAACAATGCTATCATTTTTTAATTGTTTTAATACGCTGCTAACTGTCTCTCGAGATGTTCCAGATATTTTGGATATTTCAATTGTTGTAAGTGGACATGAAATTACAATCTTTTCCCCACTCTGTTCTCCTAAATCCTGCATTAAATAATTTAACGTTTGGATAACACGATCTTGTGCATTAGGAATTGTAATATTTTGCACTCGATTTTCATTCAATTTTAATATAGATGATAATTGCTGAACAACGTACATCAATTGCGTTCTGCTGGATTTTACCATATCTTCAAAGATTACCGTTGGAATATAATATACCTCCACATCCGTCATTGCTTCTGCTGTATAGTTATATCCTCTGTCTGTAAACATACCACCATAAGGAAAAATAGAATACCGCTTTACATAGTCATCGTATAATAAGTTCCCATTTTGATTAACCCGCTCTAACTTTACAAAACCATCTAACATGAAGTAAATTCTTTCCCTTGAATCCCCTTCTAAAAATAAAAATTGACCTTTTTTATAAGTTCGCCAATAAACAAACTCTGTTAAGCCTTTCAATTTTTTTTCTGTTAAATGAGCAAATAATTCGAACTGCTTTAAGTCTTTCACTACGTTCCGTCTATTCATAAAATTCCCTCTCTCTTGCTGTATGTTGGAGCGAAAAATCAAGAAAGCGTATTCAATTTGAATTTTATCATAATTAACTTATATATTCAGATTTCATCATGAAAACTTTATGAACAATGAGTACAAAAAATATTAATAAATAAAAAGAATGAAGTTATTAACCTCATTCTTTTTTTACTACTAAGTAGCGTACATAATAATTTAAACATACATGCATACATTCTGTTTTGAAATAATAGTACCGGCTTTTTCTTCTAGTGCTTCATATACTTTTTCTAAAGACGTAATAATTGTTTTTCTTTTTGGATTTGTATTAACAAAATTAATAGCAGCTTCAATTTTTGGAAGCATGCTTCCCGCAGCAAATTGTTGTTCTTCAATATATTCTTCTAATTGATTTACTGTGACATGCTCTAATTTTTTTTGATTCGGTTGATTATAATTTACATACACATGATCAACTGCAGTTAAAATAACGAGCGTATCGGCATCTACTAATTCTGCTAATTTCTGCGCAGCGAAATCTTTATCGATAACCGCTTCAGTTCCTTTTAATCCTTCTTCGGAATCAATTACTGGAATTCCACCCCCGCCAACAGCTATCACTATGTTTCCATCTTCCACCAAAGAATTAATCACTTTATGTTCATGAATACTTACAGGCTTCGGTGATGGAACAACACGTCTCCATCCTCTACCAGCATCTTCTTTAAACACTGCTTTTGTTTCATCCATTAATCTTCTGGCCTCTTCTTCTGTATAAAAAGGACCAATTGGTTTAGTTGGATTTTTAAATGCCTCATCTTTTTTATCCACAACAACGCGCGTTATAACCGTTGCTACATCTTTGTTTATATTCCGTTTTTTCAATGCCTTTTCAATTGCATTTTCCATCCAATATCCAATCATCCCTTGGCTCATTGCCCCACAAGTATCTAATGGCATTGCAGGTGTCTTTTCCGTTTCTGCAGCTTTTTGCTGTAATAAAATATTCCCCACTTGCGGGCCATTTCCATGCGCAATTACTATATCCACATCATTTTCCATTATTTTCACAAGTTGTTCCGCCGTTTTTTCCAACGCTTCTTGCTGCGCTCCCGCAGTAGCCTCTCCAGACTGTATCGCATTTCCCCCTAGTGCAACTACAATTTTTCTTCGTACCATATTTCAGCCCTCCAGTTCATTTCGCTTTCACAGCGCTTTATAAAGTAATACTGCCTGTAATTAATCCATAAATCGCAAAGAATGCTAAAGCACCAATTGCTACGGATGATGCTAATTCCACTCGAGTAAATATTTGCTTCGAACTCTTTTGCTTTTGAACATTGTAAAAAATAAAAATACCTGGCGCATATAAAGTCATTGTTAATAATAAATACTCTAAACCGGCTGCATAAACTAACCACACGCCATAAATACTTGCGATCAAGCCAATTATTATATTTTTATTTCGATCTGCTTCTTCAGACTTTAAGCTATGCTTCAGTTGATAAAATGCTGAAAAAGCATATGGGATTAAAATAGCTGAAGATGCTAAAGAGAATGCAAAGTTATACGCCTGATCAGAAACGACGAATGTTAACAAGAATATTTGTATTAAACCATTTGTTATCCATAATGAATTTACTGGAGCCTTATTTTTATTTTCTTTTGCGAACCATTTTGGAAATACTCCATCTTTAGCGGCTAAATATGGAATTTCAGAAGCGAGCAAAGTCCAACCTAACCAAGCACCTAATACAGAGATGACCAAACCTAAATTTATAAAGATAGCACCCCATTTTCCAACAACACTTTCAAATAAATAAGCCATAGCTGGATTTTTCAAACCAGCAATATCTGCTTGCTGCATAAGTCCAAGAGACAATAATGTGATTAAAATGTAAATGATGAGTGTACCAATTAAACCAATAACCGTTGCTTTCCCTACATCACTTCTATTTTTTGCTCGACTGGATAAAACAACAGCCCCTTCTACCCCAATAAATACCCATAGAGTTACAAGCATTGTACTTTTAACTTGGCTGCCAACTGCTCCCCATGAAAAAGAACCAGTTTGCCCCCAAAATCCATCTAAGAATGTATCAATATGAAACGCGAAGATTCCTATGACAATAAATACAAATACAGGTACTAATTTTGCGATTGTAGTTACTAAATTCACAAGTGCTGCTGATTGAACTCCACGTAAAATTAACATGTGAACACACCACAATAATACGCTTGCACCAATAATGGATTCTACATTTTGACCGCCTTCAAAGATCGGGAAGAAATATCCTAATGAAGAAAATAATAATGTACCGTAAGCTACATTCCCAAGCCAAGCAGATAGCCAGTATCCCCACGCACTATTAAATCCCATAAAATTACCAAATCCTGCTTTTGCATAGCTAAAAATACCACCATCTAAATCTGGCCGTTTTACAGTTAGATTTTGAAAAGATAATCCAAGTGCAATCATCCCAATTCCTGTTATAACCCAGCCAATAATAATGGCTCCAGCACCAGCACCTTTTGCCATATCACTCGCTAAATTAAAGGCTCCACCGCCAATCATAGACCCAACTACAAGAGCCGTTAGTGTAAACAACCCTAATTTCTTATCTTCACCCATTCCACTCACCTCTCTTTAATTGCAATAACAATACAAAAGCAATAGTGAATGATAGTGTCTAAAGGAGGAGAAAGAAGAAAGGAAGACTCCCTTTCTTCTTTACTCCATGTTTCCTAAAGTAGCTGCCATAACCGCTTTAATTGTATGCATTCTATTTTCAGCTTGATCAAATACTTTTGAATGTTTACTGCGGAATACTTCGTCAGTTACCTCCATTTCTTTCAACCCATATTTCTCGTAAACTTCTTCGCCATACATCGTTTCAACATCATGAAATGCAGGTAAACAATGTAAGAAAATCACGTTTTCATTCCCTGTTTCTTTAATCATTTTCATATTTACTTGATAAGGTTTCAATAACTCGACACGTTCAGCAAATTTTTCTTCTTCCCCCATAGACACCCATACATCTGTATAAATTACATCTGCATTCGCAACAGCTTCTTCCACATTACTTGTTATCATTACCTGTTCATTATATTTTTTTGCTAAATCAATTACTTCTTGTGCAGGCCATAAAGATTCTGGTGTGCAAATACGTACATCCATTCCAACGATTGCTCCACCAACTAGTAAGCTATTAGCAACATTATTTCGTCCATCTCCAACGTAAACGAGCTTCACATTTTTCAACTTCCCTACATGTTCTCTAATTGTTAATAAATCTGCTAGTGTTTGTGTTGGATGCCACATGTCTGTTAATCCATTCCAAACTGGCACACCAGAATTTTGTGCTAAAGATTCTACAGTCTCATGATTAAATCCACGAAACTCAATTCCGTCAAACATACGCCCTAACACTTTTGCTGTATCCTCTACGGATTCTTTTTTCCCAAGCTGAATATCACCTTTCCCTAAATATTCAGGATTCGCCCCTAAATCTGTACATGCTACCGTAAATGCACAGCGCGTACGAGTGGAGGTTTTTTCAAATAAGAGCGCTACATTCTTATCTTCTAAATAATGATGCGGGATACCATTTTTCTTTTTCTCTTTTAATTCTGCTGCCAAATCTAGAAAATATAACAATTCTTCTTGTGTAAAATCTTTTTCTGCTAGAAAGCTTCTTCCTTTTAAATTTGGTCTAGTCATTAACATACTTCATCCCTACTTTCTCCGTTATTTATACTAAATATCTTTACGAACAATTGGCATACTCATGCAACGTGGACCCCCACGACCACGAGATAATTCCGAACTTAGCACTTCAATTACTTCTATACCGTGCTCCCGTAATAACGTATTGGATACATAGTTGCGATCATATGTAACAACTACACCTGGTGCGATTGCTAATGTGTTCGAGCCATCATTCCATTGTTCACGAGCAGAAGCAATTACATCTCCTCCTCCACATGGAATAAGAACTAATTCACTTAAGCCTAATACCTCTTTTAATGCTTCCATTAAAGAAGTACGATGTGTAATTTTAAGAGTTTCCTCATCTGATCCTTTTTCTAAAATATAAATATTCATATTCCCTTTTGGCCCTTGAATGGCTGGATGAATTGTAAACTTGTCATAATCAACCATTGTAAATACTGTATCTAAATGCATAAATGCTCGGCATTTTGGAATTTCTATCGCTAACACTTTCTTAATTTTATTTTGTCGGCTAAAGAGATTTTTAGCTAAACGTTCAATTGCTTTAGCTGAAGTACGAGCAGACACTCCAATCGCAATTGTTTCTTCATTTAAAATTAGCTCGTCGCCACCTTCAATTGGAAATTTATAATCACGATCTAACCAGATTGGTACATTATGTTTTGCAAATCTTGGGTGATATTTAATGATGTACTCCATGAATAATGATTCACGTCTACGCGCTGGTTCTCTCATCTTATTTATCGTTAAGCCATCGCCCACGCTAGCTGCTGGATCACGAGTAAAATATAAATTAGGCATTGGATCTAAGTAAAACGGATAATGATCTTCCATTAATTCATATAAATGTGTCTTCTTACTTGTTTCAATTTCGTTTTTCCGTACACCGCCCATAATTTTTTGAATTAATTCTTCATTTGAAAAGGAAAGTAAATATTCTTTTAAAGTTTGATGTGCAACATTTACGTCAGCCTGTCCTTCTTTTAAAATACGATCAACAAATTCTTCTCGAAGTTTTTTATCTACTAACGCCTCAGCGGCTAGTTTTTCTAAATAAAGAACTTCAACACCCCGATTGCGTAACGTTTGTGCAAAATAATCATGCTCTTTTTGAATAATTGGTAAGTATGGAATATCGTCAAATAATAATTGCTGCAAATAATCTGGCGTCAAGTTTTCCACTTCTTTACCCGGTCGTTTTAATAAAACCGTTTGTAATTCCCCAATTTCTGAAGTAACATGTATCGGATGTTTCATTTGTTGTACCTCCTTTTAAATATGTTTGATGTCTTACAAGTACATAATAAATGCTCTGCACTTTTATCTTTGTGAAAGCATCCACATTATCATTGTGAAATATTAAACAAGTTATTTTTTTAAAATCATACGAATTTGTATTTTTATAACAAACTCTCTCGCTTTTTCAATAAAAAACACATATATTACGCATATATGTTGAATATTTAACTTCCGTATTTAAACAAAAATCCTGTTTTTAATTTTATTAAAAACAGGATTTTTGCATCTAAATAATTAAATTTAATCTTTCTTCTATAATCTCCCTATCTGATTTCGACTGTGAAATTATAAGGCATGTATCATTTCCACATATACATCCTATTTTTTCTTTCCAATCTAACTCATCAAATAAAACACCAATAACATGTGCATTACCAGGTAATGTTTTAATAACCATTAATTGATCTACACAATCAATTTTCACAACAACTTCTCGTAATTTTTTCTTTAACTTTATATCAGTTTGTAAATGCTCTTCTGAGAAAACTTTATATATCATTAATCCTTCTTGAGAAGGTACCTTCGTTAAGTTTAACTCACGAATGTCGCGAGAAACCGTAGCTTGTGTTACTAATACATCTTTTTTTGCTAACAATTCTACTAATCTTTCTTGCTTATCTATCTCATACTCCTTTACAAATTGTTTAATTAACCGTTGTCTTTTTTCTTTTTTCATAAAAGACACCCCTTTTAATATTATAGCTCGCTATAATTTTCATCCGAAAGGGAGAGAAAAGAATGTTGCGGAAACGTTCATAGTTTAACTGTAAATATTAAATCAAACTAAATAAAAAAGAGAAGAACAGCATTCTGTTCTTCCTTTTACATTGAAAATCGTTCAATTGTTTGTTTCAAATCAGTTGCTTGCTTCTCTAAATCCTTTAATAATTGATCGATTACTATCATATTTTTAGACTGTTGTAGCGTTACACGCGCCACTTCTTGCGAACCAGCTGACGTTTCTTCAGCAATTGCTGCTACAGCTTTTGTTTGTGCTCCTGTTTGATGAATGTGGCTCACTTGTTCATTCATATAACTACTAATTTGCTGAGTTGCATCGGCTACTTCCATAACACTTGATGACATTTCTTTTAAAATTAATTCCGTAGCTTCCCCACGTTTCGCCTCTTCTTTAGCTATTTTCACTTGTTCTGTCATTTTCATTGCAACTTGTTGTACTTCATCTTGCATATTCCGTAATAACTGAGATATGTTTCTTGCAGAATGATCACTTTCATCAGCAAGTTTACGTACTTCTTCCGCAACAACCGCAAAACCTCTTCCATGCTCTCCTGCGCGAGCTGCCTCAATAGAAGCATTCAGTGCTAATAAATTCGTTTGGCTAGCAATCGCACTCACAACAGACACAATATGTTCTACTTGTTTCATTCGTTCTTCTAACTTCTGTACATTTTGCATGGAATCTTCATTTTCTTTTGCCAATGTTTGAATACCTTGAATTAAAGACGTAAAGACACGAGTACTATGCCCTAAAGCTTGAACCATTTCTGAAGACAACGTATCAGACTGCTTCGCTTTTTCTTCTACTTCACTTGCAATAGACGTCGTTGTATCAACAGCAGAAACAATTGCTTGAATTGATGCTGCTGATTGCTCAGCGCCTGAAGAAATCTCTGCAAGAGTCTCAGATACACCTTGCGCTTGTCTCGTTGCTTCGCCTGTTTGTTTTCTAATCTGCTGTACTTGATTGTTTGTATAAGAAAATGTTGTATCAATATTTTTTACCATGCCCCTTAAGTTTCCTAACATCATATTAAATGCAACACTTAAAGATTTAATTTCATCATCTGTCTTCGGTAATGGAACATCTTCACGAATATCACCCTCAGCTGCTTTTCTTGCCGCCTCCTCTAACTTTCGAAGCGGTTTAATTAAAAATACGGCTGCTCCATATGCTAAAATTCCAGACCATACTACCCCTAATAACATAACTATAATATTATATACAGTTTGACTTACATAACTTTGAAAATAATCGTATATCACATAAATAAAAAATATACTTGTTGAATATGTAATGAGAGCTAAAACTGTAGTGAATAGCATAAGTTGTGTACGTAATCCAAAAGAAAATGTTTTCCTTTCTTTTTCCATCTTCCCTTTCCCCCTTTTTATAAGCAATATAAATACTACCTATATATTATTATCCATATTTTCATTATAGAAGGATATAGGGATTTTAAAAATTATTATTTCTTTGAATATCAAATTGCACGAAAAAAATAAAGGATTCTGACAATTTATGACTAATAACAGAAATAAGGGGCAACATTTGTAAAATATATTTTTAACTGGGGGTTTTGTATGATTCAAGTTCGAAATCTAGTAAAATCATTCGGTTCACTTGATGTGTTAAAAGGAATTGATTTAGAAGTAAAAGAAAAAGAAGTTGTTGTTTTAATTGGTGCCAGTGGTTCTGGTAAAAGTACATTACTTCGCTGTCTTAACTTTTTAGAAATGTACGATGAAGGCGAAATTCACTTACAAGGTGAGCGAATTGATCCAAAGCATTCAAATTTAAATAAAGTCCGTGAAAATGTCGGTATGGTTTTTCAGCACTTTAACCTCTTTCCTCATATGACCTCACTAGAAAACATCATAGAAGCACCTATTCACGTAAAAAAATTAGAGAAAGCAAATGCAAAGGATATTGGAAATCAACTTCTCCAAAAAGTCGGCCTTCAAGATAAAGCGGATGTAACTCCTCATCTTCTTTCAGGTGGTCAAAAACAGCGCATTGCCATTGCACGAGCTCTTGCAATGAGCCCTAAGATTATGCTATTTGATGAACCTACCTCAGCTTTAGACCCTGAACTTGTTGGAGAAGTATTGCAAGTTATGAAAGAACTTGCTGAAGAAGGGATGACAATGGTTATTGTTACTCATGAAATGAATTTCGCAAGAGACGTAGCTGATCGCGTCATCTTTATGGATGATGGAAAGATTGTAGAAGATGCTACGCCAGCACAATTCTTTTCAGCTCCATCACATGAACGAGCAAAACAATTTTTACGCAACGTTTTATAATGTAACTTCTGTTTCAAACGAAAAGGAATACATTCATACGGTGCACAACTAATCATCCAAATAAAATATTTCAATAACATACTAAAAAAACATCCGTATGATCAATATATAGGAGGGGTTTTATGAAAAGAAAACTATTAACCATTGTTGCGAGCATTACACTATGTACATCCTTCATACTAGGAGCTTGTAGCAAAGAAAGCTCTACTACTTCATCAAATGGTGAAAAAGAATTTCGCTATGCGATGAGTGGATTATACAAACCTTTTAACTATAAAGAAAATGACGGCAAACTTGTCGGCTTTGATGTAGAAATCGGTGAAGCTCTTGCTAAAAAGATGAACATGAAGGCTACGGCAGTTACAAACCCATGGGAAACGCTAATTCAAGGTCTTCAAGCGAAGAAATATGATGTAATACTGGGTAGTATGGCAATTACAGAGGAGCGCTTAAAAGCTGTTAGTTTCTCAAATCCGTACTATCGCTCTGGCGCCCAAATTTTTGTGGCTAAAAAGAATACCGCTATCTCTTCTCCAGAAGATTTAAAAGGTAAGAAAATTGGTGTTGTAAAAGCTAGTACCTTTAAAAATCTTGTTGCAAAATATACAGATCAAATCACAGAATATGACAGTGATATTACTGCTCTTATGGACTTAGAGCCTGGGCGTGTTGATGCAGTAATTACGGATCAAATGGTTGGTCTACGTATGATAAAAGAAGGAAAATCGAATATAAAAGAAGCCGGAAAACCATTAAATCTTGATGAAATGGGAATTGCTATTCGCAAAGATGATAAAGAAATGGTTGAGAAAGTAAATAAAGCGTTAGATGAAATCATTAAAGATGGTACGTATGAAAAAATCAGTAAAAAATGGTTCGGGCGTAATATTCTTGGTGAAGAGGAAAAAACGAAGTAAGTAAGTTAGCCATTCAAAAGATTCATAAACAGTGCCCCACTGATTAAATTTTCATTTTATGTGGGGCATTTCATTCTCTACTAAAATCTATACAATATGAGGTGAAACGCATGTTTGAAATTTTTATCTCTACCTATCCCACACTCTTAAAGGCTACTATTGTCACATTACAATTAACATTAACCTCCCTAGTACTCGGTTCATTAATTGGATTATTATTTGCTTTCTTTCGAATCTCTAACAATAAAGTTTTAAATAGTATCGCTCATGTCTACATTGCTATTATTCGTGGTACACCTTTAATTGTTCAAATCGCTATTCTCTATTTTGGGATTACATCCGTTGTTGTTTTTACCCCTTTTTGGGCAGGAGCAATCGCTTTAGCAATTCATAACGGTGCATATGTTACGGAAATTTTCCGAGGATCCATTCAATCCGTCGACCGTGGACAATTGGAAGCCGCTCGCTCCTTAGGTATGCCTTACCCTTTAGCTATGCGCCGGATTATATTACCACAAGCATTTCGTCTGTCTCTTCCTCCTCTAGGAAACCAATTTATTATCGGATTAAAAGACTCTTCACTTGTTGCTTACGTAGGACTGTCCGAATTATGGGGATCAGGTTTATCAATTGCAGCAGGTAACTTCCAACAATTAGATACTTACATGATTGTTGGTGTATACTACCTCGTAATTGTTCTTCTATTTACTTATTTCGTTAATCTTTTAGAAAAACGATTACAACGAAAAGAAACTAACTCCGTCCAATTCCATAAAAAGAACAAAAAGGAAGTTTCTTTATAAGAAAAAGCAAGCCTGAGATGGCTTGCTTTTTCACTGCAAAAATATATTAATTTTTACTGATTTACTTTTTTAATACTCTCGTCTTCCTCTATATGTTCCTCACGATATGAAATATTATGAGGATCTAGTCCATTTCCTAAAGAACCATAGAAATGCTCTCTATGCGGATCCACTAATTCACTTCCGTGATAATACACACGTGGTGTATTCCATAGGGCTGCTAATGCTTTTGTCATCGGCATTTCGTGATAACGTTCCGGCCACATTTCTTTAATCTTCTCTTTTACTAACGGATAGTATTTAGAGCTCATAGCAGGAAACAGATGGTGTTCTGTATGATATGAGAAATTGAAATGTAAAACGTCTACCCAGCGCGGCACTGTTACTGATAAACAGTTTGCTAACGGATCATTTACTGGAACAATTGGATTTAAGCGGTGATTTGTTGCGATATATGCCATTACAATAAAGTTAGCAATTAACAACGGAATGACATATGCAAATAACCATTTTCCAGGTCCCATAATAAACAATAAACTAATCCAAACTGTCCAAGGCAAAAGAAGTTGAAGCCATACAGATTTTTGATTGGATGACTTGAACTCTTTTATAAAATGAAAGAACATTCGAGTCGAATGCAATGTAAATTGAATTGTTAGTGACAGAAAACTAAAGAATGAACGTACATGTAAAGGCATACGATATACCCAACTCAAAAACTTACTCTTCTTAAGTTTCTCAAGTGTCGGCCATGCATCTGGATCATTCTCTTCATGCTGTGTATGAACATGATGCGTTGCATTATGCCACTTTCTCCAAAGCTTTGGCCCTGTTGATAATGGCATAAATGCAATCGCGCCTAAGAAGTCACGAAGCCATGCCTTTCTTACAACAGTTCCATGTAAAATTTCATGCCCTAAAAATCCTAGTGAAGCAAAACATAATCCAAGAACAATCGCAATTCCTAGATTCGCCCACACATTCAATTCAAATACACCAATCGATATTAACCCCGCCAATGCCACAAGCAAATAAGCCAGTCCACCAAATAAACGAGTAGGCACTGGTTTAAATGCTTTTTTCGGCAAATGTGGTGATACACGTGCTGCATACCACCCAAACGTATGAAGCTCCTTCATCCTTTTGCTCCTTTCTTATGCCGCGCCTTGCGCAACTTACATATATCAATTCTTGCTTCCAGATTGATTTTACTAGATGATCCAAAAAGCATCTATTATAAGGAAAATATACTCACTCTATCGTCACTTATTTTTCGCTTTTATTATCAATGAAAAACATTTCTCTTTTTACTCTCTATCAACCTTTCCACATGATGAATCATAACAATAGAATTTCTATATTGTCAACACCTTTTATGACCTAGTAATAAAAGGTGGTTATATTTTTATAATCATACTTTATTTCACTAAAGAAAATGTATAGATTTCATAAGGATTTACCCACTATATATAGACATTTTCTTAAACGGCATAGACTCTATCTCATTCAATAACTCTCTATGTAATCAACAAACAGAATCATTTGAATTTAGTTTTATATAAATCCTACTTCTTCATAATGCCCCACCTAATTAATTATATTAAAATAATTTATACCCTCTTTTAATAAAAATAGACTTCCTCTAAAACAACACACATGAATTTCATATAATATGGAAATATTAAAAGGAAAATTGTTCTAAAATCAGGAGGTTTCCGCAATGACAGGTGATACATTCCCACAACTGCCGCTATCTTATTGGATTGAATCTACTCAATTTCCTACTTTCCCTCGTTTATCCGAAAATATAAAGACGAAAGTTGCTATTATCGGTGCTGGTATTACAGGTATTACTACTGCCTATTTACTTGCAAAAGAAGGCATCGATGTTGTTTTAATTGATTCTGGTCGTATTTTAAACGGAACGACTGGGCATACAACAGCGAAAGTAACAGCACAACATGATCTTATTTATGATGAATTAATAAATCATTTCGGTGTAGAAAAGGCCCGGCTTTACTATGAATCAAATAATAAGGCTCTACAATTCATAAATAAAACTGTTCAAACATATAAAATCGACTGTAATTTCTCAAATGAAGATTCATATTTATATACAACTACTGATAACGGATTAAGAAATTTATCGAAAGAATATGAAGCTTATCAAAAATTAAATATACCTTGTGACTATGTTCAATCTCTATCGATTCCTATTCCAGTACAATCTGCGCTTGTAATGAAAAATCAAGCACAATTCCATCCCCTTCTTTATTTAAAAACACTTTTAGAAAAGTTTGTGGAGATGGGCGGAAAGGTCTACGAACAAACAACAGCTATGGATGTGGAAAAGGGCGATTATCCACAAATAATTACAAAAGAGGGCCATCATATCACTTGTGAATATGTCGTCTCTTGTTCACATTTTCCTTTTTATGATGCGAATAGCTTTTTCTTTACGCGAATGTACGCAGAACGCTCCTACGCTCTTGCAATAAAAGCAAAAACGGAGTATCCAGGTGGCATGTATTTAAGTATTGATGATCCAAAGCGCTCCTTACGCTATATAACAAACAATGGAGAAAAATTAATTTTGATTGGCGGAGAGAGTCATAAAACAGGTCAGGGAATAAATACGATGCTTCATTATGAAGCACTCTATTCTTTTGCTGAAGCCACTTTTGGAATAGATGAAGTTCCTTATAGATGGTCAGCACAAGATTTAATTACTCTAGATAAGCTTCCTTATATCGGACATATTAACGAAAGAAATCCAAATATATTTGTTGCAACTGGATATCGCAAATGGGGAATGACAACTGGAACTGCTGCCGCTCACCTACTGAAGGACTCCATCCTAAAAGTTCACAGTCCCTATAAAGAACTGTATGCACCATCACGCTTCCATGCAAATCCAGATATAAAAACGTTCCTCTCCCAAAACATTGATGTTGCGAAACATTTAATTGCAGGAAAGATTGAAACCGCATTACGTAAGCCAGAAGATCTCGAAGTTGGTGAAGGATCTGTCGTACATGTTAACGGTAAACGAGCAGGTGCTTATAAGGACAAAGAAGGAAAATTACATATCGTCGATACAACTTGTACACATCTCGGCTGTGAAGTTGAATGGAATAATGGTGATTGTACTTGGGATTGCCCTTGCCATGGTTCTCGTTTTTCAATTGAGGGAGACGTTCTTGAAGGCCCAGCAGATCAACCGTTAAAACGAGTTGATAATGAGTAAACAAATAAAGAAGTTCAACAAAATTACTGTTGAACTTCTTTATTTGTTATAAACCCTTTTCAGATAAAATTCGACACAAGGAGGAAAATATTAACATTAAATAAAATAATATATTCATCTACAAATTAAAAGGGGTGAATATTATGCAACCTTCAGCTCCACCTCATCTAGAATCTACAGAAACTATCTTTCCAAGCTCTATTACAAAACTTGTTGTTTTTATTTGTTGGCTAGCCATTTTAGCTGATGGATATGATTTAGGTATTTACGGTGCCGTTCTACCAAAGCTCCTAGAAGACAAAAGCTGGGCGCTATCACCAGCGCATGCTGGTACAATTGCAAGCTATGCTTTATTTGGGATGTTTATTGGGGCTATTCTAGTTGGAACGATTACAGATCTAATTGGGCGTAAATGGACGCTTATATGCTGTTTAGCACTTTTTTCTATCACAATGGGTTTAGCGGCTATCGCTCCTTCTCCTGAGTTATTTGGATTATCTCGATTTATAGGAGGAATCGGATTAGGCGGTGTTATCCCAACAGCTTCAGCACTTACTGTTGAATATTCACCAAAAAAAAGGCAATCTTTTATTTATGCTCTTATGTTTACTGGCTATCCTTTAGGTATCGTGTTAGGTGCTATTTTGTCCATGCTTATGTTAGAAGATTTCGGATGGAGAATTATGTTTGGTATCGGAATGATTCCACTACTCCTCATTCCTTTCATTATTCGCTATTTACCCGAGTCCATTCAATTTTTATTATCACGTAATCGCCAAGAAGAAGTAAACCAAATTCTTAATCGTTTTCAAATTGAATTTCATGTAAAAGATAAAACTCATCAAGACCCCTCTACTATACGAAAGAAAAATGGATTTTTTACTTTATTCTCAAAAGAATACATAAAAGCAACGCTACTTTTTTGGATCACTTATATAATGGGAATGTTTTTAATATATGGTTTAAACACTTGGTTACCACAGATGATGCGCCAGGCAGGATATCCTCTTGGGTCTAGTCTGTCATTTCTACTTATGCTAAATATTACCGCAGCTATCGGCGCATTATTCGCTGGAGCAATTGCTGATCGTATAGGAGCAAAAATTGTTATTAGCATCTCTTATCTTATGGCAGCCATATGTATCGGACTATTAACAATCAAACCATCTGTTACAATCATTTATCTTTTAATTGGCCTTGCTGGTATTGGATCAGTCGGTATTACTCAAATATTAAATGCATATGTAACACAATACTTCCCATCACATATCCGAGCTACCTCCTTAGGCTGGGGACTGGGGCTTGGCCGAGTTGGTGCAATTGCTGGCCCAATTCTCGTCGGTATTATTATGACAATGCAATATGACTTAGCATGGAATTTTTACTTATTCTCCTTTGCAGGTCTTATCGCAGCTATATCTGTTTTCTTCATTCCTACAAAATAAAAAGGGCACAAACTTACTTGTGCTCTTTTTCATATGCTTCAAACAACATATCTCGAAACAATGTATTTAAACTCTCAATATCGATTCCTGATCCCTTTTCAATTCCTTTTACATATTGCTGATAGTAATGAATTTGTTCTTCTAAAAATTGATTTAGCACCTTAATTTTCAATCCAACATCTAATTCAGTACCTGCTTTTTTCTTTATTAACAACTTTTCAATTTCATCTAATACGCTACGTTCTAATGATAATTCTTTAATCAATCGGTCAAATTCTACAGGAGGTAAGGTCGTTTTCTCTTCTAGCCACTTACAAGCTAAAATGGGACGTAATACATAAAAGTACTTTTTCAGCTTTACATTCTCACCTTGCAAAAATTCACGATAATTTTTCGACGCCATATGTAAATAATGATATATCGTTGCTTTTGGATCAAAATTCTTCTCACTCATCTGTTGAAGTAGTTCTGGAAAATTAGAGTTTTTCGAATAAAAAATTGGTGATCGAATCCACTCAAGTAAAGCAGGATTCGACTTCGCGAATAGTTGCAACGCCTTTTTAATATCCCAACCACTTATATCTAAATCATCACTAATTGGATATTCAATTACATCTCGTTTGTCATGAATTGATAAATACCATTCTACCGGATGTATATAAACAAACCTAACATCATAATCGCTATCTTTCGATGGAAAACCCCAAGCACGACTCCCTGATTCTACCGCAAATAAAATTTTCACATCATTCTCTTTTTCAATTCTTTCTAACTCCAACCCGATTTTCTCTCTCATTGCATAACACCTCCATTTTTTGATTATTTCCTTGGAAATTCGACAAATACAATACTAATTTTACTACATACCAAAAAAACTGTCAGAAATTACTGACAGCCTAATGAAACGTCTATTGTTGCTTTTCGATTACAGTAGTAGCAATTCGTTCAAACTCTTTTTGAATCTCCTCTTTATATGCATCTACTATTGAAAAATCCATAGCAGCAATATAAATTCGTTCTAATTTATCACGAACCGATTTTGCTTTCGCTAAGAAAGACATCGCCTCATTCATTTTTGCTTTATATTGAATGGAGACATCACGAATTTCCTTCGCATATTTCTCATCCGTCCCTGGCGTAACAATAAGGGCATACATATCAATAATTTCATCACCCTCGCGACTTGGAAAATATTCATGTGGTGCGGTGCTATCAAAAATTGCAAATCCTAATTCTCTTACGATAACCATATCAAGACTATTCGGGTCAAATCCGCAATGATATACTTCAACTTCAAACCCTTTTTCTTCAGCTGCCTTAGCTAACTTTTTGAGCATCGTTGATTTTCCAGAGCCTGGGCGCCCTTTTATAAAATAACGATGTGGTAACCCTTCTGTTAAATTAGGAACAAAATCAACTGCTCCTTTCGGTGTAGCAGCTCCTAAAAAACGATGTTTTACAAGCGATTGTCTCCCGCTTTTATCTGCAAATAATTTCTGGATTAGCTGATTGGTTAGTTCATTTGCTTTATTAAAATCTATATTATCAATATATATCTTCTCCCACTCATCATGTATAACCAATGCCTCTTTAAAACGTGCGTAAGCAGACTGAAAAGCTTTGCTTGCTTCTGAAACAAATCTTTCAATTTCTAACTTCTGCTTTCTTAGTTTATCTGAGTCCCAAGCAATTCCTAAATTTATATACTCTTCAACAACTCCTGGCATTTTTGGCTCAATAACATGCGGCGATGTCCCATCAACAATTCCTACTTTTAATTTTGGGATAATTACACCATCAACCGATTTATTATCAGAAGAACAATGTAAAAATTCAATATCATATCCTTTTTCAATCCATTCACGACCTATTGCCTTTATTAAAGAAGATTTTCCCGTTCCTGGGCCACCCTTTAAGATAAATAATCTGTCTAATCCTTTTAAATTCTCTTCGTATAAATTGTGAAATCCCCTAGCTGTATTACCACCAGCATAATAATTTAATACATTTCCTGTCACTGCACTCACTCCTTCGCAGCATTCTATTTACATAAGCTACAATATGCGAGCAGCTTTATTTGGGTGAATACCTATTTTGTATTGCACGAAAAAAGGAAATGAATTACAATTTAACTATCGGAAAATTCCGATTTTAAAAACTGAATACTTCTTTATCAAGAGAGGCAGAGGGACCGGCCCTTTGAAGCCCAGCAACCTCAGTTTATACAAACTGAATAGGTGCTAATTCCTGCAAAATGCATTGCATTTTGGAAGATAAAACTCAACTAGCATGTAAAGCTCATCTTTCTTGATACTGAAGGATGAGCTTTTTATTATTTGAACAACATATATTGGAGGTATGTAAAATGAAAGTAATTGATCTATCGCAAACATTTGAAAATAATATGTCTCAATTTCCTGGAACACCTAAAATACAACTAGAAGCTGTTACAAGTGTTGAAGAATCAGGCTATCAAGTTACAGATTTTCATTCTGTCGTTCATGTTGGCACGCATTGTGATGCCCCTGCGCATTTTATTTCAGGCGCAACGACCATCGATCGATTACCGCTGGATCAATTTGTAGGCGAAGCTGTTCTTATAGATGTAACACATATTCAAGAACGAAAATTACCTAAGGCAGTATTGCATAATGCTGATATAAAAGAAGGTGATATTGTTATTTTTCATTCTAATCTATCCACCAAATGGAATACAGAAGCTTATGAGAAAGAAGCATTTTATCTTTCTGAAGAATTAGCTGAAGAATTAGTTCAATTAAAAGTAAAATCTATCGGTTTAGATTTCATTTCTCCTGATGAAGTCACAACAGAAACATCACCGATTCATCACATATTACTAGGGAATAATATTTACTTAATTGAAAACTTAACAAATCTAGATGCTATCGAAGCAAAACGTTTCTTTTTCTCAGCAGCACCTTTAAAAATTAAAAATAGTGACGGTGCTTTCGCAAGAGCATTTGCTGTTATTTTTTAAATGGCGCTACAAAAAAAGCAAAGGCCACTACTGGTCTTTGCTTCTATATTTTCTATTTAAATTAAGAAAGAATTGTTCCACACGAGGACGCACCCAAGCTAAACAATCTATCTCTTTCTTCTTTGTGCAAGCTATCTCTTCTCCATCTACCATTTCAACAAGTTCTAGTTCTAACAGTTGCCTCGTGAATGCTAACATATTCACTTCTTCGGATGGATACTCTTCTTTTAATTTCTCCTCAATTTCTCCCAATAAAAAACCGTCACGCATCATTGCCAATGCATCAATCCAAAGTGGCGGCATTTCATATTTTTCTCCTGTAATTGTATCTTTTACAATATAATTCTTTTGCTCTTTTCGAAATTGAATCGTGTGTAAACATACAGTCGAATTTAATGTTAATTCCATCATACCACCTCTTTCATAATATCTGCATAGAAAAAAGGATGCGCGTGCACCCCTTCTTATCTTTTCATAACACTACTGAACCGTTACATGAGCAATCAATCTCATGTCGATATTTTCCTCCATTATAAACGAAGTATTTTATAAAAAAAACCCTTCTTGAAACATTTTATAAAATGTTTATATTTACACAACAAGAACACTTTTCTGAAAAATCTTTTCTCCCAATACATTAAACGGTCGGCAGAAAAATTTCTACTTTCGTTCCTACTCCTAGACTACTTTGGATCGTGATACTCCCTTGATGTTCCTTAATAATTTTATATGTAATCATTAATCCAAGTCCTGTACCAGTCTCCTTTGTTGTGTAAAACGCCTTGCCAATTTTTTCTAATTTCTCATTCTCTATACCAAATCCTTGGTCTTCAACAGAAATACACAAATGTCCTTGCGTTTTTTGATATGCACGGATATGAATTTCTCCGCCCTCTGGCATTGATTCTATTCCATTTTTAATGATATTTAATAACACTTGTTTTAATTGCTTATCATCACCGTTTATAGCCGGTAAATTCCCATCTACTTGTAAATAACATTTAACTCTATATTGCGTTGCATAACTTTCCATTAGATGCACAACATATAGAAGGATGTCTCGTATATTACACCTTTCATAATTTGTTGGCTTTGGTTTTCCTAACAACATCAATTCACTAACAAATCCATTAACCCTTTCAATTTCTTGTAGCATAATGTCGTAGCTCATCGTATCAGTTGGATTTCTTTCTTTTTGCATTTGCGTAAACCCTTTTAACGCTGTTAGCGGATTTCGAATTTCATGGGCAATTGTTGTAGACATAGTCCCAATCACAGCTAAATTTTCCGTCTCTTTCATATTGTTCATCATTTCAACCACTGTTCTTACATAAGATTGAAATCGTTTTAATAAAGAATGTGAAATAATGAAATAGAATATACATAAAACAAGTGGAATTACCACTTTTAAATCTTGTAATAGCAATGTGAAAAATACGTACTTTCCAATTACACTAAAGGAAACTAAATAAAAGTATTTTCTATTCACGAAAACTGGGGCAAATAAAATTAATAACATTTCTACCATACTACCATGTTCAAAAGGTCTATCCGTTCGCAAATAAATCATTAAATTATTCACAAGATTGATAAACATGTACCCAAATAAAAATAAATATTTTACAGAATATACATACCCTCTTTTTTGAAGATATATAGAAATAGGAAATAATGCTATTACAAATATAGGCACACCTATCCCAAGACTACCTTCTGGCCAACCTACCGCTGTTCCACTAATATTCATAGCAGGATATACAAAATAATATATAGCGTCATATAAAAAGAATATAATATAAAATAATAATATAAATACCTTTAAGGCTCTTCTTTCTTCATAAATCAAGCTCTTGTATTTATTCATATAAAAACTCCCCTTGATCGATACAAAAAACTTTCATTGTTATCTCCTTAAAGTATAAGTATGAAATTGCTTTCAGGGCAATATTTAACCTTATAATAATGAAAGGAAGGAGATTTCTCCTTCCTTTTGGTAACAACTTACATCCATCTTACCCTGTCATGTAACAATCCATCCGTAAAATTATTATGCCCTATTACAAAATCCTTCATATATAAATTTAAATACTCACCGTACTTACTTTCTGTATTTAATAACAACTCCTCGACGTAATAAGCACCTTGTTCAAATTGATCTAAAAGTAAACTGGACAAGCCCGCATAAATCCCGCACCCTACCTGAAAATACGTTGCATTCGTTTTATATTTACGAAAAACTTGGCTACTATTCATCACATTATACATATATGTCTCACTATTTTCATAAACGAGTAACACACCGACCAAGTCCTCTCCAGCAACCTCTTCTTCCGCTGGATTAAACACTTTACGATTCCAGTTCCATAAATCTTCTACTTGATCTAAGTTCTGTCTAATTATATTTGTTGTATACTCATTAATTCGGTAAAGAAAACCAACTTCCATATTAAAGTTTTTCCCTAAAATTAATACTTCCTCATGTGGCATTAAACAACCATAGAATTCTTTTTCTCCTAACTTTACTTTATACTCTGAAGCATATACATCTTCATAAAAGTAAAGAGGACGATGATGACTCATATACATCGGATAACTCCAGATTGCTTCATCTAAAAATCGCTCTACTGCCCATGAAGCATAAAGTGTATGTGGCTTTATAAGTGCTGTATCATTCAAAAACGATGTGTCATGTTCTACAATATAACATGCTCTTGGCCTTTCATTTGGTCGTTCCTTCATAAGCTCAACAACCATCCATTGAACAACACCTGGATTCATACCTGAACCTATAATCGCTTTTGTATTTGTAAATTTCTCTTTCTCCTTCTCAAACCTTGTATATCTTTCCGTAAGCTGAAAGCCGATTAAGCTATCGTCCTGATCTACTGCCTCATTTTCCAAGGCTGAGTTAATATAACAAATTCCTAGTTCATTACAGCAGCTTAATACTCTAATTGTATCTGCCCCTGAAACATCAATCACAACACTCGTTCTTTTTTCTTTTAAATGTTGTTTAAATTCCACTACATTTTGAAGGTTTATTTCATATAAATATAATTGACTTTTCAAATTCGAAAACAACTCATCATAATAAGTCCTATCTTTTTGTTTTATATCCACCAAATGAAATTTGGCATTCTTTAGTACTTCATAAATTGGATCTTTTTCATTTGCTATCGCTTGATTTAAAATTGCTAAAACCGCTTTTGCTGCTCCACCAGCACTACCAAGCAATGTAATTGATAACGAATTAGGAAACTGCTCCACAAACAAAACCCCTTTAATAAATTAGTTGAGCAGCTCCTCCTCAAAAAATAAATTGAATACATAAAAAGATAGCTCGTACACATTTCTTTATAAATAAGTGCAAAATTTTTTTAAAAAATCACACCATAGTATATTTATATTCAATTCATTTTCCCCTCATATTCAAATCGAGCTAAACAAATAGGCTCGACCTTTTCTTCTGCATATAAAAGAAAAAGCCAGCCCTTTCAACTAGCTTACGGACAATGGACAGATTTTACATGTTGAATATTCACATACATTTTTGCATCACGTGCTTTTGATATTTCAATATGACCTTCATCAATTTTCGCCATTTTTCCAATTTTATTGGACTCCTCACCTAAATCGAACACCATAATTTTCCCTGTCATTTTAATAAGCTGTTCTTCAAACGTTCTAGCTAACGTAATATTTAACGGATTTACGGGGAGTTCATTTTTATTGAGGGCATACGGTACTTGGTTTTCTTTATACGGAATTAACCATTTTAAATGCTTTAAAGATATATATACCGTTTTATAAACCGGACTATAAAAAACAATATAATCGTTCATCACACTTGTAACATAACCATGTATTGGAGCATTTCCTGCTACATAAACTTCTGTAAAAATCCCTTTAGAAGTACTTAATACTTTTCTCAAAGAAATTGAAGGGGATTCCCTCTTAATTACAGAATCAACATCTGGTTTTAATATTTCTTCGTCATATGGTCTTAAAAATTTATAGTATTGTACATGATATAAAGATATATATACGTAATCTTGTCCATTGTAAAGAACAACGATATCATTTCCTACATCAATTAATACACCCTTAAATCTTTTTTCACCGATTAATTTAACATATATATTTTCTCCAATACTTTTGTTTAACTCATTCATCTATATCCTCCTTCCTATGAATTTCTTCTTACCTGTCTTCCATTTCTAAAAAAATAATCAGGGCAAAGTTCTGTTTTAATAGTAAGTAATTCCTTTTCATACTATCGAAATAAGAAATTGTTCTTCTCTTTCCCTCATAATGCCCCTCTTATTTATTAAACATTATTCATCTTCATTCTTTTTACATTTAACTACTTGACTCACACTCTTAATATGAGACTTAATTACATAAATAACTTCATCGCCGTTTACTAGTGTAATACAGCCATGGTGTACCTCACTTAATAAACCTTCCACACACTCTGGACCGCCACGATTAATTTTTATCCACTTATACTTCAAGTCTTTTAATATATCTAAAAAAGTATCCTCATCAGAGCAGAAACATGAACTATAGCAATCGCCACATTTACTTTCTTTCACTTTCTTCACTAGACTCTTCACATGTTTCAACTGATAATATACTAATTCACCATGAGGTAGTTGTAATGTAAGATAGTCTTTTCCTAACGATACCAGTGTCCCTACTCGACTTTCTGGTCCGCGAAGATTTACTTTTACATTCTCACCAACTAAACATTTAATTTGGTCACAGCATAATACGTTCTCCAATTTTGTATCCCCCTTTCTTATTATCTTCCTCTACTTGATTGTCTTTGTGCGCGAGCGCGACCTGAATTATCGCTACTTTCCTTACTATCGTCGCTCTCATCGCTCTCTCCGCATGCTAATGCATTATAGTTAACACTTTTAATATGCTTTATTGCAATTAATATAACTTCTTCTTTTACAATTAATGTAACGAAGTCACAAGAAACATCTTGTAAAATTCCTTCCACTTTCTCTGGACCACCGCGATTAATTTTCACCCAGCAATATTTGAAGCTTAGAAGTAGTGCTTCAAAGTCGTCTGCACATTCGCAATCTTCCCAATCGCAATCACTTGATCCACAGTCTTTTGCATTTTTCGTAATACTTTTCAGATGGCTAAGTTGATAGTAATAAAGCTCACCTTTTTCATTCTTCAATACGAAGTAGTCCTGACATACTGATATTATTGTTCCTTTTTGAGATTCTGGACCACCCCTGTTTACTCTCACAAAAGATCCAATTAAGTCTTTCAAAAAATCACAATGAAATAAACTCACGAGAAAACCCCTTCCATTAATTTATAAGCTTTTGCACTGATAGTATATGTATCTGTACAGGTTACGTTCTCTATGTTTGTCCTAGCTAGAAAAAAATATGCTTTTAACATGGTAGACTACTACCTATCAAAATTTGAGGAAAGGCTAAGAACTCCTTATGTTTTTGATATCTTCAAACAAAAAATCCCTTATGAATATACATTTCTGCATATCTTCATAAGGGATTTTCCATAGTTTAATCTTCGTCTTTAACATCCATATCTTCTGGAATTGGTTCGTTCAATATTTCTTCCACTAATTGCTTATATTTCTCCATTTGTTCTAAATGTGTATTGAATTGTTCTTTATTTACTAAATATTGCTCTCCATCGAATAGCGCACGAATTTTCTTTTGCTGAATTAACTCTTCAATATACGATTTTGGTAAATTCAAATACTCCGCAGTCTCTTCTACTGTTATATACAATGCGTTCATTCCTTTATTATTTTTTCATCTATACTGTATCTTACTTTACTTTATTTTTGTAAACAAATAAAAAAGATTTTGTAAATGCAGTTCAAAAAGCAGGTAGATGCATTCCATATATTGTATAGTATTATATAGTAAGAATTTTTTAAATATAGAATGGTATTACCCATTTACACAAAGGAGAGTTAACATATGGCTACTCGTCACATCATTACAATGTTAGAAAAAACACTACAAGTTGAAACAGAAAACACAATTTCTCATTTGAATGTATCTTTATCTGATCGTTTTCTTTCTCAAAGCACAGCAATACATGAAAACAATTGTTATCATACAATTGGTGAATGGTACAAAAATCATTTCTTATTCCAACAAGATGATTTCCTTTGGGCTAAATATGCTTTCTATGACGCATATTGTGAAGCCATCAAAAAACAAGGCCATCTTACAAAACGCGTCCGTCAAATATTAGAATCATTGGCTCGAAAACATGGAAAACAATATATTGCTTCTATACTAAATATGCCATTTCCTAATGAACGCGCTAAAGGGACAGCGTAATTTAGCCATGTTCTGCGTAAGCAAAACATAGCTAAATTGTTTTCTAAGATGCTTTACCAATAAAAATGTTCATATCATATGAACTGATGAAACCGGTGTCATTATAATGATTGAAAATATAGTAAACAGGAAAACCCCCACGTACATCTCTCATCCATTTGAATAGAGCAGTATGTGGGGGTATACTTGTTCCTTATTATTTTATCATCTGCTTAATCAGTTCGCGATTTCTCTTCTTAAATACTTCATTATGAGAAGAAACCATTCCGTACTCACTTGCATCTGGTTGGATAAATTGCTTTGCTTTATTCACAGCATTTCCAGCATCTTGGAATGCACCTGCAATTAAGTGTAGTTTCCCTTCATGCTTTAAAATATCTCCAGCAGCATATAATCCATCTACTGAAGACTCACTATTTGCATTACCTGCAATATAATAATTATCTATAATTGCAACGTCTAACTCACTATTTTCTAATAATGTAATATCGCGTTCATATCCATGATTAATAATAACTTCATCAATAGGTAAGTGAGAAACCTCACCTGTTTCATGATTTGTTAATTCTACATATTCGATCGCTTCATGATTATCACCAGCAATTAATTTTGTAATCGATGTATTAAAGAAACACTCCGCTGAGCTGTTCATAAGTTGTTTTACTTGTGCTTCATGACCAGATAATTCTTCTTTTCTATAGGTTACATACACTTTTTTCGCAATTGGTTCCAATTCATTTGCCCAATCAACAGCAGAATTGCCTCCACCGGAAATAATAACTGTTTTACCTTTGAAACGCTTTAAAGATTTAACTGTATAATTTAAATTCGATACTTCAAATCGCTCAGCACCTTCAATAGATAACTTTTGCGGTTTCAATATACCACTTCCTGTTGCGACGATAACTGTTTTTGAAAAGTGTTCTTCGCCATTACTTGTTTTTAATGTAAAAGTACCATCTTGATTACGAATAATCGATTCTACTTTTGTATCTAATACAACTTCCGGCTTAAATGTTAACCCTTGCTGTACAAGTTGTTCAATTAACTTATCACCTGTAACTGGCAATAGTCCTCCTACATCCCAAATCATTTTTTCCGGATACACATGTATTTTTCCACCTAAATGTGGTTGAAATTCTATTATTTTTGTTTTCATTTCTCTGAGTCCACTATAAAAAGCTGAATAAAGCCCTGCAGGTCCTCCGCCTATCACGGTTACATCAAACAATTCTTCTCGATTCATTCGTGCTCACTCCTCAGCTATTAATCATTGATTATCATTCTCAATAAAATATAACCTGTTTCCGCAAAATTTACAATCAAAATTACTATTGACAATACACCTATATAAAATTATATTATTTAAAGAATCAATAGTGATAATCATTATCATTTTGTTAATAATTAGCAAATTTGAGATTACATCTTCTTTTATTAATATGGTTAATACTATATTATAAAATCTCATATTCAAGATTTTTAATAAATCATTTTGCTTTACCACTACTCTTTCAAAAAGATTGCAGTTAAACAAATTATTGTATACACATATCATCTATGTTAAAGGAGAAAGACGATGAAAAAGTTATTTATTTCACTAACAGTTCTTTTCGTTCTTGTTATGAGTGCTTGTAGCAATGGCTCTACAGACAAAAAGAACGATGCAAAAGGTAGTAAATCAGAAACAATTACATACCAATCTGAAAATGGTAAAGTAGAAGTTCCTGCAAATCCAAAACGCGTTGTTGTACTATCATCATTCGCTGGTAACGTAATGTCATTAGGTGTAAATCTTGTTGGGGTAGATTCATGGTCTAAACAAAACCCACGTTTTGATAGCAAACTTAAAGATGTTGCTGAAGTATCAGATGAAAATGTTGAAAAAATCGCTGAACTAAATCCAGATTTAATCATTGGTTTATCAAATGTTAAAAATGTCGATAAGTTAAAGAAAATCGCTCCTACTGTAACATACACTTACGGAAAAGTTGATTACTTAACACAGCATTTAGAAATTGGTAAGTTATTAAACAAAGAAAAAGAAGCAAAAACTTGGGTTGATGACTTCAAGAAACGTGCACAAGAAGCTGGTAAAGAAATTAAAGCAAAAATCGGTGAAGATGCAACAGTTTCTGTTGTAGAAAACTTCAACAAACAGCTTTATGTATACGGCGAGAACTGGGGCCGCGGAACAGAAATTCTGTACCAAGAAATGAAATTAAAAATGCCTGAAAAAGTAAAAGAAAAAGCATTAAAAGAAGGTTATTACGCATTATCTACTGAGGTATTACCTGAATTTGCTGGTGATTACTTAATCGTAAGTAAAAACAAAGATACTGATAACTCCTTCCAAGAGACAGAATCATATAAAAACATCCCAGCAGTAAAAAATAATCGTGTATATGAAGCAAACATGATGGAATTCTATTTCAATGATCCACTTACATTAGATTTCCAACTAGACTTCTTCAAGAAGAGCTTTCTTGGTAAATAATACAAACATGAGGAATTCTTAATTTAAGAATTCCTCTTCCTTTATTCTATGAACAGAAAAGATGTGAAACGAATGACAAAAGATCATGATAGTCCACGTTCTATAGCTTTTACATACAAACTAATTTTAAGCTTAATTGCATTCTTTCTTATTTTTATGGTTGCAATGGTATTAGGTGCTGCAGATACTTCGATAAAAGATGTATGGTTAGCACTCACTTCCTCCGCTAAAGGAGACAAAATATCTATTATTCGAGAAATACGTTTACCACGTGAAGTTGCTGCTATTTTTGTAGGAGCTGGATTAGCCGTTTCTGGAGCAATTATGCAAGGATTAACACGAAATCCACTTGCGGACCCTGGATTATTAGGGCTATCTGGTGGAGCAAATGCTGCGCTTGCACTAACACTTGCTTTCAATCCTTCCATCAGCTATCTTTACTTAACGTTAGCTTGCTTTATCGGTGCTGCAATTGGCGCAATTATGGTATTTGGAATTGGTATGGTGAAAAAAGGTGGCCTTTCTCCTCTTCGAATTGTATTAGCGGGCGCTGCAGTTTCAGCATTTCTACTCGCAATTTCAGAAGGAATTGGCATTTACTTTAAAATTTCACAAGATGTATCACTTTGGACTGCTGGGGGCGTAATTGGAACAACTTGGAGCCAATTAAAAATTATTATTCCAGTCATTTCAATTAGTATCTTTATCGCTATCTTACTAGCAAAAAAATTGACAGTTCTTAGTTTCAGTGAGGAAGTGGCTATTGGACTAGGTCAAAAAATTATTGTTATTAAAACTATTTTATTTATCATTATTATCTTACTTGCAGGTGCATCTGTAGCGCTTGTTGGAAATATGGCATTTATCGGTTTAATGGTACCTCACATGGTACGCCCAATTGTCGGTCCAGATTACCGATTTGTTATACCGATGTCAGCAATTGCTGGAGCTTCCTTTATGCTACTTGCAGATACAATCGGACGTACTATTAACGCTCCGTACGAAACACCAGTTGCGGCAATTGTCGCGATTGTAGGATTACCATTCTTCCTATTCATTGTACGTAAAGGAGGAAAAACATTCTCATGATGCAATCTATTTTAAGAAAACAGCGTCTCATTATACTCGCTTTACTTATAGTAATCATCACAACCATTGTAATTGGAATGGGACTTGGTTCAGCATCTTTATCTTATGATCGACTACTCCCAACATTAATGGGGCAAGGGACTTTTAAAGAGGAGTTCGTTTTATACTCTTTAAGACTACCTAGAATTGTCATTACATTATTAGCTGGTATGGCTCTCGCTTTATCAGGGGCTATTCTGCAAGGAATTACCCGAAATGATTTAGCTGAACCTGGTATTCTTGGTATTAACTCTGGGGCTGGTGTTGCTGTTGCTATTTTCTTTTTATACTTTCCAATAGACGTAGGTTCATTTCTTTACTTACTACCTGTCGTTGGATTTATTGGGGCATTTCTGACAGCTGTTCTAATTTACGTATTTTCATATAGTAAATCAACTGGACTTCAGCCGGTGCGATTAACATTAACTGGTATCGGTTTTGCATTTGCACTATCTGGAACGATGATTGTCCTTATTTCATCCGCTGATCGTATGAAAGTGGACTTTATCTCAAAATGGATTGCCGGAAACATTTGGGGAGATGATTGGACATTTGTTTTAGCAATGCTTCCATGGCTAATTGTATTAATTCCATTTGTCTTCTATAAAGCAAATCGATTAAACATTCTAGCATTAAACGAACCGGTCGCAATCGGTGTTGGAATTGAAATTGAAAAAGAACGAAGATACTTATTAATCGCAGCCGTTGCACTTGCTGCCGCTGCTGTTTCCGTAACAGGAGGAATTAGCTTTATTGGACTAATGGCTCCTCACATCGCAAAATCTTTAGTAGGTCCAAGGCATCAAATATTCATGCCTATCGCCGTTTTAATTGGCGGATGGTTATTACTACTAGCAGACACAATCGGGCGAAATATCGTTGATCCTAATGGCATTCCAGCAGGTATTGTCGTTGCTTTAATTGGGGCTCCTTACTTTATGTATTTGTTGCTTAAGAAAGCGTAAAAACATCCTCAATTTTGAGGATGTTTTTTCCTTTCGTTTCCTTCTCCTAACCCTTTATTCACCATTCATATTTCCTACCTCAATACAATTCCTGAACAAAATATTTTTGATTATAAACTCTATTAATGTTATATTATCACATATAACTTTTACGTTTTAAGGAGTATCGTATAATGAAAGCTATTTCTATTATTCTTATCTTAATTGGAATTTTTGGTATCTTAATGGGCGGAATGATGTTCGGAGATATCGGTATTGCTGCAATTATTGGTTCATTAGCAGCACTATTCTCAGGAATCGGTTTTTGGAAATTAGATTCGCAACTCAAAAATATATCTAAATAATTAAAATCCTAAAATGGCCATGGAAGAATATATATTCTTTCACGGCCATTTTAATACACATTGAATAACATTTCCGTTAGATTTCTACTGTTGCCCATACCCTTCAAACTTCTTCGCCAAATTCTCCATCTCGTCTTCTGGCAGTAACTTCGGTTCTCCGACGCTTTTTGTTTGATAATAAATTTGAGCACAAAACTCAATCTCTTCTGCAATAGTAAACGCCATTTTTATATTATTTGCACCAGCAATTAAACCGTGATTTGCAAGTAAAACAGCACGGCGATCAATCATGCCTTCAAAAGCAGCCTCCGCTAATTGCTTCGTACCAAATGTTTCATACGGTGCACAGCGCACATTCGGTCCTGCGAAAGCAATTAAATACGATACAGCAGGAAGCTCCCATCCTAATGATGCAATCGTCTTCGCGTAAGGAGAGTGTGTATGCACAAGCGCATTTATATCTTCACGCTTCCTATAATAAATAAGGTGCATATCTAATTCACTTGATGGTTTTCTCTCTCCTTCTACTACTTCACCATCTAGGTTTAATATAACTACATCTTCAGGCTTTGTTTCATAATACTCTAAACCACTTGGGCTAATCGCAACAAGACCTTGTTCACGATTAAAGATACTAATATTACCGCCCGTCCCCTTTGTTAAACCACTAGAAATCATTTTCTTTCCATACGCTACAATTTCTTCTCTTTCTTTTTGTAATAACATATACATCCCCCTAAGTATGAAGCTTATGATGACTGACTTTTATATTTATCTACTTATTGAAATAGCTTTTTTAAATTCTCCGTAAACGGTGCCTTTACAATCCCTTTTTCTGTAATAATCGCTGTTACATTTTCATGTGGAGTAACATCAAATGCTGGATTATATACTTTACTTTCTTTCGGAGCTGAATATTGTCCAAAGCGATTAATCACTTCAGAAGTATCTCTTTCTTCAATCGGAATTTCTTTTCCTGTCGATGTCTTTAAATCAATTGTAGGTGTTGGCGCTGCTACATAAAACGGAATGTTGTAGTACTTAGCTAAAATAGATACGCCTAATGTGCCAATTTTATTTGCTACATCACCATTTGCTGCCACACGGTCGCATCCAACGATTACTGCATCAATCTTCCCTTGTGACATGACCATAGCTGCCATATTATCCGTAATAACAGTAACGTCAATACCCGCTCGCTGCAGTTCTAATGCTGTTAACGTTGAACCTTGTAATCTAGGACGCGTTTCATCCGAATAAATTTTAAAATTCCATCCTTTTTCTTTCGCTAAATACATTGGAGCCGTCGCAGTACCATACTTAGTCGTCGCTAAAGCACCTGCATTACAGTGCGTTAATACTCCCATTTCATCATGGAATAATGTTAATGCATGCTCTCCAATTTGACGGTTAATTTCTTCATCTTCTCTATGAATTTCTTTTGCCTCTTCTAGTAATCTATTTTTCAGCTGTGAGATTGATAAATGAATATTATCTGTCGCTACACTTTCCATTCTTTCAAGTGCCCAAAATAAATTTACGGCAGTCGGTCTTGATGTCGCCAAGTATGTACATACCTTTCTTACTTCATCCATAAATCCTTCTTCCGTACTTTCAGCAAATTCCTTTATCCCTAAATACACTCCATAAGCAGCTGAAACACCAATCGCGGGTGCACCTCGTACTTTCATTACTTGAATCGCATCCCACACACTTTCAGCTGTTTTAAAAGATTCATAGACAATTTCATTCGGTAATAACGTTTGATCTAACAAAACTAAAGCATCATCTTTCCACTGAATTGGTATTAATTGCTCTTCCATCATATTCTCCCCTTACTTCGCGTAGTGCATTGACTGTTCTTTTAACGTTTCTACAAAACTTGTGCCCGTTCTATATTGATTCGCTCGTAAAATAAAACGCTTCGCTACTTGAAGACAAATTCGCTCCGCTCTAGCACGTGCTTCCTCATTCCCAATACAAGTAATATCTTTTACTTTCGCTAATCCAACAATACGGCGAATTAATTCCAGACCTGTCACTGCAGCTGTATCCTCTAATACAGATTGCAAATAGACTTCCCTAAAGCCTTCTTCCTTCGCCATAATCTCGGTCACATGAATATCCCAAGCACCTAAAAACTTCTGCTTAAATAAATCAATTACCTCTACCATCGTAGTTTGTAACCAATCCATATACGTATCTTTCTCAGCTCCAGGTGACATCGTTGCATCTGCATTCACCCAAGCAAACATTAAATTCGCCATTACATTCCCAACGTCATATCCCATAGGTCCATAAAAAGCAAACTCAGGATCAATAACCTTTGTAGAATCATCTCTTACAAAAACAGAACCAGTATGTAAATCACCATGAAGTAATGCCTGTGCATTCGTCATAAAAGAAAATTTACGTTTCGCTACTTCCATACGAAGCTCTTTATCACTATAAATATGTTCCCTAATCCATCCCTCATTTAACGGAAATAACTCATTACGCTTATTATGATTGGTAAATGGTTCTGAATATACGAGGTCCTCTGTAATCTCACATAATTCAGGATTTATATAATTCTTCACAAGTTCCTTCTTCTCTTTATGATTCATTACAACATCCGATGTTAACAAAAGTGTATTTACCATAAAAGTAGTTAAATCATCCGCAAGCCTCGGAAATATTTGATGATTTATAAGTGCTGTACGTAATATTGTGTGATCCGATAAATCTTCCATTACGCAACAATTCATCACACTATCAAATAAATACACCTTAGGAACAAGTCCAGGTGCTAACTCATCCTCTAACTGCAAAACATCTGATTCTATACGAATACGATTCGTCGACAACTTAAACTCATCTGAAATGCGAGCTGTATCCCCAGCTTGCTTTACGATGACAGACATGTTCTCTTTTTCATCCCAAACGCGGAACACATAATTTAAATTGCCATCACCTATTTCTTTACACTGTAACCCCTTTGCATTTTCAAACTTAGATAATTTCTCTTTCACATATGCAATCACATCTTTAGCTTCCATTAAAAAATACTTTGTGAACTTAGACATGGTTTCCCCTCCACACCAATTGTAAGCGTTTTCTAAAAGCTATAAAAAATAATAGGTTGAATTTTTTCATCCTATAAATATGTATTCTTCTTTTTGAAAGGTATATCTAGGTTTTATTATATCTTGTTAGCACTTTGAGTCAATATTTCTAACTATCATCGTAATATACTTCCTAATTATATATTTGGGATGACAAAAATTGTTCAAAAATTTTCCGATTCATTTTATTTTATTTATCACAAAATTCTTTGTAAAATAGAAGTAAGCAGTTCCTTTTCAAAACTACAACTTCTAAGAAATATTTCCTTCCCAAGAAATTAAACTTACACACTATCTCTAACATACACACTAAACTTTCAACTACTCATCTAAAATTTATAGACTTAAAATTACCTTTCCATTCCCTGTTAGTCTTAATTGAGAATAAATATTAATTAAATTGGTATAAAGTTGGTTTATTCTCTTGACAAAATAACCACTTCTATATGATAATTAATATCGAATTAGAATTATTATAGTTAATTAAAAAATATATTTTATGAGCACACTATTTTTTGATGCTCAAAACCAACATTTAGGAGGAATTTTAACATGTTATTAATCGGCACAGAAGTAAAACCGTTTAAAGCTAATGCTTACCATAATGGAGAATTTATCCAAGTTACTGACGAAAGTTTAAAAGGAAAATGGAGTGTAGTTTGTTTCTACCCAGCTGACTTCACATTCGTTTGCCCAACTGAACTTGAAGACTTACAAAACCAATACGCAACTCTAAAAGACTTAGGCGTTGAAGTATACTCTGTATCTACAGACACTCACTTCACTCACAAAGCATGGCATGATAGCTCAGAAACTATCGGCAAAATCGAGTACATCATGATTGGTGACCCAACTCGCACAATCACTACAAACTTCAACGTTTTAATGGAAGAAGAAGGTCTTGCTGCTCGTGGTACATTCATCATCGATCCAGACGGCGTTATCCAATCTATGGAAATCAATGCTGACGGTATCGGCCGTGACGCAAGCATTCTTGTTAACAAAATTAAAGCTGCTCAATACGTACGTAACAACCCAGGTGAAGTTTGCCCAGCTAAATGGCAAGAGGGTTCTGCAACACTTAAACCAAGCCTTGACCTTGTAGGCAAAATCTAAGGAGTTCGATCAAAATGATACTAGATGCAGATATAAAAACACAACTATCCCAATACCTTCAGTTAATGGAGAACGATATTTTACTTAAAGTAAGCGCAGGAGACGATAACGTATCTAAAGATATGTTAGCTCTAGTAGACGAATTAGCTACTATGTCATCTAAGATTACAGTAGAAAAAGTTGAATTAGAGAGAACACCAAGCTTTAGCGTAAACCGCCCTGGTGAAGACACTGGTGTCGTATTCGCTGGTATTCCATTAGGACACGAATTTACATCATTAGTGCTAGCTTTACTACAAGTAAGTGGACGCGCTCCAAAAATTGAACAAAAATTAATCGATCAAATTAAAAACATTCAAGGCGAATATCATTTTGAATCTTATATCAGCCTAAGTTGTCATAACTGTCCTGATGTTGTACAAGCTCTTAACGTAATGAGCGTTCTTAACTCTAGTATTACACATACTATGATTGATGGCGCTGCATTCAAAGAGGAAGTAGAAAGCAAAGATATCATGGCAGTACCAACTGTTTACCTAAACGGCGAATCTTTCGGAAGCGGTCGTATGACACTTGAAGAAATTTTAGCTAAAATGGGTAACGGTCCAGATGCATCAGAGCTTTCTGATAAAGATCCATACGATGTTCTTGTTGTTGGTGGCGGCCCTGCTGGTGCAAGTGCAGCAATTTACGCAGCACGTAAAGGCATCCGCACTGGTATCGTTGCTGAGCGCTTCGGTGGTCAAGTAATGGATACTATGGGCATTGAGAACTTCATCAGCGTAAAACGCACTGAAGGTCCTAAGCTAGTAGCAAGCCTTGAAGAGCACGTAAAAGAATACGACATCGATGTAATGAATCTACAACGTGCGAAACGTTTAGAGAAAAAAGAACTTATTGAAGTGGAACTTGAAAACGGCGCTATTCTGAAAAGTAAGAGCGTAATCGTTTCTACAGGTGCTCGCTGGCGTAATGTTGGCGTACCAGGTGAAGCTGAGTTCAAAAATAAAGGTGTAGCATACTGCCCACACTGTGATGGTCCATTATTCACTGGAAAAGACGTAGCAGTTATCGGCGGAGGTAACTCTGGTATTGAAGCGGCTATCGACTTAGCAGGTATCGTTAAGCACGTAACTGTTCTTGAATTCATGCCAGAATTAAAAGCTGATGCTGTATTACAAGAGCGTCTTAACAGCTTACCAAACGTAACTGTTCTGAAAAACGTTCAAACGAAAGAAATCACTGGTACTGATAAAGTAAACGGTATTTCTTACATCGATCGTGAAACTGAAGAAGTTCATCACGTTGAATTACAAGGTGTATTCGTACAAATCGGTCTTGTGCCAAACACAGACTGGTTAGGCGAAACAGTTGAACGCGCTCGCGGTGAAATCGTAACAGACAAGCACGGCGCTACAAACGTGCCAGGAGTGTTTGCTGCAGGTGACTGTACAAATAATCCGTACAAACAAATCATCATCTCTATGGGTTCAGGTGCAAACGCAGCTTTAGGTGCATTTGATTACTTAATCCGTAACTAATAAAAAAACAGGTGCCTTGGCACCTGTTTTTTTTATTACCCTAATGTATAAACTAAAAACCTCTCATTCCCATTCTTCTCATAAGCACCTGACAATCTAACTTCTTTCTTCAGCTCAAACGCAGTCTGATTTTCTAAGAAAAAAATATAGTCCTCAGAAGGATAATATAAAATAATATCCACTTCTCTCCCCGTTTCTTCTACCGAAAGTAAAATGTTATTTACTACATTCATAAACACTTGTACAGAAAACGGATTAAAGAAATAAAATCTATTATCATGTGGATCAATCTCATATTCCTGCGCTAAACAACATTGGAATTGAATTTTCCCCTTACTGTTTCGTGCCTTTCGTGCATAACGATCTCGATTATCCATCGCTTCTTTATAAAACTCTTCATTCATTTCAATTCCAACTGCTGAAGCACCACATTTATGATGCATATAAAAGTTTAATCGCCCTTTTCCGCACCCAAAGTCTACAATTCGGTCGCTACTTCGTATTTCATATTGATTCAATAACTCATCTAACCCGCTATACGGTGTCGGTTCATAGCGATGATAATGCATAGACTTGTTAAACCCTTTTTGCTCACCGACTGTTTTTATATGTAAAACTGCATCGTAATATTGTTCGTTCATTCGTTTTCTCCTATTAAAAAATGGTACTTATTATTATACACCATGTACTGGAGGCTCATTTTTCATCAAATTAATAGGTACGTGAAATTATATTAACGATTTTCTTAATATATCTATCGTAACTTCAAATATATCAACGATTTTCTCAATATATCTATCATAACTTCAAATATATCAACGATTTTCTCAATATATCTATCATAACTCAAAATATATCAACGGTTTTTCAAATATATCGATTTGCCGACAATTCACGACAAAAAAACAGGAGCTCTCTAGCCCCTGTCTTCTAACACTTTCAATACAGTTTGTTTCAATATTTCTACCCCATCCATAATACAACTATGATCAAACTTCATATACGGATGGTGTAATCCAGGTTGTAGGTCTGCTCCTAGTCCAAGCATGACAGCTTTTAAATGTGGTCTTTTCACTGTATAGTAATGGAAATCATCGCTTCCTGTCGTATAGAGAGGCCCTGTGCATCTCTCTTCCCCATACACTTCGAGAATACCTTTACGCATAAAGCGCTCTGCTTCTTCGGAAACCTCTGCTCCTGGTGCAAGATCCATCCATTCGTATGAAGTTTTTGATCCCATCGATGCAGCTGATTCTATTACATGCTCAATCTTTTTCTTTAATTCTTCTAATAGTATATTACTCTCTGCTCTTACATCTAAACTGAAATGACCATTTCCCGGAATAATATTTAAATTATCACCACCAGCTTGGCATCTCGTCATTTTTACTGAATAAGAACTTTGCGGTGGCAGCCAGATATTTTTCAAACCGATATTAATCATGGAAATGACATCAATTGCATTCACACCTTGATGTGGTCTTGCCCCGTGTGCATCCTCCCCATGAATCATACCCTCTAAAAATCCTGCTGCTCCATGACGAATAGATGGGGCTGCTTGTTTCAAAGATAGTTCTTCAATTGGTCTTAGATGGACGCCAAATAAGAAATCAGCATCATCTACAGCACCTTTCTCCACCATCTTCAAAGCACCATTCCCCTTCTCTTCTGCTGGCTGAAAAATAAATCTAACCGTACCACTTTTCCATCTCATATTTTTCAATTGTAAAATAAGTCCCATTACAATGGTCATATGAGCATCATGGCCACATGAATGGTTCGCTTTAAATTCTCCATTTACTTCTTGCCAAAGTGCATCCATATCAGCACGAATCGCAATAACTGGATTCCCGCCTCCAATCTCAGCAATTACACCTGGACAATCATCAAATGTTCTATATGAAATTCCTTCTTCTTTTAAAAAGTCAGTAATATACGCTGTCGTTTCATATTCTTTCCAACTTACTTCAGGGTTTTCGTGTAAATGCTGAAAAATCTCCGTTAAGCGCTCTTGTAGTTCTAATGTTTTCAACGTTCCAGTCTCCTTCCCACATTACAAACGATTCGGGTTAATTATACTTATGAAAAACAGATGTTTTTATGAACATATTGAATTTTAAGAAAAAAGTCAATTATTTATTTTTAAATACTTAAAAAGCTTACTCTGCACTTATATTACAAACTAAACAAACAACTAGAACATTCCTTATTTTCTGTTTTTTATGTTGACGCTTACATAAACTTTTAGTTATCATAACCTAATAAACGTCTATTTTACGACAATTCTAAAAATACAAACAAACATACGTAACAAGGAGGAACTTTATGAAAAAAGAAATACCTTTTGGAATAGCGATTATCCCTATTATCATTACCGTTGCAGTTATGATGGTTACAATTGTTGTATTAAAACAAACCCCTCACGTTCCACTTATTATTGGTACAACCGTTGCTTCTATTGTCGCTTGGCGTTACGGTTACAAATGGAATGATCTTGAAGAAGCAATGTATAAAGGGATTCGTCTTGCATTACCCGCTATCGTCATTATTATTCTTGTTGGCTTAACAATTGGTGCTTGGATTGGCGGTGGAATCGTCGCAACGATGATTTATTACGGTTTAAAACTTTTAACTCCATCACTATTTTTAGTTTCCATTACCGTCATTTGTTCTATCGTAGCATTAGCAATTGGTAGCTCTTGGTCTACAATGGGCACAATTGGTGTTGCTGGAATGGGAATTGGCCTAAGTATGGGAATTCCAGCTCCAATGGTTGCTGGTGCCATTATTTCAGGCTCTTATTTTGGCGATAAAATGTCACCGCTTTCAGATACAACTAACTTAGCCGCAGGATTAACAAATACAGATTTATTCGCACACATTCGTCATATGTTATTTACTACAGTTCCAGGTTTAATTATTACTCTTATCGTCTACGCTCTCTTAGGAAGAAGCTTCGGCGCTAACAATATTGATGCGAAGAGCATCGATCAAACGTTACAAGTATTGCAACAAAACTTTGTTATCTCGCCTTTCCTACTCATTATACCCGTAGTCGTTATGGTATTGGTCGCTAAAAAAGTCCCTGCTATACCAGCGATTCTCGTCGGTATTATTTTAGGATTCTTATCACAAGTCTTTATTCAAGGTGGTTCTGTCTCAGCATCTGTTGGTGCACTCCAAGCTGGATTTGTTATAGACACTGGAAACAAGCTAGTAGACGAACTATTTAACCGCGGTGGCTTAGATTCGATGATGAATACAGTCTCTATGACAATTGTCGCTATGACTTTCGGAGGAGTATTAGAACATACAGGTATTCTTCGCTCAATTGTAAATCAAATTTTAAAGTTAGCGAAATCAGCAAAAGGGCTTATCGCTTCTACTATCGCATCTTGTTTTGCAACAAACCTTACTTGCTCTGAACAATATATTTCAATTGTTGTCCCTTCAAGAATGTACGCAAATGCATACACGGAAAAAGGACTACATTCAAAAAACTTATCCAGAGCATTAGAAGATGGTGGAACATTAACTTCTGTCTTCGTTCCTTGGAATACGTGCGGTGTATTTATTCTCGCAACACTTGGCGTAGGTGCATTTGAATATGCTCCTTATGCTATTTTGAATTTCATCGTACCTATTATCTCAATCATTTATGGTATAACAGGCTTCACAATTGTAAAACTATCAGACATTGAAAAAGCAGAACTACTAAAGAAACAAAAAGCTCAACTAGAAGCTTAAAAATAGCGGTAAATTCAGTTCATATAGTGCGCGAGGTCGCCCTTGTTGATAGGGCATTTCCTCGCCGCAAATATGAGCATACCCGTAATCAACTAATTTCTTTAACAACCTTTCTGTCGATCTTCGAGTCACTTGTAAGTACTCAGAAAGGTCAGCTGCTGTAAACTTCAATGACGGGTGCGATTGACTAAATTGAATGATTTTTGACAAGTTGGCCGGACTAAGCTTTGTTTCCTTCGCTATTTTCATTAGTTCCGGATTATCATTTTTCAAACTTTGTACTCTCTGTTCTTTCGGGAACGGACCAAACAAATCTTTATCACTTGTTAGTATATAAAAACAACGATCTATTGGATTGTTCTTTGCAAAACTTTGAGCAATTTTTGCATTTTGCTCCGCTTCTTTCACGGTTTTCCCATAACCAAATCCAATAGCTATCGTTCCTTCTACGCTCGCAAACAAGTTATCTATCGCATTTGTTTTAATAATTGATTCGATATCACCACGAGTTGTATACAAAATGCATGTCATTTCATCCACTTGTTTAAATGAACCACGTAGTTCTTTTGAAATGACATCTAGTTTTTCAAGCAAACTCGCTCGTAATTCTAAGGAAGAAATTATACAAGCACCAACAGTAGCTGAATAGCTTTTTGCTAACTCAGCTTTTATTTTTGCATCTTTTAGCCCATGTATAATGGATTGTGTTGGATCAATCATGCGCTCTGAAGGAACACCTATTTTTTGAAGCTCGTCGTAAACAGCGTGAATACTAGTTAAAGCTAAATGAGCTTCTCCAGATTGATATTTAGCTACATGAAAATCGATAACTCTATTTATCTCATCTTTACTCCACAGCATATTTTTATAATCCAACACTTGCGGACTTTCTTTTATACCAATATCATGGAACACATTTGTAATAAACGAGCGGTCTACTAAATCGATGGAAATGTTATGTGGTTGAATACTTTGATGATACATGATAGAAAGAATTGAAGATGCGACAGTTGTCTCGTCTTGCTGTAAGTATGTACTTGGAATTCGTAATTGTTCTCTTATTTCTTTTGCCATATAATAAGGTAAAGCACCTGAGAAAAAGATGACATCACAAGGCTTTAAACACTTTAATAGTTCAGAAGATTCCGCCGGATGAAGGTAAATATATGGATCAATTTCTATTCCTTCTAATTTTTGAGCAATAGGAAAAATGTTCTCCATAAACTCCTTTGAACCGACAACTGCAATTTTTATCATCATTTTCTCTAACTCCTTATCATTAATTAACGACTATTTAACGTCAACTATATCAAATGTATAAAACTATTGTAAACAGGAAGGGGTTTCTATTCAATGAAAATTACAGCTATTCATCTTTACGCAATTCGTTTACCGCTTCGCAATCCGTTTGTTATTAGTTATGGCTCTTATTCTGATATGCCCTCTATTATCGTCAAAATGGAAACAGATGCAGGTATTATCGGTTACGGTGAAGGCGTTGCTGATGATCACGTCACAGGTGAATCGTGGGAAAGTACTTTCCATACTTTAAAACATACGCTAGCCCCTGCTCTAATTGGGCAAAATCCAATGAATATCGAAAAAATACACGACATGATGGACAATACAATTTACGGTGTTCCAACAGCGAAAGCCGCAATTGATATTGCTTGTTTTGATATAATGGGCAAAAAACTAAATCAACCTGTATATCAATTAATTGGCGGGCGCTACCATGAAGAATTCCCTGTCACTCACGTTTTAAGTATTGCCAATCCAGAAAACATGGCTGAAGAAGCTGCTTCTATGATTCAAAAAGGTTACCAATCTTTCAAAATGAAAGTTGGTACAAATGTAAAAGAAGATGTAAAACGTATTGAAGCCGTACGAGAACGTGTAGGAAATGACATCGCTATTCGCGTTGATGTAAACCAAGGCTGGAAAAATAGCGCAAACACATTAACAGCACTACGTTCATTAGGACATTTAAACATTGACTGGATTGAACAACCTGTTATCGCGGACGATATTGATGCCATGGCTCATATTCGTTCTAAAACAGACCTCCCGCTTATGATTGATGAAGGATTAAAAAGTTCTCGTGAAATGCGCCAAATTATTAAATTAGAAGCTGCTGATAAAGTGAATATAAAACTAATGAAATGCGGCGGCATATATCCAGCTGTAAAGCTCGCTCATCAAGCAGAAATGGCAGGCATTGAATGCCAAGTAGGATCAATGGTCGAATCATCTGTTGCCTCTTCAGCAGGATTCCATGTCGCTTTCTCAAAAAAAATCATTACGAGCGTAGAGTTAACAGGACCATTAAAATTCACGAAAGACATTGGAAACTTACATTACGATGTACCATTCATTCGCTTAAACGAAAAGCCAGGACTCGGCATTGAAATAAACGAAGATACACTACAAGAACTAACCGTCTTTCAAGACGTTGTACGCTAAAGGAGGACTATCATATGACGGTTCTATACGAAGGAACATTAAAACAAAATAACGAATCATTTCACGTTACATTACTATCACTAGAGCACATCGAACAAATTTTATCACTACAAAACATTGTAGTTGAAGCACTAGAAGATAAAAGTCGTTTACAACCACTCTCACAAGCAGAATTTCAATACATTCTAGAAGGAAACGGCATGATGATCGGTGCTTTTATCGAAAACGAACTCATCGCATTTCGCGCTCTACTCGTCCCGCCTATCGATGATGAACATTTAGGGCTTGATATTGGTTTGCCAGAAAATGAACTACACCGCGTCATCTATCAAGAAATCTCAAACGTTCATCCGAACTGTCGAGGAAATGGGATGCAAAAAATATTAGCAAACGTCATCATGGACGAATTACAAAAAGAAGATAGCAAATATGATTATGTATGCTGCACCGTTGCTCCTTTTAACATCCCGAGTTTGAAGGATAAATTTGCGCAAGGGATGGAGATTGCTGCGCTAAAGGAGAAGTATGGTGGTAGTCTGCGATATGTTTTTGTGAAGAAATTGCGCGGAGATAAAGAAAGCGATTGGACGGATGTTCAAAGTATTCTAATGAGTGATGCTAGTGGACAGCAGGCTTTGCTTTCGGAGGGGTATCGTGGGTATGAGATGGAGAAAGTGGATGGAGATTTTGTTGTGAAGTTTGTACGATAATCTATATACTCGAAAAAAGGAGATGTCTGCTGTGACATCTCCTCTTTTCGATTTGTTGAACAATCCTGTAGTAAATGAAATTATATCAACGATTTTTCGAATATATCTATCATAACTTACAATATATCAACGATTTTTAAAATATATCTATCAAAACTCACAATATATCAACGATTCGACAAGAAATATCGATTTACAGACAAAAATCGATATCCCTTCCTAAACCGTCATCTTCCAACTAGATAAAGCTAACCAGTTCTCCATTTCTTTATAATCAGGCATTATCTTCCCGACAAGACGCCAAAAAGAGCGATCATGATTTAAATGAACCATATGACACATTTCATGAACGACTACATAGTCAATTACTCGCTGTGGTGCCATTGCTAGCTTCCAATTGAATGTTAGTTGTAAATTCGAATCGCAAGTACCCCAAGTACGACTACTATCTGTAATACGAATAGAACGTGGTTTTGTCTTAAAGTTACTTTGATGCACTTTAATGCTCTTCTCTACTAAAGTTTTACACTGCTTATAATAAAATCGTTTTAAAGCTTGTTGTATTTTCTCATCCTTAAGCTCTTTCACATAAATATGTAACTTATCCCCTTCAAAAATCGCATTGTCTTGCTCAATGCTTGCATCTTGGGAAATCTGTATCGGATACGTATTCCCTAAATACAAAAAGCCCTCTCCTTGATCATAATCCTTTTCCTGTGGTCCATGCGCTCGCTCCGCCATTTCCTTACGTGTTGTCTGAATCCAATCCCACTTCTCCTCTAGCAACTGGACTAAGTATTCAACAGGTGTTCCTTTCGGAGCCTGTACTTCCACATTTCCATACGAATCCACAAAAAGACGCACGGACTTTTTCTTCTTATAAGTTATATGAAAATTAATTGTCTCACCTAAATATGTATGTACCATTTCATCACCTAGCATAGTATTTTTACAAATAAAAAAGAGTAGGATACGAACGTCCTACTCTACCTATTATATCATTTACTGCTTTAGCAAGCTTATTACCCTCTATACTTTACACCTAATCCCTTAATGAAATTCCTTGCGTATCTATCGCCACACTCTTTGTAATTTTTATGGCCTTTCTTTCTTAATAGAGCGCCTAACTCTCCTTTTGTTACCGTAACGCCTACGCTATCTAATATATCAAGTACATCCTCACTCGTTAAAGATAGTGCGATTTTCATTTTCTTTAGAAGAAGGTTATTGGCACTCTCCTTGCTCTGTACAGGTGCAGGCTGCCCTGGTTTCGGATCTTGCTTTCCTCTTTTTAAAGTAATAAATCCATTTAAAAATGCCTCTAACATCATCATATCGCATGTTTTTACGTACTCATCTTCAGCTACCTCATCATTTTCAGCTTCATGCTGAGGAGCTCTCTTTATTTTTGTAAGCATATCAACTACGTCTTCTTTCGTTACTTCCATCCCGCCTAGTTTAAAGATTTCTACCATATCTATATCTTTTATATCTAAAGCGTATCGTACTCTTTTTAATATATCATTGTTGCTCATTGCCATTGGGTTTCCTCCTGAAATGTTGATTATTTATTCAGCAGTTAAAGTTTATCCTATAACGTGCTTTAAATTATCATGTTTAATATAATTTTCTAGTTAATTCTTGCTAAATTAATACTTTAACATTTTAGAGGTATGTTTTGTAGTCTTACTCGGATTAATATTTATGAGATCCATTCTCATTATGCTTATGGATTCAAAAATATACTTATAAAAGCAAACCTCTTCTCTATCTGAACTTTCATAGAAATAAAGTATGCAGAATATATAAGTCATTATAAATAACCTACAAAAAGAAGATAGCAAATACGATTATATGCGCTATACCGTTTAATATTACATACAAGATATACGGATTAAGAAGCATAGCGAGATTATGTGGGAGATTTTAAGTAACAATTATCATTAGAAGAACCTTATTAGAGGCGATTGATGAATATTCGAAACAATGAAAGATCTAATGTATTATCTTTTATGACAAATAAAAAGATGGGCTATCATGATTCACTCGATACCCACCTTTCTTTTGTTAAAATTTCATAAGGTATACATATTATACTTCTTCAACATGTTATACAACATTAAATATGATATTAGTATCACCTATAGGTTACAAGAATTTGTCTAACTCAAATCTATAAAAACCTTGTATTGAATTCCTATACACTTCAAATTGAGAGTTAGTTACCAAATTATTATTAACATCCAGATTAATGTTGTTAAGTTGATTATCCGTATGAAGTCTAGAAATTAAATTGAGCGATAATCCCGTTTTAATTAAGTTAATTTTTTTATCATCGTTAGTACCATAAACAGTTAAATGATACTCTTCTTGGGATATTAAAGACAAATCATATAAAGAAACCACTAATTTATTCAAATGATAATTAACAAAATCCTCTTCTATTTTCAATTTCACAATCGCTAAATTAATTATTTCAGCATCAGTTTTATGTAGTAAATCCACATATACCTCTTTACCATTTTCTTGATATGACTCAGTTTGTTTACTTACCTCTCCATATGAATTCCCCATATAGAATAGGCTATTTCCTTCTCTAATTCTCCGCTTAAAATAGTTAAATGTGGCATGTATGTTTTCTTTTAATGTGTTCTTTCTATTAACCAAATAGTACATCTTATAATAATTTCTCGCTTGAGGATTAGACAATCTGGCAAATTCAAAATCGATAATAAAATCTTCCAAACCCTCGATAAAAACCATATATATTTTATCTATTATATTTAATTCTAACCAAACTGGATCTTCTTTGTTTACTGAATTTATTTTTCCTAATAATTGCTCGAGAAATACATTATTATTAATATCATACACACTCTGTAAGCCAACATTAACCAGGTATCTTTTTAATACACTTTCCTCGTCATCTTCATTTGTAAATATTAATTCTTCATTTTCTTTAATTGTATTAAACTTTTCCTCTATCCTTTCTCTATTATTTTTATCAATTTTTAATTTATCAATATCAAAGGATTCTAACACCGGATTTTCAATCCTATCTTCAAATAAATTACTCCTTAAACTCCTTATTTTACTCTCCATCTTGCTATTTAATCGATTATATACTTCACTATTAACAAAATGTATAGGAGGCAGTAATTTATGTATTTGGTTAGAATAACCATTAAATACATTGTTTAATCTATTCACTCTTCCAATTAAGTTAGTAAGTTCCTTGCCCCTCAGATTATGTGTATTTAAAATAAACAATGTATCAATAGGAAGATTTATTCCTTCTAAAATTACACTATTAGCTACAAGAAATTGAAGATTGCTTATTTCCTTAAATTTATATTCGATGTATTCTTTTACTATATCTGGAATTTTACCATGAAGATATACTACTCCCTTTGAAAGTAATGTTATCATATGAAAATCTTTATGAACAAAATCCTCCAATTCTTTAATAAGCTCTTGAATTCTAATATCTTTTTCAACAATTGGATTTAACCTATTAGCAAATTCTTTTACAAACATTTCAATTTTTTTTGGAGATTTAATATATATAAAGTTCTTATTCCCTTTATTTAATTTAATATAAGAAATGAAATCCCCCTTAAAATTCTTTGGATAAAATTCATTTACAAATCTATTATACTGATATGCATCTCCCGATAATCTATATTCGTAAAGCTCAGCTTCTTTTAAATTATATGATATTCTTTGTTCACTAATATCTTGCTGTTTATCTAACCTTAAATTATTACTATCAAAAATTAACGGAGATAAATACACCGTCTTTTGGCTCGGGTTTAAATTCCGATTTTTTCTTATTAATCTTGATAATAAGATATTTCTATTATCTTTACCAAATAAGTTATGCGCTTCATCAATATACATTATGTCAAAATAGACATTATTTTTATCCAATAATCTAAGCGCTCTTTCTTGTGTGAAAATTGCTATAAAACTATCGTCCCCTTGATACATTTCATCATGAATTAAAATTCTTTTATCAATTTTAGAATTTCTTACTTCTCGATAAGTTTGTACCAAAAGAGACTTTGTCGGAACAATGATAGCAATTTTATTATACGATTCATTATGTAAAATATGTTCTATTATAAGCGAACTTTTTCCAAACGATGTTGGGGCAATATAACTTACTTCATTAGAATTATCTTTTAATAAATTTGTTCTAACTTTTTTTTGTTGGTAAGTTTCAATGTAATTATGGTTTCTAAAGCTATCAATTTTCACTTCCATAAGACTATCATTTAAACTTAACTGATCACCTAATAATTTAAAATTAATTATATCTTTAGCAATGGGATAAAAACCAAAATTCACAGCAAAATCATATAATGGCATATAATCTTCATATTGCACAGAGTATTTCAAAATAATATAATAAGCAAATTCCAAGTAACTTGAGAAGCGTTGATCTGCTTCGTAATGTTTCATAAATAATATCGCACAACTTAATATATATGTTTTCTCTTCCTCCGTAAGTTGTTCATTCATAGTTATTTTCCTTAACACTTCATTAAACTCTTTTATTTTACTTATACTCGTTAAAGTCGATTTTTCCACTTTTTCCATAATAGATACCCCTAACTAGCGATTTAAAAACTCAATAAATTGAGAGATGGACTTTTTAGTAACACAAATAATGACTATGTCTTTATATTTAAAATTCGAAACAACACCAGCTATTTTCTTCTTTATTTCATTCAAATTGTAATCTTCCCATTTACCACTTAGAAAAATGGTGGATGCAGGTATAATATTAAAATCTTCAATTGATGTAAATTTCTTTTGAGTGAAATTATCAGACAATAATTTAATATTTTTTCTTATACTCTTACTTGTACCTACATCAATGAGTTGTGCATGATTATATGCATTTTGCCACGGATTATTAGAAACATTTCCGCTAAATTTATCAGTCAAATCATCGTATGCTGTTTTAACTTTACTCCAATGAGAACTACCTTTACTATCTCTATAACCGGACTTACTCTCCATAATCCATTCAACTTCATCTTTTGAGTAATAACCATCAAATCCTTTTTTAATCGATCCTTCTTCAAGATTAAAAAAAGTGCATTCTTGTTTGTATCCTAAACTTTTTAAATACAAATGTATAAAAAATTCAGCGGTTGCTCCCATTACCGTATTTTCAGATTTACTTTCAAAAAAATCCCTTGCTCTTTGCTTAACAACCTCTATATCACTATCACTATCTCCCTCACAAATCATTACAAAATGTTCCTCAATGTATTTCAATAATTCCGAACTATACCCCTCAAAATCAACAAAGTGTATTTGATACTTATTTTCAAGAAAAGAACTTGATTTAAATATATTTACTGTAGTAGTTTTCATTATATCCCTTCAATCTATATATTAAATAAAGATATTGCTTTTAACAAAATCCCGCCTGAATAGGGGATATGTTTCTTAAATAGATTTACTCCCTATTACTATATATTCCTCGGCAATTTTCGTTTGTAAATAGTTGATAATATTTTATAGGCTCACATGCTAAAGATAAGTTTAAGTACAATTTTTTAATGCCCACTACCATTATCCCCTTCTATCATTTCTTACTTTCAAGCAGATACTTTTCTATGAAATCTAAAGGGATATCCACAGAATTAAAGTAGAAATGATATTTTACATTTTTAAAAAAACGTCCATTATTTTTCTCATCATGAAATATTTTACAACTATATTTCTAATTAAAGCCACCTTATACCTAAAGGTAGCTTATGAACTTTCTATGATTTACTATTCTAACAGATTATGATCCTTATATTTTAAATAACCATATCGTAACGATATGTATTAAATATAGATAAACTATAATAATGTCACTATAGTACTTTTAACTAGCAATATAAGTAACTTTAAATCATAACGGTGTTGTTAGTAAACTTATCCCGCTCTAGAGGATAAGTTATTAACAGGGTAGTGGGATCAAACTGTGTCTGCTCTTGATTAGGATGTGTAATCAAATTAGTTTTGATTATGACATACAACAAAGTATGGCAATAGTGTAATAAAACCATTGCCATCTTCTTAAAACTATCTCTTCAACAAAAACACACTCCAAATGTGCAAAATATATATCCCAACACAAGGCATTCTTCTCAAAATTTTGGAGAATTAAACCCTCTCACTATCCTCAAACTTATCAAGCAACCCACGCACTTCATCAGTCGACTTCGTGCTCATCAATTGATTTCTCAATTCAGCAGCCCCAGGGAAGCCTTTTACATAAATTTTGAAGAAGCGGTGAAGCCCTGTGATTGAGCGTGGCAGTACTTCTGCATATTGATCTTGAAGATCAAGTTGTAGTCTTAAAAGATCTAGATGTTCTTTACTGCTATGTTCCCTTGGCTCTTTTTCAAACGCAAATGGATTTTTGAAGATGCCTCGTCCGATCATTACGCCATCAATGCCGTATTTTTTAGCAAGTTCCAGCCCCATTTTACGATCAAGGATGTCTCCATTGATTGTTATTAACGTATTTGGTGCAATGCGGTCACGTAATTTTTTAATTTCCGGAATTAGTTCCCAATGCGCATCCACTTGGCTCATTTCTTCCCTTGTACGTAAGTGAATAGAAAGGTTTGCGATATCTTGTTTGAAAATATGCGTTAACCAATCTTCCCATTCGCTTAACTCTTTAAAGCCCAGTCGCGTTTTTACACTGACAGGTAGTCCGCCCGCTTTTGCTGCTTGAATAAGTTCTGCCGCAACGTCTGGACGTAGAATAAGGCCACTACCTTTTCCTCTTGATGCTACGTTCGGTACAGGGCAGCCCATATTAATATCGATGCCTTTAAATCCTAACTCTGCCATACCAATACTCATTTGACGGAAATATTCAGGATTATCTCCCCAAATATGCGCCACGATTGGTTGTTCATCTTCTGTAAAAATTAAACGGCCACGTACACTTTTCATACCTTCTGGATGACAATAGCTATCCGAGTTTGTGAACTCTGTGAAGAATACGTCTGGGCGACCAGCTTCACTTACTACGTGACGGAAAACAACGTCTGTCACATCTTCCATTGGTGCAAGTACGAAAAATGGTCGTGGTAAATCACGCCAAAAATTATCTATCATTTCAAATTCAAATCCTCTCAATATGAATGCAATTTAAAAATATAAAGCCAAATAGAAAGTTGTACATTTAGACATTTATATTTTGTGAAAATCAGCAATATTTATTTTAACTAAAATCATCGCTAAATGATATCTTTATAAACCAAAAAGCAGATGGTATAGATTCTTCTATATCAACTGCTTTTTTATTATGCCAACTTAAGCCAAGCTACACACTCTACATGAGTCGTATGCTGAGTGCAGATAAAATATAATAATGTTGATGTAGTAGTGTTCATCCGCTAGCAATATGGAGGAATTTATCCTTTATTTTTTAATGAAGTCTATAAGAGACTGTTCATAGTGTTTCTCGTTTAAAGGTATAATCTTTAATAATTTATGTTTTGAATACCCACATTTTATACAGCAACCCTCAGTTCCTTTATTTACAGTTAAGTTTTCTACAAAATTATCTGGATTATAATTACTATTAGCACATTTACAATAAATGGTCGCTAAAAAGTAGTACTTCTTTCCTGGATTTGTTTTTAATTTAAGAAACAGCATAAAGGCACTACAATAAATCTCATTTTTTACACTGCTTATTATCTTATCATTGTCAATCCATCCTGCTTTATTAATACTGGTACCATTATCTTGTTTATCACCACTTGTGATACGATTCACCGCATCGTAAATACCTGTAAACCTTTTAAGAATAGTAAAATTAACTTACCCATATTTATCTCTAATACCACAAATAAAAAAATAAGAGACCAACCTCTGTCCCTTATTATTAAGATTCTTTAATTAGTTCAATATAGTTTGGTAACTTTTTCTTCAAATAATCTTTTACCTTCTGGCTACTTACATCTTTTATTGACGTTATTTCAACTGCATGACATGTTCTTTTTATTGACTCCTTAATATCTTCCTTTATTGGTGCCATTAAAATTGAACATGGTTTATATTCAGAAACTAAAATATCTGGACGTTTATTGGTATCTTTAGAGAAAGCTTGGTTATAATTACCGTAATATCCTTTTAATAAGGGCTCATATTTACCTGCCCTCGTAGCACCTAATTTCCAAAATTTTCTTAGCTCTTCTGAACTTATACCACCATTTACTTCCAACATTTTTTTTAGCTCTTCTCTTTTAATTTTATCTCTACTATCAATTAATGTGTTTAAAGTATTAAGAGCAGTTTCCCTTGAAAGTTCATCTCCAAGTAATTTTGAAAACCATACATCTGACAAGATAATTAAGTGCATTGTAAATTCAGATTCTAGCATTTCTGAACTATTATTATCACCTAATACCTGTTTACAATAACTGTCAGGAAGAATATATATCTTAGCTAAATCATGTTCAAATTCAGGTTCTTCAATAAGTTTTCCTGCTAAACCACTTGCAATATTTTGCGCTTCCTCAAAATTATTTACACATAGCACAAAAGAAAGTACACATTTATTCGCGGGTCTTCCTGCACGAGGAACAGCACCTGAAAATGCCTCATTAACTATATTAAAAACTTGTGGAAAAGTTGAAGCATCATGTAATTTGTCATATAAAGTTTCTCTAACTTCTTTTTTTGCTTTATCTAACAAACTCCAATAAGAAGCGCTATTTAATCGATTTATATTGGTTCTAACGATTTTTTCCTTTTTTTCAGATACAGGTATTTCTAAACTATGAAACCTTACCATTCCCGCATGTTGCTTTTCGCAAGTTTCTGCAAAATTTCTTAGATATTTATCATCATTTCCTAAGATAATGAATAAAGTTCCTCTAACCTTTTCACGAGCCAAAGATACAAACTGTTGAGCCGCAAATTGAGCTACGTGTTCAGAATTCCTTTGAGCCATGTACTCTATCCCATTCAAGCCAGTCAAAGAAGCACCGAAATTAGCCGTTTCAGCATTATCAATTATCACAACATTTGTATGGTCACCTGGTGCTATATTTTCTACCCATTTCATATCGTTTGACATATTCATCATCTTTGTCTTCTCAGTTGCATTTTTAATAAGCTCTTTTGACTGAGTATTCCCACAAGTGATTAGGTGCCATAAGTTATTTTCATCATAAATTAAGTTTTTAGCTGCAATTTGAACTTTAGTTGTTTCATAATCACTCATAAGCTTACTAGCTAATATCGTCTTTCCTACCCCTTGAGGGCCATAAATAACTAAGCCGAATGAAATACCCTTATTAGAAAATACCTTTTCATAGGAAGATTTCAGGAAATGAATGTTATCTTGCCAGTGATCCAAAAAGATTTTATAATTATCCTTTATAAATTCATTGTATTTTAGATCCTCTGCCCGCTCTGGATAGATAAGTTGTTGGTACATACACATCACTCCCTTCTTCATAATTCTATTAATTTTATTATAAATGATAACCTTAATTTTTGGAAAGTATACTTGATCTGTGACCAACACATACTGTATATTCCAAAATTTCACATATTATCCTGTTCGTAATATTGACTCCATCAATAATCTGGTAGGATTGAAGTAGGTTAGTATATATATTGGCAAAAACAGGGGAATTCCACCTTCAAAAACGTTCACAATACCACCACAAATCGATCGTGTATTTATTAATAAAGGCGAACGGATCTCACTAGGATTTCTTAAACTTTTTGAGGCTGTGGGAATGGCAACCTCACTCCATCCAGTAGTCCTATCCGGGACGTTTTGGTGAAAATATAATTACGACTAGCTCTAAGTCATCAAATTGAGTATGTGAAGGAATCTATCATGACAACAATTAACAGTGTTGAATTAAATCTTACAATGGATGTAGGCGTGTCAAAAGAATTGAACTCTAACATAAGAAGAACTCGCCTCTGAATAAATCGATAATCTTGTTCCAGGATATTATTCAGTTCAGATATTTACTTGCCGTATTTTGATTCTCTACGGCATCCTTTTCCGTTTTTTGCTATTGAATTACTACTGGATAAGCTAAAAAATTCAGAAGTTCTTATAATATACTAAATAAATATTATTGTTCTTATAAAAGGGTAATAATAATATACCATTACCCTTTTAGTTTCCATTAACCTATGACTCATTGCCGACCTGTTTTTGGAACAGCATAATGTAACATACTACTTTTTTAATAAATTTCTTTCCTTATTCAAAAGTTTCATTGATACGACTTTCCCTCTTTAATTCCCACTCTCGTTGTGAACGAATTTCCTGTTCAAGTCTAACCTCTTCTTCCTTAGCCCACTTCACAATTGATACATTGTCATACCTTTTCAAATCTGATATTAAACCAAAACATTGCTGCATTATATCTGCTAATGAACCACTCCAAGACATTGGTCTAAAAGATAGTTTAAATTGCTCCAGTATTTCAATTGGATTATCAGCCTTAGCCAAAATCTCTAGTGCAAGTGGAGTCCATTCTAAACTGCCGTTACTTTCAATCCTCCTGTAAGGTCGTATAGCTAAAGCAACTGCTGGATATCTTGCTTTTGATTCCTCTTCACACCACGTAATAATAATGTCATCCCCAATGACAGACAAAAGATCCATTTCTTCAGAAAACTCTAACCTAGTTCTCTTAGTAAAGTCCCTTTCTCCTAGCAGAGAATTGATAAATACCAGTGGGTGGGTAATCGCAAGAGTTTTTAGAACATCATTATAATCCATTGGAGATACCTTATAACTCTCTACAGCATTAAAAATCTTATTACTCAACGTTTTAGCACTTTCCACTGCATTATATCCAACAAAACAAACACTAATAATATTAGCTAGTTCATAATCCATTAAATCTGCACGTATATCATTTCTAAAAAAATCATACTGCAGAACCAAGTACTGCCCTGTTAAAGCAATAATATCACTAGTCTTGCCCTCTTTATCTCTTCCATGAAGTCTCATATCTAGGATTTTAATTGCAATATTAACACCATCAGGCTTTGATGCAATGAGTTTTAACAACTCACATAAATCATTATCAGGAATACTTTTATGAGTACCTCCATATGCTAAATGTACATATTGCCACACTGGGCTTATCCCTAATGACAGTGATTGCTTAAGCCTTTCTAAACCTCGAGAGTTAATGTTTACACTAGCCTGTAGCCAGGGATATATTGGAGCTAATACTTCATTCGCAACTACCATTTCAAGACATTGCTCGACCAGGTTTATATCTATTTTAGAAATCCCCCTTAGGACACCTCTAAGAAGTTGAAAGCTTCTAACACTCTCATCAAGATATGATAATTGTTCCATTAAAGTTCGCCATAAACCTTCTGGATTAGCAACTCCTGCTGCTAAACCTTCGCCAAAACTAATTAACCTCTCCCCTTCATTGCACAAGAGTTCCAGCAGTATTTCCTTTAATACTTCTTCGTTTTCTCCTACCTCTTCTCCTAATAACCGAGTTATGTCTTCTATTCCAACATAATCAATTTTTACTCCCTCATCATCTTCCCCATACTTGACGTCTATCAAATCTAATGAATTTCTATGATTAGAGAGCGCATATAGTTTTGCTCTTTCAGCCAAACTCTTAGGTTCAACTAATACAGCTAACTTATTAAGTTGTGCTAAAATTTCAGGCTTCATTTCTTTACTATGAAATCTTGCAGTCATTTTAATTGCTAGCCAACCTTCTCTCCAAGTTCCATTGGCTCCAATTATTTCGGCAACTACCTTGAGCTCACTGTACATGCCAGCCTTTACCCATAGCTCTCTGAACTTTTCTGCTAAAAGTGTTTTAAACCTAGGAGCAAACGGCAAGTCAGAAGTTGCAAGGGATACCGTATACTTAATAAAAGAACTATACCATTCCTTTACGTCACTTCTATTTGCTGGCAGGTAACCATAATCTCTCGAATGGGCCCCAAATTCAAATTCATGATAAGACTGAAAACTCCCAGCTTTCAAAGCAGAACTTAACAGCAAACGCGCTAGCTCAATACTGTTTTCATCATTGGATTCAATCAAATCTGAAATTATACTAAGTCTTTGCTCCACTGTAGCATGTGTTCCCGAAAGGTATAAATGAAAAAGAGATTTAAGCATAGACCTAATTGAGTTGATATTTTCCTTAGGTTTTTCAGACAAGGCAAACTGGGAGAGTAATTTTACAGCACGTACAAACAGATTTTTATCGTATGCAATTGATCTAAGTAATCTTGAGATTTCATTATAATATCTGTTATCTCGTGAAAAGAATATTACTGCATCATCTTGATTGCCTACCCTTTCAATAGCAGCAAGTGTTAGCTCTGTGCTTATTGGTGCTATATTTTTTAACATAGCTATTTGTAATTCATCTAATTTATTTACACATCCTAACAAGCCATCTTCCCTAAGCCACCTTATCGATATTTCTAAGACTTCTTTAGACTCGTGCAGAAAGCTTAAACGCCTAGAAAATGATTTAAGAAATCTCGGACTTCCCTGTTGTACAAATACATCAAGTAGATCTTCAATTGGTACATTCTCTAGAGCACTTCCAGCTAGTTTGTTTGCTATAGCATGAGGTAATACCGCTCTCCATATACCCCTCTTTTGTATAAGATCACGACGCTCCAACTCTCTTATATTTGAATAAATTTCTCGCACATTCAACCCAATTAGCGAGCCGAGCAATTTCAGTTCATCGTTGTTACCTTCAGAAGTTTGAGTATTAAAAGAGTAGACAAGTGAACAGACCTCTGCAGTTCTGAGTAAATCTTGATTTGCACTATTTCTCTGTTGAAATAACCGAACGAAGAGATCATAATCTCTTAGTCTCCCTAGGTTCTCTCCCCTTAGAATAGTATTGGCCAAGGCCATTGCGATTCGAGCGTTTCCACCCGCAAAATCAGCAATGGTACGGCAGTCTACTTCACTAATATACGCAAATCGGGAACTGATTAACTTTTTAATTAGATGATTGGAGGATGGCTCCAATCGGAACACTTCAGTTTCTTCAGGATAATCATCTCTAACATCATACTCCACTGTTATTAAACTAACTAAACTGCTTGATGCAGTGCATGTTGACGTCAGTTGCCTGTGCAAATCAGGTGTACAATTATCAACAACCAAAATGGCTGGTATCTTCTGAGCAATTATCCCCTCTGCAAAACTACGTGGATTTGGATTTGGACTGTCGCTAAGGTCTGTATAAAACACTTGAGATTGGTTCAGCGGCCTCTCGCCTATTTGTTCATCAAATAATGCTTGAACAATCCTAGTTTTCCCTACGCCTGACAAGCCCACTAAACGTACAGAGGATCCTGGAACGTGTAGCACTCGCCGGATTTCATTAATTCCATCCACTGCGGAGGATCCTTCTGATTGGTATTTTGCACTATTAAAAACACGTACATGTTCATCTATTATATATTTCTCTTCTATACCCTTAGGGGAGTTAGACCAATTCCCGTAAGCCTTCCAGCCTTGAATAGGTCTACCTATTCTATCCCTTACCCAAAGAACAAGAGCAGGATGGCTACGCACCCATCCTGCAATCCGCTCTCTATCATAGAAATCCACTTTGAGACTAGATGAACTTGGATAATCAGTTAAAGCCCTCCGCATGGCTTCTCTACGCTCATTAAGACGTGCATCTGCAGTTGTTCCTTGGCTACTGACAATAATATAGGCCCCTTCGACATCCGCCAGGTCTTTTATAACTTGCCTTAACACATTATTAGGTCGCATTTCGCTAATTATCGCTGACGGTGGCATATCAGGCTTCTTTACTTGAAAACCAGTGTTTCCTCTTGGGATAAAACCATCTTCTGATAAAGACGATTGAAGTTCAATTCGGACATCAATTCCGCCATCTGCGGCATTTTGATGCCCTCCCCATGTAACACCTGCTGTCGGCAGTCCTTGCTCCCGAAGTTCTGCTTCACAGAGAAGACCAACCAACGCTCTCAAATCGCTATCGCTTAACTCACTTATCTCATTACCTGTAATTTCAATCATCAATCTTCCTCCCCTTCAGTGAACTAATTTTTATATAACTTCAAATAGTTACAACAAAATTGAAATTAAATTATCAACTATTGTAAATGATACCCATTTATCCATAACAATTATTAAATACGATCCACTTTAAAATCGTTATTTTATTTTGTGTGATGATTTAATCAATATGATTAATGAACAAATAAATGAAACGCCTTCTAAGATTAAGAAAATTAAGTCTTCTTTTTAAACCAAAGAAAACGAATTAATGATGAAGGCATTCATTGATCAATTTGATGCTTTTATAAATTCCCCAAAGCTCACACCTGAGATTTCACATCGATTTATTAACCTAATTGAAATAGAAGCAGATGGATCCGAGAATCTTTTACCGATTCTCGGATCCATCTGCTTATTCTCCCATTCTCTCTATCAACGCATTGCACTCCACATGAATCATACGCGGGAACATATCAACAGGTTGTACTTCCTGTATTTTATATCCGCCCTCTTCTAGCACTTTTAAGTCACGGGCTAATGTTGCTGGGTTATATGATACGTATACAACGCGCTTTGGCTTCATTTCTATGATTGTGTTTAGACCTCTTTGCTTTCGTTGGATTTTGAGGTGGGGGTCTTACTGCCCATTAAAGCGAGATAAACCAAAAAGCAGGTGGTATAGATTTTTTCTATATCAACTGCTTTCCTATTATACTAACTTAAGCCAAGCCACACACTCCACATGCGTCGTATGCGGGAACATATCAACAGGTTGTACTTCCTGTGTTTTATATCCACCTTCTTCTAGTACTTTTAAGTCACGCGCTAATGTTGCTGGGTTACATGATACGTATACAACGCGTTTTGGTTTCATGTCGATGATTGTATTAAGTAGTGCCTCATCACAACCTTTACGCGGTGGATCTACGACCATTGTGTCGGCAATTACGCCTTCTTTGTACCATTTTGGAATAACTACTTCAGCTTCTCCTACGCCAAATTCAGCGTTTGTCATGTTGTTTAGTGCTGCGTTACGATTTGCGTCTTCGATTGCTTCTGGGACGATTTCAACGCCGTACACTTTTTTCGCTTTTTGCGCTAGGAATAACGAGATTGATCCGATTCCGCAATAGGCATCGATTACTGTTTCGTTACCATTTAATTTTGCGTATTCTAACGTTTTATCGTAAAGCACTTTCGTTTGCTCTGGGTTTACTTGATAGAATGAACGTGCTGAAATCGCAAATTTAATGTCACCGATAAAGTCATAAATGTATTCTGATCCGTACAGTACTGTCGTTTTGTCTCCGAAAATTACATTCGTACGCTTCGTATTTACGTTTTGAACGATTGATTTTACTTCTGGGAATTTCGCTGCAATTTCTTCAATGATTGCTTTTTTGTTCGGCAATTCTGCTGTACGCGTAATGAAGACAAGCATAATTTCCCCTGTTACTTGTCCGTAACGAGCCATTACGTGACGAAGTGTTCCTTTGTTACGCTCTTCGTTGTACGCATTGATACCGTGCTTTTCACAAATACGTTTTACTTCTTGAATTAATGTATCGTTTTCTTCTGCCTGAATTAAGCATGATTCCATATTAATGATGTCATGCGTTCCTTGGCGATAGAAACCAGCTACAAGTCCGCCTTCACGTTCTCCGATTGGTACTTGTGCTTTATTGCGATATACCCACGGGTTCTTCATGCCAAGTACAGGATGAACAGGAACATCACCTAGTCCTCCGATACGCTGCATAACGTCACGTACTTGTTTTTCTTTCGCTTGTAGCTGTCCTTCATAAGTTAAATGCTGAAGCTGACAACCGCCGCACTGGTTATATACTGGGCATTCTGCATCTTTACGATATGGACTTTCTGTATGAAGCTTCATTAAACGACCAAATGCGAAGTTTTTCTTCACTTTAATAATTTTAATTTGCGCTTCTTCACCTGGTAATCCGTTTTTAACGAAAATAGGATAGCCCTTTACTTTCGCAACACCGGCACCATCATGTGTTAAATCTTCAAATACTACATCTATAAACTCGTTTTTCTCAACTGGTGGCGTCATTTTAGTACTCATTTTCCGACCTCTCTTTTTCATAACACTGCGTTACATTTTATCATACTTATATGGTCTTTTTCTATTGGAAGAAAAAAAGCTATTGACGATAGTTCTCTGTTAATGTTACGCTACTACTAATTTAATACGGACGATGTTACCTCATATATACTTGATAATATGGATCGAGAGTTTCTACCCGGCAACCTTAAATTGCTGGACTATGGGGAAAACTAATGAATATTAGCCTATGCGCAAAAAAGGACTCATATTGATTAGCTTTCTCTCATAGATGAAAGTGAATCCATATGGGTCTTTTTTTATTTTTATTTTTCTAAAAGGTCAGACATCTTACGTATGACATAAAACCTCGTTCTTTTATTTTTAGTAATATAACGAGCGTTTTATGTACAAACTTTATACGAACTTCTGAAAGGGGCAACTACATGCAATATGTAATGAGCATTATCGGTATTCTTGCCGTGTTAGGTTTATGTTTTGCTTTGTCAAACAACAAAAGTAAAATCAACTTCCGTGCAATTGCAATTATGATTGGTTTCCAAATTTTAATCGGTTGGTTTATGTTTGCTACAAAGGTTGGTCAACAAATCATTATTTTCATTAGTAAAGTTTTCAACAAACTAATTAAACTTGGTACGACAGGTGTCGATTTTCTCTTTAATGGAATTCACAGAGATTTTGTCTTTTTCTTAAACGTATTATTAATTATCGTATTTTTCTCAGCACTACTTTCAATCTTTAGTTATTTAGGTGTTTTACCATTCATCGTTCGCGTTGTCGGCGGTGCTATTTCAAAAATTACTGGTTTACCACGCGTTGAATCATTCCACGCAGTAAACTCTGTATTCTTCGGTTCAAGTGAAGCGTTAATCGTTATTAAAAACGATTTACAGCATTTCAATAAAAATCGTATGTTTATCATTTGTTGTTCTGCGATGAGCTCCGTTTCTGCTTCTGTTACAGCATCATACGTAATGATGTTAGATGCAAAATACGTACTAGCAGCTCTTCCGCTAAACTTATTCTCAAGCTTAATCGTTTGTTCGTTATTAACACCAGTTGATACGAAAAAAGAAGATGAAGTGATTCAAAAATTTGATAGAACTCTATTCGGAGACAGCTTTATCGGCGCAATGATTAACGGTGCGCTTGATGGTTTAAAAGTAGCTGGTATCGTTGCCGCATTAATGATCGCCTTTATCGGTGTGATGGAAGTTGTAAACTACGTAATTAGTGCTGCTTCAGGTGCAATGGGACATGCTGTTACTTTACAACAAATCTTCGGTTACGTACTTTCTCCATTCGCATTCTTAATGGGTATTCCAACTCAAGATATTATCCCAGCTGGTGGTATTATGGGTACGAAGATTGTTTTAAATGAGTTTGTAGCAATCCTTGATTTAAAAGACACAGCTACAACATTAGCTCCACGTACAGTTGGAATCGTTACAGTATTCTTAATTAGCTTCGCAAGTATTAGCCAAATTGGTGCAATCGTTGGTACAATCCGTGCCCTTTCTGAAAAACAAGGAAGCGTTGTTTCTAAATTTGGTTGGAAAATGCTATTTGCATCAACACTTGCTTCTATTTTATCTGCGACAATCGCTGGATTGTTTATTTAATAAAAAATCACCTTACTTTAACGAGTAAGGTGATTTTTTTGATTCTTTATGAAATCGAACGGAATTCGACTACTTCCTCGTTACTAATAAGTTTTCCTTCGTGTATGCCTTTTACTGAAATAACCATAACAGATTTATCTTCTCCTTCAAGCTTTCCTAAAGAGAATAAATAGATTAAATTTTCCTTTTGTAACATCCATTGTTTGCCATTTACTCGACCTAATATTCTTTTTTCTGAAGATGGCTTTATTTCTCCAACATACTGACATTCTCCAAAAGAAGTTTTTATTATATTCTTCTCTGTATCAATTACCAGATGCTGGAATAGTTCTAGGTTTCTACTTGAAACAATTTCAATTTCATGGTTACTTTTTTGCTTAAATTGAAGTTTTCCATCACTTGTATTAGATAAACTACTATTCTCAACGGCGTTTCTAAAAAAGTTATATTCTTCTTCTGTAATACCAAAGTTAGGATGATACGGCTTCACCTGTTTATCTATATGCCCTGATATATAGTTTACGTACCACTCTTTATCATTCTTTACATGATCACTCATCTTTTTAGTAATAACCTCTACTTTTTTACGTGTATCACGATCCATCTCTAGTGTCATAATATCCGCCGTCACTTCCGCATTCATAAGATGCGATGGAATATACTCTTCCACACTATTCGCTTTACTCACTTCACTTTGGCAACCAACTATAAATAGTGATATGAAAAAGATATATATTATTTTTTTATATTTCATTTCTATTCTCCACTCCATACATTATTCTTACTTAGTTTTATAGCGGTTTTTATTATAGTATAAAATCTTTATATTTTAATAAAATCTATATCTGTATGCAAAATTGCATATCAATAAGTCTTCTTCTTACTTTAAAATTAGCTTAAATTACTTTCCAAATTATACAAATAACAAGTTTAAAATGTTATAATTTTCAAAAAACCATTGGAGGATATTATGAAAGCCCACGCAATTTTCGATTTCTTACATTTACTAGTCTTAACGCTGAAAAGCTATTATGTATGGGGAATGCCTATCTATGTCTTCATTATTCCTCTTATCTTTGTAGTCGGTTATATTATTATTAATTCTAATAAGAAACAAAAAAATACATCTATTCAAAGTCACTAATCTATTACCTTAATAGCCTCCTAAAAATCATATTCCCCTCATTTTCTTCAAATGATATGATGAACAAGGGTATATCCCCACCACTCTTATAGCGGTGGGGATTTTAATGTCAATATGCAACATACTACACAATAGAAGGTGATTTTTATGAGAAAATACGCAGCAATTGCTTTATGTACGTCTGCCATTCTAGCAGGCTGTAATACTAACAATGTAAGTCTAGAACCTAAAAAAGAGAAAACGGCTCAAGGGATTAAGAATCAAGAAGAGACTGTGCAAAAACAAGGTAAAATCTCATATAATGCAGTTACACACGAATCTACAAACACAAGTATTCATATTACAGACATAAAAGATTCTTTAAATGAAGTACAATATAAAATTTGGCGCACAGCTGATGGCAAGGAAAGTGCTAAATCTTTTTCTTCTAAAGAAAAAGAGAAGCAATTCACACTTCCTTTTGATATAAAGGAATTTGAAGGAAAACGCGGTGAGTTCCAAATTGAAGCAACAGGAATGAAAGAAGATGGGAAAACAATCCCGCTTACGAAATCTACTATTACTTTCGAACAAAAGGTTCCTGTTCTTATGTATCACGCAATTGATGATTATCATGGTCAAGGTATTAAAGACTTATTCGTATCACCAGCTAACTTTGAAGCACAAATGAAACATTTAAAAGACAATGGTTATACGCTTTTAACATTTGAACGCTGGGGCGATATAAATAAAGTAAATAAGCCGATTTTCGTTACATTTGATGACGGTATGAAAAATAATATGAATGCATTTCGCGTTTTACAAAAGCTAAAAGATGATACTTTTAAACCGGCAGCAACAGAATATATGATTGTTGATAACGTTGATGTAGAAGGAGCATTGTCTACTTCTGAAATAAAAGAAATGGTTGATTCCGGCATTTTCTCGGTGCAATCTCATACTGCAACACATGCAGACTTACCGAAAATTACAAACTATGAGGAAGAGTTAAAAGGTTCAAAAGAAAAACTAGAAAAAATAACAGGTAAGCCTGTTATCGCGATTGCTTATCCATTCGGTCATGTAGATGATAAGGTTGTTACAGAAACGAAGAAGTATTATCAATTTGCGACGACGACAAAGCCTGGGCAATTCATTACGAAGGGTGAACCTGATGAATTGTTAAAGATGAAGCGCGTTCGTATACACCATACAACGACTGTAGAGCAGTTTGCTTCTTCAATTAAGTAAATATAAGGGCTCAATACATTTTGAGCTCTCTTTTTACTTTATATTTATATATATTTTTAGAATTTTCTTGTATTATATATAGTAAGAAATCTTTCAAATTAAAGGAGATTATACATATGTCATTTGAACAAACGTTAGAGAAATATGCTGCTCTTGCAGTTAATGTTGGTGTTAATATTCAACCTGGACAAACTTTATCAATTAGTGCACCTCTTGAAGCTGTACAATTTGTACGCCTCGTTACAGAAAAAGCATATAAATCTGGTGCAAAACACGTATATGTAGATTGGAATGATGAGACGTTAACACGCTTAAAGTTCGATCTAGCTCCTGAAGAAGCTTTCTCTGAATTCCCTTCTTGGAAAGCACATGCTCGTGAAGAATTAGCAAAAGAAGGCGCTGCATTTATGTCTATCTATGCAGAAAACCCTGATTTATTAAAAGGTGTAGAAGCAACACGTATCGCGACAGCTCATAAAGTAGCTGGAGAAGCGATGAAAGTATACCGTGATTACGTACAAGCCGATAAAGTAAGCTGGTGTGTAATTTCTGTTCCTACGAAAGAATGGGCTGCAAAAGTATTCCCTGACGTAGCGCCAGAAGAACAAGAAGCAAAGTTATGGGATGCTATTTTCAAAGCTACTCGTGCTGATTTAGAAAATCCTGTAGAAGCATGGAAAGAACATGATGAAACATTACATACAAAAGTGGATTACTTAAACGAAAAGCATTATAAAGCTCTTCACTATACAGGTCCTGGAACAGATTTAACAATCGAACTTCCAGAAAAACATGTATGGGCTGGTGCTGGTAGCTTAAATGAAAAGAACGTACCATTTATGGCTAATATTCCAACTGAAGAAGTATTTACAATGCCACTTAAAACAGGTGTAAACGGCCAAGTTTCTAGTACAAAACCGTTAGTATTTGCAGGTAATATTATCGATAATTTCACATTAACATTTGAAAACGGACGTATCGTAGACTATAAAGCTGAAGCTGGTGAAGAAGCTTTAAAACATTTAGTAGAAACAGATGAAGGTTCTCACTTCTTAGGAGAAGTAGCTTTAGTACCTCATGACTCACCAATTTCAAACACAAATGTTTTATTCTACAATACACTATTTGACGAAAATGCATCTTGCCACCTTGCAATCGGAAATGCTTATGCATTTAACTTAGTTGGCGGAAAAACAATGTCTAAAGAAGAACTTGCTGAAAACGGCGCAAACGCTAGTATTACACACAACGACTTCATGATTGGATCAGCTGAGCTTGATATTGACGGTATTACTGCTGATGGCAGACATGAGCCTATCTTCCGTAAAGGTAACTGGGCGTTTTAAATTTATTACCATAAAGAAACACATTGGATAATCCAATGTGTTTCTTTATTTATTTGGTTTCAATTCAAATTTTATCGTTCTATTTTCATGCGTAAACTCCGGTCTATACGTAGCGATATACGTATTTTCTTTCGCTACGTCAAATAGCATGATATCTTGAATTTTTTCATCTGGTGCTAACTTTTTACTAATAAAGCTATCAGGGTTATTATATTCTTTAAATCTTGTACCTTTCTTATCGGTAATCTCAAATTCATAAAATGCAAAAGGTATTTCCTTTTTACTATTATTTTCTACTTTGAAAATAATCCCCAAAATCTCCTCTTTCTTTTTATTCTCATCATAATCCGGATATCCTAATTTAACTGAATCGATAGTTACTTGCAAACCATCTACGTCTACTGTCTCCCCTATTTTATACACTTTATCTTGAACATCTTCTTGTTTACTTTCATTACTATCTTTAGTCTCAGTGCAAGCACTTAAACTAAAAGCTATGCCAAAAATTAAAACAATTTGACTTACCTTTTTTAACATACTCTTTCCTCCACATAAGACAATATTTCATATGTATCATAACAAAACGCTTTACTCTTTCTTGTCATATTTTGTCGTATTAATTGCTAACTGCACAAATAGAAAAAAGCTATCTTCTACAAAAGATAGCTTTCATGATGCCGATGAAACCTTAAGCCCAATGACACCCAAAACAATAAAGAGAATACAAAATGCTTGGAATAAGCTAATATGCTCTTTAAAAAAGTACACACTAATGATTGTAATAAGTAACGTTCCAACGCCAGACCAAATGGCATAAGCAATACTTAAATGAATCTTTTTAACGACGATAGCAAACACGCTGAAACAAATTCCATAAAATACGAAAATAAGTACACTTGGAACGAGCTTTGTTAAACCATTTGATAGTTTCATTGCGATTGTTCCAGCTACTTCAAAAATAATTGTAACAAGTAATAATAGCCAATATACCATACTAGAATCTCCTTCTCTGTTACCTTTTAGAGATTCTAGTATACTACTTATAGTCCTAATGAAATATATTTAATTTCTAAATATTCCTCGATACCGAAATGGCCTCCCTCACGGCCGATACCACTTTCTTTAAATCCACCGAATGGTGCTTGTGCAACTGATGGAAGACCATCGTTTAGACCAATAATACCGTACTCTAGCGCTTCACTAATTTGGAATGCTTGGCTAATGTCTTTCGTAAAAATATACGCAGCTAAACCATATGGTGTATTATTTGCACGTTCAATTACTTCATCAACTGTTTTAAATTTCGCAACTGGTGCCACTGGCCCAAATGTTTCTTCATTCATACAAAGCATCGTATCATTTGCCAACCCAATTACAGTCGGTTGAATGAAATGTCCCTCTAACTCTGCGACCTTTTGACCACCATATAAAACTGTTCCACCTTTTTGAATAGCATCTTCAATATGTTCTTGTACTTTTGAAACTGCATTCTCATCAATAAGTGGCCCGACAGTCGTTCCGTCACCGAAACCGTCTCCTACTTTCAACTGCCCTACTGACTTTTGGAACTTCTCTACAAATACTTCGTATACTTCTTCTTGAACGAATACTCGGTTTGTACATATACACGTTTGTCCTGCATTACGGAATTTCGAACCAATCACCGCTTCTACTGCTTTATCTAAATCTGCATCATTCATTACGATAAACGGAGCGTGTCCCCCTAACTCAAGCGAAACTTTTTTCATCGTTTGCGCCGCACTAGCCATTAACTCTTTCCCGATTTCCGTTGACCCTGTAAAGGACACTTTTCGAACGCGACCATCTTTCATCCATGTATCAGCAATTGCTTTTGCACTACCTGTTACGATATTGATTACGCCCTTTGGAATATCTGCTTCATGGGCTAATTCAGCTAATTTCAATGCAGTTAATGGCGTTTGACTTGCTGGTTTCACAACGGCTGTACAGCCTGCTGCAAGCGCTGGGGCTACCTTTCTCGTAATCATAGCAGCTGGGAAGTTCCAAGGTGTAATAGCTGCCATAACGCCAACTGGTTGCTTCATAACTAAAATGCGCTTATTCGGATGAGAAGCAGGAATCATTTCACCGTATACGCGTTTCCCCTCTTCTGCATACCATTCAACAAAACTGTTTGCATAATTTACTTCACCAAGCGCTTCTGCAAACGGCTTTCCTTGTTCCTTCGTCATAATCGCTGCGATCTCTTCTTTATTTTCATCAATAAGCGTAAACCACTTTTTTAACTTCGTGGCACGATCTGCTGCCGTTAACTTAGACCACGTTTTAAAAGCTTCATGCGCAGCATCAACAGCTTGCTTTGCCTCTGTTACTCCGCCTTTTGGTACAGTTGCAAATATTTCCTTCGTCGCAGGATTATTTACTTCAATTTGTTCTTGTAGTGTAATCCACTCACCATTTATATACATCGCCTTTTTATCTATACTTACGAAAGTCGCCTTTTTATCCAATGTTTTCTTCCTCCTCTATGAACTTCTTAATTTTCCTAGTAGCAGCAGATTGACTAATTTGCAAAAACTCAGCCACTTTATAACTTGATCCATACGTTTTATACGCTTTAAGAATAATATTTCTCTCTACCTCTTCCAACATTTTATAAAGGCTTTGCCCCGATTGTTCAACTGCAGCCTCTTGCATAGAGAGTGGCAAATCCTCTACCGTTACAACATCATCGACAGTAATAACAATTCTCTCAATTACATTCTCTATCTCTCTATTGTTTCCTTCCCACGGATATCCGACAAACATTTGTAATGTACCCGGTGCTAGTTTCACATCACGTCCGTACTTTTTATTAAAGTGCTGCAAGTAATGATAAATAAGCGGTAAAATATCTTCTGTTCTTTCCCTAAGCGGGGGAATTGCAATTGGAATGACATTCAGACGATAGTATAAATCTTTTCGAAATGTTCCTTGTTTCACCATCTCGCTTAAATCTCTATTTGTTGCCGCCACAATTCGAACATCTACTTTTTTTAATTCTCTTCCGCCTATAGGACGAAATGTTTTTTCTTGCAATACTTGCAAAAGCTTCGCTTGAATTTCAATCGGCATTTCACCGATTTCATCTAAAAAAAGAGTTCCTTTATGCGCGGATTCTAATAGTCCCTTTTTCCCTTCACGATTCGCACCTGTAAAAGATCCACCTGAATATCCAAAGAGCTCCGATTCAATTAAATTAGTTGGCAATGCCGCACAATTAATTTCATAGAAACTTTCATTCTTACGGTGACTCACTTCATGTAAATGGCGTACTAATCGGCTTTTTCCTACTCCAGTCTCGCCTAAAACGAGAACAGTACTATCCACTACAGATACTTTTTTGATTGTATCGACTATTTTTTGCATAGCTAGACTTTTAAAAATAAGTCCTTCATGCTCATATGTTTCTCTTAATTCTTTTTTATATGTTTTTAGCTGATTATCCATTTCCTCTACCTTTTGACGTAATTGATAGAGTTCAGTAAGGTCGCGAGAATAACTAATCACTCTTCTTAAATTTCCCTCATCATCAAAAACAGGCCTTGTACGAACGTGTAAATACTCTCCTGATTTTGTAGTTTGAACGAGTTCAATTGGCCTCTTTTTTTCAATCACTTCTAATGTCGCTGATGGATAAAAGATTCCATCCTTTTGTAGTTCTTTTACATGCTTACCAACTAACTCTTCTGCAGCTAGTTGGTAGTGCCTTTCACATGTACTATTTACACGCACAACGATCCCTTGCTCATCTGTAACAAAAATTTCGTCAAACGCATATTCAAATACATCTTTTAAATCCATTAACACTCGTTCCTTTTCTGCAACCATCCTAGCCACCCCTAACTTCAAATCCATCGATCCACTTCACTATCTTTATTATAAAGTGAATTTTCTGCATTTAATATAGAGTCAGCTAGAATGTTTGCTATTTATACTTCAGTTTTTAAACGCGAGCGATGTTCGTTTGCTCATAACAAGCTTGCAATGATTCTTCAATTATTGTTAAACCTTCTTCAAGTTGCTCATCTGTAATAACTAAAGGCATTAACACACGGATAACATTTCCATACGTTCCTGCTGATAATAAAAGTAACCCACGCTTATTTGCTTCTGCACATAGATTAGCCGTTAACGTTTTGTCAGGTGCTTTCGTCTTACGATCTTGAACGACCTCAAATGCACACATTGCTCCTAACCCACGCACATCACCGATGCAATGATATTTATTTTTCATCTCTTCGAATCGGTTCATTACGACTTTTCCTAATTCTATCGCTCTATCATTTAATTTCTCATTTTCTATTACATCGAGAACAGCTAATGCAGCTGCACATCCTAATGGACTTCCTGCATACGTTCCACCAAGTTCACCTGGTGCAGATTCATTCATAATTTCTTTACGTCCAATGACACCACTTATCGGTACACCAGCCCCTAATGATTTAGACACTGTAATTAAATCTGGAACGACATCATAGTGATCAATTGCAAAATATTTTCCTGTACGACTAAAGCCTGTTTGTATTTCATCCGCTACAAATAAGATGCCGTTCTCTGAACAAATGCGGCGTACTTCTTGAACAAATTTCTTACTTGGGACGATAAATCCACCTTCCCCTTGAACAGGTTCCATTACAACAGCTGCAATTGTTTCTGGTGCTACTTCCGATATGAAGAAGTTCTTAAACTCTTCAATAATAAAATCATCATACTGCTCTTCCGTTAATCCCTCTGGGCGACGGTATTCGTATGGAAATGGCGCTTTATATACTTCTGGAGCAAAGGGACCAAACCCAAATTTATATGGCTTCACTTTACTTGTCATCGTCATTGTCATTAATGTACGACCGTGGAAACCTTTAGAAAATGCGATAATACCAGGTCTCTTCGTATATTTACGAGCGATTTTCACCGCGTTCTCAACTGCTTCTGCACCACTATTTAAAAATAGGACTTGCTTATCGAAACTTCCTGGTGCCAATGCCGCAAGCTTTTCTGCTAATTCAATATATGGCTCATACATCATGACATTAAATCCAGTATGAATGTATTGATCGACTTGTTTATGGAGCACTTCTTTAACCGTTGGATGACAATGCCCTACGTTAATTGTCCCGATTGCTCCTGCAAAATCAATGTACTGATTGCCATCAACATCTGTTACAAGAGCACCATTTGCAGATTGTACAAACGTTGGGATGCCGTTACTTACTCCTTTTGGTACTATATTTTGACGGCGTTCTAATAAAGATGCCGCTTTCGGTCCTGGAATTTGTTCATTTACTTTAGCAAATTTTTTTGTGTTCATTGCGTACCCCATCCTTTTCTTTACATTGTTTTCTCTTCTTATTGCAAAATATATGCCAACTTTCTTTTCTAGCATTTATCCTATATTCTTTGTATCCAGGCATAAAAAATAAGTCTATAAAGACTCATTAAGAGTCTTTATAGACTTATTTTCCTTACACATTAGACTTTTCTTTCTCCCAGAAAAACTCACCCGATTGAGAAATAAACTCTCCAACAGAATCTAACACTAAATCAGCAAGTGGTTCTAATGTTGGACGGTCTCCCGTACCAGATAGCACCCCAATTGCATAGCAATCGCCATTTTTAGCTAAATGTAAATCAGTTGGCGTATCTCCAACAACCGCAACCTCACATGATTCTAAATTAAATTTCTCACAAAACACTTCTATAATCTTTTTATCTGGTTTTTGCGCAAGGAATGTATCCGAGGCTATAATATAATCAAAAAAGTTCTCCAACTTATATTGTTTTAAAAATAATTCTGTTGGTGCGAAATCATCCGCCGTGACAACCCCTAATATAAATCCTTTATCTTTTAATGCCTGTAACACTTTCGGTAAATCCGCTGTCATTTTCATATGCGAACGATGCTCATACATAAGGGAAAATAACTTCTCACTTACCCACTGATGCATCTCTTCTTCTCTAGCAGACTCAATATAATTACAAAGCCCCTTCGCTACATCAAGGCTTGTTCCAGCAGCTATTGCACTCCTCGGATTAACAAATGCTCCCTCTACACCAATCTCTTCTAATAAGGTCTGCCCTATTGTACTTGGTAAATGATATAAACTTATACATTCAGCTACAAGTTCTTCAGCTACTTTTATCCAAATTGAATGAAAATCCATTAATGTCCCATCTTTATCAAATAGTATTGCTTTTACCTTCTCCATAGCATCCTACCTCTCGTTTCTTATCTCCTCCAGTGTATCAATAAAATATGGATGTAAAATAAAAGAATTGTAAAAATACCATAAAAATCAAACTAACTCCCAATTTACAATTCATTTTAACAAAGTAAAAGAGGATGCCTTTACAGGGCATCCTCTTGATGTTCAGGAACAAATAGTTCTAAACAATGATATATATTTTCGAATTCCATCGGTGCATCTCCACCGTACTCACCATCTAAATTAATCATTAGTTTATCTGGTGAATGTACTTTAATTCGGTTCGCTTGTGTGTATAACACCTTTGGATTGTTAATATGTTCACCACGTTGTGCTTGTGTTGCTGCTTTAATCAAATCAGCGATAGAACCTTTTTTCAGTACTAATAGATCAAATAACCCATCGTTAATAGATGCATACGGTGCTACCTTTTCAAATCCACCTACTGAACGAGTATTCGTAATTAAAAACATTGTAATTTCTTCTTGTAGTAATTTTCCATCATACTCAATTTCAACATATGTTGGATGTAATGATGGTAACATCTCGATACCTTTTAGGTAATAAGCAAGTTGTCCTAATACTGTCTTTAACTTACTCGGTACCTCGTATGTTAATTCTGTAATACGACCGCCACCAGCGATGTTAATAAAATATGTATCGTTCGCTCTACCAAGGTCTAATGGCACTGTTTTTCCTTCGCAAATAATATCTGCTGCCTCTTCAATAGAACGAGGTACACCAATCGCACGTGCAAAGTCATTTGTCGTTCCAACTGGAATAATTCCAAATTTCGGACGGAATTCATGCCCAACTAAACCGTTTACTACTTCATTTAACGTACCGTCGCCACCAGCCGCAATAACAACATCAAACTTACGATCCGCAGCTTGCCTCGCCGCCACAGTAGCGTCTCCAGGACCCGTTGTCGCATGACAAGATGTCTCATAGCCAGCTTGTTCTAATTTTTGTAATACTTCTGGTAAGCTCTTCTTAAATAGCTCACGCCCAGAAGTAGGATTATAAATAATTCTTGCTCGCTTCATCATTTATTAGCACAGGAAATTTCTTTATGTATCGAAAAAGAACATACTGAACTTCTATTCAGTATTCCCATGCCTACCTCCTCTCATCTTGCTATCCTTCTTTTATCCCGCTCAAACAGGCAGTAAGAACCCGATTCGTGTAGTCCATCAAAAGTAAATATTCATTTCAATGGTTTTTTTATTTGACCCAAAAATTTATCCCGCTATTTGCGGGCAGTAAATGCCCGATTGGTGAGGGCTAATAATCAGTGTTAGATGAACCTCCTACTGATTAAAGTTTCACTTTATTTCTATCCATTCTTCCATAAAAATTTACATATAACGAATAATAACTATCTATTATTTCATGAGATGAAAAAAACCTCTATGTTTAGATTTATCATTATTCCCACCTTTTTGCAACTATCATACCATAGTTGCTATACAAACATTTTTCCACTTTTGACAGTTAATCAAACGTTTGTTTAAACGATTTTGTCTCATTTAAACAAACGTTTGATTAACCTAGAAAAACACCCATGTATGGGTGTTTTTCTGCTTAATCTTTAAAAGTCACTACTATTATCGCTTATTAATCTCTTCAAGTAAGATTTTGTTAACAAGCGGTGGATTTGCTTGTCCTTTTGTAGCTTTCATAATTTGACCAACTAAGAAGCCAATTGCACGGTCTTTACCGTTTTTAAAGTCTTCGATAGATTGCTCATTATTATCAAGAATTTCTGTTACAACTTTACGAAGTGTACCCTCGTCAGAAATTTGAACAAGACCTTTCGCTTTAACGATTTCTTCTGGGTCTCCACCTTTTTCAATTAATTCATTAAATACTTTCTTCGCGATTTTAGAAGAAATTGTACCTTTTTCAATTAATTGAACCATTTTAGATAAACCAGCAGGCGTTAATGCAACGTCTTTTAATTCTTTTTGTTGTTTGTTTAAGTATGCAAGTACTTCACCCATTAACCAGTTCGATGTTAATTTCGCATCAGCACCGTCTGCAACAGTTGCTTCAAAGAAATCAGACATTTCTTTCGTTAATGTTAATACGTGTGCATCATAAGCTGGTAAGCCAATTTCTGCAACGTAGCGAGCTTTACGCGCATCTGGAAGTTCTGGAATAGAGGCACGAACTGCTTCTTTCCACTCATCGTCGATGTAAAGTTCAACTAAGTCTGGCTCCGGGAAATAACGGTAATCGTCAGATCCTTCTTTCACACGCATTAAGATTGTTTTCTTCGTTGCTTCATCATAACGACGTGTTTCTTGTTGGATGATACCACCAGATAACAGTTCTTTTTCTTGGCGCACTTGCTCATGCTCAAGACCTTTTTGTACGTAAGTGAATGAGTTTAAGTTTTTCAGTTCCGCTTTTGTACCAAACTTCTCTTGTCCAACTGGACGAAGAGAAATGTTCGCATCACAACGCAGAGAACCTTCTTCCATCTTACAATCAGATACACCAGTGTATTGAATGATTGATTTTAACTTCTCTAAGTATGCATATGCTTCTTCTGGCGTACGCATATCTGGCTCCGATACGATCTCGATTAAAGGCATACCTTGACGGTTGTAGTCTACTAATGAACCATCAGCTGTATGCGTTGATTTACCAGCATCTTCTTCTAAATGAAGACGTGTAATACCGATACGTTTCTTTTTACCGTCTACTTCGATTTCAATCCAACCATTTTCACCAATTGGCTTATCAAATTGAGAGATTTGGTAAGCTTTCGGGTTATCTGGATAGAAATAGTTTTTACGGTCAAACTTCGTTTCCGTTGCGATTTCACAGTTTAATGCCATTGCAGCTTTCATTGCAAAGTTAACTGCTTCTTTATTTAAAGTAGGAAGTACCCCTGGGTATCCTAAGTCAATTACACTTGTTTGTGTATTTGGCTCCGCTCCGAATTCTGTTGGACTCGCAGAGAAAATTTTCGAATTTGTTTTTAACTCAACGTGAACCTCTAAACCAATAATTGTTTCTAAATTCATCTATGCTCGCCTCCTTACAGACTTGCTTTTTTTGTATGATAGTCTGTTGCTTGCTCAAACGCATGTGCAACGCGGTAAATTGTCGCTTCATCGAAGTGTTTACCAATGATTTGTAGACCAAGTGGCATGTTGTTAGCACCGAATCCACATGGAACTGAAATCGCTGGAACACCCGCTAAGTTTACTGGGATTGTTAAAATGTCATTTGCATACATTGTCATTGGATCGTCAACTTTTTCTCCCACTTTAAATGCAGGAGTTGGTGTTGTTGGTCCAATAATAACATCATAGTTAGCAAATACATTTTCAAAGTCGTTCTTAATTAATGTACGTACTTGTTGTGCTTTTTTGTAATATGCATCATAGTAACCAGAGCTAAGAGCAAATGTACCAAGCATAATACGACGTTTAACTTCATCACCGAAACCTTCACTACGTGTGTTTTTGTAAAGGTCTAATAAGTTATTTACATTATCAGAACGAACACCGTAACGCACGCCATCAAAGCGTGAAAGGTTAGCAGATGCTTCAGAAGAAGATAGTAAGTAATACGTTGCTAGAGCGTATTTAGAGTGTGGAAGAGATACTTCCTCCCAAGTTGCGCCCATACCTTCTAATACTTTTAAAGCAGCTAGTACTGACTCACGAGCTTCTTCGCCAACACCTTCGCCTAAGTATTCTTTCGGTACAGCAATGCGTAAACCTTTAACATCGCCTGTTAAACCAGCTAAATAGTTTCCAACTTCAACGTTTGCAGAAGTTGCATCCATGCGGTCAATACCTGAAATAGCTTGTAATAAGTATGCATTGTCTTCTACTGTACGTGTAATCGGTCCGATTTGGTCAAGTGAAGATGCGAATGCTACTAATCCGTAACGAGATACGCGTCCGTAAGTTGGTTTTAAACCTACAACACCGCAATATGCAGCTGGCTGACGGATAGAACCACCCGTATCAGAACCTAGAGAGAATAGTACTTCTCCTGCTGCTACAGCTGCTGCAGAACCACCACTAGATCCGCCTGGAACGTAATCTAAGTTCCATGGGTTTTTCGTAGCGTAGAATCCTGAGTTTTCATTTGAAGAACCCATTGCGAACTCGTCCATGTTTAATTTACCGATTGTAATTGTGTCAGCAGCTTTTAGCTTTTGCACAACTGTCGCATCATAAATTGGATCGAAGTTTGCTAACATTTTGCTCGCACAAGTTGTACGAAGACCGTTAGTTACAATGTTATCTTTTACACCAATTGGCATACCGAATAATAAACCATTATCTTCAGCGCCGATTTTTGCATCTAATTCTTTCGCTTTTGCGCGTGCATTTTCTTCATCTAATGTAAGAAAAGCTTTTACGTTATCTTCAACATCCGCAATACGTTTGTAAGATTCTTCTACTAAATCCGTAACGGAAATTTCTTTGTTGTTTAACTTCTTATGTAACTCTGATACTGAATGATCAAATAATGACATCGAAATTCCCCTCCTCTATTCTAATACTGCTGGAACACGGATTTGATTATCTTTGTGATCCGGTGCATTTTTTAATACTTCTTCGACTGGTAAACCTTTTTCTGGTACATCTTCACGCATAACATTTTTCATAGTTAATACATGAGTTGTTGGTTTTACATCTGTTGTATCTAATTCATTTAACTGTTCTGCAAATGTAACAATTGCATCTAGTTGTTTTTGAAATTTTTCTGCTTCTTGATCAGTAATTGCAAGACGTGCTAAATGTGCTACGTGCTTTACATTCTCAACGGAAATTCTTGACACGGCTAGGCCACCTCCATAATATATCGTTCAATCTACAATACTATTGATGATACCAAATTTTCAGTACTTCAAGCAAGTCAACACAGAGTACTTACGCCATTTTTACATAAAAAAAGAAAGGCAAATGCCTTTCTTTACAATTTACTCTTTATCTAACGGTTTATTTTTCGGAAATCTCTCGTTATCTTCTTCATTATCACGAATTGTTTTTTGTAATACAAAACAAGACATCGTTAAAAATAATGTTCCAATTAAATAGTATCCTTTTACACTAAGCGTTTCATCTAACGTATAAATCCCAATTAGCATACCTGAAAGCGCACAAACAAATGAAGTCCATGCTAAAAACGTGAACGCTTGCGTATTACGTCTTCTCATCGTTCTCCCCCTCGTTAGCTGTATACCCATTATAGATAAGTATATTTACCATGATGGATTTTTATGTAAATTCTAGTTTTATATTTATAAATCTATCATAAAAGAATACTATTTTAAAGAAAGTTTTCTGCCTAATCTGAAAAAACAATCTAAACAATTGGTTTTTCAGATTACCTTACTGTTCGCTAGCTACTTTCATTCATAAAAAAAGACCAGGAAAACTCCTGGTCCATTACTCTACTTAACAAACATTGGATTCTACGTTATACAAAATTGGAAGGTACAGAATTAGGGTTCGTTTGTTAAGTTTATATGTTGAACGAACTAACAGCGGAGGGGTTCCTTCTGTTAGTCCATTAAACTCAATCATTATTTTACGATTTTTTCAAGCTCCTCAAGTGAAAGATCAACTGAAATTGAACCATCATTTGTTTCTTTCTTAATTGCATCTGTTACTTCTTTTGAATGGTATAGTTCAATTACTTTTTTCAGTGTTGGATCATCTTTATCTTTCGTACGAGCTGCGAAAATATTAATATAAGGCTTCGCATTTTCATTCTTTGGATCTTCTAAGAAAATAGGATCCTTCGCTGGATCTAATCCAGCTTGACCAGCAACACCGTTATTAATAACTGATGCCGCTACATCTTTTAACACACGAGGTGTTTGCTGTGCGATAACCGGCGTGATTTTTAACTTCTTCGGATTTTCAGCAATGCCGCTTGGATCTCCAAATAAGCCAAAATCTTTTTTAAGCTTTAATACTCCAGCTGCATCAAGAAGTTTTAATGCACGTGCTTGGTTCGTTGGATCGTTTGGAATTGCAATTTCTGAACCATCTGGAATTTCATTTGCCTTCTTATATTTTTCAGAGTATAAACCCATTGGCGCAATTTGTGTTGTACCAACAGCTGTAATATCTAACTTATGCTCTTTTTTAAATTGCTCTAAGAAAGCAATATGCTGAAATGAGTTTAATTCAATATCTCCATCAGCTAAAGCTTTATTTGGAGTTGTATAATCAGAGAACTCCACCAGTTTAATCTTAATCCCTTCTTTTTCAGCTTTTTTCTTCAAAATTTCCCAAGCGTCTCCATCCGTTCCAGTTACACCGACGCGAACTACTTTTTCTTTCGCTCCTGCACCCGTGTCTCCACTTGAGCAGCCACTTAATGCTGAGACTCCTACAATCGCTGATAATGCAAATGCTAAAATTTTCTTCATTTTCTTTTCCTCTCTTCCTTTTTATGATCTACGTAACAAGACTTTCGCAAAGTAGTTTCCTAAATTTTGAGCTATCTGTACGAGAATAATAAGTAAAACAACCGTTACAAACATAACTGATGTATCAAAACGTTGATAACCATATGTCATTGCCAAGTCACCAAGACCGCCACCACCGACAAGCCCAGCAACTGCAGAAAATTCAATTAAACCAACTGTCATAAATGTGACACCTAAGATTAATGGTGCTAACGCTTCTGGTACAAGGATTTCAAAAACAATTCTAATTGGCGAGGCGCCCATTGCTTGCGCTGCTTCAATTACTCCTTTCGGAACGGAAACAAGATTTGTTTCAACCATTCTAGCAATACCAATTGATGCGACTAACGTCATCGGGAAAATTGCTGCTGCTGTTCCAATCGTCGTTCCAATAACGCTTCTCGTTAGTGGACTTAAAGCTACTAAAAAGATAATGAATGGTACCGGACGAATTGTATTAATTATGATGTTAAGAATAGAAAAGACCCATTTATTTTCTAAAAAGTTTCCTTTTCTCGTTACATATAAAAGTAAACCTAGAGGTATACCCAGAATTGTAGCGAATATAAGGGTTACAATTACCATTAAGAGGGTATCCCCCGTCGCATCTAGTATGCGCGGCCAAAATATACTCCAATCAACTCGCATGAGCTTCTACCTCCTTCAGCTGCACTTGCAGTCTTAGATGTTGTAATGCTTTTTGAATTTCCCTCTGCTCACCTTGCAATTCTACAAGCAGATTTCCAAATAGCACATTTTGAAGTTCAATAATATTTCCGTACAGTACATTTACATCGACGTTATAGTTTTTTGCGATATATGATAGTACCGGCTGTCCTGTCTCCTCACCAGTAAATGTTAGACGATAAATTTGACCACCATTTTGAATTTTCGCTAGAACACTTTCTGGTAAATGATCATTAATAACAGAACGTACAAAGTTTTGAGTCGTCTTTGTTTTTGGTTGCGTGAAAACATCGAACAGTTTTCCTTCTTCAATAACTTTTCCCTTCTCCATTACAGCTACACGGTGACAAATTTCTTTCACAACATGCATTTCATGTGTAATAAGAAGGATTGTTAAATTGTATTCTCGATTTACTTTCTTTAATAAGTTTAGAATTTCTGTCGTCGTTTCTGGATCTAAGGCTGATGTTGCCTCATCACATATAAGAATATCTGGCGATGTCGCAAGTGCTCTAGCAATACCAACACGTTGCTTTTGTCCCCCTGATAGCTGTTCTGGATAATAGTTTGCTTTATCTTCTAACCCTACAAACTTCAGCAGTTCATTCACTCGTTCCTTTATCTCGTTCTTTGGCAATTTCGATAACTTTAATGGATAAGCAATATTCCCAAACACTGTTCTTGAATTAAATAAATTAAAGCTTTGAAAAATCATTCCGATTCTTTGTCTTAGTTTGCGCAATTCTTTCGTCGATAATGATGTAATATCTTTATCATCTATTGCAATCGTTCCTGACGTTGGTCTCTCTAACATATTTACTAAGCGTAATAATGTACTCTTTCCAGCGCCACTAAAACCGATAATGCCAAAAATTTCGCCTTTCTCAACTGATAATGTTACATCCTCCACCGCATGAACAGATCGCCCAGCTGATTCATACACTTTACTTACATTGTTAAAAGAAATCATTTTTTCCCCTCCTATATGCTGTAAAAACTTGAAGTAGAGCTTTCGAGGTAAAATAAAAAGTGCTCTCCTTCTTATCAACCATAAAGATAAGAAGGAGAGCACTTATATGTACTCGTTCACATCTTCTCATCTTCCAAGCCTTTATATGGCTTGCTGGAGTTAGCACGGTATTAAAAAACCCGTTGCTGAGGTATCGTAGGGCCAGTCCCTCCACCTCTCTGGATAAGAATGTATCGATTTAATTGTCATTTAATTAATTCTCATTATAGAACTCAGAATAATAAGAGTCAATACATTTTTTAGAAAAATATTAATTATTCCTTTATTAAAATTTTCAGATTAAAATTCATGAGAAAATAGTAACTTTCAAGGTTATTTAAAATTCTTCTTCCTCATATTTTTAAACAGGAGAATCCTCTCTACGAATTGAATAAATTTATTTGAATATGAAACTCGGAGGCAGATAAATATATGAAAACAGCTCTTTTACTCGTCGATATTCAAAACGATTATTTTCCAAATGGAAAGATGGAATTGCGTAATCCAGTAGAAGCAAGCGAATATGCTAATCAGTTATTACAACACTTTAGAACAAACAGCGAACCTATTTTTCATATCCAACACGTAGCTATAAAAGATGACGCTACTTTTTTCCTACCTAATACAGAAGGTGTACATATTCACGAAAGCGTACGTCCACTTAGAGAAGAAACAGTTATAGTCAAACATTATCCAAATAGCTTCCGAGAAACTAATCTTCTAGAGCAATTACAGCGTTTAGACATTGAACATGTCGTCGTATGCGGGATGATGACTCATATGTGTATTGATGCTACAGTAAGGGCTGCATTCGATTTTGGATTTCAATGTACCGTTATACATGATGCTTGTGCTACAAAAGACCTTTCTTTTAAGAATGCTACTATACCAGCTGTTTATATTCATAATACAATTTTAGCAAGTTTGAATAATATATATGCGGAAATACTTAGCACAAAAGAGTTTGTCCAACGAAAAAAATCCTTTTGAAAATTCAAAAGGATTTTTTTCGACTATATTATATTTACCATCTATTCATGCCCTATTTTGAGGAATTCATATCATACTTATAAAAATCTCACTAATTATTTACATTGATACATTATCATTTTTAATATCTTTTGATTGAGTCCAATTTCCCCATAAAAATTGAATATTACATGTACGAGAAGCTTCCTTAAAACTCATTCCTGTTAATGGATAACATGTGATTTTTATACTTGCAAAAATTATAATTGCTATCATTGTTATAACTGTAATTATTATGAAAGCAACTAATAACATCCAAATTGATTGTGCTGGCCAAATATTCAATCTATTCCCAATATATACAACTACTAAATTATGCATTAAATACACACCAAATGAAAAAGCAGATAAAATTTGTATCCACTTAAACATAAACGGATTCATTGAGTAATTTCTAAAATACTCTTTTACTAATAAGAAGATTGAACCTGAAAGCATTACTTCGAATACTCTAACGTATGCCTTAAAATCCTCAGAGTATTCCCCTATTTTAACCGTTGCATACCAAGTACCCAATATAATTAAAAGTGTATCTATAACGATTATGGATAGTAACAACCTTTTGGATACCTTCTTCTCATATGTCATTAAATAATAACCTATGAGGAAATACCCTATATATCCGCCTAAAAAGTTCATATCAAAATTAGGATACAACGTAAATATTGGTTTTAATTCATTTGGAACTAGTACTGCAATTGTTGGCAATAGCGAACTTACTATAAACCAAAGAATTAACATGTACTTTATAAGCTCTTTACTTAAAGCATCTACCATTTTCTTCAAAAGAGGAGAAAGAATATACAAAGGAATAATGGCATACATAAACCAAAGATGTACTGTCGCTGCTTGATTCGGTATGTATAAAATACTCTTAATAACATTTGTTATTTGTATCGGCCTTGGCGTAAAGTATAACACAGCAATAGTTGACCATATAATAAATGGCACAATTAATTTTGGCAAACGTTCTGTATAAGTTATTTTAAGTGATTCCGTTTTACTACTCCTCATTAACATCGCACCAGAAATCATAAAGAAGATAGGTACACTTGTACTAAATACAGTTGTCAGTGCATTCGTTATATGCCAAGTACCCGAACCGATATTCCCCCGTAAACTTCCTGCAGCAGTATGAAGAAACACTACCGCAAACATCGAAAATACACGTAGTACGTCAACATATTCAACATAATTCTTTTTATTCATCTAACAATCATCCCTTCCCACATAACATTTCCCCTCACCATTTTTGTCTTTTCCAAAAGTACAAATCTATTATGCCAGAATATAATCAATATTAAAATAATAACTGAAACTTAAAATCTCGATATTCGATTATAAAACCACTTAGTATACTATACAAAATCCTAAAAATAAATTCAATTTTTTTCTTATATATTTAATATTTTCCAAATCAACTACTTAAATAGAGAGTTTTTCTTCTATCTAATTATTGAACATTCCGAAATCAAAACTCTTGATCTATGTCAATAAAAAAACACTCCTTTCAGTGAGCAAAACCGAAAGGAGTGTTCCTTGTCGAACCATAGATTTTCTTTCAAATTGTATTATACAGGAAATTCTCAAAATGAATACTAAAAAATATGACTAATACGTCAACTTTTCTCATTATTTTATTTCTGTTTACATGTTTATCCCGCTATTAATAGGTTTTAGCTCATTCTCTTCGAACGACGGTAATATATGGGGTTTCAATTTTAAAAGGAGCTCTTCACACTTTGTGAAGAGCTCCTCTACTATTTCTTATAAAGTTTCAGAAGTAGTTTTTGCTTGCATGTGAAGTGCTAAGTAATCAGGTCCACCAGCTTTAGAGTCTGTACCAGACATGTTAAAGCCACCGAATGGTTGGTAACCTACGATTGCACCAGTACATCCACGGTTGAAGTATAAGTTACCAACGTGGAAGTCTTCACGTGCTTTTTCAATATGGTCACGGTTGTTAGTAATAACAGCACCTGTTAAACCGTATTCCGTATTGTTTGCAATTGCAAGTGCATGATCGAAGTCTTTTGCTTTACAGAATGCTACTACTGGTCCGAAGATTTCTTCTTTCATTAAGCGAGCATCTTCTGCAACATCAGCAACGATTGTTGGTTGGATGAACCAGCCTTTAGAATCGTCTCCTTCTCCACCTGCTAAGATTCTACCTTCTTCTTTACCAATTGCAACATAGCTCATTACTTTATCGAATGCAGCTTGGTCATTAACAGGACCCATGTTTGTACCTAATACTGCTGGGTTAGCAACTGTTAATTCTTTTGTTAATTCAACAGCACGATTTAATACGTGATCGTATACATCTTCGTGGATTACTGCACGAGAACATGCAGAACATTTTTGTCCTGAGAATCCGAATGCTGATGCAACGATAGACTTAGCTGCTAATTCAAGATCTGCTTCTTTATCAACAACGATTGTATCTTTACCGCCCATTTCAGCGATAACGCGTTTTAACCAAATTTGGCCTGGGTTTACTTTCGCTGCACGCTCATAGATACGGATACCTACATCACGAGATCCCGTGAAGCTTACGAAACGTGTACGAGGATGATCTACTAAGTAGTCACCAACTTCAGAACCATTACCTGGAACGAAGTTTACTACGCCAGCTGGTAAGCCAGCTTCTTCTAATACTTCCATAAATTTCGCTGCTACTACAGGAGTTGTACTAGCTGGTTTTAGTAATACTGTGTTACCAGAAACTAAAGCAGCTGTTGTCATACCTGCCATAATTGCGAATGGGAAGTTCCAAGGAGAAATGATAACACCTACTCCTAATGGAATGTAAGAGAAACGATTATATTCAATTGGACGGCTTTCTACTGGAATACCGTCTTTTAATTTTAACATTTGACGACCATAATATTCCATAAAGTCGATTGCTTCTGCTGTATCAGCATCTGCCTCATTCCATGGCTTACCTGCTTCTTTTACAAGAATAGCAGAGAATTCATGTTTTCTGCGACGAACGATTGCTGCAGCACGGAATAAAATGTCTGCACGCATTTCTGGCTTTGATTTTCTCCAAGTTTGGAATGTTTCATCCGCTACTTGCATTGCTTTTTCAGCTAACTCACGGCTTGCTTTTGAAACACGACCAACAAGTTCCTCTTTATTTGCAGGGTTTACAGAAACAATTTTGTCTTCTGTAGTAATTTTTTCTCCCCCAATAATTAATGGATAGTCTTGTCCAAGATAAGATTCTACTTTCTTTAAACCTTCTTCAAACGCTAATTTGTTAGCCTCCACTGAAAAATCTGTAAATGGCTCATGTTTGTATGCTACTACCATTTTTTTTAGCCTCCCCTTAGAAAAACGTTTACATTTTACAACATTATTCTACACGATAATTTAGATTTATTCAAATATTCCTAGACTTATATTTTAAAAATTAATAAATTTTTAAAATATAATAAAAAAAAGAGATTCATACATGCGTATGAATCTACAAAATATGAGTATATTCCAAAACATTTTTCCCGATCAATAATATAGTAACTAATAAAAATAAAGTCCTTACATATCCAACGCCTTTTTGAACCGCAAACTTCGATCCCAAATAAGCACCTAAGATCATTGATAATCCCATGATAATACCGTATTCAAAATGAATTATATCTAAAAATAAAAAAGTAATTAAAGATACAATATTACTAACAAAGTTCAAAAGTTTTCCAGATGCTGCCGCTTGAATAAAATCCAAACCAATTAATAAAAATGCAAAAATTAAAAATGACCCTGTCCCTGGTCCAAAAAATCCATCATAAAATCCTATCATTAAAATAACAAAGAAAAATATTAATGTTTTTCTTTGCGTCATCTTCTTATAGGTAGACACACTTCCCCAATTCTTTTTTGCAATAATATAAATAGCAATAAATACCAACATTACAAGTACTAATGGGCGTAAAATATCCGATGGAATAAATTTTACTACTAAAGCACCTGCAACAGCTCCAACAATAGTTAACGGGATTAACTTTCCTACAATTTTAAAATCAACTTTTCCTGATTGAATGAAATACATCGCACTCGTAAACGTCCCCATTGTTGCTGCTAATTTATTCGTTGCAATTGCCGAAGCTGGCGATAAGCCAACAAACATAAGCGCAGGAAGCGAAATTAACCCTCCTCCTCCAACAACAGAATCAATAAAAGCTGCTAAAAAACCGAATGCAATTAATAAAATAATGACTTGAAAACTTAATTCTTCCATGAACTTTACCCCTTACCCCTATTATTTACAACATTTTAAATTATAACAAAATTACATAAGAAAAAAAGCTGTTCCATAGAGGAACAGCCTTCATATTTAATCTAAAATTTTCACAAGTGGTTCATCTTGTTTTGCTTCACGTATAATAATAGCTTCTGGGCGTTCTACAGATTTAATCGTTACTTGTACTTTCATATAATTCGGGAAGTATTCCATAACAAGCCCTGCCACATATTGTGTAAAACCAATTATTTCAGCTTTTCCATTAAACTGGACAGGAATATCAAGCTTCATTTCTCTTAATTCATCATCTCTATACATACCAGTACCAATAACAGCTGTATAGTCGCCTTGGAAATAATCGCTTAGTTTTGCCTTAAAGTTGGATACTCTTGCAAGATCTTCACGTTTATTATCTGTTTTCGCTTGCTCTGATGGGAACAAATAGTATTTCTCATTAATTTGTTTCCAATCTTCAACCGTTTCACTACCTTTTTCTACATTTGCATAAGAAACAAAGTTACCTGGTACGAGCGAAGACTTTGGAGATTGGCGATAAATCGCAAATGTTATCGGAATATTTTTTGTATCAGGTTGTTTTTGATGTATAACTTTCAAAATTTCTTGCGCCATTTTTTTCCCTTCAGCTAACATCTTTTCATCCGGGATTGCAGCTTCACGTGGATAACCATGCTCTTCGTTAAAATATTGAACAGAATTCATTGCTAATCCAACTACCATACCAACACGTTCCTCGCTGTTATCGCCTTTTTTCACATAATAATCATGCTCTAAAATATTTGAAATATATATTGGATTTTTTTTATTTTTCACTTCTAGTGATTCGGATCCCGTTCCTAACGCAGGGTTTAATCCTATATTAGGAAATTTAACTGCATCTTTTTTTAATTTGTCCTCTAGTTCCTTTTGTTCAGCATCTGTACGTTTTCTTTTAACAAGCATCTGTATCACTTGAGTATCTAGAGCACTTCCGCCTTTTAAAAAATTATCTTTCGTATTAAATGATTCTTTTGCAATTCGCATTAATCCTGTTTCAAATTCATCTATATCAAGACGACTATTTAGCCCTTGCACCACTAAACCACGTGCATTTCCACCATCAAATGGAATAGTCGTCTTATAATATTCATCCGAAATAGCGTATTTTGGAACAACTGATTGTTCTTTTGCTTTCCCCGATTTCTCAGCCACTTTTTCATCTTTGTCGGCACCTGCACTACACCCACTTACAAGTAGGCCCAGGCTTAATATCGCTAATGCTATTTTTTTCATGGTAAGTTTGCACCTCTTACTTATTTAGCTCTTGTAAGAACCTCTCTTCATTCCAAACCTCAACATTATGTTTCTCCGCTTGTGCTAATTTCGAACCAGCTGCTTCACCTGCAACAACCAAATCCGTACTCTTACTAACACTTCCTGTTACTTTTCCACCTAATGCCTCAATCTTCTTCTTCGCTTCACTTCGTCCCATAACTTCTAGCTTACCTGTTAAAACAACCGTTTTTCCTGCGAAGTAAGATTCAACATTTTGTAAATCTGCAATTTTTATACCTTTGTATGTCATATTCACGCCATACTCTTTAAACTGCTGTAATAATTCTAATACATCTTCATTATCAAAATATGTCACAACAGATTGAGCCATTTTTTCGCCAATTTCATTAATTGCTTTTAGTTCTTCTTCTGTTGCTTTTACAAGCTCATCCATCGTTTCAAAGTGCTCTGCAAATGTACGTGCTGCTTTCGCTCCAACGTGGCGGATTCCAAGACCAAATAATAATCGCTCTAACGAGTTTTCTTTAGAATTTTCAATTGCTTGTATTAAGTTTGTTGCTGATTTTTCACCAAAACGTTCTAACTGTAATAATTGCTCTTTCGTCAATGCATATAAATCAGCAAATGTACGAATATAATCTGCATCAAAGAGTTGTGTAATGACACGTTCTCCAAGTCCATCAATATTCATCGCATTTCTTGAAACGAAATGGATTAATCCCTCTCGAATTTGAGCCGGACAAGTCGGATTTATACATCGAAGTGCTACTTCTTCTTCTAAACGAACAAGTTCACTCTCACATGCTGGACAATGCGTTGGCATACGGTATTCTTCTTCTTCACCAGTACGCTTATCAAAAATAACGTTCACAACTTCAGGAATAATATCTCCAGCCTTCTTCACAACAACGTAGTCACCAATTCGAATGTCTTTTTCACGAATCAAATCTTCGTTATGTAAAGAAGCACGGCGAACAATCGTACCAGCAACTCTCACTGGCTCTAGCTCTGCAGTCGGCGTTACAACCCCTGTTCGGCCAACACTTAATTCAATGCCTGTTAGTCTCGTTACAACTTCTTCAGCTGGGAATTTATAAGCAATCGCCCATCGTGGACTCTTCGCTGTAGTTCCTAGACTTTCTTGAAGAGCAACATCATCTACTTTTATAACGATTCCATCAATCTCATAATCAAGATGCGGACGTTTTTCTTGCCATTCTTCTACATAAGCTATAACCTCTTCGATTGTTTCACATGTACGGCGATTTGGATTTGTCTTAAATCCGAGTTCACCTAAGAAATCAAGCGATTCACTGTGCGATGGAATTGTTTTTTCTTCTACATTCGCAAGACCGTACACAAACATAGATAAGTTACGCTTCGCTGCAATTTTCGGATCAAGTTGACGTATTGAACCTGCTGCTGCATTACGCGGATTCGCAAATACATCTTCTCCATTTTGCTCTTTTTCTTCATTTAGTTTAACGAATGAACGCTTCGGCATATAAGCTTCGCCTCGTGCTTCTAACGTTACTTCTTCATTTAAACGAAGTGGGATAGCTTTAATCGTTTTTAAATTTTGAGTAATATCTTCACCCGTTACACCATCACCACGTGTCGCCCCTTGAATGAAGCGTCCTTTTTCATAATGAAGCGAAACGGCAAGCCCGTCAATTTTTAATTCACATATATATCTTACATTCGCACCATCAATTCCTTGACATACTCTTCTGTCGAAATCACGCAAATCCCCTTCGTTAAATGCATTCCCTAAACTTAACATTGGTGACTTATGTGTTACTTTTTCAAATATATCAAGAATAGTTCCCCCAACGCGAACGGAGGGAGAATCTTCACTCATAAACTCTGGGTTCTCTGCTTCTAATTTTATAAGCTCCTGCATATCACGGTCATATTCCGCATCAGAAACAGAAGGATTGTCTAATACGTGATATTGATAATTAAATGTATTTAACAAATCACGCAGTTCTTCTATACGTTTTTTTGCTATCTCTTTTGACATATCCTCATTCCTTTCTATTGTTTCGTCACAGGTGCAAATTTTGCTAACAAACGTTTAACACCAATTGGGCTTGGGAACGCAATATCTAATTCTTTTGCATCACCTTCACCTTTTACACTTACAACTGTACCGATTCCCCATTTTTGGTGGGAAGCTTTATCGCCTACTGCCCAGCCAATTTGCTCACCGCCTGTCGTCTTAGCTGCTGGACGCGCGAAAGCTGAACGAGAGCGTGTTGCGGTTGTCATTTTACTGCTACTTGTTGTTCTGCCTTTTGCACCAAACGAATTTTCACGCTTCGGCGCTGTTTCATTTAATGATTCCACTAGTTCTGCCGGGATTTCTGTAATGAAGCGAGACGCAGCGTTCATACTTGTTCTACCAAATAAAGTACGCATTTGCGCATTAGATAAATATAACTCTTCTTCTGCACGAGTAATACCTACATAAGCAAGACGACGTTCTTCTTGCATTTCATCCTCTTCCATAAGAGAACGAGTATGAGGGAATATCCCTTCCTCTAAACCAACAATAAAGACAACCGGGAACTCTAATCCTTTTGCTGAGTGCATCGTCATTAAAATAACTTCTTCACCAGCAGTTGGGTCTTCATCTACACGATCAATATCAGCAACAAGTGCTAAATCTGTTAAGAATGCAACAAGGCTCTTATCTTCACTTTGAGATTCAAATGTTTGCGTAACAGATAAGAATTCGTCTAAGTTTTCTAAACGACCTTCCGCTTCTAAAGAACGCTCATTTTTCAACATATCGCGATAGCCTGTTTTTTCAATAACTTCTTCTACTAATTCTGTAACAGATAAATACTCTTGCATATTTACCCAGTTGTGTAATAAACTTGCGAATTCTTTTACTGCCTTTGTAATTTTTGCACTTACTCCAACATGCTCAATCTCATCAAATACAGCAGTTAATGAAATTCCGTTTTGCACACCATAATTAATAATTTTATCGATAGAAGTCGCACCAATACCACGCTTTGGCATGTTAATAATACGTGCAAAACTAATTTCATCATCTGGATTACCGATTAAACGTAAGTACGCCAAAATATCTTTAATCTCTTTACGGTCGTAGAACTTAGTTCCCCCGACAATTTTGTACGGAATGTTAGATTTAAGGAAAATCTCCTCGACCATACGAGACTGAGCATTCGTACGATATAGCACTGCAAAATCAGTGTATTTTCGTTTCCCCATTTGAAGATCGTCACGAATTTTTTTCGCAACAAAATATGCTTCGTCCTTTTCAGTTGCGGCACGATAATACGAGATTTTACTTCCAACTTGATTGTCTGTCCATAATTTCTTCGGTTTACGATTCGTATTTTTTTCAATAACAGCATTCGCTGCATTTAAAATATTTTGTGACGAACGATAGTTTTGTTCTAACAAAATTACCTGTGCATTCTCATAGTCTTTTTCAAATGACAAAATGTTAGAAATATCTGCACCACGCCAGCGATAAATAGACTGGTCAGAGTCACCTACAACGCAAAGATTTTTAAAACGTGCTGCCAAATGTTTAACAAGAAGATATTGCGCTTTGTTCGTATCTTGATACTCATCAACATGAATATATTGGAACTTACGCTGATAAAACTCTAATACTTCTGGAACACGTTCAAATAGCTGAATAGTCGTCATAATTAAATCATCAAAGTCTAATGAATTATTTTTCAAAAGACGTTTTTGATACTCTGTGTATACATCGCTCGTTAATTTTTCATATGGATCAGCCATTGTAATTTTTTTTGCATATTTATCCGCAGATAACAGTTCATTTTTTGCATTACTAATACCCGCTAAAATAGAGCGCGGCTCAAATTTCTTCGGATCAATATTGCGCTCTTTCATAATTTTTTTGACTACAGTTAGCTGATCACCTGAATCTAAGATTGTAAAGTTACGATTAATACCAATACGATCGATATCGCGTCGTAAAATACGTACACACATAGAGTGGAACGTCGAAATCCAAATATCTTCTGCTTCTGGTCCCACAAGTTTATCAATACGCTCGCGCATTTCACGAGCTGCTTTATTTGTGAAGGTAATAGCTAGTACATTCCATGGTGCTACACCTTTTTCACCAAGCAAATACGCAATACGGTGTGTTAACACGCGTGTCTTACCACTACCTGCACCTGCCATTAGTAGAAGTGGTCCATTCGTTGTTTGTACTGCTTTTTGTTGCTGTGGATTTAAACCGTTTAATAACTTATCTGTCATACTCATATACGCCTGCACCTACTCTCCTTTTACTGCTTTAACTGTTTTTAACGCCGATTTTATATCATCATAAATAATATTTCCAACAACTACTGTATCAGCATATTGCGCCATTTCTTTCGCCTGTTCTGCATTAGAAATACCACCGCCATAATATAACTTGGCTTGTTTCAATTCTACTTTTACATTTTTAACAAGTTCAACATCTCCATACGTACCGCTATATTCTAAATAAAATATCGGTAAATGTAATAACTTGTCTGCTAAACGCGCATATGCAATAACGTCATCTTCTGTTAAATCACATTTCGCATCTGTAAGCTGGGCTACTTTCGCTTCGGGATTTAAAACACAATACCCTTCCATAAAAATTTCGTCCCAGTCCATAATATCCCCAAATTCTTTCAATGCCTCATGATGAACACCTGTTACCCATTCTACTTTTCGGCTATTTAAAACACTTGGGATGTAATAAAAATCAAATCCTGGTGTAATTGCTTCTACATCAGAAACCTCTAATACACAAGGAACTGCATATCTACGAATGCTAACTAGCATGTGTAATACGTTATCAATTGTAACTCCATCACTTCCGCCTACAATAACAGCATCCGTTCCAGACTCACAAATCATTTCTAAATATTCATCGCTTAACTCCTTATTTGGATCAAGCTTAAATACATGTTTCCATCCGGAAATATCGTACATGAAAACACCCTTCCTTTTCTCTAGTTATATCTATAGTTCTGTTTAAAATAACAGTTAGTTTTTATCTTGATTTTTTAAAATAGCTATTAAATATTTTTCAAAAAGAAGAATTTAATTTCACCTTCTTTTTATGCATTCTTTCATTATAACAAAAAAAGCTACTGACACACACGCCGAATCCAACATCTTTTTCAACGTCAAATGTTGGATTACATATCCCAAAAATCACACGGGATACTAATAAGAGAAGTAGTATTTACTATTTCAATTTTCATAAAAAGGAGTGTTTTTCTAATGAAGCAAAACATCGGGACAATAAACGCTCTAATTCGAATTACACTTGGGCTTGTCCTCTTCGGATGTAGTGCAACTAAACTTGTACGCAAGCCGTGGTGCACTTGGTCTAACATTTTTCTATGGATTGGTGCAATGAAAGTTGCAGAGGGAATTGTTCGCTTCTGCCCTATTGTTGAAGCGTGGAAATTTGGAAAATACATGAATATGGGCGCATTTAAAATGCCTGGCATGAATTTTACTGAAAAAGGACATGCTAAAGAAGAAGTGAATCAAACTTCCGCTCATGACAAGCCAAAGTCAAAGGGAAGTTATGACGCTTCTGACAAAGAGATTGAGTCAGCGATTGAAGAAATAATCCTGGCAAAACCGCTTTGAATCATTTGTCACGATGCAAGATGCTCTCAAAGGGACTTAGCTGCTGCAGTGGGCGGTTAAGTCTTCTTTATTTTACCATAAAACAGAACGTATATTCTTATTTCTAACTTTAAAATGTACATAAAAGATATCAATCAATAAATTTCAGAAAATTAGGTGCATACCCCTTGCTTAAAATGATATAAAAGTGATATCATTTTTATATCAGGAGGCGATCATATGAAAGAAAAACAAGTATTTTATGTAAATGGTTTTCTCGGTATTATTGGAATTTTGATTTTAGCTGCTATCGGTGTATTTTTCCTTGCACAAGAAATTTTCATAGGAGCGGCACTAACTATTATATTAGCCGCAGTTCTCGCTACAGGTATCGGTATTGTTCAACCGAATCAAGCGAAGGTTATTACGTTCTTCGGTAATTATTTAGGAACAATTCGTCAAAACGGTTTATTTTTAACGATTCCGTTCGCATTCCGTCAAACTGTATCTTTACGTGTTGAAAACTTTAACAGTAAAAAATTAAAAGTAAATGACGTTGATGGAAATCCAATTGAAATTGCAGCTGTTATCGTATATAAAGTTGTTGATTCTGCAAAAGCAATGTTCGGTGTTGAACATTATGATCGATTTGTAGAAATTCAAAGCGAAACGGCAATCCGCCATGTTGCAACAAAATATCCTTATGACAATTTCCAAGATGAAACCTGCGTTACGTTACGCGGAAATACTGAAGAAATCTCTGAAGAATTAAAACGTGAATTAGAGGCGCGTCTTGAAATTGCTGGTGTAGAAGTATTAGAAACTCGTTTAACGCACTTAGCTTACGCAACAGAAATTGCCCATGCAATGCTACAACGCCAGCAAGCAAAAGCAGTATTAGCTGCTAGAAAAGAAATTGTTGAAGGTGCTGTGAAGATGGCGAAAGATTCCATCCATATGTTAGATGAGGAAGGCGTACTTGAATTAGATGACGAGCGTAAAGCGAATATGGTAAACAACCTATTAGTTGCCATCGTTTCAGATAAAGGTGCGCAACCAGTTATTAATACAGGAAGCCTATACTAAGGGCTATAAGTAATTATGGCTAAAAAGAAAAGCTTTCCATTACGTATTGATCCTGAATTACACGCAGTCATCGAAAAATGGGCAAATGATGAGTTTCGTAGCGTCAATGCACACATCGAGTATTTACTTCGAGAAATGGCAAAGCAAAAAGGAAAATTGAAGAAAGATAAAGATGCATGAACAAACAGCCCACTGAATTTTCAGCGGGCTGTTTTTATACAAAGCAAGTCATCAATAAACTTGCTTAACGCTGCTGTTCTCACACTATCTTTCCGATAAATAAAATAAGTCGGAATAAACCTGTTTTCATGTACTAACGGTGTATGAATAAGTTCTTTATGGCTATCAAATTGCTCTGCTACTTCACGTGGTAACATAGACACCCCAAGTCCAGCTTTTACGCATCCAATAATACCGTCTAAAGAATTTAATTCCATTATTTTTTTTGGAACAATCCCTTCAGATAGTAACCATTCTTCTAAAACTTTTCTATAAAAACAACCTGATTGAAAAACGATAAAAGACTGCGATTCCGAATATCCGTTATCCCACAAAACATTCCGCTTTGAAAGTAACATCATTTCCTCTTGGAATACTTCTATCTTTTCTAAAGCTGGATCAGCTATACAATCAGCTACAAATGCCCCCTCTATTTCATATAAGAGTACCTTCTTCGTTAATTCTTCCGTATTGTGCGTTTGCAACATAATTTCCACTTCTGGATAGCGCATATGATAATTAGCTAGAATCGTGGGCAATCTAACAGCTGCTGCTGTTTCCATCGCTCCAATTTTCAATACTCCTCCAGGCTCCGCTGTATGTTTCACTTGCCTTTTTGATTCATTTAATAATTGAATCATTTTTTCAGCGTATGTTAACAACTTTTCTCCGGCTGGTGTTAATGTAACTCCATCTCGATGCCTATAAAATAATTGTGTTTCATATTCAGCTTCTAGCCGTTTTATTTTTGCTGTTATGTTTGATTGAACAAAATTCAACCGAATAGCTGCTCTTGAAATACTTTTCTCCTGCGCGACCATATAAAAAGCTACAAAATCTTGTAAGTTCATTCGTTCATATCCCTTCGTTCATATCATTAATTTTGATATTACATATAAAAAATCAGTATTTTACGCCCCATATATATTCCTCTATCATATATATTAGAAGATATTTCAAGAAGGGAGATTATATGAAAGAAACAAAAACATGGAAAATGATTATAGCTGGGATATGTTCTTTAATAGCTGTCATGGGTATTAGTCGGTTCGCCTACACACCGATTATTTCTTTTATGGAAAAGCAAGCCCATATAGAAGATGACCTCGCTGGATATTTAGCGTCCAGTAATTATCTTGGTTATTTACTTGGGGCATTCTTTATTGGATTCATTACGATAAAAAATCGTGAAAAAATATTACACCACTGTTTATTCTTCAATGTTCTTTCAACTCTTTGTATGGGCTTAACCTCTTATATCTTTTTATGGTTTCCCCTTCGCTTTATCGGTGGTTTCACAAGTGCAATTGTATTTGTTCTTGCCTCTAGTATTGTTTTAGATTATTTATTTCAAAGTAATAAAGTCATGCTAGGTGGCATGATTTATAGCGGTGTTGGAATTGGCATTATTTTCTCTGGAAGTTTCGCACCTTTATTCAACTCAATTTGGAATTGGCAAGGTGCATGGATTGGGTTAGGAATTATTAGTTTTAGTTTAGCTATCCTTGTATGGAAATGGTTAAGAGAGGACAGTAGACATACTATACAGCAACCAAAAAGTACTATACAAGCTACATCTCATAGAAAAAACTATTTATTTTGGCTTATTTTAGCTTACGGATTCGAAGGGTTTGGCTATATCATTACAGGGACCTTCCTTGTCACCATTGTAGAAAGAATTACACTATCACCCTTCTATGCATCTTGTAGCTGGATTATTGTCGGTATTGCTGTCATCCCATCTAGTTACATTTGGTCCACTGTTGCTCGGAAGTACGGACCAACACGAGCTCTTACATCCGCCTATATGTTACAAATTATAAGTTTACTTTCTCTACTCCTTATTCCAAACCTTTTTGGGGCATTTCTAAGTGCATTCCTTCTAGGTGCTACATTCGTCGGAATTACAATTTTAACAACTACAGAAGCAAAACGAATAAGACCGAATGAAAGTAATAAAATCATTGGTTATACGACAGGTGTTTATGGGATTGGCCAAATTATCGGTCCAATCTTTACAGGTATTATTGCAGAGCAAATGCAAAGTTTTTCCCTCCCACTCCTTGTCGCTGCTCTTACGTTAATCATCTCAATACTGCTATTATTAATTGGAGAAATAAGATGTAAGCAGGTAGAGAAAAAGTGTATATAGATACAAATAGTTTATAATCTCTTGAAAAGATTCAACGTACTATACTCTATTTCCTATAAAAAAAGAAGCTAACATATGTTAGCTTCGCGTAATCTCATGCCCAATCGCACGATATCCTATATCACTACGATAAAATAAGCCATCGCTTTCAATCTTTGCGATTTCTTTATACACTCTATCTTTCGCTTCTTGTAAGTCTTTCGCTTTATAAGCAATAAATAGTACACGGCCACCATTTGTTACAAAATCCCCATGTTTCATCGCTGTACCTGAATGAAAGACAATAGCATCTTCTAAACGATCTAATCCTGTAATAATTTCACCTTTTTTATACGCTTCTGGATATCCTTTTGAAGCAAGTACAACACCAATTACTGCTTCCTCTGACCACTCTAACACTAACTCACTTTCATCTAATACAGCGTTACATACATCAACTAAATCATTTTCTAAGCGAGGTAATACAACTTCTGTTTCAGGATCACCAAAGCGTGCATTAAATTCAATTACCTTTGGACCATCATTTGTTAAAATAAGCCCTGCATATAAAATCCCTGTAAACAATCGATTTTCTTGGAGCATCGCTTGAGCAGTTGGATGTAATACGGTTTGAATCGCTTCTTGGACTGCTGATTCTGGAATTTGTGGTACTGGAGAATATGCACCCATTCCGCCTGTATTTGGGCCTTTATCAGCATCAAAAGCTCGTTTATGGTCCTGAGCGATTACCATCGGATGTACAGTTGTTCCATTTACAAATGCCATTAATGAAAATTCTTGTCCATCTAAAAACTCTTCAATAACAACCTTCTTACTTGCCGCGCCGAACTTCACATCTTGTAGCATTTCTTTCACAGCTTGTAATGCCTCTTCAAGCGTCATTGCTACCGTTACCCCTTTACCAGCAGCTAATCCGTCAGCTTTAATAACGATTGGTGCACCAACTTTTTGAATGTACTGTACTGCTTCTTCATAATCGGTAAAAGTTTCGTACGCCCCAGTTGGAATATCATACTTTTTCATAAGCTCTTTTGTAAAAGCTTTACTACCTTCAATAACAGCAGCCGCTTTATTCGGACCAAATACGCGAAGTCCCTCTTCTTTAAAACGATCAACAATTCCATTCATAAGTGGAATTTCTGGTCCAACGAAAGTTAATTCCACATTATTCTCTTTGGCAAATAAAACTAATGCATCAAAATCATTTTCATCAATATCAACTGGTATTGCAACATCTCGCATACCTTCATTACCTGGTGCTACATATACCTTTTTCACTTTTGCAGATTGTGCAAACTTCCAAGCTAAAGCATGCTCACGCCCACCGCGGCCAATTACTAAAACATTCATATTTCATCCCCCAATAATTAAATAAGTACAAACTAGAAGCTATGCTGCTCCTAGTTTGTTTTTTCCACAATTGCTCTATTAATGTTTAAAATGACGTACGCCAGTGAACACCATAGCAATCCCATACGTATCTGCCACTTTAATAGAATCTTCATCACGGATCGATCCGCCTGGTTGAATGATTGCTGTAATTCCCGCTTTTGCTGCTTCTTCTAATGTATCTGGCATTGGGAAGAAAGCATCAGATGCAAGCGCGCTACCTTGTGCTTTTTCACCAGCTTGTGTAATCGCGATTTTTGCAGAACCTACACGGTTCATCTGTCCCGCACCGACACCAATTGTCATGTCATCTTTCGCTAAAACAATTGCATTTGATTTCACATGTTTTACAACTTTCCAAGCTAGTTTTAAATCTTTCCATTCTTGCTCTGAAGGTTCACGTTTCGTTGGAATTGAAATTGTACTTTCATCTAATGATAACGTATCTTCCTCTTGAACGAGAAGTCCACCTTGTACAGAAGTTAGTTTTTTGCTTGCACTTGTCGCTTTTTCAATATTTATAGTTAATAAACGTAAGTTCTTCTTACTTTGCAACACTTCTAAAGCTTCTTGCGAGAACGAAGGTGCGATAACAATTTCTAAGAAAATTTCATGTAACTTTTCTGCTGTAGCTTTATCAATTTCACGATTTGCTGCAATAATACCGCCGAAGATTGATACTGGATCTGCTTCATAAGCACGAGTATATGCTTCGTGAATATTAGTTCCTACTCCAACACCACATGGATTCATATGTTTTACTGCTACTACTGCTGGTTCTGTAAATTCTTTTACGATGCTAAGCGCTGCGTCTGCATCATTAATATTGTTATACGATAATTCTTTACCGTGTAATTGTTCTGCGTATGCAACAGAAGAAGTTGCTGCGAATGGCGCTTTATAGAAAGTAGCTTTTTGATGTGGGTTCTCGCCATAACGTAAGTCTTGCTTTTTCTCAAATGTCACAGTTAATGTTTCTGGACTTTCTTCACCCATTTGCTCTGTTAAGTAGTTAGAAATTAACGCATCATACGCTGCTGTATGACGGAATACTTTCGCTGCTAGTTTACGTTTCGTTTCCTCTGCTACTTCACCGTTCTCTTTCAGTTCTGCTAACACAATATCATAATCTACTGGATCTACAATTACAGATACGAATTTATGATTTTTCGCAGCAGAGCGAATCATTGTCGGGCCACCGATATCAATATTTTCAATTGCATCAGCAAATGTTACATCAGGCTTAGCGATTGTTTCTTTAAATGGGTATAAGTTAACAACAACAAAATCAATTGCTTGAATACCTAATTCATTCATTTGCGCTACATGTGTTTCATTATCACGAACTGCTAATAGACCACCATGAATATTTGGATGTAAAGTTTTCACACGACCATCCATAATTTCAGGGAAACCAGTTACTTCAGAAATACCAATTACTTGTAAGCCGTTTTCTTCTAGTAACTTTTTCGTACCACCTGTTGAAATAACTTCAATCCCTTGCTCTAGTAACCCTTTAACAAATTCTACTACTCCTGTTTTATCTGAAACACTTACTAATGCACGCTTTTTCATTTATCCTTCACCCCTGGTTGTATGTTAGTTAACAGTTGTTTCTTTCACAGACTGAACAATTTGATTCACTGTATTTACGTATAATTTATGTTCAACTTGCTGAATTTTCTTTTGTAAGCTTTCTCTCGTATCCCCTTCAGAAACAACCACTGCTTCTTGCGCAATAATTGGCCCTGTATCCATACCTGCATCTACATAATGAATTGTTACTCCAGTTACTTTCACACCTGCTTCTAACGCTTGACCGACAGCATCTTTACCCGGAAAGCTCGGTAGTAATGATGGATGAATATTAATAATCTTTCCGCCGTATGCTTCTAGTAACGTCGGCCCGATTAAACGCATATATCCAGCTAAAATAATATAATCAATTTCATATTCTTCTAGCTTCTTTAATATCTCTTTTTCAAACGCTTCTTTGGACTCATATGCTTTCGCTGAAAAAGCGAAACACGGAATATGATGATAATGCGCTCGCCCAACAGCACGTGCTTCTGGTTTATCACATACTAATAAACTAATTTCTGCATCCAATCTTTTTTCTTCTACCGCATTAACGAGAGATTGAAAGTTAGATCCACTTCCAGAAGCAAAAACTGCTAATCTACTCATAGTGCTTTGCCCCCATTAAAAGTAACGCCAGCTCCTTGTACAGTACGTCCAATAATACGAGCCGTTTCTCCTTGCTCTTCAAGAAGACGAACAACATCTTTTGCATCTTCTTCCTTCACTGCTACTACCATACCAATACCCATGTTAAAAATATTGAACATTTCTTTCTCTTCCAGTTTCCCAACTTCTTGAAGTAAATGGAAGATCGGCTGAATTTTCCAAGATCCTAGTTCAATCTCAGCACCAATTCCTTCTGGCAACATACGTGGGATATTTTCAATAAATCCGCCCCCTGTAATATGCGCCATACCGTATACTTCATGCTTCTTCAATAGTTCTAAAATAGGTTTGACATAAATTTTCGTTGGTTTTAATAATTCTTCACCAAGAGGTAGTTCTAAGCGTCCATAAATACGCTCTAAAGTTAGTTCTCCATCTTCTAGTAACACTTTTCGTACTAAAGAGTAACCATTGCTATGAATACCGCTAGATGCTAAGCCAATTAGCACGTGACCAGCTTCAATCTTTTCACCTGTTACAATTTTCTTTTTATCAACAATCCCAACTGTAAAACCAGCTAAATCATATTCTTCCGTAGAATACATTCCTGGCATTTCAGCTGTTTCTCCACCGATTAATGCACAACCAGCTTGGCGACAGCCCTCTGATATACCTTTGACGATGTTTTCAATTTTACTAGGTTCAGCTTTACCACAAGCAATATAATCAAGGAAGAAAAGCGGCTCTGCTCCTTGGACAACAATATCATTTACACACATTGCTACTGCATCAATACCAATTGTGTCATGTTTATCTGCCATAAAAGCGAGCATCAATTTTGTTCCCACGCCATCTGTTCCAGATACTAATACAGGTTCTTCTAATGCAAATTTTGATAGATCAAACATACCTCCAAAACCGCCTAAACCGCCTAGTACTTCTTTTCTCATAGTTGTTTGTACGTGTTTTTTCATGCGAGATACCGCTTCATATCCAGCTTCAATATCTACTCCTGCTTGCTTATATGCATTCGCCATCGTTATTTACACCTCGTCTTTTAATTTCTCCCCATCCAGGGCCGGCCGTTTTAAGAAAAAAGCTAGCTTCTACAGCAAAAGAAGTAGAAGCTTTTTTCACTTTTCTTATTTCATACTTTCTAAAAGCTCTTGCTCATAATCATAAAGAGCTGTTGGATAGTCCCCATTAAAGTAAGCCATGCATAGGCCGCCATATTTCCCTTCATATGGACGTCCAATTGCATCTACTAATCCATCTTCGCTTAAAAATGTTAAAGAATCTGCTCCGATCATTTCGCGGATTTCTTCTACTGTATTATTTGCTGCAATTAATTCTTTTCTCGTTTGAATATCAATGCCATAGAAACATGGATATTTCAGAGGTGGTGAAGCAATTCTTACATGAACTTCTGTCGCTCCAGCCTCACGAAGCATACGAACAATTCGTTTACTTGTCGTTCCTCTTACGATAGAGTCATCAATCATAACAACTCGTTTCCCCTCAACCACACCTCTTACTGCGGAAAGCTTCATCTTAACCCCTTGCTCACGCAGTTCTTGAGAAGGCTGGATAAAAGTACGTCCAACGTAACGATTTTTAATTAATCCTAATTCATACGGAATGCCTGTTGCCTCCGCATAGCCAATCGCAGCTGAAATACTAGAGTCTGGTACACCAGTAACAACATCCGCTTCAATAGGAGCTTCCGCTGCTAAACGTTTTCCCATATTTTTACGCGCTGCATGAACGTTAACACCAGCAATATTAGAATCTGGTCGTGCAAAGTAAATATATTCCATACTACAAATCGCATGTTCTACATCGTTTGTGAAACGATCTACGTGAATTCCTTCATCATTAATGATAAGTAATTCACCAGGTTCTACATCGCGAATGTATGTTGCACCTACTACATCAAAAGCACATGTTTCAGATGCTACAACGTAAGCATCCCCCATCTTTCCAATTGAAAGCGGACGGAATCCATTTGGATCTAACGCAACGATCATTTCATTTCCAGTTAGTAAAAGATACGCAAACGCACCTTTCACTTTATTTAGAGCCTCTTTTACACTTTCAATTAAAGAGTCTTTCGTACTACGTTTAATAAGATGTAAAAGTACTTCTGTATCTGAACTAGTTTGAAAAATACTTCCCTCTGCTTCTAATTCACGACGAAGCATTTTTGCGTTAATTAAATTTCCGTTATGAGCTAACGCCATACTATGATCGGAAAAACGGAACAACAATGGTTGAACGTTAGCAACTTCACTTCCACCAGCTGTTGCATATCGTACATGTCCGATTGCTGATTTTCCATTTAATCCTTCTAACTCACCTCTTGAAAACACTTCTGATATTAAACCTAATCCCTTGTGACCGACGATTTTTTCCCCATTATTTACGACAATGCCTGCGCCTTCTTGCCCACGGTGCTGTAAACTGTGCAATCCGTAGTATGAAACTTGTGCTGCATTTTCATGCCCCCAAATTCCGAAAACGCCACATTCTTCGTTTAACCCCTTTATTTCAGCAAGCATGGGATTGCCCCTTTCCAAGCCTTTCTCATTTCATCTACATTTGCTGTAAGTAATACTTCATTTTCTTCATTATGAATTGTTACTTCATTTGTACTTGTTACTTCGCCAACTTGGATTGCTTCTACCGCTTTCTCAAACGCCTCTTTATTTTCACGTTTTACAGTTATCACGAAGCGAGACTGTGATTCAGCGAATAATGCTGCTGTTGCTTCTCCATCTAATTTCACAGTAGCACCTAAGCCGTTAGCACCAATTGCACTTTCTGAAATTGCAACTGCTAAACCACCCTCAGCAACATCATGTGCAGATTGAACAAGACCAGCTTGAATTGCTTCTAATACTTGTTTTTGGCGTTTTAATTCTACATCTAGATCGATACTTGGTGATTGACCGAAAATTTTTCCGTGAATCATTTTCTGTAATTCACTTCCGCCAAACTCAGCTTTCGTCTCACCGATTATATAAACTAAATCACCAGCTTGCTTAAACTCTTGTGTTGTTACATGTTTTAAGTCATGTACAAGTCCGACCATCCCAACAGTTGGTGTTGGATATACAGCTTCGCCACTACGTTCGTTATACATCGATACGTTTCCGCCGATAACTGGTGTTTGTAATGTGCGACAAGCTTCACTCATACCGTCTACTGATTTCTCAATTTGCCAGAAGATTTCTGGTTTTTCTGGGTTACCGAAGTTTAAGCAATCTGTAATTGCAAGTGGCTCACCGCCAGAGCATACGATATTACGCGCTGCCTCTGCTACTGCAATTTTACCGCCCATTTCTGGATCTAGATAAATGTAGCGAGAATTACAATCTGTCGTCATTGCTAATCCTTTTTCTGTACCGCGTACACGTACAACTGCTGCATCTGAACCTGGTGTAACCACTGTGCTTGTACGAACTTGGTAATCGTATTGATCGTATACCCACTCTTTACTTGCAATTGTTGGTTGCTGTAATAGAGCGAATAACGCTTCTTTATAATTTTCTACTTTTGGCGTTTCCATTTTCATTGCTTGGAATTCAGCAAAGTATGCTGCTTCTTTTGATGGTTTATGATAAATTGGTGCTTCTTCTGCTAAAGCATCTGCTGGAACTTCAGCTACCTTTTCACCTTTATGGAATAAACGAAGCATTTTATCTTCCGTTACTTTCCCCATCGTAACCGCTGCGAGACCATACTTCTCAAATAAATCTACTATTTCTTGTTCTCTACCTTTTTTCACAACAATTAACATACGCTCTTGTGATTCAGACAGCATCATTTCATATGGTGTCATTCCTGTTTCACGCTGTGGTACATCATCTAAGTACATTTCAATACCCATTCCTGCTTTACTTGCCATTTCTGCAGATGATGATGTTAAACCAGCCGCACCCATATCTTGAATTCCAACAAGTGCATCAGATTGAATTAATTCTAAACACGCTTCAATAAGAAGTTTTTCCATAAATGGATCCCCTACTTGAACCGCTGGACGTTTCGCTTCTGAGCTTTCAGATAGTTCTTCAGATGCGAATGTTGCACCGTGAATACCGTCACGACCAGTTGATGCTCCTACGTACATTACTGTGTTACCAGCACCGTGCGCTTGCCCTTTTTTAATGTCTTCGTGGTTAATCAAACCTACGCACATTGCATTTACAAGTGGATTTCCTTCATAACATGGATCAAATTGTACTTCGCCGCCAACAGTCGGAATACCGATGCAGTTACCGTATCCTGCAATTCCTGCTACTACTTCTTCGAATAAATATTTCACACGTGGTGACTGTAATTCACCGAAACGAAGTGAGTTTAATAGAGCTACCGGACGTGCTCCCATAGAGAATACGTCACGAATAATACCACCAACACCTGTTGCTGCTCCTTGATATGGTTCAATAGCTGAAGGATGGTTATGACTTTCCATTTTAAATACAACTGCTTGATTATCACCGATATCTACAATTCCAGCGCCTTCTCCAGGTCCTTGCAGAACGCGCTCACCTGTCGTTGGAAACTTACGAAGAACTGGTTTTGAATTTTTATAACTACAATGTTCAGACCACATTACAGAGAACAATCCTGTTTCTGTATAATTTGGCAGACGACCTAAAATCTTTTCAACCATGGCAAACTCTTCGTCTGTTAGCCCCATTTCCGCATATATACGCTCTTCTTTAATTTGTGTTGGATTTGGTTCAAGCATTAACGACATATGTTTCCCTCCACTGTTTTAAGATAGATTGAAAGACTTTTAACCCTTCAGCACCGCCAAGTAATTCATCTACAGCACGCTCTGGATGTGGCATCATACCAAGTACATTTCCTTTTTTGTTTACAATACCAGCAATATCTGAAACGCTACCGTTAGGATTTTCTACGTAACGGAATGCGATTTGATTATTCTCTTCTAATTGTTTAAGAGTCTCTTCGTCACAATAGTAATTCCCCTCACCATGAGCGATTGGAATATTGATTACTTCATTTTTTTCATATTGTGATGTAAACATCGTTTCATTATTTTCAACACGCAACTGAACAGTACGACACATAAATTTTAAGTTTTCGTTTCTCATTAATGCTCCTGGTAGTAATCCTGATTCAACAAGAATCTGGAATCCATTACATACACCTAAAATCGGCTTTCCTTGCTCAGCAGCTTTTTGTACTGCTTTCATTGCATTAGCAAAGCGAGAAATAGCACCGCAGCGTAAGTAGTCACCGTAAGAGAATCCACCTGGTAGTAAAATTGCATCATATTCATCTAAATTCTCTGTATCGTGCCAAACGTAATCTACTTCTTCGCCAAGCTCATCTTTAATTGCATGGAACATATCGACATCACAGTTCGAACCTGGAAATACTATTACGGCAAATTTCACTGTGCGACAACCTCCTCAACTTCATAACGGAAGTCTTCCATTACAACGTTCGCTAATAGTTTTTCACACATTTCTTTTACCTTGCTATCTAAGTCAGATACAGATTTATCAATTGTTAGTTCCATGTACTTTCCGATTCGAACGTCTTTTACTTCTGTGAATGAAAGACTATGAAGAGCTCCTTTTACCGCTGTTCCTTGTGGATCTAATACGCTTTCTCTTAATGTTACATATACCTTAACTTTATACATGTGAAATTCCCCCTAAACGTTTTAAAATCTCTTCATAAGCATCTGTTAAATTTCCAAGATCGCGACGGAATACGTCTTTATCAAACTTCTCATTGCTCGTTTCATCCCATAAACGGCAAGTATCTGGTGAAATTTCATCCGCTAATATGATTTCTCCCTCTTCCGTTACACCAAACTCTAATTTGAAATCTACTAATCTTACACGACAGCTTGCGAAATGATCAATCAACACTTGATTGATTTGTAGAGCCATATCTCGTAATACGCTTACTTGCTCTGGCGATGCAACGTTTAATACACGAATATGATCTTCCGTTACAAGCGGATCTCCTAAATTATCATCTTTGAAGTAAAATTCTACGATTGGTTCTGCAAGTACAGTTCCCTCTTCCATTCCTAATCGTTTTGAAAGACTTCCTGCAATTACATTTCTTGTGACAACTTCTAAAGGAATAATACTCACTTTTTTAACAAGTTGTTCTGTTTCAGATAACTTCTCAACAAAATGTGTTTTAATTCCTACTTCTTGTAACTTTCTGAACAATAAAGTTGTAATCTCATTGTTCAAACGACCTTTTCCTGTAATCGTCTCTTTTTTCTCCCCATTGAAAGCAGTCGCACTATCTTTGTACTCTACCCAAACCATATCTGCTGATTCTGTACGATAAATTCTTTTTGCCTTACCTTCATACAGCAATTCTAGCTTTTGCATTTCGCAAGCCCCCTGTAGTTTGAAAAATGTGAATAATTTTTTTATAAAGAATGGCACAGAATGACTCTATTCTGTGCCATATGAAATTTTACGCTTCGTTTAATCCAAGGCGTTCAAAGATTGTATCAACGTGTTGCATATGATGCTCATAGTTGAAGCATTCATTAATTTCTTCTTGTGTTAACTTACTTGTAATACGCTCATCAGCTTCTACAAGCTCTTTAAATTGTACTTGTGTTTCCCAAGCTTCCATCGCTTTAGGCTGTACGATATCATAAGCTTCTTCACGTACCATACCTTTGTCGATTAGTGTAAGCATTACGCGCTGAGAATAAATTAAGCCGTATGTTCTTGTCATATTGCGTTTCATATTCTCTGGGTATACAGTTAAGTTTTTAACGATATTACCAAAGCGATTTAACATGTAATTTAATGCGATTGTAGCATCTGGTAAAATTACGCGTTCTGCTGAAGAGTGAGAAATGTCACGCTCATGCCACAATGGAACATTCTCATAAGCTGTCATCATATAACCGCGGATAACACGAGCTAAACCAGTCATATTTTCAGATCCAATTGGATTACGCTTATGTGGCATTGCAGAAGAACCTTTTTGGCCTTTTGCGAAAGCTTCTTCAACTTCACGTGTTTCACTCTTTTGTAAGCCACGAATCTCAACTGCCATCTTTTCGATAGATGTTGCGATTAATGCAAGTGTTGACATGTAGTGTGCGTGACGATCACGTTGCAATGTTTGTGTTGAAATTGGTGCTGCTTCTAATCCTAAATTTTCACAAACATATTTTTCTACGAATGGATCGATATTTGCATATGTACCAACCGCACCAGATAGTTTACCAACACGAACTGTATCAGCAGCTTGTTTGAAACGCTCTACGTTACGTTTCATCTCTTCATACCAAAGACCAAGTTTTAAACCAAATGTCGTTGGTTCTGCATGAACACCGTGTGTTCTTCCCATCATGATTGTGTATTTATGCTCTTTCGCTTTGTTAGCTAAAATGCTTACAAAGTTCTCTAAGTCTTTTAATATAATTTCATTCGCTTGTTTTAAGATGTAAGATAATGCTGTATCTACTACATCTGTAGATGTTAAACCGTAATGAACCCATTTACGTTCTTCGCCTAGTGCTGGCGTTTCTGATACAGCACGAGTGAATGCAACTACGTCATGACGTGTTTCTTTTTCAATTTCATAAATACGATCAATATCAAATGATGCATGTTCACGAATTTTTTTAACATCTTCTTTTGGAATATCGCCAAGCTCAGCCCATGCTTCACAAGCTAAAATCTCAACTTCTAACCACGCTTTAAATTTGTTCTCTTCCGTCCAAATCGCACCCATTTCAGGGCGTGTATAACGACTAATCATCTTTTTCCCTCCAACAGTTGTTCTTGATGGTCCCAAATATGCAAACTCTTCGCTTTTTCTAGAGCGACTTCAATATTATCATTTAAAATATTAACATGCCCCATTTTTCGCTGTGCTTTTGCTTCTTCTTTTCCATACAAGTGTAAATAGCACCCGGTTAATCTATTCACTTGTCTTAGGACCCCTTCTATATGTTCGCCTAAAATGTTTACCATGACAACTGGTTTTAACAAATTTGTTTCTCCTAGAGGTAAATTACAGATTGCTCGAATATGTTGACCAAATTGGCTCGTTTCACATGCATCCTGTGTATAGTGTCCTGAATTGTGAGGTCTTGGTGCTAATTCATTAATGTAAATCTCACCATTAGCTGTAGCAAACATCTCTACAGCTAGTGTTCCCACAAGTTTTAATTCATCCGCAAGTACCTTTGCATAAGCAATTGCTTTGTGAGAAAGCTCTTCTGTAATACGAGCTGGAACGATAGATTCATGCAAAATGTTATTTACATGAATATTTTCCGCTACCGGAAATACTTTCGTTTCACCACTTACACTACGAATCACAATAACGGATACTTCTTTTTCAAAAGGCACCCATTTCTCTAAAATACACTCTGCTTTATCCACAAGATCTCTTGCTGTCTCAACATCAGCCTCACTTCTTAAAACAACTTGCCCTTTCCCATCATATCCACCTGTCGTCGTTTTTAAGACGGAAGGGAATGATAACTCAGCAATTGCTTCTGTAAGCTGATCTTGATTTTGAACTAATCTATACGTTGCTACTGGTAACCCAGCCTTCTCAATTGCATTCTTTTCTGTAAAACGATTTTGCGTTTTATTTAACAACTGACTACCTTGTGGCAAGTAAGCATGTTTTTCAAGCCATTGTAAACATCTATAATCAATATTCTCAAATTCATATGTGACAACATCACTTATCTCTGCTAAATGCTGAATTGCCTTTAAATCGTCATACGGTGCAACAATTTCAATATCAGCAACTTGTGCACATGGTGAATGCTTTGTAGGATCTAAAACAGCAATTTTATATCCCATCTCCTTGGCTGCCAATGCCATCATTCTTCCTAGCTGGCCGCCTCCAATAATGCCGATTGTTTTTCCAGGTAAAATGATTCTCGTCATACTAGCTCACTACCTTCACGCACATCTTTTTCAATCGCTTCTCGTCTCAATTCTAATGCATCATGTACATCATCATGGAATGATCCAAGTATTTGTGCAGCAAGTAATCCAGCATTCGTTGAACCGGCTTTACCAATTGCAACAGTTGCAACTGGAACACCTCCTGGCATTTGGACGATGGATAATAATGAATCTAAGCCGTTTAATGCTTTTGATTGAACTGGAACTCCAATTACAGGAAGATTTGTCTTCGCTGCAACCATTCCTGGTAAATGTGCTGCTCCACCAGCTCCAGCAATAATAACTTTCAATCCACGTTCACGAGCCGTCTCTGCATATTCAAACATATAATCCGGAGTCCGATGAGCGGATACAACTTTTTTCTCATACGGTATATTTAATTCATCTAAAATGTCACAAGCATATTTCATTGTTTCCCAGTCTGACGTACTTCCCATTATGACTCCAACTAGTGATTTCATATTAGAATCCCCCCGATTCAAATAAAAAAAGCCTGAAATAGAACAGTTTCTCTTTACTATGAGAGAAAGCGCTCTACTCAGGCATACGTATCCCTTGTGAATAGAAAAATACCGAGTGACTTTCCCTCATAGTCTAACGAATAACGGTCGTTAGGTAGAGACTTGCAGGCCATATCCCCGCGATTATATGAGGTCTTATATTATTGTTTCTATGGCTATATTAACAATATTTCATAAACGATGTCAATAAATAATCGAATGTTTTTTTATTAGTAGTCAATAACGTTCGTGTTTTAGTTATATTCAAAAGAATAATTGCAACTATATGCAAGAAGAAAAGGGAATTAGAATATATATTTCTAGAGATCTATTTACTTATAATCGTTTATATAGTACTTCAGTATGTTTTAAATCACAATATGTACACTCTTGTATTCTACACATCAATAGAACTTTTATTATAACGATTTAATTTCTAAGGAGGATAAACGTGAAAGAAAGAACTACGCTATTATCCTATTTATTTTTTCTATCGCAGTAATTGTTGTAATTATTGAATACTTATTTATAGCATCTCATTATTTAAAATATATACTTATGATAGAAATAATGTGTCCTATTTTAAGTATTACTTTAGCGGCATTAGGAAAATCAGAAACACAAAAAATCATTGCTATTATTTTAAACAGTCTCTATTTCATTCTTTTTTCGTCTTTAGCGTTTTTAAATTTATGGATTATAACATCCGGTAAATAAAAATAAACACAAAAAAACCTAAGTCGAAACGACTTAGGTTTTTGCTTGGCGACGTCCTACTCTCACAGGGACAAGGTCCCAACTACCATCGGCGCTAGAGAGCTTAACTTCCGTGTTCGGTATGGGAACGGGTGTGACCTCTCTGCCATCATCACCAAACTATGAAGGCATATTCCTTCAAAACTAGATAACATTGCTACATATTATATGGTTAAGTCCTCGATCTATTAGTATTCGTCAGCTCCACATG
>NZ_JACVUW010000007.1:0-253865 GCF_016625265.1 Bacillus sp. S71 | reverse complement strand
TACATTTTCTTTTTTCACTTGCGGTGACACTATATTCCCTACATTTTCTTTCTTCACTTGCGGCGATACTATATTTCCTACATTTTCTTTCTTCACTTGCGGCGATACTATATTTCCTACATTTTCTTTCTTCACTTGTGGCGATATTATATTCCCTACATTCTCTTTCTTCACTTGCGGCGATACTATATTATTTTTTTTCGTTTGCGGAGAAATGATATTGTTAGGTTTCATTTTACTAATTTGAGGAGCAATTAACTCGCTGCCTTTTTTTATTACATCCGAAATTTTATATTCTTTTTTCGGCTTTATTGGTGGTTGTGGCGGCTGTGGCAATACATTTACCGAAAACTTCGTGTTTTCTTTTTCCGCCGGTTTTTGTTTTTCTATCACAGGTGGTTTTTGAATAACAGACGGTTTTTCAATTGGTTTCTCTTTTTGAATTGGCTGTTCTTTTTGCACCTCTTTTTGCGGTTTCACCTGTACTTCTTTTTGCGGCTTTACTTGCATCTCCTTCTGCGGTTTTACTTGCACTTCTTTTTGTGTTTGTTGCATAGCTGGCTGCTGTGTAATTGGTGCTGATTGATACGTAACTTCTTCTTCATCTTCTATTCCAAGTGGAGTTGGTGTTGCTGCAAATTCTTTTTGTTGCACTTCTTTTACGTATTGCTTTGGAGGCGCTGAACCTGCTCCAGCCTGTTGTTTCATGTGAACACTCTTGGATGGCACTTTAATTTTCATACCTGGCATGATTAAATCTGGATTACTAAGTTGTGTATTTGTTTTTTTCAACGTATCAAAATCCACTCCGTACTTTTTCGCAATTTTCCAAAGGGTATCCCCTTTTTGCACGATATGAATTTTCAAATTTTCCCCCTCCTGTATAACTTATCTATAAGTAACAAATCTCATGAAGTAACTCTTTCTAAATAACATTAACTTCTTTTCACTTTTATCACTTCTTCGATTTTCAATATCATTCGAAGTGGAATAAGCATAAAGAACCACAATGATTTCTTCAAAACAATGTATGCCCATTTTGTTCTTGTTATGATTATATGTATGAAAAAAAGCAACGGGAATACCGTTGCTTTACACACGCTCTAACATACGATTTAATGCAAGAACCGCTTCTGCCGTTACTTGTTTATCTACGCTAATAACGTTAATTTCTTCTCCTCTTTCTATCGTTTCAAGTACCCATAATAAGTGAGGCAAATCAATTCGGTTCATCGTTAAGCATGGACACATAAATGGATTAAGTGAAACAATTTCTTTATCTGGATGTTGCTGAATAATTCGGTTCACTAAATTCATTTCTGTACCAATCGCCCATTTGCTACCAGATGGCGCCGATTCAATCATATCAATAATATACTTCGTTGAGCCTGCATAATCTGAAGCAGCTACCACTTCATAGCAACATTCTGGATGTACAATAATATTCATATCAGGATGATTTTTTCGTAGGCTCTCAATGTTCTTCACTGTAAAATTTTGATGAACAGAACAATGCCCTTTCCATAAAATCACTTGAATTTCTTCTATATCCCCATCGTACTCTAATGAATCTGTGTGTGGGTCCCATACTGCCATTTTATCTAACGGGATACCTAAGTCGTACGCTGTATTTCTCCCTAAATGTTGGTCTGGTAAAAAGACGAGACGCTCTTTTTGAGTAAACGCCCAAGATACCATTTGCTTTGCATTAGAAGAAGTTACTGTTGCTCCTCCGTTACGACCACAAAACGCTTTAATTGCAGCTGTAGAGTTCACATATGTTAACGGAATCATCGTATCTCCAAATAATTTCTTTAACTCTTTCCACGCTCTTTCTGTTTGTTCAATATCTGCCATATCCGCCATCGAACAACCTGCACGCATATCTGGTAAGATGACAACTTGATCATCTGTCGTTAACATATCTGCTGTTTCCGCCATAAAGTGCACCCCGCAAAACACAATATATTTTGCGTCTTTATTGCTCGCTGCAACTTGCGCAAGCTGAAGTGAATCCCCTGCTGCATCTGAAAATTGTACCACTTCATCTTTTTGATAATGATGCCCTGGAATGAATAACATTTTCCCCATCTTCTCTTTAATTTCACGAACACGCTTTTCCATATCTTCCGTTGACATCGTGTAATAACGCTCTGGTAACATCGTTTCAATTGGCTGTACTTGTTCTAAAATACTCATATACGTTTCTCCCCCTCTAAGCCACTTTCCTTACCCTTCAATATTGAAACTAATATCAAGTGCTTTCACTGAATGTGTTAACGCTCCAAGTGAAATATAATCTACCCCTGTTTTTCCGTATTTCGATAAATCTTCAATTGTGATGCCCCCTGAAGCTTCTGTAACGATAGCGCTTGGTACAATTTTCGAAAACTCCCGGATTTCATCTGGCGTACGATTATCGAACATAATAATATCCGCACCAGCAGCAACAGCCTCTCTCACCTGTTCCTCAGTTTCTGTTTCTACTTCTACTTTCACCATATGTCCTAACTTTTCTTTCACTGATGTAACAGCTTTTGTAATAGAACCAGCAAACGCAATATGATTGTCTTTAATCATGACACCATCATATAAACCGAAGCGATGATTAAATCCACCACCACACACGACTGCATACTTATCAAACATACGTAGTCCTGGCATCGTTTTTCGCGTATCACAAATGCGAGTATGGCTACTATCTAAAGCAAGAACCGCTTTACGCGTCATCGTCGCTATTCCGCTCATACGCTGAATAACGTTTAATATAACGCGCTCTGCTGTTAATAACGATGCAATTGGCCCTTGCACAGTTGCAATGATTTCGCCTTTTTCTACAAGATCCCCATCTTTTTTATGAAGCTCTACTTCAATTCTCTCATCAATTAATTTAAATCCTGATTCAATTACTAAACGTCCTGCAAAGACCCCTGTATCCTTCGCAAGAAACGTTCCTTTCGAAAGTAAGTTATCTGGAAAAATAAGCTGAGATGTTACATCTCTTTCTCCTATATCTTCTAAAAAAAATCGATTTAATGCTTCTTTAACTTTTATCGTGTTCATAAAGCCCCTCTTCCCCTCATCACACAAGTTGTAGTTTTCTCTTTACTCGAACAATCTCTTTCTTTCCTATATTTCTATCTGGATAATCACTTCGGTAATGCCCGCCAATACTTTCTTCTCTTTGCAGGGCTGAAACAACTATAAGCTCACAAACTGTTAACATATTAATAAGCGTTATCTCTTCATTCGTAAGAACATCATGTTGTAATATCATATTTCGAACACCATACTTACTAAGCCATCTCTTCGCATAAGATAAACTTTGCTCTGTTCGCACAATCCCAACATATTTCATCATGCATTTTTGTATTTCTTCTTTCGTCGGTAAATGATTCAGAACGATAAACTTTGCTTCTTTTTCGGCTAGCATGTTCACCTTTTCTTTTGTCTCTCTAGATAAAATGTGTCTTCCGATTCTTCCTCCAAACACAAGACCTTCTAATAATGAATTACTCGCTAATCTATTTGCACCATGAACCCCATTACAAGCTACTTCCCCGACTGCGTATAGGTTCGGAATAGACGTCTCTCCATCACAGTTCGTTTTCACGCCACCCATGTGAAAATGAGTACCGGGCACGACTGGAATAAGGTTTTTATTTATATCGACTCCATTCGTTTTACATATCAATGACACAGTCGGAAAGCGTTGTTCAAAGTTTTGAATCATTTTGATGTTTAAGTACACTTTTTCACCCGCAAGTAGTTGTTCATGAATAGCCCTTGCGACTACATCACGAGGCGCTAAATCCTGTTCGGAATGTATATCCATCATAAAACGCTGCCCTTTGCCATTTATAAGGACAGCTCCTTCTCCGCGAACAGCTTCGGACACGAGGCCGGAACAACGCCCACCCGCGTATAACATCGTCGGATGAAATTGTATAAACTCTAAATCTACAAGCTCTCCGCCTGCACGGTACACCATTGCAAGTCCATCACCTGTAATTGTCTCATCATTAGAAGTAAAGGCGTATAAACCGCCAATACCGCCTGAAGCTAACACCGTATAATCTGCATTGTAACGTTTCAGTTCTCCTTTATTGTTGCGAGTTAAAACCCCAACACATTTATCTTTTTCTATAATAAAATCGAGCACCATTTCCTGTTCCACTACCGTAACGTATGGAGCTACTTCTTGAATAAGATGCTCTAATAAATTCTTTCCTGTTGCATCGCCACCTGCATGTAAAATACGACGTTTTCGATGCGCTCCTTCTTTTCCAAGATGAGGACCTGTTTCATCTCCATCAAATTTCATTCCTCTTTCAATAAGGTTATTAATTTCTTTCGGTCCTTCCTCGACTAAATAACGGACCACTTCTTCATTGTTATAACGACACCCTGCTACTAACGTATCTTCAAAATGATCATTAGGATTGTCATATGTAGCTACCGCTGCGGCAATTCCACCTTGAGCTAAATGTGTATTATTATTACGTTTCGTCTCCTTTGTGATAATAATCACATTCTTTTCGTGACAAATCTCTTTTGCAACACGAAGTGCCGCAACGCCACTTCCAATAATTAAGACATCTGCACTTGGCATAATTGTTGCCTCCTACTTTACACTTTTCAACTGTCTTGACACCTATATTTACATAGTTTTAAAATAATGACAAGAGTTTTTTTATAATTCTTATTTTCACTACCATTTAAAAAGTAAAAGAAATGTAACTCTTACTAGAGAGAGGAACTTACATGATGATATATCTTGACTATGCAGCTACTACACCTATGAGCGAGGAAGCGTTACAAACATATATGAAAGCAGCTTCGCAATACTTCGGAAATGAACAAAGTTTACATGATATTGGAGGAACAGCTTCTTCTTTATTACAAGTTTGCCGAAAAACATTTGCGGAAATGATTGGAGGCAAAGAACAAGGAGTATTTTTCACAAGCGGTGGATCGGAATCGAACTATCTTGCGATTCAATCACTTCTAAATGCCCGAAATAAGAAGCATATTATTACGACACCTATGGAACATGCATCCATTCGAAGTTATTTTCAATCTCTAAAATCAAAAGGCTATACGATCACTGAAATTCCTGTTGATAAAAGCGGACTCATTTGTTTAGTAGATTTAGAGGCAGCTATTACAGAGGATACTGTGCTAGCAAGTATACAGCATGGAAACTCTGAAATCGGAACCGTTCAAAACATTACAGAAATCGGTGCACTTTTAAAAACATATAATGTTTTATTTCATACGGATTGTGTGCAAACATTTGGTAAACTGCCTATCCATGTTTTTGAGATGGGGATTGATAGTCTTTCTGTTTCAGCACATAAAATATACGGCCCAAAAGGTGTCGGCGCTTGCTACATAAATCCGCAATCTCGCTGGGAACAAGTATTTCCAGGAACTTCTCACGAAAAAGGATTTCGCCCAGGTACAGTGAACGTTCCCGGCATCGCATCTTTTTTAACAGCTGCTGAAAATATATTAAAAACTCAATGGGAAGAAAGTTTACGTTTTAAAGAGTTACGATCCTACTTTTTAGAGCAAATACAAACACTTCCGCTAGAAATTGAAGTAGAAGGTCATTCTACTTCTTGTTTACCACATATTGTTGGGGTTACAATAAAAGGAATAGAAGGTCAATATACTATGCTAGAATGTAATCGTCATGGTATTGCCATTTCCACCGGAAGTGCTTGCCAAGTCGGTAAACAAGAACCTTCGAAAACTATGCTTGCAATTGGAAAAACGTATGAAGAGGCCAAACAATATGTCCGCTTCTCTTTCGGACAACAAACAACGAAAGATCAAATTGATACTACTATTCATGCACTACACACAATTGGAAATCAATTTTATAGAGGTGTTAAATCATAATGAAACAAAATGAACAAAAAAAGATTTTAGGTGAAGAAAGACGACAGCTTATCCTCCAGTGGCTTCTTGCTGCAAATGAACCGTTATCGGGGAATGAACTATCGAAAAAGACGAACGTAAGTAGACAAGTTATCGTGCAAGATATTTCCTTGCTTAAAGCACGAAACGAACCAATTATTGCGACTGCTCAAGGTTATTTATATTTAAAGCCACAAGAGAAGCAACAAACTTTCGAACGCGTAATTGTATGCCAACATAAACCAGCAGAAGTACGTCAGGAACTTACAATGCTTGTTGACCATGGCGTTACGATTAAAGACGTAAAAGTTGAGCATCCTGTATACGGTGACTTAACAGCATCCATTATGGTAAGCAATCGCTTTGATGTAGAGCAATATTTACAAAAAATCGAAAACACAAATGCTTCCTATCTTTCACAACTAACAGATGGTATTCACTTACATACAATCGAGGCAGATTCTAAAGAAAAATTAAATGCTGCTTGTGAGGCACTGGATAAAGCAGGATTTCTCGTTTATTAATGTAAAGCACAGAGTTTTTATCATTCTCTGTGCTTTTTTAATGCTATAATATTGTAATCAATCGTAAAGGAGATCAAATATGGGAATTGAACTCGTTCACTTTAGCATTGGCAAACCGAAACAAATGAAATATGGCGAAGATAAAGAAATGATAACAGGTATATGTAAAGCTCCTACAGAAGAGGCCTTTCTCTCAAAAGACGGATTTCGTGGTGATGACGTAGCGGATTTAAAACATCACGGGGGATCTGATCGTGCTGTTTGTGTGTACCCACACGAGCATTACGCACTATGGGAAGAGGAATTTCAAACTACGCTTCCAGCTTCCACATTTGGTGAAAACATTACCGTAACAAATATGTTAGAGCATGATGTATGCATCGGAGATACATATCAACTAGGCGAAGCAATCATTCAAGTAACGCAAGCTCGCGTACCTTGTAGCACAATTTCAAAACGCCTTGGCATCCCTGGCATTTTGCCGCGCATTGTAGCAACTGGATTTACAGGCTACCTATGCCGTGTTCTTCAAGAAGGTACTGTACGTAAAGATTCTAAAATTACATTACTAGAACGTCAGCCGAGCAATGTTTCTGTTTTGTTCTCTAACGAAATTTATTTTCATAATAGAAAAGATAAAGATGGCATTGAAAAAATTCTTGCTGTTCCAGAACTAGCTGATATTTGGCGTGGTCAGTTAGAAGATCGTCTTGCGAAGTTAAAATAAAGTGAAACTTTAATCAGCCCTCACCAATCGGGCTGCCCGGCAAATAGCGGGATAAAGAATCCCACCTTTTGCAGGTGGGATTTTATTAATCTATCAAAAAATATACTAGGCAATGAAATGATATGGACGATTAGGCAAATACAAATATTCCATCTACATCTTACAACCAATAAGAAGAATAACTCCCCAGCACAGTAACAGAAAAACCGAGCGCTTCAAGTTCCATCGTTACACCTGGTAACAATACGTCATCGTATGCTTTATCGACATCGATTAAGAAAAAGTAATTTCCAAGACCTGTTTTCATCGGACGCGATTCGATTTTTGATAAGTTTAATTTTCTCCATGCGAAAGCTGATAACACTTGATATAGGGCACCTGCATAATCTGCAGGTAACGTTATCATAAGCGTCGTTTTCTCTCCGCGGTTTTCTCCGTTATTCGGGAGTATTGCTTTCTTTTTCTTATGAAGTACTAGGAAACGTGTGTGATTATTTTTATGCGTATGAATACTACGTCTTACAATTGTTAATCCGTATTTTTCTGCAGCTGCTTCATTTGCAATAGCGGCAATTTTTTCTTCAGGATGTTCTTTCACATATTGCGCAGCGGCACTTGTGGATGTCATATCTCGAACAGTTACTCCTTTTAATTCTTCATTTAAAAACTTATGGCACTGTGCAATGGCATGCGGATGAGAATGCACCGCATATACTTCATCCCACACTTCTGCATACTGCGGATGTACAAGTAAATGCTGCTGAATTGGTACTGTAATTTCTCCTACAATAGAAAGCGGCTGCTCATGTACAAGATAATCAACCGTTATATTCACTGAACCTTCTATTGCATTTTCTAACGGTACGACTGCGAAGTCTACATTTTCATTTGCAGCTGCATCTATACAATCTGGAATCGTTCGATACGGTACATGATCTGCTTCCGGAAAAAAACGACTCACCGCCATATTTGTAAATGTTGCTTCTGGTCCTAAATATCCTACTCGAATCATCGTCTTTTCCCCTCTTTTTCGTTTTCTTACTGTTATACCATACTTTTTTATATTCTTCTATGTAAATTTCGAATATTAAAAAAAGACTAGCATTTGCTAGTCTAAATGTTTCTTATATTCTCTTTGAGCGAAAAAGAAATAAATGATACATGCTACGATATAAAACAGAATGAACAAACCTACTTTTTTTAATGATCCATCCATAAAAAAAGTATTATGAAACGTATATAACGCAACTGCACTATGCATACTCCCTACTATAATTGGCGCAAAAAATAGCATACATAATTGCCAACGAGAAATTTTCCATACTTCTTCCTTCGTCATTCCAAGTTTAGAGAGTGCACCATACTGCTTTCGGTCCGATGCAATATTATGGAACCATTTAAAATACACGATACTACATGAAGTAAGAAAGAATAATATACTAATAAACGAGCCCACAAATAGAGTAATATCGCCGCCTTCTTTCATACTTACATATAACTCCATATTACTTCGAAATGCATTATTATTATCTTGTTTCATATGTTTCCGTAAATCTTCGTTCAATTCCTTCGTCTTTTCGATATTTGATAATGTGTAGCCTCTATATATCATCTTTTCAGAATCAGGAACCTTATTTGCTATATTATCAAAGTCTTCATCATTCATAATGAAGAACAGACCATTAATGTACGAAGGGTGATAGTTAAATTGAACCCCTTCTTTCTGACCGTTAAATACGAATTGATATGGTTGATTCATTACTTGCAATTGAATCTCTTTTTGATTATATACATTCGAATTATTGTATTTATTATAATAAACGAGTGTCACTGTACCTTTTTTAGGATGATATGTTTTCTGTTTTTGTTTCCTCGCTTCTTGGTTATAATCACTTTCTTTTATAAGCGGTGCTATTGTTGTTTCTCCTTTATTAGACTGAAAGGATGCATACACTCCAACAAAACTCATATATTGAAAATCATCATACCCATATTGATTCAGTAATTTTTCAACCGCACCTTCTTCAAAGACTTCATAAGTAGAAATACCTTTTTCTATGTACGAAAACGAGTGTACCCCTCCAGTTCGCCACATATCTTGCATGCTAGAAAAATACAAGAACACCGTACCTGTTGCTGTAACTACAAACGTCGTTGCCATAGACATCAGAAAGAAAAAGCGACCATTTTCCTTCATTCGATGTGACAATTGATTCACTATAAACAAATATGGATATGTATACATAATCTTTTTATTTCGCTTTATCATTTCTAACACTTGGGTAGCACCATGCGCGAAAGAAAAATACGTTCCCAAAAAGACAAGTATAGACACAGGGAAAAAGTATATTGCTATCGTAGCCATCGTCACTTGTAGCGCTAACGCATATCCTATCCCTAAACAAATAAAGCCGAATATACAAAGCCACTTTGATGTTTTCTTCTCTTTTTTATCTGTTCGAAATTCTTTCAATAACCGAATGATTTTTATATTCCATATACGTAAAGCACTTATAAAAGATAACAGAATAAAAACGACCATATATGTAATAAATGTTACACCAATCGCACTTACGTCAAATATAACAGGGAGTTCTTTCGGAAGCCCCAGTAACATACTAAACACCATGAAGAAGAGCTTTAAAAAGATCAAGCCCAGCCCTATACCGAAAATATTAGCAAAAATTCCAATTAATATTTGCTCGGTCATAATTACTCCTATTACGTTAGACTTCGTTGCTCCCATTAACATATATAACCCTAATTCTTTCTTACGTGCTTCTATGAAAATAGAAGTAGAGTACAAAATAAATATGACGAAAAAAGAAATAATTATAACATTACATATGATAAGTCCCCAACGTACGTTTTGATACCACATCGTCTCTTGCATATACGGATGTACAATGACAGACATATATGCAAAAGATGCAAATATCGCAAAACAACTACTTAAGAAAAACACTTTATAATTACGCCAATTTCCTTTTATATTTTGCAGCGCTAGTTGCCGAATGTTCATCTATCGTCCTCCTGTAACTTACTACATAGGCAAAAAGCTAGAGGTTCCCCTAGCTTTTTACGTGTTTTAAATATCCTCTTTGCGCGATCATAAAGTACATGGCAGAAGCTAAAATGTATGCTCCAATTACAAGCGCACCTGATTTCCACAAATTAATATAAAGCATTTTCCCTAACGTATGAAGAGCAAATCCACTATGAATGGAACCGATTAAAATTGGTATAAAGAAGATAACTCCCATTTGTCGAATCGCAATTTTGCGAATTTCTTTATCTGTCATACCGATTCTCTTTAACGATTTAAATTGAATGCGATCTTGTTCTTTATCGTTAAACCATTTAAAGTATGTCATACTACAAGCGAAGAAGAAGAATAGTACCGCCACGAAGAAACCGATGAACATTGTAATCGCTCCACCTTCTCTTATATCCTTATACGCAAACACTGAATTTCTCAATTCTCCTTGCTTTTCTGGTGCAATTTCATTTTTCAAATCTAATACAAGATCTTCTGTACTTTTCCAATCCTCAATATAATAACCGTAATATTTCGTCTTTTCTTCATCTGGTACGAGTTTTGCATACTTCTCAAAATCTTGATCATTTACAACGAGATATTCACTATCATTAAAAACAGAATACTGCGTTGGATTATTTAATTGAACAGACTGCTTTTGTCCGTTAATTGTAAATTCATACGGTTTCGTGCGGTCTAGCTTCATCAGTTCATTTGACATATCAACCATAACCATTGTTGCACTACCTGGTGCATTATGAACTTCTGTAGGTTGCTCTCTCTTTTGTTTGCGCACTTCCGTATTATATTCTTTTTCTGAAATAATCGTCATCGGTACTTCATGTTCACTATTAAACAACGTTATTTTCTGTGTTGCCGGTAGTTTAACGTAGGTTACTTTTCGCGCATCTTCAAACCCATGTCTCTTCACAAGCTCCTGTACCTTTTCTTCATTAATAAGGTTATGCGTATTTAACCCCTTTTCCTCATATGAAATAGCGTGTGGTGTAAGTTCTACCGTTTTCGCACTCAAATTTTCAAAATATACGTAAAGCGTGCCAACTGCCGAGGATACAACCGCCGTAATAATAGAAATTACAAATAGAAAACGAGCATTATCTTTCATTTTATAAATAAGGTTACTAAGGACGAACATATTTGGGTACGTATAAAAAGATTGTTTTCGTTTTTGCAATGCTTTTAATACGACTGTACTACCTTGTGTAAATAGTAAATACGTTCCGCCAATTGTCAGTCCTACAACCGGTAAAAAGAGGATGAGGAAATTCAGAAACGTTACTTGGAAGCTAAGTACATACGCAGCAATAATACATCCTATACCAACTACACATAACCATGTAAATGCAAACGGCTCTACTTTTTGCTTTCTTGCTTCTCTTAATAAATCAATAATTTGCAAGCGTCCGACTGTCCAAACACTAAACAATGATAGGATTAAAAATAGGATAAAGTATACACCAGCTGTAATAAGAATTGCTTTACTATTCCAAACGAGTGGAAGTGTCTTATCTATTTTCAATAATACGCTTAACGCTTGGAAAAATAATTTTGAACAAAGCATTCCAGCCCCAATACCAACTACAATTGCAATACTACCTAACATCAGTTGCTCTAATATAATCATTCGGCCGAGCTGCGATTTCGTTCCGCCAATTAATGTTAGTAGACCAAACTCTTTTTTTCTTGCTCGTAAAAACGTTGAATTTGCATATAAAATAAAGAGTGCCGAGAAGATGACCACAATATAATTCATCGATTCTAATCCTTTTGTGATCATCTTTCTCATACTAATATTACCGCTTACGACATCTGGATGATAAATAAAAGAAGCATACATGAAAAATACGACAATCGATAAACAACTACTTATAAGAAACGCTTTATAGTTACGCCAATTTCCTTTTACGTTATTAAACGCGAGCTGGCGAAAGTTCATGATATTCTCCTCCTAGCATCGCAAGTACGTCCAGAATTTCTTGGAAAAAGGCTTGTTTCGTTCTTCCTTTATGTATTTCCGAGAAAATTTCCCCATCGCGTATGAAAAGGATACGTTCACAATAACTAGCCGCTACTGGATCGTGCGTAACCATTGCAATCGTTACTTTCTTTTGCTCGTGTAAATCTTGCAGAGCGCCCATTAGCGATTTCGCTGACTTCGAGTCTAAGTTTCCAGTTGGCTCATCTGCTAAAATTAACGTCGGTTCATGAATGATTGCTCTCGCTGCTGCTGCACGTTGTTGTTGTCCCCCAGATACTTCGTATACTTTTTTATTTAAAATTTCTTCGATGTTTAAAAACTTCGCAATTTCCAGTACTTTCGCATCGATTTCATTTACAGATTTCTTCGCCATTACAAGTGGTAAAATAATATTTTCTTTAATGGATAACGTATCAAGTAAATTAAAATCTTGAAAGATGAACCCTAAATGTGTACGGCGAAACTCCGCTAATTTTGCAGCACGCATTTGATTAATTTCTTCACCATTTACAAGCACATGACCTGAAGTTTGCTTATCAATTGTTGCTAATAAATTTAAAAGCGTCGTTTTCCCGCTTCCTGAAGGACCCATAATCCCTACAAATTCGCCTTCTTCTATTTTAAAATTTATATCGTTTAAAGCAGTCGTCGCTACTGAACCTTTTGATTGGTACACCTTCGTTAATCCTTTTACTTCAAGAACACTCATTTCTAATCCCCCTACGTGTTTTCTTCTTACATTTACTATAAGAAAAATAAGAAAAAGAAACGAGTGATTTCCCTTACAAAACGTTTTGTTATCTTACAGTTTTGTCATTTTTCTCATCAATGTATGATATTCTTCATCTTTTGCAAATTGGAACGTGAATGTTGTCCCTTCTCCTTCAGCCGATTGAACATACATTCCATGATGTAAATTATCGCAAATTTCCTTCGTAATATATAAACCCATTCCAGTCGCTTCTCTCGTTTTACGGCCATTTACCCCCGTAAAGAATGGATCAAATATGCGCTTTACATCTTGCTCTGGAATACCGATTCCATTGTCCTTAATATGTAATAACACCTTTTGGTCTTTCTCTTCAATTTGAAATTGAATTTCTTTTTTCTCTGCCGCTGAAATTTTTGTATACTTAATTGCGTTTACAACAATTTGACCTATAGCAATACTTAGCCATTTTCTATCAGAGGCAACCATACAAGTATCTTCTTCAAACATCACTTTCGGAAATACAGACGATTGAATGAAGGATTTCCGATTTTCATTAATAATACCTCGCACGACATCTATAACATTTACTACTTCTACCTTATAATCTTTCGCAAACTGCTCTAGTCTTGCCATATGTAACGCTAAATCTAAACCATTTAGTATACGGTTATTTTCTTCACGAATACTTTCAACTGTTGCTCTTGCCTCACGATGCTCTTTGCCAAACTTTTGCAGCAATAATTCAATAACAGATACTGGTGTTTTCATTTGGTGAATCCATTGGTTCATAAATATCATTTGCTGTTGCTCTTTCGCATGCTGTTTATGAACTTCATTCATATATTGCTGTCTTAATAACGTAAAAGATTCAACGACCATTTCTTGCTCTAATGTATAAGATTCATCAATAAGTAAAGAGTCATGTAATGTATTTCCGCCAGTAACATACTTTTTGATACTCTTTAAAAACACACTCCGTTTTCGGTAATCGTAAATGAGGTATACAGTAAACACAACTGTTCCTAATAAAAGTCCATATAACCACGTACTCCAATCAATGGATTTCTTTTCTAAAAGACTTTGCAACTGCAAAACAAGCCCAAATAAACAAAGGCTAACAATATAAGAAAGAATTAAAGAAAAACGGTCCATGAGGTAATTTTTAACCTTCATGCCCTTCGCCCCACTCTGTAAGAAGCGCATAACCATATCCACGTTTCGTTACAATTGCATTTTTAATGCCTAGCTCTTCTAGTTTCTTCCTTACACGTTTTACATTTACGGTTAATGTATTATCATCCACAAATGCTACTTCATCCCATAGAGCTTCTAACAGTTCTTCACGCGTTACATATTGATTCACCTGTTTCATTAAACACTCTAATAAGTAAAACTCATTTTTTGTCAGTTCAGTTTGTTGTCCCTGCCACTCAACGATATGCTGGGACGGGAATAACAACAGTCCATTTACACCTAAACAATCACTCTCAGCAGCAGAGGCATACTCTCCATAGCCACGGCGAAGCGCACTCTTCACCTTTGCCATTACGATATCTAAATGGAATGGCTTCGTAATATAATCATCGCCGCCATTTTCAATCGCCATTACTTGATCCATTTCCCCTGTTCTTGCAGAAACAAAAATAATCGGCGCATTCGATACAGTACGAATTTGACGACACCAATAAAAACCGTCAAAGTACGGTAAATTAATATCAAGTAACACAAGATGAGGATTTATTTTTACAAACTCATCTTTTATATGACGTAAATCACTTGCTCTAAATGATTGATAGCCATACCTTTCTAAATGCTCTTCTAATATTCCCGCAATTTTCTCATCGTCTTCTACAATTAATATTTTATACATGTTCTTTTTCTCCCCATAAAAGAATTCTTCTACATTTACTCCTTTTTCCATTATAAATTGAAAATTTAATTAGTGGGGATTTTTTCCTATATAAATCCGGTTTTTACGATATAAAAAAAAGACTGCCGTATTTCGGCAGTCTTAATCGATAAATTCAAATTCATATTCAAGAATTTTCACAATATCTCCGTCTTTTGCACCACGTGCACGAAGCGCTTCATCAATACCCATTCCGCGCATTTGACGAGCGAAACGACGTATAGATTCATCACGTGAGAAGTCTGTCATCTTGAATGTTTTCTCGATATCGTAACCAGAGATAACAAACGTGCCATCACTTTCACGTGTAATTTCAAATTTAACACCTTCAGTATCAAATTTGTACATTACACTTGTATCAGACTCATCCGCAACTTCATGTATTGGGAATTCTGGTGTTGTTTCTATTAAGTTTGCTACTTCAAACAGTAAGTCACGAACACCTTGTCTTGTTACAGCTGAGATTGGGAAAATTTTTACTTCGTCTCCCACTTTCTCTTTAAATGCTTGTAAGTTTTCTTCTGCATCTGGCATATCCATTTTGTTTGCAACAACAACTTGTGGACGCTCAGTTAAGCGAAGATTGTATTCTTTTAATTCATTATTAATCGTTACGTAATCTTCATATGGATCACGGCCTTCTAAACCAGACATATCAATAACATGCACGATTACACGTGTACGCTCAATATGACGTAAGAATTGGTGTCCAAGTCCGACGCCAGCATGTGCGCCTTCAATTAGTCCTGGAAGGTCAGCCATAACGAAGCTGCGGTTATCACCAGTTTCAACAACACCAAGATTCGGAACGATTGTTGTGAAGTGATACTCTGCAATTTTCGGACGCGCTGATGATACAACAGATAATAATGTAGATTTACCTACACTTGGGAATCCAACAAGTCCAACGTCTGCTAGTACTTTAAGTTCTAGAATGACATCACGCTCTTGACCTGGTTCCCCGTTCTCAGCGATTTCTGGCGCTGGGTTCGTAGCTGTTGCGAAACGTGAGTTACCACGGCCACCACGGCCACCTTTTGCAATTACAGCAGTTTGTCCATGCGTTACTAAATCGGCAAGAATTTGACCAGTTTTTTCATCTTTTACTACTGTTCCTGGCGGAACCTTTACAAGTAAATCTTCAGATTTACGCCCGTGCTGACCTTTACTCATTCCGTGCTGACCGCGATCAGCTTTGAAATGACGTTGGTAGCGGAAGTCCATTAATGTACGTAAGCCTTCCTCAACTACGAAAACAACATCTGCACCTTTACCGCCGTCGCCACCTGCTGGGCCACCTTTAGGAACATACTTCTCACGACGATACGCAACCATACCGTTACCACCGTCGCCGCCTTTTACATATATCTTGACCTGATCTACAAACATTATTTCACCACACTTTTTTCAATTGGTTGTAATATAACTGAGACTTCTTCGTCTCGCACTGTATAAGAAATGGAATACCATTTATTGTTTTGGGTCGCAAGCCAATTCTGTAGTTCTTCTACACTCGTTAGCTTACCACGAAAATCAAAAAAGAAACGAGCATTCTCCGCGTCACATTCAATTGTGATACAAACATAATTTTCAACATATACGTCTAAACTATGCTGAAGCATTGAGAAAAATTGATTCGTCCATGTACATACAGTCTCATCTAAGTGAGATAAGTTATGTAATTTCCCTAATACTTCGTACTCCAATAAGCACGGCTGCTGTTTCCAATTATATGTTAAAATCCACTCTGAAAATAAAGGCATTGATAGCCCCATCAGATTGGATTCTTGTCTCGCTTCTTGGACAAAACGATCGATGAGACTATGAATTTCTTCCACTTTTCCAAGTGAAAGGTTTCCTTTCACCATCTGCATACGATTGAGCCAATCATGTCTTGAATGGCGCAATGCATCTATAATTGTCCATTTTTCATTCATTTAGATACCCCTTAATATAGAAAAACTCTAACCTGCACTCAGGTTAGAGTTTTCCGTGAGTTCTTATGCTTCTTGAGCAACAGGATATACGCTCACTTGTTTGCGGTCACGGCCAAGACGCTCAAAGCGTACTACGCCGTCAACTTTCGCGTATAAAGTGTCATCGCCACCACGACCAACGTTAACACCTGGATAAATTTTTGTACCGCGTTGACGGTAAAGAATTGAACCACCTGAAACCGTTTGACCATCTGCGCGTTTAGCACCAAGACGTTTTGACTGAGAGTCACGACCGTTCTTTGTACTACCTACACCTTTCTTAGATGCGAAAAACTGAAGATCTAATCTTAACATACGTTACACCTCCTGCACTTTTTCTATTAAACGGATATACTTTCCGTAATCAAGTTCGATCGTCTTAAGCGAAACAACCAATCCTTCTAAAAGTATCTGTGCTTTTTCTGCTGTATGAACGTCTAAATCATTAGGCAATTCATACGTTAAGAATCCGCCATCACTTCCGAGTTCAATAGTTGCCTGCACATTACAAAGTTCTTCCACTGCATTTATAGAACCAAACACAACCGCTGTAGTTCCAGCACAGACAAGGTCTTGTCCATGTGGCGCATAATCGGCATGTCCAGTCATTTTAAATGATTGGATACTTCCTAATTTCGTGCGACTTATCGTAATTTTAATCATGTTAACCAGAATTAAGCGTTGATAGCTTCAACAACTAGCTTAGTGTAAGGTTGACGATGACCTTGTTTCTTACGATTGTTCTTTTTCGCTTTGTATTTGAAAACGATGATTTTCTTAGCGCGACCTTGTTTTTCAACTTTCGCAGTAACTGTTGCACCTTCTACAACTGGGCTACCAACTTTAACGTTTTCGCCACCAACGAAAAGAACTTTGTCAAAAGTAACAGTTTCACCAGCTTCAACATCTAATTTTTCAATGTAGATTGCTTGACCAGCTTCAACTTTAATTTGTTTTCCACCTGTTTCGATAATTGCGTACATACTTGCACCTCCTCTTAATTACTAAGACTCGCCAAAAACGAGGTAGACATAAATGCCTTTAGGGAACCTGTCTTGTGCGGTTGTAGCATATAGCCGTTTAGGTGCTATAAACTATAACATAAAGATGTTACCATAATTCATTGAGTATTGTCAATGAATCTTCTACTAACTATTTTTTCCGTTCTACAATTTCTTTTTTACTTCCAAAACGGATAATAGCGTACTTTTCGATAATATCATCTTTGAAATAAATTTCAAATGGAATATTTTTTTGTAATTCTTTTTGCAAAAATTGTTTTTGCAGTTCTTTAGGCGCAGCGATTAATACTGCCTCATCCTCTATGTTGCCATATGTGATTAATTCTCTCTCTAGCTCATACGCAATTGTTTCATACGACATTACATAACCCGTCGCTTTGCAAGATACACACTCTTCTAGTAATACGTCACGTAAAGAATGTTTTTTACGTTTTCGTGTCATCTCCAAAATTCCTAACTCAGTAAATCCAAGTACTCTTGTATAAGTACGATCATCTTTCATAGCAGCTATGAGACATTCTCTTACCTTTTCTTTATCTTCTCTTTTTTTCATATTAATAAAATCAATTAATATCATACCACCAATATCACGAAGTCTTAATTGGCGTGCAATTTCTTCAGCTGCCATCTCATTTGTGCGAAGTACTGTATCTTGTAAATTTTGTTTTCCAGTAAACTTGCCCGTATTCACATCAATTACAGTCATCGTCTCCATTTGCTCTACAATTAAATAAGCACCATTTGGAAGCCACACAATTTTTTGGAGTGCTTTCTCAATTTCACGCTCTATTCCAAAATGGTTAAACATCGAAGACTTTTCATTATAAAAAGATACTTTTTCTTTTCCAACTTTGTCTTCTAACTCTTTTACTATACTTCTTGTATCTACAACTACTTTTTCAATTGTTTCAATTGGATTCTCTTGAAATACACGATCTAAAAAGGTCGCCGGTCGATGAAGTAATAACGGCGCCTTTCCTTGATCCTCTTTTCTTTTTAACTCTTCATACAACTGTTGTAACCCTTGCATTTCAGCTTGTATTTCTTCAATTTCCCCTTTTTCAGAAGCAGAGCGGAAAATGTAACCTCCCGTTCCTTCTACTTCAATTTCAAGTAACTGTTGTCTTCTTTTATTATTTTTTATTTTCCGAGAAACAGCTCGCATCTCATCAAACGGCATATAAACGACATATTTCCCGGTAAATTCTATATTCGCTGTCAATTTAGGCCCTTTCGTATCAATTGCCTCTTTCACAACCTGTACGAGTATCGCTTGCCCTTCATGTATACGATAAGAAGGTGGTACATCATCGTATGAAAGATACGCATGTTTTTCTAAACCTATATTTACAAAAGCTGCGTTCATTCCAGCAATTGTTCTTACGATACGTCCAACATAAATATGCCCAACAATCTCTTGCTCTTCATTACGTTTCCATAAAAACTCAACAATCTTTTTCTTCTCTTCAATTGCAACGCGCTTTTCCGAACCAGCGTAATTCACATATAACGTTTTCAAAATTATTTCCTCACTTTATAATCTTCTTTGCTTTTACAATAATAAAAGGTTAGTGCTATCGTCAACACTAACCGATTAATTCTTCAACTGATGAGGTTGTTCGTTTTTCAGTAAAATATGCATAGAGCAATTCATTTTCATCCAATGTGTAATGCTCTTTATATTTTCCACGGACGATAATAGAATGCTTATATCCTCTACGAAATTTTGTGAATATCTTATATAAATGATCTTCTGATTGCACTTCAATAGGTGCAATCTTTTCAATCCCTCTTTTATTTCCATAATAACGTTCTAATAAAAAACGCATAAATGCATACCGTCTTTGTTTCCACTCTTGATATAACGACACTGCCAAAAATATGAGTAGTACCCACATCATAATATTGTTACTATTCCAGAGCAACTGCCATCCTAATATTACACCAAAAAAAACACATGACAATTTCATCATCTTTTCATGTGCTTGTAAATAAGGAAAACGATATGATAGTATATTAAACAATACTTTCCCGCCATCTAACGGCCAAATAGGGAGTAAATTAAACGCTAAAATAATTATATTATTCCACATAAAGAAATAATATAAATCTGCATTCAACCAACCGGCTTCAAACAACATATAACCTACCAGCATCATCCAAACATGTTGAATCGGCCCTGCAATTACGACAACAAGTTCCTCTTTCAACGACTTATTACCATGTTCCTCAAGCTCGGCCACGCCACCAAACGGCAAAAGCTGAATTCTTTTTATACGCCAATTATAGTGTGCTGCTGCAATAGCATGCCCAAGTTCATGAATAAGAACGATACAAAATAACAGTAGTAACTCTTTAAAACGTGCAGTGAAAATACCAATGACAATAATAACCCAAAATAATGGATGCACGGAAATTTTCGTCAAAACGTCTCTATATTTAATCAAATGATATCACCTGGATCGGATCAATAAATTTTTCATTCTTTTTTATCGCGAAATAAAACTTTCCATTTTTATCATTTGTATCATTACTCACCGTTCCAATTTTTTGTTTCTTTGAAACGTAATCATATAATTTCACTGACATATCGTTTAAGTTTGCATACCATGACTCCGTACCATCTGCATGTTGAATTTGAACTGTATTTCCAAGTTCCTCTTTCTTACCCGCAAAAACAACTAATCCTTCATTCACTGACTCAACCGTTGCATTTGTAGCTGTTTGGACAAATACACCTTGGCCATTTTTTTGAAACCCTTGCATTACCTTTCCAGAAGCGGGAATTGCATAATCTTTTTGCTGAATACTTCCTTCTTTTTTCTCGTTTGGCGAATAGAATACGAGCGGTTTTCCAAATTGCTTTTCGTACCATTTCGCTACAGTAGCAAACTGAAATTCCTCTTTCATCACTTTTTCTGTAACAGCTTTAGCTCCATTGAATGAAGAAGGAGCATTCTTATATAAAATAGCAACCGAAAGAACTAATATTGCCGATAATAAAACTTTGAAGAAAAAGACTTCCTTTCGAAATAAAGGATGCATTTCCTTTTCTCCATCTTCAATAACTACTGTTTCGCTATCAAAATTCCCTCCGGTAAAATACTGTTCTTCCTCCATCCTTTCTTGCTCGGCCTTCCTTTTTGCAATCCGCTTTTTAATTTCTTCTACGCGTCTATTCTTCATACTGTCTCCTTTCTTTCGTTAAGCTAATTTCAATAGAAACAGTTGTATACAGTTTGTACATATGTATGAGCTAAGAAAGAAAGATATTCGTGTGAAGAAAAAAGAAAGCACCTCGCATATGTGCGAAGTGCTCTTAACGGATTCCAAAGAAGTTTTTCACCTTTGCAAATACCGATACCTTTTCTTGTTCAAATGCTTGTAATGGTACATTCTCACCTAACAAGCGTCTTGCAATATTACGATAAGCCAACGCTGCTTTTCCGCTTGGTTGCAACGCCACAGGTTCACCTGTATTTGTAGCTCGAATAACTTCATCGTCATCTTCGACAACACCAAGAAGCTCAATTGACAATGTACGTACAATTTCATCAACATCTAACATATCCTGTTCATGAAGCATATGACTACGTACACGGTTAATAACAAGTTTCGGTGGTTCAATATCCTCTTTTTCTAAAAGCCCAATAATACGATCCGCATCGCGCATTGAGGATACTTCTGGAGTCGTAACAACGATTGCTTTATCCGCACCAGCTACCGCATTTTTAAATCCCTGCTCAATCCCCGCAGGACAATCGATTAATATGTAATCATAATCTTGACGTAATACTTGTATTAATTCATCCATTTGTTCAGGTGTTACCGCTGATTTATCACTCGTTTGTGCTGCAGGTAATAAATAAAGATCATCAAAACGTTTGTCTTTAATAAGAGCCTGAGGTAAACGGCAACGCCCTTCAACGACATCAACAAGATCAAATACAATACGATTTTCCAGCCCCATTACTACGTCTAAATTTCGAAGACCGATATCTGTGTCAATTAAGCACACTTTCTTTCCAGATAACGCTAGGGCCGTACCAATGTTCGCAGATGTAGTAGTTTTACCTACTCCGCCTTTTCCAGATGTAATTACTATTGCCTCTCCCACAGCTATACAATTCCCCTTTCTAACTTTGTTAAATTAGGTCTAAGATGAGTGAGAAGTTGCAGGCGATCGACAACAATGTGATTGTTCTCATTAATATACGCACATTCTGCCGCCTCCGCTCCGTCTTCTTTCTCTTCCGGAGCCCGCATTGCCACATCACTAATTCGAAGTTGCATCGGGTTCATAACAGATGCAGCGATTACAGCATCTGAATCCCCATAATACCCAGCATGTGCAATTCCTCTTAATGATCCTACGACAAAAATATTCCCCCCAGCGATAACCGTTCCGCCTGGATTAACATCTCCAATTAACAACAAATTTCCTTTTACATGTAAAACTTGTCCAGAGCGAACAATTTTGGAAATAGGGACAATTTCTGTTTCTTCTTTCCAAGCTATTGCTTCTGCTTTAGTGATAACATCACTTTCAATTGAATCCACAACAAGATTCTTTTTATTACGAATTAACGTACGAATCTCTTCTTGTTGGACTTCTGTTAAATAACGATTTCCTACTTTCACATGCACTTCAATTAAAGAGCGCCCATCACCATCGTAGTAATGTGTAGAAAGTTTTTCGTCTAATTCCATCAATAATTCTGAGAATGAACAACAATCATCTAAATGAAGCGTTATCCCATCTTTTGTCCCTTTTATCGTTACATTTTGTTGCTTTTTTTCTTCCACTAAAGTTCACCCCACCGATTCAATTCGACATAAAATTAGAAAATCCTTTTTTCTTTTTCTTCCATCGCTTTTGAAAGACGCACTATATATCGTCTCAGTGGGAAACAAACTATCAATAAGAAAATAGCATTTAACAATAAAGTAGAAAGGAGACGATCTGTGAAAAAGACATGCGCTGGCATATGAGTACGTCCTAACAAAGTTAAGAATCCATACACATAATACTCTAGTGCTACAATGCTAGCTAATATGATAGAAACAACAATAAATAAATTCAATTGTAATACTTTCATCACACTATAAACTAAATAAGCTAAAATCGGATAAGCAAAAATATATATCCCGACAAGTTCTGTGTATACGGTATCAAATAAGAAGCCAAATAATAGTCCGTAATAAATCCCTTGGACCGGACTATAATACACTGTAATAAAACATAAGACGATTATAAAGAAATGCGGTGCTGCTATACTGTCTTTCCAAAACACATCCGTTGGAACAACAGTAGCAAACATATTTTCAAATAGAAACACAAAAAGGAGCAAAAGAGGAAGAGCTGCTCTTTTTAATATCTTCATCATCTCTTCTTCTCCTCCTATTCTAATGGCGCTGAAGGTGTTGCACGTTTAGCAACCGTAATATGCTCTACGTCATTTAAATCAGCGGCAGGTTTTACATAAGCTGTTTTTGTTAAGCCATATGCATCCGGCTGAACATCAACGATTTTTCCAATTACAAGACCTTTCGGGAAAATATCACCAAGTCCAGATGTTACAACTAGTTGATCTTTTTCTACCGGTGCATCAGAGCCAATCTTTGTGAAAAGAAGTAATTGTTTTTCTTTGTCATAACCTTCAATCAAACCAAAGATTTTCTCTTGCCCTTGTACAATAGCAGAAACGCGATTTGTTCGGCTCATAGAACTTAGTAATTCTACTGATGATGTAAACTGAGATACACTTTTCACTCTTCCAACTAACCCTTGTGAAGTTACTACAGCCATATCTTTTTTAATTCCTTGCTGTGCCCCTTTATCAATTCCAATTAAATCGTACCATTTATCTGGATTACGAGAAACAACAGTAGCTGGAATTTCAGTATACCCGCTATTTAACTCTTTTTTACCAGTTAGCTCTTGTAGCTTCTTGTTATCATCTTCTAGTTGTTTTACTTTCCCTGATAGACCTGCATAATTATCTAATTTTGCTTTTAATTCTTTATTCTCTTCATACGTGCGCTTTACATCTTCTACATTTTCGAAGAATCCAGCTACGTATTTCGCTGGCTTTTGGAATACACGTTCTACAACACCGACAGTGTCTTTAACAAACTGCTCTGGCCATGTTAAACTGTTCCGTTCTTTCAATGAGATTCCAATCAATGCCACGAGAAGAATAATACTAACCAACAAAACAATTAATCTTTTGTTTAAGAAAAACTGTGGCACGTTCACACCCTCTTAATTTCACTGATTTTTATTTTGCAATATTATCGAGCAGCAGTTTTGAAAAGATCGATATTGTCTAATGCTTTACCTGTTCCAATTGCTACGCAATCTAATGGATCTTCTGCAACAAGAACTGGCATTTTCGTTTCTTCACTAATTACTTTATCTAAATTACGTAGTAATGCCCCGCCGCCTGTTAATACGATACCGCGGTCCATAATATCAGCCGCTAATTCAGGTGGCGTTTTTTCTAACGTATTTTTAACTGATTCTACAATCGCATCTACTGTATCTTTTAATGCATCTGCAATTTCTTCTGGCTGAATTAGTACTGTTTTTGGTAAACCACTTACTAAATCACGACCGCGAATTTCCATAGGCTCGATACCTTCTGGCTCGCCTGCAGAACCAATTTCTAATTTTAATGCTTCAGCTGTTCTTTCACCAATCATTAAGTTATAGCTTTTCTTAATGTACTGAATGATTGAATCATCCATATCATCACCAGCAACACGAACTGACTGGCTTGTTACAATACCACCTAAAGAAATAATTGCAACTTCTGTTGTACCACCACCGATATCAACAACCATACTACCAGTTGGTTCCCAAACAGGTAAGTTTGCACCAATTGCTGCTGCAAATGGCTCTTCGATAGGATAAGCATCACGAGCACCCGCTTGACGAGTCGCATCGATTACTGCACGTCTTTCTACAGCTGTAATACCAGATGGTACACATACCATTACATACGGCTTACGTGAGAAGAAACCGTTTGATTTTTGAGCTTGTTGAATGTAATATTTCATCATTGTTGCAGTTGTTTCATAATCAGCAATTACACCGTCTTTCATCGGGCGAAGTGCCACAACGTTCCCTGGTGTACGACCAATCATTTGTTTTGCATCGCTACCTACAGCAACGATTTGTTTCGTATCAGTTTGTAACGCAACTACTGAAGGTTCACGTAAAACTACACCTTTTCCTTTTACATATACAAGCGTGTTCGCAGTTCCTAAGTCTATTCCAAGATCGCGAGTAAATCCACCAAATCCAAACATATTATTTATCTTCCTTTCTTGTTTTCACGGACTCATTTTTTCTTACTTTATATTATAAAAACAGTACGTTTTTTATATCTTTATCCTTTTTGTAGATAAATTTCTACAAAAAACTCATAAATCACATTATAAAACAAAATAAGTAAAAAGCATAGTCTTAAATATGACCTTTTTCCTTTAAACTCACGAATTTATGGTCACCTATTATAATATGATCAAGCACTTCAATTCCGATAATCTGACCGCATTCTACTAAGCGTTTTGTTACTTCAATATCTTCACGGCTCGGCGTTGGGTCTTATCAATAGTAAATTTCGAAATAATTATTAAAATCAATGTCCTTACGTTGAGTATATGTATTTAACGTGGGCAATCATTAAATTCTCCTATATATCTTACTTCCATTTAAATATACATTGGCAAGCTATATTTTCATCAAAAATATTATTCGAAAAATTCAACCACTAAAATCCCTCGAAAATATCCACTTCTAATAAAGTTTTGGTAAAGTCATCTATATATATACCGGATTTTTATTCAAAACAGTTTTGCTATAGATAAAAGAAAATAGTTTTTCATGCTAGGACTAATAATAGTTGCCTTTTAATCAAAACTTATTTTAAAGTTATAAAAAGGAAGTTATTTATCTACAAAAATCAAAGCCACATCCATGAATACAGCATCTGTGCTAACGATCAATATCTTTCTTAAGACTAACCTTTGTAAAGATGTATTTATATCATTTAAGGAGATGAAGTAATTGTATTCACCAAAAATCAAGGAATTTATAAGAACTTATGTAAAAGCCATTGAAGGTTCAAATGCAGCTGTATTTGCTGGAGCTGGCTTATCTCAGCCAGCAGGGCATGTGAATTGGAAAGAATTAATGCGCGAACTTGCTGATGATTTAGGGTTAAATGTAGATTTAGAAACAGATTTAGTAGCTTTAGCCCAATATCACGTTAATGAATTTGATGGTAGAGGAAAAATCAATCAAATACTAATAGAAGAGTTTACCAAAGGAGTCCAAACAACAGAAAATCATACACTACTTGCAGATTTACCGATTTCTACGTACTGGACCACCAACTATGATTCCTTAATTGAAACCACTTTAAAAAACATGGGAAAAAAAGTGGATACTAAGATAGTTCCTGAAAACCTTGCTCATACAACTCCTAAAACTGATGCTGTTATATATAAAATGCATGGTGACAGCTCCTTACCTCATCAAGCAGTTTTAACTAAAGATGATTATGAAGGCTATAATATTACACGTCAATTATATAGTACGGCGTTACAAGGTGACTTAGTATCTAAAACTTTCTTGTTTGTTGGTTTTAGTTTCGATGATCCGAACTTAACTTACATTCTTAGTAGAATAAGACTGTTATTAGGTGAGAATTCCAGAACTCATTATTGTTTTATGAAACAAATAGAAAGAGAGGACTATGAGTCTGAGGGAGAATTTCACTATGCACAAATTAAACAACAATTAAGAATAAATGATTTGAAAAGATATAAAATAACTGTTTTATTAGTAGATTCCTATCAGCAAATAACTGAAATCTTAAAAAAAGTACACGATATTGTTAAACGTGGTGGCATTTTTATATCCGGAAGTGCTACTTTCTTTGATAATTGGGAAGAACAACAAGTACTTCAATTCAGTACAAATTTAAGTAAATCTATAATTCAATCCGATTATAATATTGTCTCTGGATTCGGATTAGGAATTGGTAGTTGTATTATTTCTGGAGCGCTTGAAGAATTATACAAAACCCCAAATAGAAAAGTGGAGGAGCGCCTAAAAGCTCGACCTTTCCCTCAACAAACTACGGGAGACTTATCTTTAGGAGAACTTTGGACTAAATATAGAAATGATATGCTCTCTTCCGTGGGTATCGCTATATTTATATTTGGAAATAAAAAAGGTGCATCCGGAGAAAAGATAGATGCAAATGGTATGATTGAAGAATTTGAAATTGCTATTACAAAAGGCGTAATTCCTATACCTATAGGAGCTACAGGAGACGCCTCATTAACTATATGGAACAAAGTAATGGAAAACTTCGATGGTTATGTAGGAATAACTGACTTAAAAGGTCTATACGAACAATTAGGAGATACAAACAAAACGCCAGAAGAATTGATAAACATTACTATAAAAATAATTAAACATCTAAAAAAATAATATATCTTTCACAAATATACAAAGGAGAGTGGGTAAGTATGGGGAGAAAAATATTTGTCTCATATAAATACGCGGATAGCGATGTATATCCATTAGAAGGCCTGGATTATACAACAACGGTACGGAATTACGTAGATGAACTTCAAGGGAAATTAAAAGATGAAGATCATATTAACAAAGGTGAAGCTGATGGTGATGATTTAAGTGATTTCAAGGATGAAACGATATGGACCAAATTAAAAGATAAGATTTTTGATAGTACCCTTACAATTGTCTTGATTTCTCCAAATATGAAGGGAATTTTCACTAATGAAGAAGACCAGTGGATCCCCTGGGAAATTTCATATTCTTTAAAATCACAAACAAGAAACGGTAAAGTTAGCGGAACAAATGCAATGCTGGCTATAGTATTACCAGATCAAAATAATAGCTATACTTACTTTATTGAGGATAATTCTTGTCAAAGTTGCAATTGTAGAACTCTAAAGACTAATACTTTATTTACAATACTCAAAAAGAATATGTTTAATGTAAAATCTCCCACTTTTAACGATTGTGATAATCACAGCGACGACAATAAAGTTTATTTAGGAGAAGCATCTTATATTCGTTCTGTTAAATGGGAGGATTTTATTAACAATGTCGAGGGAAATATTCAGTCAGCATACGATATCAAAGATAATATAGACAACTATGAAATACATAAAAAAGTTTTATAAGAATACCTCTTTTTAATTTTATCAAACCTTTTTCCAAAATACTAAGCCTGTATCTAAGGTTACTAGTTTTCTCTAGATACAGGCTATTATTACGTATTAGAAATAATATACAATCATGTATTAAAATTCGATATTTAATATCAAATTTTAATACGAATCCCCTTTTCTTTTGCTGTAAAATACGTATTTATAATACATTTTTTATCAAACCTTTTTCAGTGAAACATTAAAAACAAATAATATTTCATTGTAATTCAGTAAAGATAGCTCCTATTTAATAGTATTCTTTAATTTAGCTAATTCAAATAGAATAGCAACGCGGTAATCAAATACAGGATATAACTTTTCCTTTGTGTGTACATTATACCAATATGCTCCATCGGAAAATAAATGAGGAAAAGCTTTACTTACGTCTACTTTTTTAGACATTATTTCCCCTTTCATATGCCCTATTCCAGCCGCGATAGAATGGTTTCCGCTTTCAATATGGCAAACATCTATAGGAGTGTAGTATGTAGATTCATGATTATATGGATCGAAGATGAAATCTCTTTTATATATTTCTTTCACAGCATCTTTCATACGTTTTCGATTCCATGGTATTGGTATTACACATTCATCTTGAAGGTTTATATGTATGGATTCTTTATTCAATGGATCATGAATTTTCAACTCCTCACCATTCTCATTGTAATAGGACATCGGAAAAAACATTCGACGATTATAATCTTTAAAGTGTTCCTCTCTATAAAAAATAGTAGTTATTACACTAGTTTTAAAATCTTTTCGGATAACATCCATCATATAGTTTAATATTATGTTTTTTTGTGATAAATCATTTTCTTTTTCTAACCAAATATGAGCAATTTCCATCGTGTACAAGAATCGCTGCTCTGAAGTCGGTTCGAGGTTGGGACTTTTTTTTTCTTTACATAGGATATTTTTAAACATGCTTATGCTCTCCTTGTAACAATTTTTTTATAAAAAACCTGCGATAATTTACATCTTTCAATAAAACGATTCTAAGTGAGTTTTAATCAACCGTTATTCTAAAACTACAATTATTGCACACAATTTTTTACCCCCACTCCATTGTTAGCAAAATTACTAACAATGTTAACTTTATAATGATTATGTAAACTTACAAAATCATTTTATTAAATTTAGAAAGTGGCATTGTTTGAATATTCATCTGCTCTGCTTTTTCTAAAAGTACATAGTCGCCTCCATCGGCATAAACAATTAAATCCACCTTGTATCCATTTGCACCTTTGTTTATTCCCCTAACTTCCATATCATTCAGAAGAATTTGTTCTACTTGAGATTGAATTCTAGTTGGCATACATGCAATATTAACAGTTGTATCTTTAAACTCTGGCAACTTCTGAAATGATGTATTTGAACTTTCAATAAAACTCTTTTGAAATGGAATTTGATTCCTTTCAATTGAAACGGTATTTAAGTTAATTTCTTCCGAGACAGCATCCAGAAACCAGACATCTGTCCGAACTTCAATATCTAATTCCCGCGCCTTCTCCAATTTACTTCCAGGATTTTCACCACAAATCAAAAAATCTGTTTTTGAAGATACACTTCCAGTTACCTTTGCCCCGCACTTCAATGCAATTTCCTTCATAAGCGCTCTGGGAAATGGGCTGGCACCTGTGAAAACAATTGTTTTCGCTTGAAAAATAGTGCTTACTCCTTCTATTTTTGCAATAGATTCAACAAAATGATTTAACTGTTTCGGTTTCACTTTATATAGAGGTATCCAAGTCGTAGGGTTTGCTCTTTTAATAACTTCAAAAAGCGCTTTTACATCATCTAAAGCAATATGATTCAGTGGTTGATCTAATTCATAAAACGAGACTAAGTATCCCAAAGAATAAGAAAATAAATTAGGATTTGCATATTTAATAGCTCTTATTGAATCATAACATTCATACTCAGCATCCAACCACCCATAATAAACCAGAAATTTCCTGTCAAAAGATACGTTATGCGCAATAATTGGATAATTATATTGAGCCAATACACTAATAAAGGATTCTTTTTTCGTTGAATCTTCAGAAATATCCAAGTATCCTTTCCCCATACCCAAATGTATAGAAGATAAATCCTCTATCTCAGCTAGATGCACTTCCTTAACAATTTTACCATTCTCTACAACAAGTAAGGCAACTTCCAAAATTCCTGAATCTACATCAAATCCCCCTGTCTCAATATCAACTAAAATCATATTTTCCATGTTTTAATCCCCCCTTACTCAAAAAATTATACTTGCTCCAAATTCCTCTTTTAAGAAGTTTGTAATCAATTCTTTACTTTCAAAAACTCGTGACATTTTTTCACTTAAAAAGTGATAATGCTTACTATATACACTTTTTCTAATAGTAAATGTCATGGAAGTACTTTTCCCATCTTGGTTATCATATTTAATTACACTTTTATACACTGAGATATATTGATATTTCCCTATTTCTTTTCCATCCTTCATAACAATAATTAAAGCGCTATTTTTAATGTTATGAAAATTCATTTCATGAATATCATACAGCCCCTTAAAGCTCCAATTTTTTTTATTATTATTTAGAAAAGACATTAACATCTTTTCACTTTTAAAACCTGTTACATGAACTCTATCTCCATCAAGATTTAAAATGCCACTTTCCAATTCATTAATTCTTTCCTGTAACATTACAATTCCCCCTTACTTTCTCATTAGCAAAAACAATATTTATATTTAACTATTCTTTATTGTACAACTCTCCATATAATTTTTGAATTTGATTCTTTAATTTTGTATTTTCTTCTTCTACTTCCTTAATTCTCATTTTTAAAGTTTTAATTAATACTTCTTCAGATCGGGAACCTTTTTTGGTCACAGGTCTAGCGCTTAAGTGATTATATTGTTGCTTACGGAGCAATTCAATTCTTTTTCTAATATCTGTTTCCTTGTAAAGCCACGACTTAGAAACATTTGCTTCTTTAGCTACAGTATTAAAATTTATAATCCTCCCTTCAAGTGATAACTTAGAGATTGCTTTGTCTACACTTTCTCTAGTTTGAGTAGCCTTTAGCTTGGCCAAACACACAATTTTCTCGGTATTCCGCACTTTTTTCCCCATATTAATCACTTACTCCTTTAAGCTACCTATTATTTGCTCTAAGCGTTCTTTTACACGGCTATTAGTTTCTATTTGCCTTTGCCACTGTTTGTCCTTAGCAATAGCTAATAGCTCCTTTGTATGCCTTAAATGTTCCTGGTGCTGTGGTAAGAATTGTTTACTAGTACAAAAATGTGTACAATCTAAACATGCATTAGCATGGGGGCACGATCCCGCTATTACCGGTAACCTGCAATAGCCATTAGGAAGTACTTGGGCATTTATATTTTTTTTGAACCATTGAAGGTCAATGTCATCAACTTCATTATCATTATTCAATTCTAATACATCACCGTGATTAGTGACTAACTTCTCCTTAAATTTCGTAAATTCCACTTTGAGAGTTTCGTCAAAAATATGTGCGTACCTACTTGTCATTTCAGGGCTTTCATGACCTAAAAATTTCTGCACAATGTGTTGGGGAACTCCATTATTTATCATTCTTGTTCCTACTGTATGACGAAAAGCATGAGCATGAAACCTAAAAATAGCTCCCTCTCTGTCAACAATCGTACATTCATAAGCCAATTTGTTTAAATCATCTCTAAATGTACTTTGTTTTAATGGTGATCCATCTTTTCTAGGAAATAGATATTCACTATTAGAAAAATCCTTTGAAACTTTATTTTCTTGAACCTTAATTAATAAAGCCACTTCTTTTGAAATAGGAACAACATGCTCCTTTTTCATTTTCCATTGATAGTACTTTAAAAAATAATCTCCTTCTTTGTCCTCTAATAAACACCCCTTTTTTAAAGTACATAATTCACTTACTCTCATCCCACATTCTTGAATAATCATTGTCATCGTTGCGATGTAAGGCGGAAGTTTATCCAGATGACCGTTTAATTGTTCTAGTATATATTCATCTATAAATCGTGGTTTTGCATTTGGCACTTTAGGATAATCCTCTGGATAAATTAATGCCTTTGAAGGGGCATCGCCCCATTCTACTCTTAAAAGAGTACTAAATAACCCCTCCAATGTAGAAACTCTTCCAGTTATAGTACTAGGTTTTAATCCCATTATGTTTATTCTACTTAAATATGCTTCAATCTCTATTCTTGTTACTTGATGGATTCTCTGGATATTTTTAAAATTTATGTCTAAAAAATTAAAAAATTCTTTAAGCTTCTGAGCAATATCAGTAACATGGGAAAAACTATTTGTATTCAACTTTAATTTACAATACCTTTTTGCAAGGTTTTTAAAATACGGATTACGATAATCCTTAAAGGAAACTAGATATTCATACGAAGTAGGATTAACTTTATCCTCTGGGATTGATAATTTACGTCTATCCCAAACATCTTTATCCCACTCCTCACCGTCAAAATAATAGTCCTCATAAAATTCCATAAACTGCTTTAGATTAGTAACATAATATGAATTAGCTTCCACAGCTATTTTCTCTTGATTGGCATTAATCTTATAATTAGTAGTTGTAGCCTTAACCCCTTGTTCAATCAGGTATGTTCTATATTCATTCATTGCTTTTTCGATTGGCACCTCAGTTATTGAGCTAATGTTGGGATATTTAAAATCTAAAAATCCTAGCATTTTACTTATCACTGTACCTTTTCTTATCCATACTGTTTTAGCTCCCCAAATCCCCTGTATTATGTGGTAGTAATAGAAATATTTCAGTTCTGTTTTTAGCCATAAATTCTGAACACGGTCAAAATGGACATAGCGATTTCTTAATTTAGGACTCTTTGCTAATTCTATAGCTGAAGGTTCAGGACATTGATGAATATCCCATTTATCCTTCGCCCAAAATCCTTGTAATTCATTATTCATTTCTGCTATTTTCTTACTAATTTCACTACTACTAACAATTCTCCTTCCATGGTAAGCAGTCATAACTTTCCTTCCTTTCTCTCAAGATATTTTTTAAACTCATTCTTCATATCTTGATTTGAAAGATGAACATACGTATTTAATGTAGTTTGAACGTTCGCGTGCCCTAATCTCTTTTGAACATAGGCTACATCCCAACCATTTCTAATTAATTCTGTCGCATGAGTATGACGCAATACATGTGGTGTAAACTTTATCCCAGTTCTCTTAGTTATTCTTCTAATTAGATCAAGAACACTTTGGTATTTTAGGGGGATTCCATAAAAATTTTTTTTCAAAGAGATAAAAACATAATCGTGCTCAATCTCTTCGCTATACTCGTATACTAAATATTCTGTATATAAAGTCATTAATTCTTTACTTACATGTATCGTTCTTGCTTTCCTCAATTTTATATAAGCTCCATTTTCATTTACATCTCTAGGAGTTAAACAAATTTGATTATCCCAAGTAACAATATCTTCAAGTCTCAATGATAATACTTCACCAATTCGAAGCCCACCTTCGTACATAAGCATTATAATTAATTTATCCCTAGTAGTACGACAAGCATCCAAAATCTGTTTGACTTGATCTAATTCTAAAGTTTGTATCTGTTTCTTTTTTGCTCTTAACTTTAATACATTTTTTTGATATTTCCCTTTATTTATATGATGTAAAAAACTCTTAAAATTTCTCCCTTTTGCTTCTTTAAAAACATTTAGCTCTCTAAATTCCCCCATCCTGTTTAAATACTCAATGTAGCTCATCACCGCATTTAAGATAGCATTTACTGTTGTCTCTTCCCTAACAGCATCCTTTAACTTAATCTCAATTACTTTATTTACAGTGGGGTACCTTAACCACCCCACAAAATTAGCTAATTCTTCAAAACTAGTTTCATTAAGACTAATCTCCCTTTGGTCCATAAATTCATAATAGAGTTTTAAATGATAACAATATGTCTTAATGGTATTTGGTGATTTCCCAGTATTGTCTAAGTATTTGACAAACCTCATAACTGGTTCCACTAATTGGTATTCTTTATTTAACAGTATATAGAGTGGATAGGGTTTATTATCCACTTTTATCTTTTGAACTTTCACCAATTTCCCCTCCTTAAATACTTTAACAACTTTAAATTAAACCTTTAATTAATAATAATTTAAAGTAAAAAAATATCCAAGTTTTCCTTCTTTAATTACTTTCAATACTATAGTTTATTGTACTATGGATAAGGGATCTCCTGAGGGATGGTTATGAAGACATATGATAGAGGCTGCTGCACGACGGAAGGCTTCTTTAAAAACTTCCCTTGGGTGTACAATTGACGTGTTTAAACTTCCAATAAAGATCGTTTGCCTATGTATAACTTGATTTTTTGTATTTAAATATAAACAAACAAAATGCTCTTGTTGTAAAAAGCGCATTTCTTCCATCATGTATTTCGCACAATCTTCTGGACTTCGAATACTATATCTATTTTGATATTCTAAACGTACCATTCTTCTGCCTAGCTCAAAGGCTGCCATAAGTTGCGATGCCTTTGAAATCCCAATACCATGTATACTAATTAGCTCTTCTAATGTTGCATCTTTCAACATACGTAAGCCATCAAATTGGTGTAAAATTTTATCTGACAACTTTAAAACTGTTTCTTCTTTAGAACCTGTTCTGAGTAACACTGCAAGGAGCTCTCGATTTGATAAACTTCCAGCACCTTCTAACAATAAACGCTCCCGTGGTTGTTCTTCTCTTACAACATCACGAATACCGTTCATCTCTCCACCCCTTTATTTGTTCTCTCAAAGAAAACCCCATGCAATTTTACGCATGGGTTACATCAATATCAAATTGTTTTAATTCTCGAACGAGACGTGCAATTGGTAAGCCAACTACACTATAGTAGTCCCCTTGAATATGTTGAACGAAAATAGACCCTTTACCTTGAATCCCATAACTACCTGCTTTATCAAGAGGTTCTTTCGACGCGACGTATGTATCAATTTCCTCTTCTGTTAATTCCCAAAACGTAACTTCTGTACGCTCATAAAAAGTAACCGTTTTTTCTTTTGATATAATCGCAACACCTGTATACACTTCATGTGTTTTCCCAGATAGTAATTGTAACATCTCTTTCGCCTCATCCTCATTAGAAGGCTTACCAAGGATACGCGACTCATATGTAACAATTGTATCTGCACCTAACACAATGTGATCACTATTATTTTCTGCAACCGCTGATGCTTTTTGCAAGGCAAGCGACATTACAATATCAGAAGGCGATGAATATGCACCAATTGTTTCCTCTACTTCACTTACAACGATTTCAAATGGTACGCTAGCTAACTCAAGCAATTCCTTCCTCCGAGGTGACCCTGAAGCTAAAATTATTTTTTTCATATTTTCTCCTTCCTTTCTCACATGAAGCAGAACAATTTATATCAATCGTATCAAAGGAATAGTTTGCCCACAAATGAAAGAAATATTAATTTCTCTAACTAAAAATAACACTTCTTTATTGCATACGATTATATTCCTGTCATAGAGAAAGCACTTTGCTCTAAATTCAAAAGAAAAGAAAGAAGTACATGTACTTCTTTCTTACTCATTTTATTATCCTATCATTTCACTTTCTACGAAACAATTTTTTCATACGAGAGTAAGCCATCAATAATAACTTGATTTAATTTCGCCAAAGATTCCTTATCCATTTTCCCATCTTTTACTGTTTGTACAGCTACCGACGTATACATATACAGTTTCTTTGCTTCTTCTCGCTTCATACTTTTCCCTTCTTTTTCAATCGCTTTCCATTCTTTTTCAATCACTTCTATATCTTTTGCGCTGCTTTTCCCACCAACTTGTACGCTAGAAGCATATTTGGCTAAATGAGTATATAATGGCTGCACTTTTGTTAAAAATGTTCCTACTTCTTTATCATCTTTCAGCAATGCTTTATCTGTTATATCCCAGTTCTTTTTTAAAACGGAGACACCATCATTTTTATACTTAGTCATTAATTGATTTATAGCCTGTTCATCGCTAGCAATACCAACAACTATTGCATACTTATCCCCGCTCGGTCTCAAAGCACCAATGCCCCCATTGCCTTTCCATTCTTCAAGAGCTGCCTGTCCCTTTTCTTCAGAAGAATAAAGCCCCCCTTGAACAAAGAATAATTTCATCGGATCCAATGACGTTCCTGTCTGCGCCTTTTGTTTTTCTTCTTTCGGTGCTGGTGTTTGTTCTGCCGTTCCACCCACCTTTGATTCTCCATTTCCAGTCGGCCTTGAAGCAGTTACTTCACTTCCTCCTGTTGTTCCTTGTCCAGTAAGTAAATGAAGCATCCCCATTCCAAACGTCGTACCGATAATAATTGCGGTTGCAACGATTGCAATTAATGTATTACTCCACTTCTTTCGGTATTTTTCCACAGACACTGATTTCGCTTTTTGAAACGGAACAACATTTTTAGGTCGTTCACTTTCTACTACCATCCATTCAAATTCATCTTTCTTTTTTTCCTCATACTTCGCTTCTGTTCCATTCACTTTCACTGAGATCGTTCGTGATTGCTTGTCCATACACTCACACCTCACCTCTTATCGTTGTCCGCATCATATCATATTCATTTCATAAAAAAACGAGATATTTGTCAGAGGAATTCGCCAAATAACCCTATATATTTATCTTATATGTATGCATTTGACTTCATTTGTAGAACAAAAAAACTAGATAGCAAAGACTATCTAGTTTTTCTCTCGAATATATTTTCGAACTTCAGAAATGAAATAAAGAGAACCTGTTATGACAAAAACATCATTTTCCCCTATCATTTCAACTTTTGTATCAATTGCCTCTTTCCAATTTTCAAAAACTAATTTTGATTCTTTTTGTGAATATGATGCAAGCTTGTCTGCAGAAATAGCACGATCAAAGGCGAATGTTGTAAAAATCATTTCATCTGCAATGGTTTCTAATCGGCCTACCATGTTATGCAATTGTTTATCACCAAGGGCAGTAAATAAAACTATTACATTTTTATCTTTGTAATGCGCTTCTACTGTTTTCACAAGGCTTTCGATACCTTCTGGATTATGAGCACCATCTATAATAATATCCGGGTTACTTTGTAGCTTTTCAAAGCGCCCAATCCAATACGCTTCCCGTAATCCCGTTCTTATTCCCTCTTCCTCAATTAAAAATGATAAATATGTTTTTACATACATTACTGCCATAAGTGCTAGCGCTGCATTTCCTACTTGATGGATACCTTTCATTGAGATTTGCAAATCTTCAAATGCGGTAAAAGGACAAGTAAAATCAAACTGTTCCCCATCTTCGTTAGACTGTTTATGTAACGCTGTAAAATGCTTGCCAAGTTCGTATAAGTTTGCATGGTTTTCCTGTGCAACATTTTGAATGACTTGCAAAGCTTCTTCATCTTTTACACCAGTAATTACCGGCACACCAGACTTAATAATCCCCGCCTTTTCATATGCAATTTCTCCTAGTGTATTCCCTAAAATATGCATATGATCGTGACCGATATTCGTAATAATCGTGAGAACAGGGTGTATAACATTGGTAGAATCAAAACGTCCACCGAGCCCTGTTTCAAATAAAACAACATCACAGAAATTGACTTTACCGAAATAGCAAATTGCCATAACAGTAATAATTTCAAACTCAGTCGCTTCCCCTAAATCCGTTTCATCTAGTTTTTCCACGACTGGTTTTACCATCTTTACGAGTTCAGTAATCTCTTCATCTGCAATTGGTGTTCCATTCACACTAATGCGTTCATTAAATGTTTCGATGTAAGGAGAGGTAAACGTTCCTACCTTATATTTCGCGCCTTCTAACATGTAACGCATATATGTTAACGTTGAACCTTTTCCATTTGTACCAGCAAGATGAATACATTTTATATGACGCTCTGGATTTCCGAGCTCTTCTAGCATCCAATTCATTCTTTCTAATCCTGGTTTAATACCAAATTTCAATCGGCTATGAATCCACCCTATCGCTTCTTCGTATGTATGTATCACGTATGCTTTTCCCCTTTCAAAAGACAACTTTCATAGTTCTATTATACGCAAAGAAAAGAGACTCACCAATATAGTGAGTCTCTAAAAATATTTTTACTTTTCAAGATCTGCTAGACGTTGACGAACTGCTTCGCGTTTTTCTAGGTAATCTTGCTCTTTCGCACGCTCTCCTTCAATAACCGCTGCAGGAGCTTTCGCTACGAAACCTTGGTTAGAAAGTTTCTTCTGTACACGTTCTACTTCTTTATCGAACTTCTCAAGTTCTTTCTCAAGACGAGCTCTCTCTTCATCAAGATTGATAAGATCAGCTAACGGTAAGAATAACTCTGCACCTGATACGATTGCAGTCATTGCTTTTTCTGGCGCTTGTAAGTCCGTTTGAATTGTTAATTCGCTTGGGTTACAGAAACGCTCAATGTAAGAGCTATTTTTCGTAAGTTGAGCAAGTACAGCCTCATCTTTTGCTTTAATTTGCATTTGAACTTTTTTGCTCATTGGCGTATTTACTTCTGCACGAATATTACGAACAGAGCGAATGATATCAACTAGAAGGTGCATTTCTGCCGCAGCTTCCGTATCTTGTAAATCTTCGCGAACTGTTGGCCACGCAGCTACTGTAATAGATTCGCCTTCATGCGGTAAATGTTGCCAAATTTTCTCTGTTACGAATGGCATGAATGGGTGTAATAGACGCATTGTTTGATCTAATACGTAAGCTAAAATAGAACGAGTCGTTTTCTTAGCTGCTTCATCTTCACCGTATAGTGGAAGTTTCGCCATTTCAATGTACCAGTCACAGAAATCATCCCAAATGAAGTTGTATAATGAACGACCAGCTTCACCGAACTCATATTTATCCATGTTACGTGTTACACTCTCGATTGTTTCGTTTAAGCGAGTTAAGATCCACTTATCTGCAACTGATTTTTCACCAGTTAAATCGATTTCTTCATACTTCATATCATCCATGTTCATTAATACGAAACGTGATGCGTTCCAAATTTTATTAATGAAGTTCCAAGTAGATTCTACTTTTTCCATGCTGAAACGTAAATCTTGACCTGGTGCACTTCCTGTTGATAAGAAATAGCGCATTGCATCTGCACCGTACTTCTCGATAACATCCATTGGGTCAATACCGTTACCAAGAGATTTACTCATCTTACGACCTTGCTCATCACGAACTAAACCGTGAATTAATACATCTTTAAATGGACGCTCGCCTGTAAACTCTAAACCTTGGAAAATCATACGAGATACCCAGAAGAAGATGATGTCATAACCCGTTACTAGTGCATCTGTTGAATAGTAACGTTTGAAGTCTGCTGAATCTTCATTTGGCCAACCAAGTGTTGAGAATGGCCATAGCGCTGAACTGAACCATGTATCAAGTACGTCGTTATCTTGATTCCAGTTTTCAATATCTGCTGGTGCTTCTGTACCTACGTATACTTCACCAGTTTCTTTATGGTACCAAGCTGGAATACGGTGTCCCCACCATAATTGACGAGAAATACACCAGTCATGAATATTTTCCATCCATCGTAAATATGTGTTTTCAAAACGCTCTGGTACGAACGTTACTTTTTCTTCTTCTTTTTGTTGAAGCGCTACTGCTTTTTCAGCAAGTGGAGCCATTTTTACGAACCATTGTGTTGATAAGTAAGGCTCAACAACTGCACCGCTACGCTCACTATGACCTACTGAATGCATATGTGGCTCGATTTCTACTAATACGCCAGCTTCTTGTAAGTCTTTCACTAATTCTTTACGGCATTCGAAACGATCCATACCGTTATATTTACCAGCTTTTTCGTTCATCGATCCATCTTCGTTCATTACTAAGATGCGTGGTAAGTCATGACGGTTACCTACTTCAAAGTCGTTCGGGTCATGAGCTGGTGTAATTTTTACAACGCCTGTTCCGAAGTCTTTTTCTACGTACTCATCAGCAATAATCGGAATCTCACGACCTACGATTGGAAGTGTAACTGTTTTTCCGATTAAATGTTTGTAACGATCATCTTCTGGATGAACTGCTACCGCTGTATCACCAAGCATCGTTTCTGGACGAGTAGTAGCAAGGCGAATGTGACCTGAACCGTCTGTTAACGGATAGTTCATATGGTAGAATGCACCTTGAACTTCTTTATGAATTACTTCAATATCAGAAAGAGCTGTGCGTGTTGCTGGATCCCAGTTGATAATATATTCACCGCGGTAAATTAAGCCTTTTTCGTATAATTGAACGAATACTTTATTAACCGCATCAGATAAACCTTCGTCTAATGTGAAACGTTCGCGAGAATAGTCTAGTCCTAAACCGACTTTCCCCCATTGTTGACGAATGTGAGAAGCGTACTCTTCTTTCCACTCCCAAGCTTTTTCAAGGAATTTCTCACGGCCAAGATCGTAACGTGAAATACCTTCTTCACGAAGTTTTCCTTCTACTTTCGCTTGTGTTGCGATACCAGCATGGTCCATTCCTGGAAGCCATAGCACATCGTAACCTTGCATACGCTTCGTACGAGTTAAAATATCTTGAAGAGTTGTATCCCAAGCATGACCTAAGTGTAACTTACCAGTTACGTTCGGAGGTGGAATTACAATTGTATACGGTTGTTTCTTCTCGTCTCCTGTTGCTTCAAAATATTTGCCTTCAAGCCACCATTGATAAAGGCCTTCTTCAACGGACATATGATCATATTTAGTTGGTAAATTCTTTTCCGTGTTTGACATTATTTTCCCTCCTTAAAATAAAAAATGTCCCTCATCCAAAAAGGACGAGGGACATCGCGGTACCACCTTTATTTACAAACAAATTCATAATTTGCTTATACTCTTAATTTGATAACGGACAAATCCGTCTTTTCCTAATGAGAACTATTCTGTTCAGAAAAGATGCTCCAGGGCTACCTTCTAACATAACTATCTAGAGAATCTCCCAGCTACTGATTCTCCTCTCTGAAGACGTTTCATGTTATACTCTTCCCCTTCAAGGCATTTATATGATTGTTAATTATTATATACAATAGTGTAAAAAACGAAACCTTATTCGTCAAGATAAATTTAAAACTATGACTTTTCGGGTGAATATAAAGAAGATAAGTAGCATTCTCTACTTATCTTCTTTATCCCGCTATTTGCGGGCAATAAGACCCCACCTCAAAATTCAGCTGAAGCAAAGAAGTTAGGTTGGAGCCACCCGCTGATTAAAGTTTTACTTTACCCGTTCCCTTGCTGGGCAGCTTGTAATTGTGACAGGAAATATTCTATATTGCTAACGAGCCAATGCGATTGTTGCAAACTCTTTACTCCGCGCAGTTCATTTTCCTCGTTGCGATTATCTCTTCTTTTCTTATAAGACTGGATTTGCCGAATAAATTGCGATGGATACGTCATATACGCAAACATAAGTAGTTGCTCTTCTTTCGTAAAAGGGAAATTTTTTTGATACATTTGAAACCATTCAAACCGATCACTTCTTGCGATTGGATATGTGTTTAAAGACCGTGAATAAAAACCTACTATATCTTGCACAGGCGTTGCAAACTTCGATTTTTCCAAACTAATAAAATAGCCATTTCGCTCATAGTCAAATAAAAAATGATTAAGTGACACGTTACCATGCACAAAAGTAATACGTGTTTTCTCTTTTTCTTTCATCGCATCGTTCCACTCATTTAATTGCTTCGTTGCAAATTCACGCGCTCTCATTACATGATGATAGTACGTACAATATTGTAATTCAAACGGGGACATATACCATTTGGATTCAGATTCTACGAGAAACTCTTCTAACATCTCACCATCATTTTCCCAGCGATCGGATATAGTTGTATAATGTTTTTCTAAATCTTCTTCCGTATATGTTTCTTCCTTCACAGTTTTTTGATGCAACGTTCCAAGTGTCTGAAACATTTTATGGTATTGATCATTATCCTCGCCGTTTCCTTCTGCACGTTCTAACCAAGGCATTAAATAATAATTATACGTCCCGTCACTTAAAATATAATTTCCATCCGTCGCGTGGTATATAGGTACATAATTTGAAAAACCTTTCTCCTTCAAATATTGAATATGATGCAGAAAATTATTCCGCTCTAACTTTCTGCCTTCTATTTTCTTGAGTGCATATGGACCTTGATTCGTATAAATTTTCATTACGCTTCCGTGCTCTTCCATATGCTGCGTATCCAATCTATATTGCCTCACGATAGGTTCATAGTGATTTCGTAATTCAATATCCATACGAATAACCCTTTCTATTCAAAACATAGCCTCTAAGAAAAGAAGCGAGTGAAAACACTCACTTCCTTATTTCGCCTTTACCCTTGAAACGGGAATATAAATAATTTGCCCCGTATTTAAAAATATATCTTCTGTTTGATTGACACGGCACACATTTTGCACAGACGTTTCATAACGTTCTGCAATAGATTCAATTGTATCCCCTTCTTGCACGAAATACATTCTTAACTTTGTAAATTCTTCTTCTGGTTCTTTCGTAAATAGTTTTGTTAAATAAAGCGCATTTTCATCTCGCTGTGAGTACTCTTCTTCTTGTTCTTCCTGCTTTTTCGCTTTTTCTTTCTTGAAATCTTTTCGCCCAAACAATTCAAATTGCGGCGTTGTTTCTTGCTCCTCTTCACGCTCCACAAATTCATGTTCCTCTATCTTCTCTTCTTCTAAGTCCTGCTCTTTTCTTTCCTCTAATTGGAACGGTTCAAATGCGTAATCTTCCCACTCATCTGATTCCTTATATGCTGGTTCTTCTACATGCGGCGCCGGTCTATTTTCATCCTCTTGCGCTGAATCTTCTTCTAACTCAGCATACACCGTTTCTTCCTCTTCAGCTTCATCCTCGTTTCTCTCTTCATCACACAAACCGGTAATAGATATATCCGCTAATAATTGTAAGCAACCATTTTCCTTTAATTCATAATCAAATTCCTCAATCGATACATATAGCTCTTCAATTACTTTCACTCGATTTCTCGGAATTGATATTTCAAGCGGAAAGGAATGAACAAGTTCATTAACCCCATCTTCCCTTGTTTCTACATAATCAATTGACTTTGCTGGCGATAGTTCTCTTAATGAATACGCCGAATCATCTTTTCGTGCAACATACTCTCCCGTTAAATCTAATTGCCCTCTCACGATTACTTCATGATCAAGCTCTTCTATCTCAACGTCTGGATCTAACGAAATTGACAAAAGTTCATCGACTTCCTGTCCCTTTTGGAACCAAACAGATTCTTTTAATGAAAATCGTAACGAATGATCTGCAGCCACTTCTTTTCCCCCTCCCAAACTATATGTCATTACAGATTTATGTAGGGAAAGCTTACTTTATGAATAAAAAAAAATCGCTCCCCTTATGGAGAGCGATTTTTCTCTAATACATTATTTTAATTTTGACATTGCAATTTCAGCTGCTGCAATCGTCGCCTCAATATCTGCGTCACTATGTGCTGTCGATAAGAATAAACCTTCGAATTGAGATGGCGGTAAGAATACACCTTGTTCTACCATTTCACGATAGTAAGCCGCAAAGAATTCTAAGTTTGAAGATTTTGCTGCATCGTAATTAATAACGGGCTCATCTGTAAAGAAAATACCAATCATAGAACCTGCACGGTTAATATGATGTGGAATGCCATGTTTTTCAGCTGCTTTACGTAATCCAGCTTCTAACATTTCAGCTTTACGCTCAAATTCTACATATGATTCTGGCGTTAACTGTACTAACGTTTCATAACCTGCTGCCATTGCAAGTGGATTACCTGATAAAGTACCAGCTTGGTAAATCGGTCCGCTTGGTGCAACTTGGCGCATAATTTCTGCTTTACCACCGTATGCTCCTACTGGTAAACCACCACCGATTACTTTACCTAAGCATGTTAAATCAGGTGTTACGCCATAATAACCTTGGCCACAATTATAAGCTACTCGGAACCCTGTCATTACTTCATCAAAAATAAGCAATGCACCGTTTTGTTCTGTTACTTCACGAAGACCTTCTAAAAATCCAGGCTGCGGAGGAACAACCCCCATATTTCCTGCTACTGGTTCTACAATTACACAAGCAATATCATCACCGAATTGTTCAAACGCGTATTTTACGCTTTCTAAATCGTTATAAGCTACTGTAATCGTATTTTTCGCTACACCTTCTGGTACACCAGGACTATCTGGTAAACCTAAAGTCGCCACACCAGAACCAGCTTTAATTAATAGCGAATCACCATGACCGTGGTAACAACCAATAAATTTCAAGATTTTATTACGACCTGTATAACCACGAGCTAAACGTAGTGCACTCATTGTTGCTTCCGTTCCAGAGTTAACCATACGCACAATCTCAATTGATGGCACGCGCTCAATAACAAGTTTTGCTAATTTATTTTCAATTTCTGTTGGTGCACCGAAGCTTGTACCTCTTTCAGCAACAGATTTTAACGCTTCTACAACACGATCATTTGCATGACCATGAATTAAAGGCCCCCATGATAATACGTAGTCGATGTATTCATTCCCATCAATATCATATACTTTAGAGCCTTTTCCACGCTCCATAAACAACGGATTCATCCCAACAGATTTAAAAGCACGAACCGGGCTATTTACGCCACCAGGCATTAAGTCTTGTGCCTCTTCAAACGCCGCAATCGATTTATCAAACTTTTTCATTATTTAGCGCCTCCTTCTTGTAACCATTTTGCTGCATCTTTCGCATGATACGTAATAATTAAGTCTGCTCCTGCACGTTTCATACTAATTAATTTTTCAAGAACAACTTCTTTTTCATTAATCCAGCCATTTTGCGCTGCCGCTTTAATCATCGAATATTCACCACTTACATTATAAGCGACAACTGGTAAATTAAAGTTATTTTTCACATCACGAACGATATCTAAGTAAGAAAGAGCTGGTTTTACGATTAAGAAATCTGCACCTTCCATTACATCTGATTCTGCTTCACGGAATGCTTCCATACGGTTTGCCGGATCCATTTGATATGTTTTACGGTCACCAAATTGCGGTGCACCGTGCGCAGCATCACGGAATGGTCCATAAAATGCTGATGAATATTTCACAGCGTACGACATAACTGGCACGTGTCCAAAACCACTTTCGTCTAATGCATGGCGAATTGCTGTTACGAAGCCGTCCATCATGTTTGATGGCGCAATAATGTCCGCTCCTGCTTTCGCTTGACTTACAGCTGTTTTCGCAAGAACTGCAAGAGACTCGTCATTTAAAATAATACCATCTTCAATTACACCGCAATGACCATGGCTTGTAAATTGACATAAACATGTGTCTGCGACTACTACTAGCTCAGGGAAATCACCTTTAATTTGCTGAATAGCACGTTGTACAATTCCATGATCACAATATGCTGATGATCCAACTTCATCCTTTTCAGCAGGTAAACCAAATACAATAACAGAACGAATACCTAAATCAACAACTTCTTGCATTTCAGCTTGCAATAAATCTAAAGAAATTTGATATACGCCTGGCATAGAAGGAACTTCATTACGAACATTTTCACCTTCTAATACAAAAATAGGGTAAATAAAATCTTCCGTATGTAAAAACGTTTCACGCACAAGCGCACGCATGCCCCCGCTTTGTCTTAAACGACGATGACGATTAAATTGTAAAGAGTTCATAGATTTCTATCCCCATTCTTTCATTTTATAGATTCACAAACACATTGTAGTAATGCTTCTACAGTGTACTCTTTCGGCACAATAACAGACGGAAAATAACGACTTGCCTCTTTTTCCGTAATAGGTCCTATACAAGCAATTGTACATTTTTTTGTCCATTCTCTCCAGTTTGCACCCTCAAGTAAACGAACAAAACTAGTAACAGTTGAAGGACTCGTAAATGTAATAATGTCTACTTCTCCTAACTTCAACGCTGCTATAAGCTCTTGCTTTTTTTCTACATTCACTTTCGTACCGTATACGATCAACTCATCTAGAGAAACACCAATTTCACGCAGTTTAACTGGTATTACATCTCTTGCTAAATTGCCTTTTGGAAATAAAATACGTTCGTTTCCATTTAATTCTTTTAGAAACTCTTCGGCAAATGCTTCTGCAACAAATGAATTCGGGACAAAATGAACTTGATAGCCCCTTTTTTCTAACTCTAATTTTGTTTTCACACCTACCGCAGCGATTTTAATGGTTAGTGGTAGGTTCTTTTTTAAACTATCTAGAAAAAAAGCTACACCATTTCTGCTCGTAAAAATAACCCAGTCGTATGAATGTAGCTGCTCTTCAATATGTTGAATTTGCCTATGAGACATACCTTCCATACGCAAAAGCGGAATTTCCAATGGAATTCCGCTCTTTTCTTTCACTGCTACACTCATTTGTTTCGCTTGATGCTGGGCACGTGTAATCAATACCGTTTTTCCAGCGAGAGCGTTCATATTTATTGTTGCTCCTTATTTGCAGCAAGAATGAGTTCTTTGGCGCCTTGTTTAATTAAACGGTCCGCGGCCTCTAATCCTACTTCTTCAGGATTAGTACCCACTACTGTCTCTTTTAATAAAACAGAGCCATCCATAGAGCCAACAAGAGCTGTTAATTCGATTGCATCGTTTTCTGTAAGGGTTGCATATCCAGCGATTGGAACTTGGCATCCACCTTCAAGTTTATGAAGAAATACTCGCTCCGCTGCCACTGTTCTTTCTGTTATCGCATCATTAATATGCGCTAACAATTGCAATAAATCCTTATCATCCTCACGACATTCAATCGCTAATGCACCTTGTCCTACAGCAGGTACACATAACGTTTCATCTAAATGTTCTGTAATAACTTCATCATCCCAGCCCATTCTTTGTAATCCAGCTGTCGCTAAAATAATCGCATCGTAATCTTCTTCTTTTAATTTACGTAAACGTGTATCGATATTCCCGCGAATCCACTTCACTTGTAAATCTGGTCTCGCAGCGAGTAGCTGTGCACTACGTCTTAAACTACTCGTACCTAAAATAGCACCTTCCGCTAACTCTTTAAACGATGCTCCATTTTTTGAGATAAAAGCATCCCGAGGGTCAACACGCTTTGGTGTACAGCCAATCATTAAACCTTCTGGAAGTACGGCCGGCATATCTTTCATACTATGTACAGCCATATCGATTTCTTTCGTAAGTAACGCATGCTCAATTTCTTTAACGAACAAGCCTTTTCCGCCTACTTTTGAAAGAGTAACATCTAAAATAACATCACCTTTTGTGACAATTTCTTTCACTTCAAATTCATATGGTAGACCTAGCGCTTTTAACTGATCAATAAACCAGTTTGTTTGCGTTAATGCTAGTTTACTCTTTCGTGACCCTACAATAATTTTGCGCATAATTCTCTCTCCTCATTATAAATACCAAAAGTGGAAATTGGATAAACTGCTTAATAGAAAAATGTTTACTAGCATTACGAGAAACGATCCGATATTCCACTGTACAATTTTCTTACCTTGCAACACATCTGCCGCTCGTAAATATAAACCTGTGCAATACACAAATAGAACGACAAAAGATCCGATTACTTTCGTATCATACCAATGGAAATTGTCCAATTTTGTATATCCCCATATACACCCCAATAAAATTGCTAGTAAGAAAAATGGAACAGAAAATAAATTTAATCCGTAAGACGTAGATTCAAGCTTCGGTAAATTCCCTAACCTTCTTAATCTCGCATTCCACTTTTTCTTTTTTAATAGGCGATATTGCAGTAAATACATAATAGAAAAAATAAACGATACCGTAAACGTTGCATAAGAAATAATCGCCATTCCAACATGCACGTATACAAGTTCTGAAACTAATTGCTCTGCAAGTACTGGCGACATCTTTCCGAGCGGTGTAAAAATAGAAAAAGCGCTTACGCCAAATGCAACAACATTTGTAAAGAAGACTAAAAAGTCAACGCGCATAAATCGATTTATGACTAACGACATCGTAATCAATAACCAAACATAAAAATAAATCCCTGATAATAAAGTTAAAATGGGATTCGTTTCTGAATCTGTCGCCCTAAGCAACATAAAAATAGACTGCAATACCCATACAATCGAAAGTAACCAAAAAGCAAATCGGTTCGCCTTTCGGTTACTTTGGAAATAATCTATAAAATATAAACTAATGCTACAAGCATATAAAATAATTGCAATATGATAAATAATACTGTTATTTAAAAAACTCATCCGATCATCCTTCCAAATTATAAAGATGGAACGGATGGTGTCCACACTCTTTTATGTTCTACTTCTTCCGCACGACTCTCTACTTCTTCCGTTTCTAAATCAAAAATCTTTGCAAATAACGCTAGTTTTTCGCTCGCTCCCTCTTCAGCAGCTATTTCTTTTGCTACTAAAATTGGGTCTTTTAATAATTGATTAATAATACTTTTCGTATGCTTACTAATAACTTTTTTCTCACGATCACTAAGGTTTGGTATTTTTCGCTCTAGGCTTACCATCGTTTCACTTTGGATTGCAAGTGCCTTATCACGAAGAGCTGCTATTAACGGAACAACACCAAGTGTACTTAACCACGTTTTAAATAGAACAATTTCCTCTTCAATCATAAATTGAATTTTCTCTGCTTCTTTCAAACGCTCAGCACGGTTTGCCTCCACTACTCCTTGCAGATCATCAATGTCATACAAGAAAGAACCTTCTAGCTCATCAATCGCTGGATCAATATCACGTGGCACTGCAATGTCAACCATAAACAAAGGACGACCAGAGCGCATTTTCTCCACCTTTGTCATCATCTCTTTCGTAATGACATAATCAGATGCACCAGTTGAACTAATTAAAATATCTGCTTCTAATAATGCACATTGTAATTCGCTTAATGATTTTGCATGTCCCATATATTTCTCAGCCATTACTTCTGCTTTCGAAAGCGTCCTATTCATAACTGTTACTTTACGAGCACCACTTCCATATAAGTTTTGCAATGCAAGTTCGCCCATTTTACCAGCACCAAGAATAAGCACGTGACAATCCGTTAACTCGCCAAATATTTTCTTTCCAAGCTCAACAGCAGCATAACTAACAGACATCGCACTTTCACCAATTGTTGTTTCTGAGTGGGCACGTTTTGCTAATGTAATGACTTGCTTAAACAATTCATTAAAAATTGTGCCTGTTGCTTTAACTTGTTGTGCTTCTAAAAAGCTATCTTTTATTTGGCCTAAAATCTGTGTTTCTCCCACTACCATAGAATCTAAACCGCACGTTACGCGGAATAAATGGTCTATTGCACCATCTTGTTCAAAAATAGTTAAATATGGTGCGACTTCTTCTATTTCAAGCTGAAACCAATCAGCTAAAAATTTCTTAATATAATACCGTCCCGTGTGTAATTGATCGACAACAGCATAAATCTCAGTGCGATTACAAGTTGATACAATGACATTCTCTAACACGCTCTTTTGATTTTGTAATGTAGTCATCGCTCGCTCTAGCTCTGCTGCCTGAAATGTGAGTTTCTCACGAAATTCTACAGGGGCTGTTCGATAATTTACACTAACAACAAGAATATGCACGCAGCATGTCCCCCTTCACCCGTTTTATCACTTTATCTACTATCATAATACAACTTTCCTCTTATGAATCTGACAATCGTGTGAACAACCGATTATTTTTTAATTATTCTCCGTATGTAATAAAGGAGATTCAGCAAACTAATAAAAAAACTTCTACTTTATAATGATTATAAATTAATAACTCTATTTGTACGTTACCAAAAAAAGTCCTCATAATCAAGTGATGGAAACTATTCCATATAAATTATAACATCATCTTTCCTATCTTCTTTCATCATGAAGGAAAATATGTATGATTGTTCCAAAATGTAGCAAACACTTTCTCAATACAATGTATTTGACATTTTATTTCTTTTTCGTTATATTGATTTTACAAAATTAAATTGTGCACAACTTAATGAGAAGGGAGTTATGTATGACAGAGGACTCTTTGCATCTAGATAACCAACTTTGTTTTTCTATTTATGCCTGTTCTAGAGAGGTTACTCGTTTTTATCGACCTTATTTAGAAGAGATGGGTATTACGTATCCCCAGTACATTACTTTACTCGTACTATGGGAGCAAGATGGACTAACAGTAAAAGAAATTGGAGAACGTCTATTTTTAGATTCCGGTACGTTAACACCTATGTTAAAACGAATGGAATCATTAACACTTGTAAAACGTGTTCGTTCCAAAGAAGACGAGCGAAAAGTTTGTATTGAATTAACAGAACAAGGTAAAAATTTAAAGGAAAAGGCTTGTTCATTACCGACAACAATGGCTACAAACTTAGGAATTACAGAGCAAGAATATCGCTCTTTATTAATTCAACTAAATAAACTAATTGAAACAATGAAAACAATTAATGATGGAAAAGGGGAATAAATATGGATAAATTATATACTGCTTCAGTAACAGCAACAGGTGGAAGAAATGGGAAAGTAGTTTCAGATGATGGCATATTAAATCTTGATGTGAAAATGCCGAAAGCACTAGGTGGTGCAGGTGGAGAAGCAACAAATCCAGAACAACTATTTGCAGCTGGTTATGCAGCTTGTTTCGATAGTGCATTACAACTTGTCATTCGTACAAAACGTATGAAAGTAGAAAGTACAGAAGTAACCGCTCACGTTTCTATCGGAAAAGATACAGATGGTGGTTTTGGCCTATCTGCCGTGCTTGATGTACATGTCGCTGGCGTTTCACATAGCGAAGCACAAGAACTTGTAGAAGCGGCTCACGGTGTATGTCCTTACTCTAAAGCAACACGAGGTAATATTGAAGTTACATTAAACGTACGTTAACAGCTTATATAAAGAAAAAAACGCGCGACATTCGTCACGCGTTTTTTGTTTTTGTCATTTTATGAATTGCCTTCCACGCTTCTTCTTTTCCAAGTCCTGTTTCAGAAGAGAATAGAACGATTTCATCGCCAATTTCAACAGCAAGCGTTTCTTTTACAACTTTTAAATGCTTTTGCCATTTCCCTTTCGGGATTTTATCAGCTTTCGTCGCAATAATAATTGTTGGGATTTCATAATGCTTTAAGAAATCATACATCATCACGTCATCACTTGTCGGTTGGTGACGTAAATCAACTACTAATACAGCTGCGTCTAATTGCTTACGCGTTGTAAAGTACGTTTCAATCATTTTCCCCCATGCCGCGCGCTCCGATTTAGACACTTTCGCATATCCATAACCTGGAACGTCAACAAAATGCATCATCTCATTGATCAAGAAAAAGTTCAGCGTTTGCGTTTTTCCTGGTTTAGAAGAAATACGCACTAACTTTTTACGATTTAAAATTTTATTAATAAAGGAAGACTTCCCGACATTTGAACGACCTGCTAATGCAATTTCTGGTAAATCACTGTCTGGATATTGTTCTGGTTTAACAGCACTAATTACAATATCTGCTTTTGTTACTTTCATTGTTTCACTCCTACTAATGCGTGCTCCAATACTTCATCTAAATGAGATGCAAGCACAAACGTAAGGTTTTCTTTTACGCTCTCTGGAATATCATCTAAATCTTTCTCGTTTTCTGCTGGCAAAATAATTTTTGTTAAGCCTGCGCGGTGAGCACTTAATGTTTTTTCTTTTAAGCCACCAATTGGTAATACACGACCACGAAGTGTAATTTCACCTGTCATACCTACTTCTTTACTTACAGGAATACCTGTTAGTGCAGAAATAAGTGCCGTTGCCATCGTAATACCTGCTGACGGTCCATCTTTCGGAACTGCTCCTTCTGGAACATGAATATGAATATCATTTTTCTCATGGAAATTCGGATCAATCTGAAGCTCTTCTGCACGAGAACGTATATAACTAAACGCAGCTTGTGCGGATTCTTTCATAACATCCCCAAGTTTCCCTGTTAAAATTAGTTTCCCTTTTCCTGGCGCTACAGAAACTTCAATTGCAAGTGTATCGCCGCCTGCTGCTGTGTAAGCTAGACCTGTTGCCATACCAACTTGGTCTGTTTTTTCAGCTTGCCCATAACGGAATATGTGTTTACCAAGTAAATCAACAATCTTTTTCTCTGTCACAACGATACGTTTACGTTCTGCTGTAACGATAATTTTCGCTACTTTACGGCAAACTTTTGCAATTTGGCGTTCTAGCGTACGAACACCAGCCTCACGTGTATAATAACGAATAATTTCAAGAAGCGCTTCATCACGTACTTGTAAATTACCTTTTCGTAAGCCATGCTCTTTTAATTGTTTCGGCAATAAATGCTCACGAGCAATGTGTACTTTTTCAAGTTCTGTATAGCCAGCAATCGAAATGATTTCCATACGGTCAAGTAACGGACCTGGAATACTTGAAAGTGTATTAGCAGTTGCTACAAACATAACTTTCGATAGATCATATGGTTCTTCAATGTAATGATCACTGAAGTTATGGTTTTGTTCTGGATCTAATACTTCAAGTAATGCTGCTGATGGATCTCCACGGAAATCGTTAGACATTTTATCAATCTCATCTAATAAGAAGACTGGATTAACTGTTTTCGCCTTTTTCATACCTTGAATAATGCGTCCTGGCATTGCTCCAACATATGTACGGCGGTGACCACGAATTTCAGATTCATCACGCACACCACCAAGAGATACACGGACAAAGTTACGATTCAATGATGTTGCAATTGAACGCGCTAACGAAGTTTTTCCGACCCCAGGAGGGCCTACTAAACAAAGGATAGGTCCTTTTAATGAATTCGTTAACTTCTGTACAGCTAAATATTCAAGTACACGCTCTTTCACTTTTTCAAGACCGTAATGATCGTTATTTAAAATCTCTTCCGAATGAGCAAGATCAATTATATCTTCTGTTGCCTCTGTCCACGGAAGCGCTAATAACCAATCAATATAATTGCGAATAACACCACTCTCCGCAGAACTTGCTGGTAACTTTTCATAACGATCTAATTCTTTCAGCGCAGCCTTCATTGTTTCTTCAGGCATTCCTGACTGTTCAATTTTTTCACGAAGTTCTTCTACTTCTCCGCCCTTACCTTCTTTGTCGCCAAGTTCAGTTTGAATCGCCTTCATTTGCTCACGTAAGAAATATTCTTTTTGCGTGCGCTCCATTGAACGTTTCACTTGTTGCCCAATTTTCTTTTCTAGGCTAAGTAACTCTTGTTCATCTTGAATAATTGAAATAAGTGTATGTAATCGTTCTTTTACAGATACAATCTCTAGAATCTCTTGTTTCTGCTTCGTTTTAATCGGCAAGTGAGAAGCAATTAAATCAGCTAATCTCCCTGGTTCCTCTACATCAGCTACCGTTGCAAATGTTTCATTTGAAACTTTTTTCGAAACTTTAATATATTGTTCGAAATGCTCCAGTAACGTACGCATAAGAGCTTTCTCTTCTAAATCATCTTCTACTTCTTCAGTTACCGTTTTAATAGACACTTGTACTACATTTTCTTCTTCGATAAACTCTATTACTTCTGCTCTATGTAAACCTTCCACAAGGACACGAAGCGTACCGTTCGGCAATTTTAGCATTTGCTTTACTTTCGCCACTGTACCTACACTATATATGTCATCTTCTTTCGGATCATCGATATTCATTTCTTTTTGCATTGCTAAAAAGATGATATTTTCATCCATTGCCGCCTGCTCTAGTGCTTGTATCGATTTATCACGTCCTACATCAAGATGCAAAACCATCGTTGGATATACGAGAACGCCTCTTAATGGTAGGAGGGGCACGATTCTTTCGTTCGTATTCATACTAGACATAGCACCTCCATAATAAATTAAACTCCTGTTCAACTATTTTATATTACAATACACCTAGATGCAATTGCTGAGATTCCTCGCAATTGTAAATAGCTTGTTTTTCTACCTCACGAAAAGAAAAAAGACTCCGATTAAGCATACAAACTTAAACGAAGTCTGGCAAATTTTATTATTGTTTATTTTTACATAGATTGTGCATCTGTTTCGTCTACGTTAGTATGTACATCTAGCTCTCTATGCATATTTTCTTGCATAAACGTTAACTCAAATACTTCTTTTAATTTACGGACAGGAATAATTTCGATTCCCTTTATCGTATACAAAAATGGTTGCATATTTTCAGCAGGAATAATGACTTTCTTAGCTCCCGCTTTTTTCGCAGCTTTTATTTTTGCGTACACGCCACCAATAGGCTTTACTTCTCCGTGTATACTTATTTCACCTGTCATCGCTACTTCATTATTTACATATGTACGATGCACCGCAGAATATACACCTGTTGCCATAGCGATTCCTGCAGAAGGTCCATCAATTGGGATACCACCTGGAAAATTAATATGTATATCGTATCCTTCTGGCAACACATCTAAAGAACGAAGTACTGTTAATACATTATCAACAGAGCCTTTTGCCATACTTTTACGGCGAATCGATTTCGTTTGACTACCAATACTTTCTTCTTCTACAATTCCGGTAACATTTACCGATCCTTTATCTTTCGCCGGAATTGCTGTTACTTCAATTTCTAATAACGCACCTGTATTTGGTCCGTATACAGCAAGACCATTTACAAGACCAATCCTTGGAATCGGATAAATGTGCTTTTCGTATTTCGGCGTAAGCTGACTTGAGTGAACAACCCACTCTATATCTTCATCTTTAATGAAAGAACGTTCTTCATTTATCGCCATACCAGCAGAAATTTGTACGAGATTAATCGCCTCTCGTCCATTTCTTGCATACATCCCAATCATTTCAATACCATTTTCACCTATTTGCATTTCCACTTTTTCCGCGGCGTTTTTCGCTACTTTTTGAATCTCTTCCGTATCTAATTCACGGAAAAATACTTCTAAGCAACGTGACCGAATAGCAGGAGGAATTTCCTCTGGCGAACGTGTCGTTGCTCCAACTAAGCGAAAATCTGCCGGTAAGCCTTTTTGGAAAATATCATGTATATATGTTGGGATCATCGTATTTTCTTCACTATAGTACGCACTTTCTAAAAATACTTTTCGATCTTCTAACACCTTTAACATTTTGTTCATTTGAATCGGATGGAGTTCGCCAATCTCATCAATAAACAAAATACCACCATGCGCATCTGTTACAGCACCTTTTTTCGGTTGCGGAATACCTGCTTGCCCCATCGCCCCAGCACCTTGATAAATCGGATCATGCACCGAACCAATTAAAGGGTCTGCGATACCACGTTCATCAAACCGAGCTGTCGTCGCATCAAGTTCAATAAATGTTGCATTCGTACGAAATGGAGATTTAGGATTTCGTTTCGCTTCTTCTAATACAAGACGTGCTGCCGCTGTTTTCCCAACACCTGGCGGGCCATATATGATTACATGTTGCGGATTCGGACCACAAAGAGCCGCTTTTAAGGACTTAATCCCGTCCTCTTGCCCTACAATATCTAAAAAGGTTGTAGGACGCACCTTTTCTGCTAGCGGCTCTGTTAAAGAAATCTCACGCATTTTACGAAGCTGTTCTAATTCTTTTTTCGATTCTCGATCAATTGAAACTTTTTGTGTTCGTTGATTTCGAAGTAAATGCCAGAAATATAATCCGACAATTACACCAAAAACAAGTTGAACAACTAAAAATATATTTGTCCAGCTCATTATTTATTTCCTCCCGCAATATTTTATCTCTTAGTATTTCCGCGGAGGAACGTAGCTAAACATAAAGAAAAACAGCAATTATAAAAATTGCTGTTTCCCTTTCGCATTATGCAGATGTTTTTGTATCAAGTACAGTACCGTCTTGTAACACCAATTTTGGCGGTTCATTATCAGCTACTGTTTCTTTTGTAAGAATACACTTCTCGATATCTTTACGAGATGGAAGTTCGAACATTACATCAAGCATTAAGCCTTCAATAATAGAACGAAGTCCACGAGCACCCGTTTTACGTTCAATTGCTTTTTTCGCAATTTCGATTAGTGCACCTTCTTCAAACTCTAACTCAACATCGTCAAGCTCCAATAGTTTTTGGAATTGCTTAACAAGTGCATTTTTCGGTTTCGTTAAAATATCAACAAGAGCATCTTCATCAAGTGGCTCTAGGTTCGCAATAACTGGAAGACGACCGATAAACTCTGGAATTAAACCAAATCTTAAAAGATCCTCTGGTAATACGTGAGATAAAACATGCTTCTCATTTACATCAGCATTTTTCTTCTCAGAACCAAATCCAATTACTTTCTCACCAAGGCGACGTTTAATAATCGGCTCAATGCCATCAAACGCTCCACCACAAATGAATAAGATGTTCGTTGTATCAATTTGAATAAACTCTTGGTGCGGATGCTTACGACCACCTTGAGGTGGAACGCTTGCTACAGTACCTTCTAAAATTTTCAGAAGTGCCTGCTGCACACCTTCACCAGATACATCACGTGTAATTGATGGATTTTCGGACTTACGTGCCACTTTATCAATCTCATCAATATAAATGATTCCTTTTTCCGCTTTCTCTACATCATAATCAGCTGCTTGAATTAATTTTAGTAAGATATTTTCTACATCTTCCCCAACATATCCAGCTTCTGTTAAAGATGTTGCGTCCGCGATTGCAAATGGAACATTTAGAATACGCGCTAACGTTTGTGCAAGTAATGTTTTACCACTACCTGTTGGCCCGATAAGTGCGATATTACTCTTCGCTAATTCTACATCATCAATTTTGCTGTTAGAATTAATGCGTTTGTAATGGTTATATACCGCTACCGCTAGTGCTTTTTTCGCGCTATCTTGCCCGATGACATACTCATCTAAGATTTCACGAATTTCTACCGGTTTCGGTACATCTTTGAATTCTACTTCTTCGTCCTTCGCAAGCTCCTCTTGTACAATTTCAGTACAAAGTTCGATACACTCGTCACAAATGTAAACACCTGGACCTGCCACTAACTTTCGAACTTGCGTTTGTGTTTTACCACAGAAAGAACATTTTAATTGCCCTTTTTCATCATTAAATTTAAACATATTTTCACACCCCTTACAAAGTGCTAACCTCTTGCCTTCGTATGTACACGATAAATGTATCGTATGTAAATACATATTATGTCACTACGTGGCGAGAAATACAAATAATATGACTAGTTATGTACAAATAAAAAAATTTTAAAACTTTTGAAATATGTATATTCGACTTGTAAAGGAACTTTTCCTTCTCCATCGAAAAGTTTTATAAATATATTTCTATATTTATAAAACAAGGCACGATTAAAATCGTGCCTTGTTATTTTATTATGCAGCGTTTTCTACTAAGAAGTCTACAGCTTTACGCACTTTAAGATCTTCAGCTAAAGCGTCTACGCTTCCAAGAGCTTGCTTGATAGCGTCTACTGGCATACCGTACATTTCAGCCATTTTTTCAACTTCTGCAGTTACTTCTTCTTCAGTAACTTCGATGTTTTCAGCTTCAATGATAGCTTCAAGAACAAGATTGATTCTTACACGTTTTTGTGCATCTTCTTTCATTTGCTCTTTTAATTTGTCAGCGTCAGTACCTGTGAATTGGTAGTAAAGCTCAAGGTTCATACCTTGTTGGCTTAAACGTTGCTCGAATTCACGAACCATACGATCTAACTCAGTGTTGATCATAGCTTCTGGAATTTCGATTTCAGCGTTAGCAGCAGCTAATTCTACTACTTCGTCACGTACTTTGTGCTCAGCTTCGTGCTTTTTGCCTTCTTCTAAGTTTGTGCGAAGTTTTGCTTTTAATTCATCAAGAGTTGCAACCGCTTCGTCTGCTTCTTTAGCGAACTCGTCGTTTAACTCAGGAAGTTCTTTTGTTTTGATTTCGTGAATTGTTACTTTGAATGTTGCTGGTTTGCCAGCTAATTCAGCAGCATGGTACTCTTCTGGGAATGATACTTCAACGTCTTTAGACTCACCAGATTTAAGACCGATTACTTGCTCTTCGAAACCTGGGATGAATGTACCAGAACCGATTGCTAGAGAGTAGTTTTCGCCTTTTCCGCCTTCAAATGCTTCGCCATCAACGAAACCTTCGAAGTCGATTACAGCTGTATCACCGTTTTCAACAGTTCCTTCTTCTTTAACAACTAGTTCAGCTTGACGCTCTTGTAAAGATTTTAATTCGTTCTCTACATCTTCGTCAGTTACAGTTGTTTCAACTTTTTCTACTGCTAAACCTTTGTACTCACCTAATTTAACTTCAGGTTTCACTGTAACTTTTGCAGTGAAGATAAGGTTAGCATTTTTTTCGAACTTCTCGATGTCGATTTCAGGATGATCAACTGGGAAGATACCAGCTTCTTCGATCGCTTCACCGTATGCTTTTGGTAAAATGATATCTAAAGCATCTTGGTATAAAGATTCAATACCAAAGCGTTGTTCGAATAATGGACGAGGCATTTTTCCTTTACGGAAACCTGGTACGTTAATTGTTTTTACTACTTTTTTGAACGCAGCGTCGATAGAGTTGTTTACTTCTTTAGCATCAACTTCGATTGTTAAAACGCCAACGTTACCTTCTAATTTTTCCCATTTTGTAGACATTTATTCTTTCCCTCCAACTATAATAATGTATGCACATACCTCTATAGATTAAGATCTTCATTATCTCTTTTTTGAAATAACAAATACACAAATAATCCTCTAGCAAAAGCTTTCAGATATAATGTTCCAATCTACTAATTGCCCAGAAGACAACTACGGTATATTTTGTTCGAGAATAATATGAAACATATTAAGTAAGAGAATTACACTTCTCTTCTCTTACAAACAGGCAGATTTCTGCCTTTTGCAACCCTTACATTATAACATAGAATATGCTCGTTTCAAGAACTGAACGATTCTTTTTCATAATTATACGGGCAAATATCCTTCTCTTTCAACACGTAATAACCATTGATAGGCAATATGAAACTCTTCCAATTCGATATTATATGCTGCCATAAGCTCTTCTTCATCTATAGCCAATCCGAAACGCTTTCTTCCAATTCTCTCTAAAACAGCTGACCAAATCTCTTCTTTATCCATTAATAGAGCGAATGGGAAAACGCTAATTTGCAACTCTTTCCAATATGTAACCATTGCTTCAAATATATCGGGATAATTTTGCTCTAATCGGCTTGATAATTTATGTATAATGTTATTGGATTGCTCCTCATTATGACCTGTAAATGCTGGAATCACCTTAATCGTATTTCCAAACTTTTCTACCTCTATTTCTTCTTCTACCTGACTTTCTATCATTTTATACAAAATAGAAGTTTTCAAATAGGGGTGCTGCTCTTCGTCTATTAAAAATTTCTTTAAAACAGGTAATGCAAGATCTAAGTCTTTTAACGAAAGTCGCTGAATCGCTCTTAGCTTCTGTCCAAAGTTTTCTCCAAAAATTTCATTAGTAAACTCATCCAATTCAAAATTTGAATCCACTAGCGATGCGTCTCCCTCATTTAGCATACCTTCTGCAAATAAAGCAAGCTGCGCTAATTTTTCCTTTTGATCAGGCATTATATCTTTCGTTTGTAAAACCTTTTCAACAGTTTCAATAACACCTTCATAATCATTTGTTTGAACTAAAATAGTTACGTACGTTTCAAGAATATCACCAAATAAGACAACTCCTGTTTTAAGCAACTGTTCACATTTGTCTTTCGCTTCTTCCATACGTTTTAATTCGAGTAAACAAATAACTGAAGCTAATTCCGTTTGTTCCGTTTCCGCATTATACTGACGTAATATTTCAAAGCAACGCAATGCATCTTCGAATTCCCGCTCTTTCAGCGCTAAAAAACCTTCATCAATATAGCGCTCTGATAGTTGTGGAAACAATACGACCGTATTTTCTTTTTTATCCATACGTCCGCCTCTTTTTCTTGATTTTAATTATGTTCAAAGTAAATATATCAAATGCGTAATGAGAACACAACATCCCTAAACTATTTGTTTGAAATATAAAAATATTTAATTTTTACATTCCAATACGAATAAATTTCTACTAAAAATTAAAATTGTACAAATAAAAATCCCCAGCAACAAGCGCAGAGGATTCATCATTAATGGAAAGCTTTTATAATTGTGGGGTATATTACAAGGGTAATAATTTGGAGAACAATAATTGCCATAACAATCATGCTAAAATAGAAGATTGGTTTACTTCGCTTCATTAAAAACATAATAATAAGCATCGTACAAGCAAACAAACTTAAGAAGAACAAACTTGTTGTCGAACTAAGTATACCACTTGGGACAAAGAACAATAACACTACACTACAAGTACCTATAATTCCAAATAACCATTCCATTCATTCACTCATTCCCTTTCCCTCTCATGGCTGTTTTCTCTAAGCGATCAAATGTTTCACAACATCAACTACATACGTTAATTTCTCATACGCTACAAATCCAAAAGCAACCGTTAAGCCCGTTACAACTAATCCTTTCATCATTTCTTCCTCCTCGTTTTATCGTTGTTATCTTCATTATAAAAGATTAGCAATTTCTTACCATCGAACTACCTTACAGTTACCTTACAGAATTGTAAGATTTCAAAGAGAGATTGAAAAACACCTCATATCGCTTGAGGTGCTTTCACGGAATTTCTCTATAATTACTTGTAAAATCAACTTTTTTCTTTTAGTTATTTTTGAACGAATCGACTCTTAAGCTAATAGATTTACTAAATAATTTAGAATCAAAATAATTATTCGTTACTTTTCTTAACTTACTTTCAGATATTTTCGTATTACAAGAAAACAACTGGTGAAAATCGTGTTAATATATTTTTGTACAATTAAGAATTTAATTTACAAGGGGGATTATATATGTTTAAAAAAATGGCGGCAGATGTATTAGGACTAAGCGATGTAGGTTCTGTCATTACACCTAAAGACTATGATAAGGTCGATGCTGATGATTATGTGATGCATGAAGATGGGGAGAAAATTTACTTTCTAATTAAATCCAAATCAGATGAATATTGCTTCACAAACAAAGGTTTAATTCACTTAGACGGTACAAGCGCAACAAGTAAAAAACGTACACTACGCCGCTTTAGTTATAGCAAATATCAAATTAAAAACGTAGCACTTGAAACTGCAGGAACGATTGATTTAGATGTAGAAATTAAGTTTCAAATGGGCGATGAACATTACTCAATTGATGTTCATAAAAAACATATTGAAGAATTAAAAGATTTATATAAGGCTTTACTTAAAATCGAAGAAATTTCATACGACAACGATATTACATTACAATATGCACATAAAAGTTTAGATATGGCATCTAATGCCTTTAGCCGTATTTCAAACGCACAAGTAAATTTAGCAGAGCAATTTAAAGAAATGAACGAGATTGCCTTTAACTGGCTTGTTGATACGAAGAAACAATATAATGTGAAAGATTATGGTTTTGTATTTGAAAAGTTTATTAATAATTAAACAAAAAACCTTGTTATCAAAAGATAACAAGGTTTTTTTAGCGTCCTAGGAGAGATGAGAACTCCCACTCCGGCCATTTCCGTACTATTTTATATATTTTGATCGCAGTCTTAATATATCTTCGCCCTCGCGAATGCCTGCTGATCCCTTCCTCACATTTTTTACAACAGTCCAATTCGGGTTAGTTTCATCACCGATGTTCTGTACTGTAAAGTTGCCGTCACCATATTTTCGGTGACCTTCTGCCAATTTCTCCGTTAAATTATTCTCGTTTGATCTCGCCATCTTTGCGCCATCTCCCTTTTTTATACGACCTTCTTAAACCCTCTAACCAATCACAGGTCCAGTCAATTGGAGATTCTCGTTTTCCGCTTCTATTAATTGTAACACACTGCCGGGGATAAGTTCCGATAACTGCTGCTCAATCGTACTAGAATGGTAAAGAGTTTTAGAACATTCTAAGTAAAAAATTAGGATAATACGGATATGGATTTGAGTTCCATCATAAGCCTATTGATTCTTTAAATTAAATACTATGAGGAACAGGGCGCATAAACGGCGCTCCTTTTATTTAAGAAAAAGAATTACATATAACTGCTTAATATCGAAGGAACGGTTACAGATATTAAGAATGAGCTACAATTATAACCCAAACTAGACGCGAAACTTATAAGTAATCACTTCTTGTGAAAATATTATAGGAGAAGCAGGGATGGTATGGTACAAATAAAAGTAACACCTGAACGTCTAGAGCAAGTAGCCAAGACGGTAAAGAACGTACGGTACACCTTAGAACAAATACATAATGGTTTATACAATCAAACAGAACATATTGCCGCAAACTGGGCAGGAGCAACTAGCCAACATTTCTATCAAATGTTTAACGAAGCTAAACCAAAAATGTTCACAGTTTTAACGGAATTCGATAAAATAGCTACCGAATTAGAAAGAGTTGCGGAAAAGTTCCGCACGGCAGATGCTGAGTACGACGGCAATCTAGTTGAAAGTGAGATTATAGCTAATACCCCTTCTTCAGAAAATAACAACACATCACCTGGTGCATCTTCTTCGAAAAAAGATGGTGAAAGTTTAGAGAAAGTTACTAGAGACCTAGTGGGCGAGTTATCGGGAGAATACGATGTACGACGTGTTATAGAAGGTGTTGATCCCGATACTGGCGAAAAACTTTCATGGTGGGAACGCACTGGTGCTGGTATCATGGTTTTTGCGGGGCTTACGCCTGTTGGTAAGGGAATAAAAGTAGTCAAAGGCGCAAAAAAAGTTTCCAATGCAATAGATGCAGCAGCCACACTAGAAAAACAACGGAAAACTTTAAAAGCTAATAGCTTAGCAGGTAAAGAATACGAAACAAAAATGTTCGAAGTTATAAAACAACAAAAACCTAAATCTGAATTGAATGAACAAATAACCGTACAAACAAAATCGGGCGTACGCACTCGTATAGATATAGGAGGCAAGGACGCAAATGGCAAGATTGACTTAGTAGAGTTAAAATCTTCACCTACTGCACCTCTTACTAAAAATCAGAAAAAAGCCTTCCCTGAAATTGCGGAATCAGGTGCAATAGTTAAAAGTAGGAACAAACCACCATTTGAACATTTAGAAGAGATTCCACCAACGAAAATAAATGTAATAAGAAAAGAAGAATAAGGAGGCTTTTATATGGCATTACATGATACGGATCAAGTCGATTTAGTTTTAATAGATGAGGATAATAAAGATAATGTATACTTAACAATCTTTGATGCTTTAGAGTGGAATAAAAGCGAGGAACTTGACGATGAACACATTTTACTTTTACAAGACAAAATCAATACATATTTAGGATTCATTGAAAGTGATGAAATCTACGAAAAAGTTCCAAGTACAATAGGAAGAACACATTTCATTATACAAGTGTATTCGCAGAATGAACCTAGTTTTTACGGGAAAAAGTTTTATAATATGGTAAGTGAACAATTAGGAGAATCTGGATATGGATTTGAGTTCCATCATAAACCTATTGATTCTTTAAATTAAATAAGAGGAATAGGGCGCATAAATGGCGCTCTTTTCTTAATGTACTTCAATCCATAATAAATAATAATTATCATATATTGCGTTATATTTTACACTTCTTGCACATACATCAATTTATAGACAAACAAAAAACCTTGTTATCAAAAGATAACAAGGTTTTTTTAGCGTCCCAGGAGAGATTCGAACTCCCGACCGTACGCTTAGAAGGCGTATGCTCTATCCGGCTGAGCTACTGGGACATGGAGCGGGTGAAGAGAATCGAACTCTCGACCAGAGCTTGGAAGGCTCTTGTTTTACCACTAAACTACACCCGCATATTTTATTTTCTTTTCTTCGTTAGCGCCGTTGCCCTATCGACAATATTTATTATATGTATAACCACACATAAAGTCAACACCTTTTTTAAAAGAGGATAAATTTTCTTATCCTCTTTTAAAAACTGCTTGTTCAACTAGTTGTCCGTCTAACGTTTCAAAACGAACTTCCATTTGATTTTCATCCATTTCTAATAAAGCAAATGTCTTTTCTACACGCTGACGTGGTAATAAAATACTGCCTGGATTAATAAATAAAACGCCCTCGATTAATTCCGCACCTAATACGTGAGAATGTCCGAAGCATGCAACTTGCGCTCCCACTTCTTCAGCATGGTACGCTAGCGTTTGTAATGTCATTTTCACATTATGGCGATGTCCATGCACTACTAAGAAGCGAATTCCATCTACATCAGTTACAATTTCATCTTGAAAGTTAGCATAATCACAGTTTCCTTTTACAACATGGAAACCTTGCAGTTCTTCATGAGCAGGCGTTAGCTCTGAATCACCGCAATGAATCATGATATCTACTTTCCCTTCATATTTCTCTTTCAACTGCTGTAATTCCTTCACAGAGCTATGACTATCGCTTACGATTAAAGCTTTCATCATTCTCTCTCCCTTATTCTCCTAAAAACCATTCCGGGATTTTTTCTTCTAACTTACGAAGAGCACGGCCACGATGGCTAATAGCATTTTTTTCATCTGAACTTAATTCCGCCATTGCTTTTTTGTATTCTTCCACATAAAAAATCGGATCGTATCCAAAGCCATTTTCTCCGCGACGTTGTTCTAAGATAAATCCTTCACATGTCCCATTTACAATGACAGGCTTTTTATCACCTTCAGGGAAAGCAACTGCTAATGCACAATAGAAACGAGCTTTACGCTTTTCAAAGTCAACGCCATTTAATTCTTGTAACACTTTATCGATATTTGCTTGGTCATTTTTCGGTTCACCAGCAAAACGCGCTGAATACACTCCTGGTTTTCCATTTAAAGCATCTACAATAAGACCCGAATCATCCGCAATTACGATAGAATTCAACTGTCTACTCAAACTATCCGCTTTTAAGATCGCATTTTCTTCAAATGTTTCACCAGTTTCTTCGACTTCTTCAATATGAGGAAAATCGTGTAATGATTTCACTTCTAAATCAAATCGCTCAAATAACTCAGCAAACTCACGTACTTTTCCCATATTTTTTGTCGCTACAACAACTTGTTTCATACTTTCCACCTCTACTCTATATGAGATACGATGTCACCTAAAGCTTCTTTTTGTATATCAATCAGTTGGAAAATACCTTTTTCCGCAGCATCAAGTAGTTCATTTAACTGCGCTCTACTAAACGTCGCTTCTTCTCCAGTTCCTTGCACTTCAACAAATTGGCCTTTTCCAGTCATAATTACGTTCATATCAACGTCTGCTTTAGAATCTTCTGCATAGTTTAAATCTAAAACAACACCTTGCTCTTCAACAATTCCTACTGACGTTGCTGCTAAATAATCTTTTACTGGAATTTTAGATACTTTTTCTGCTTGTAATAATTTCTCGAAAGCTAATACCATCGCTACATATGCACCTGTAATAGAAGCTGTTCTCGTTCCACCATCTGCTTGGATAACATCACAGTCAATCCAAACTGTTCTCTCGCCAAGCGCTTCTAAATCAACTACCGCACGTAATGCTCGTCCAATTAGACGTTGAATTTCCATTGTACGTCCTGTTACTTTCCCTTTGCTTGACTCCCTAATTGTACGTTGTTCTGTTGCACGCGGAATCATCGCGTATTCAGCTGTTACCCATCCTTTTCCTTCTCCACGCATAAACGGTGGTACACGCTCTTCAATTGTTGCTGAGCAAATCACCTTTGTATCCCCAACTTCAATTAATACAGATCCCTCTGGATGTTTTAAATAATTCGTGTGAATATGTATATGGCGTAATTCTGTTTTCTCTCTACCATCTACTCGCATAAAAATAACCTCCTCTTAATTACTACTCGTTAGTATAGCCAAATTTAAATGTATGATATGTATACAATAAAAGAAGGAGAACCCAAAAAGCAATTCTCCTTTCTTACTTAAGTATATCAAATTATTCAAGATTAAAAACTACCTGTATTCACGTTTTCTGGACGATCTACAGGTTTTATTAACTTTCCGCCCTTTTCATCTATAAGATTTGCTTTTCCATTCACTTCAATAGAAATATTTTTCACACCTTTCTTTTCTGTTAAAGATAAAACTAACGACTTCAATACGTAATTTGAGATCATATTTTTATCTGGGTTTACAAATATATTTTCATTAAAGTTTAATGTAAGATTTCCGTCTTGTAATTTCGGATTCGTAATAAGCTTAACGCCTGGATTAAAATCATTCAGGAGTGATTGATGAATCGGACCTTTTACAAGTTCATCTATAATTGCTGCATAATCATTTTCTTTTCCTTCCGCAACGCGGCGTGTGACTGGTACGTAGTATTGCTGTTTATTATTATTTTGCGCCATGAAATATAGTGTGACTGGTTTTGTATTCGTTACATCTGCTACTTGTTCATCATCGAAGTTAATACCATTTGCACGGCTCACTCCTTCACCAAGCGGTGCACCAGCAACCGGCATCTTCGCCAATTTCTCACCATTTATTTGGAACTGCACTTGTTTTATCTCTGTAAATTGCGTCAACGTCCACGCTATAGATTCAATGATTTGACGCTCTTCTTCTTTCGCATAGTTTTTCATTTCTTTAGAGAAATCAATAACTGCCGTCCCGTCCTTTTTCAAATCTAAAGTCATCGTTGTATTCGCCGGAATGACTGCACGAAACCCATTCGGTAATAAATTCGTTACCGGTCCATCTTTCACAAGGTATTCTAACGTTTGCTTCACAGTCTCATTTGCTTTCGGAGTAGGTATAGCTAACGTTTGTGGTACAACATAACCATTTTTATCAACAAGGTATAGTTCTCTATTTACCATTTGCCCTTGCTTATCTTTTTTAGCTACTTCTTTCTTCCCACCCTCTGTATACGTAACTTGTTTTGGCGGATCAATTTGTTCAGTTGCTTTCTCCTGATTTATAAAGCCACACCCTGTTAGTAAAACAGCGCTCACAGTAGCACCAACAACCCATTTAAAAGTGGATTTAGGCATGCCATTCCCCCCTAAAATCTAAGTTTGTACTATTATGTATACGAGCCGTTTCACATTTTAGAACAAGCTGTGCCTCTTATAAAGTGAAACTTTAATCAGTGGAGGTTCTAACTGCCCAGCAAATAGCAAGATAAAACAAAAAAAACTCCTGATTTCTCAGGAGCTCACTTATATGAATTCTACTATTATTCTTTTTCTAAATGAATATGCTTCACATTTTCAATCGGTTGACCGAACCATTTTGATGCAATTTCTTTAAACAAGCCTATTTTTCCTGTTGTTAAGAAGAGATGATCGCTTTGTTCTTCTCCTTCATTCAACATTTTACTATGATATAAGATTGTACTTACTTCACGTGCTGTTTCATCACCAGAACTAATTAGTTGTACTTTATCTCCCATTACTTTTTTAATAACAGGTCCTAAAATTGGATAGTGTGTACACCCTAATATAAGTGTATCAATATCGGTACTTTTCAGTGGTTGCAGCGTTTCTCTTACAACTTCATACGCCATTTCACTTTCGAAATTCCCACTCTCTACAAGTTCAACGAAAGGTGGACAAGCTAAACTTTCTACCATAACACGGTTATTAATAGACTTTAACGCCTCTTCGTATGCACCACTTTTCACAGTTCCAATCGTTCCAATAATCCCAACATGATACGTGTTTGTCACTTTTAAAGCTGTACGTGATCCTGGGTGAATAACTCCCACTACTGGAATTGGTAATTGTTTTTGCATCTCTTCTAATACAACCGCAGTTGCTGTATTACACGCAATAACTAACATTTTGATATTTAAATCTAGTAAATGCTCCGTCATTTCCCACGTAAATTGACGCACTTCTTCTCGAGAACGCGGACCATAAGGACAACGTGCTGTATCTCCTAAATATATGATACGTTCTTTCGGCAACTGACGAATTAATTCCTTCGCTACTGTTAAACCGCCAACTCCTGAATCGATAACACCGATTGCTCTATTCAACTTCATCACCCGTTTTCTCATTCATCATCTTTTATGTTTATCATTATATTTTACACACTTTAAGTTCGCTCACTTCAAATGCTTCTGTATGAAAATTTTCATTTGCCCATGTATAGACTAGGACCTTTTTTATTTTGCTCCTTTTTTTCATAATTTGCAAGATAGAAAAATAACCGACCTTCTATAAGAAAGTCGGTTTCTTCTATATAAAGTGCATATTCATTGCTCCATCTTTTTTTGAAAAGAAGACATTCCCATTAATAAGACGAAATGAACAGAAATTAAAATGACGATCAAAATAAAATTCAATCGATAACTATTTGTAGATTCCATAATTTTGCTCGCTACAGCTGGCCCGAATGCCATACCGAAAAAGTTAATTAAATTATATAAACCAAGGCCGACTCCAACTTTAGCTGGATTTAATGTTTTCGGAATAAATGTGTTTAATGATACTTGAATTGCCGAATAACTCATAAATGTTAAAATAACCGCAAATAAAATAAAGAGTAAGTTCCCGTCTGGAATAATCCCTAAAATTAAAAAGCCAATGATCATAACTACAGACGCTACATACATCATCCTCACATTCCCAAACGCAGGAATAATCTTTCCGGTAATAAAACTAGATACAATACCAAAGAGAGATGCAACAAACAATACAATTCCAATAACGAACGGAGACAATCCGTGCCCTCTTCCTAACAGTAATGGTAATAATAATAAACTAGCACATAACGCCACATTAATGATAAATCCGACCGCTATTAAACGCAGTAATGGTTTATTTGTAAACAACTCAATATCAATAAACGGCGACTCTGTTCTCTTCATATGAGCCTTGAATAAAAATAGGAAAGCAACAGATAACACAAAAAGCCAACTATTAATATTCACTCCTAATAAAACGGTCGTAATCAATACAAATAATAAAACTGCTCCAATGAAATCAAAGTGGAACACTTCATCGGTATGTTGCACCTCTTCTGGCATAAATTTTACGAGCAAGAAAATACCAACCATTGAAATAACCATAAATAAAAATAAATACGGCCACCCTAACGTATTTGTAATTGCCCCACCAACTAAAGGTCCAATACCAACCGCTAATGCAATAGAAGAACTAATCATTGCTAACGCACCCGGTTTTTTAGCTGGAGCAACTAATTTTGCCACCGCAATCATACTAAGCGCAATAAACGCTGCTCCTCCGCTCGCCTGCACTAACCTTGCGAAAATGATAATCTCATAAGATTGATTCACAAACCCAACAATAGAACCAGCTACAAATATGATAATAGAAATAATTAATAGCCTTTTTACACTGTAACGATCAGCCAGTTTTCCATATATCATCGAACCGATACCGACGACTAAAGAATACCCTACTACAACCCAACTTACTTTCGATTGACTAATTGATAAATCATTGGCAATATCCTCTAACGCTACATTAAATAACACAGCGTTCATCGGTCCTAACAAAACAATAAAACATAATGTAAAAACAAACCATTTCGAATGGTTACTTATATCTTTCCCCATGTGTAACACTCTCCTGATTACAATTTTAAAACTGTCAAACTATTGATAAAAAAATGAAGTCATTTAAATGTTGTATCACCACTAAACAACTTCATTAAATGTATAAATGGTGCTAATTTATCGTGCGATAAATTGAATTCGAAACGAAACACGTATATTGTTCGATATTCATGGAACTATCATAGTTTCAGAATTACAGTTTGTCAACGAAAAACATACAAAGTAAACTAATTTAGTATTTTTAGTTTACTTTGTTCAAAAGTTATTATACACTAATTTCGAAGCTGATATAAGGAGGACTGGCATGATTATTCAAATTTGCATTTTTTAACTTAATAAAATGAAACGAATACAGAACTTTTATATAGAAGAGACATTATAGGAGGATTATGATGAAGAAAAAAATGTTAGTTGTATTAACAAGCGTAGAAAAATACCCAAATTTAAATAGGGCTACCGGACTTTGGCTCGGTGAAGCTGTACATTTCGTAAAAAAAGTAGAAGAAGCGGGTTACGAAGTTGATTACGTCAGTCCACAAGGCGGTTATACACCAATTGATCCACATAGTTTAGCAATGGCGGAGAGCATCGATTGGGAATGGTATCAAAAGAAAGAGTTTATGAATCGCCTCGGTTCTACAATGAAACCAAGTGAAGTAAATCCAGAAGACTACGCTGTTATTTATTACGCAGGTGGTCACGGGGTTATTTGGGACTTCCCAGAAAATAAAGAACTTCAAAATATTAGCCGCAATATTTATGAAAACGGCGGTATTGTTTCTTCCGTTTGTCATGGAGCTGCTGGTTTATTTCATATTACATTAAGTAATGGGGATCGTTTAATTAGCGGTAAGAAGGTAACAGGCTTTTCAAATGAAGAAGAAAAATTAGCTGAATTAGATCAATTCGTTCCATTTTTAACAGAAGATGAACTCATTAAAAATGGAGGACTTTACGAAAAAGCTGCACAGCCTTGGGAAGCTTTTGCTCTAGAAGATAATCGTGTTATCACTGGTCAAAACCCAGCTTCAGGTGGTCCAGTAGTCGAATTAGTATTAAAACAGTTGCAAAAATAATATGTACTAAAAAAAGCAGATTTCCCTCTATTAAGGGAGATCTGCTTTTTTACGAAATCATTTGCAAAATAGCAATAACTTCTTTTTCAATTTCAGAATCATCAATTGCTTCTATATACTCTGGTTTAAAAAGTTGATACTTCTTTAATTGATAAAAATCAAGTATCGCTTTCTTTAAAGTAATATCGTACTGAATACAAAAAGAATGATCTATAATACGTCGTAACATCACATCATCTTGTACCATAAATAATTGTGCATTCATTTTATTAAAATAACCTTGTTCCATACCCGCTTCAAAAAACATTTGCAAATTATGATTACGATTTTGTTGTGCAGCGACTAATTGATCTGACAAATGCGGATATGCTTCTTTCAAATCTTGCAAAAAAACATCCGAAATATATGTCACACATTTTAAAGAGTGGATAAACGTCTTTTGGAAACGTTCTGCAAAAGACATGCTTTCATCTTGATTATCCACATCACCTTCGAGTAGATAATTCATGAAATCCTCTACTACCGCCTCAATAATTTCATCTTTCGAAGAAAAACGTTTATATAAAGTAGCTTTACTAATATCCATATATTTCGCAATTTCATCTATTTTCAATTGGCTAAAACTCGTCTTTCTAATAACGGGCTTTATTTTATTAATATAAGTATTTGCACATGCGACTTTTCTCATTTAAAAGAGCCTCCCCTTTTGTCCATACAAAATAGTATAGCAAATTCACGAATGATTATAAATGAAGTTATTATACTTATTACGCCTTTTTAGTTTATTACATTTTCATATACTATACATAAAGAACTAGAATCCATTATCACCAACTGGACAGTTACAAACCAATTTTGAGGGGGGAATTTTAGGATGAAAATACCCACTACCTTTGTTAGTAGCGGGTACTTTTTCTATAATTTATTTACAGCCCTTTTTATAGCCTTACCTATTTCCACGCTAGACTGTGGATTTTGCCCTGTAATTAAATGCCCATCTACTACCACATGCGGCGTAAAATTAGGCGCTACATAAAACAAAGCTCCTTCTTCTTTCAACTTACTTTCTAACAAAAACGGAACGCGCTTTTCTAAATGTACAGCTTTTTCTTCATCGTTTGTATAACCTGTTATACGCTTACCGGCAACAAAAAACGAGCTATCCTTATTTTTCACACCGACTAAGGAGCTTACTCCGTGACAAACAGCCGCTACAATCCGGTTATTCTTATACATATTCTCAATCAAATTTGCTACATATGGATTACCTGGAAAATCTACAATCGCCCCGTGCCCACCACCAAATAAAACCGCATCATAATCCGAAAAATGAACATTTGAAATCGGCCTCGTATTTTGCAATAAAGAAGCTACGTGCTTGAATTCACGAGGTATACCATTCGGAATAGACACTCTATCTATAGGTACTCTCCCGCCTTTTATTGACACAATATCAACATCAAACTTAGCCTTTTTAAATAAATGATAAGGAGCTGCGAGCTCTTCAAGCCACAAACCAGTCGGGTGTCCATTCATATCATGAGCACTTGTTGAAACTAACAGTATCCTTTTCAACTTATCCCCTCCTTATTACCTATTTATGTATGGAGTGTTCTTATCATTCATATAGCAAGTGAAGCAAACAAAAAAATAGCCGACTCTTTGTATAAAAGTCGGCTGCTTTCTTATAGTTCGAGCTCTCCCATACGAAGAAGCTCCACAACTGCTTGTGAACGTCCTTTAACCCCTAGCTTTTGCATTGCGTTTGAGATGTGGTTGCGAACTGTCTTTTCACTTATAAAAAGTTCACCTGCAATTTCCTTCGTTGTTTTATCTTGAACCAGTAATTCAAATACTTCTCTTTCTCTCTTTGTGAGTAAAGGTTTAGATTGATACGCTTTTTCCTTCAACTGGTATAACCCTCCTTGCTTAAGCCAGAGCTGTGTATGTGTAAGTTGGGTGTTTATTTAGTCAAGATATTGTATGAACGAAATGTGCAGGTGGTGAATGAAAATGGGCTTTATTTCCTATGTTATTTTAGACTTTTATACAGTGCGTACACTCTTTTTATCCACTTACTTTCCAACGCGCCATATTTGTTCTAGCAATATACTTACAACCGTACCTACAAATAAACCATTACCGAATATATATTGCATAACAGACGGTAAGGATTGGAGTGCTCCAGACGGTAAAAACATAACGCCGCTGCCAAATAATACTGCAACGCCTAAAATCGTTACATTCCTTTCACTCATCGGCACTTGTTTTATATTATTAAATCCAATTCCAATTAACTGTACGAACGAAGCCATTAAAACAGCCGATGCGACAGCAGATGGTAAAGATGCTAAGTAACGAATAATACTTGGAAAAAGAGACATTACGACTAGTAACGCACATGCCATTAAGAACGATCGTATATACTTTTGTTTTGTTAAACGTATAAATCCTGCCGTTGCTGGTAACGGAACGACACCTACAGTTGAAAATACAGAAGAGATGATATGTGAAATCCCCCCAACCCATGTTCCATCTTTCAACTGTTTTTGTTCAATAGTCGCTTTATGAATAGTTGCTTGATTAATTGCTATAATAGCTGCCACCGTATTCGAAACTAAAATACATACCATAACGAAACTTGATACAGCCATACCTGTATTCCATTTTGGAAGTCCCCAAGCAAATATATGTGGAAGTTGCACAAAATGAGTTACTTGAGATGGGATTGTCACTTTTCCTGCAATGAGAAAAATAATCCACCCACTAATTAATCCTATTAAAACTGCATAACTTTTGACAAAGCCTTTTCCGAAATTAGATAGTATAATAACGAACAAAAATATACTAAACGCGATCATTGCTGTAAATCCGTCAATTTGAGAAATAGTAGCTGTAATCCCTAACATTCCTTTTAAAAATACACCACTTAATTGTAAACATAATAAAAGTAAAAACGTCCCTGTCACAAGCGGCGTAAATAAAAATAAAATACGTCCTATAAAACCAGTTACTCCTAATCCTATTAAAATAACACCGGAGATTATCATTCCTAATTCTAAAATTTGCAGTGTACTATGTAATTGATCCTGTCCGGCCGTTGCATAAGCAAGTACGGTAAATACACCAACCCAAGATCCAGCCGGCCCATCCGCAATTGGCAGTCTATGCCCAAGCCAGCCTTGTAAAAAAGAAGATATACCAACTACAAAAAACGTACGCTGCATTAAATAAAATATTTCTTCCGTCGTAAGATGAAATAATCCGCCAACGACAATTGGTAGTGCGATTGAATTTGCTAATAAAAATATAAACCATTGCAAAGTTCCCATAATATGATTTTGGTTATGTTGATTGTCCAAAATTTTCATCCCTTCTAGCTTTCCTATAAAAAATATACTGTAAGAATAAAAAAGAAGAGTTCTAGACTTACCATTAGAACCCCCCTCAAAATATTTAAACGATTCTTCTACACAAGATTATTTAATTCCACCTCATTTAAACTTCCAACAACAATATTTCCTTTATACACGACTAAACGTTTTTCTGTTTGACGCGCTACTGCTTCAGCAGCGCATGTCGCATTTGTCAAAACAAAACTCGCTTCATCCCCTACATTCGGCCATACTCGCTTCCCTTCATTATTTAACGTTTCTTTTCCTCCTGTAATAAAGCGAAGTGCTTTTCCTAAAGACCTTTCGTCACTCCACCCAAAACGCTCTGCTAATCGATTCGCCTTTTGAAGCATATCACCTGTTCCAAACGGTGACCAATGATCTGTAATACTATCATTTCCTAATGAAACCTTAACACCTTTTTTATCTAATAACGGAATTGGGATTACTTGTTTACCAATTGGTACCGTTGAAGTAATATCAATATTTACATTTGCGAGTCTTTCTGCCACTTCTTCAGCCTCTTTATCAGTAACACCACCAAGTCCAAGTGCATGACTAATTGTTACACGACCTTGCCATCCTGCTTCTTCTGTTAAACTTGCCAATCTCTTCATCGTAAATGTTCCAAGATTATTCGCATCATGCAAATGAATATCAACATCCGCATTAAATTCTACTGCGATATCCATAATTGTATGTAATGATTTTTCAATGTCATTATCCACTGTAGCTGGATCTACGCCTCCGACTAGATGAGCACCCATACGCATCGCATCTTTCACGAGTTGCACAGAATCACTGCGCAATAATCCATGTTGCGGAAACGCAACAATTCTACTAGACACTCGATTTTTATATGTTTCTAATGCCGCTAACGTCGCCTCCAAATTACCAAGCCCAATAATTGGATCAACATTACAATGCGTTCTAATATTCGTTGCACCATTTTGCAGTAGTAACTCTAGCATATTTTCCGCTCTATTTTGGGCAGTCGCTAATTGCTTTGGTAAAATTTTTTCTTCTTCATTAAAACGTGTAAAAATACTTTCTGCTGGCATACAAGCTTTCCAAGGACCACTATAATATGTCTTATCAATGTGAATATGCATCTCTTCGAAAGCGGGCAAAATTAATAAACGATTAGCATCAAGAATGAGTACCCCTTCCTCTTGAACAGTCCCTGCTATAATTTTTTTAATTCGTCCCTCTTCAATAAGTAAACTACATAACTCTGTTTCTGTTTTTGAAATTCTCCCCTCTTCATATGTATACCCCGATTCAAGCGTTACATTAGTCAACCAATATACCGTCATCTCTATTTCCCCACCCTTTATTAAAAGTACCTCTTACTATAATTTTAATATCAACTGAAAATTAAGACAATTAATATGACTGTTCCCTAAAAAAATGTCATACAACCTCATAGTCTCCTCATAGATTTCCATATAGAATAGAAGTATAGAGTTTGCTATAAAAAGGAGTGTATTGGAAGATGTCAAAAAGATTATGTAAATCCGAAACTGATAAAATGCTATTTGGTATATGCGGTGGTTTAGGAGAATATTTTGATATTAGCTCTACTCTCATTCGCATACTTTGGGTCATTACAGTTTTATGTTTTGGGACGGGGTTTTTAGTTTATTTTATTTGTTTATTACTTATGCCACGCTCTTACTAATAACATTCTTTCATATATTTGAGCATAGTGTATACAAAATCCCCTATAGATTTTTCTATAGGGGATTTTTTCATGAAGAATATTTCATCGTTAAATGTAATACCGCCACTTCTTCTTCTTCATTTTTATAAATATGCTTCTTATTCGCTTCAAATTGAATGGAATCAAACTCATTTAATTCATATACATCATTCTCCACTTGAATAGACACTTTCCCTTTCATTACCGTTACAAGCTCAATCGCACCTTCATGATGAGCTTCTGGTTCATATATACTATTTGATCGTAAACAAGCACGGTGCATTTCCATCCCTGTTTCTTTCGTATAACGGAACATCGTTTCTAAATGCCATGCTTGTCCTACATCTACTGCAAATCCTTCTCCACAGCGCGCAACGGCTACTGGTTCTCCAAAAACCATTAATCTAGATAAAGGAATTGATAACCCTTTCGTTATTTTCCAAATGACAGCTAGCGTCGGATTTGTTTCCCCTCTTTCGATCTTTCCTAATGTTAATTTACTAACTCCTGTTTTATGAGCTAATTCTTCTAAACTTAATTTCTGTTCATTTCGAATTTGTCTCAATAATTGTCCAACTTGTTGAATGACTTCTTTCGTTTGCATATCTTCATTTTCTTTCATATATAAAACCACCTCAAAGTATAAAATAGTTTACTTTTATTAAATTAAAGTATATCATACTATACATAATTATTTATTTTCGAAAGGAGTGCTATACTTCATGCGCGCAATTTTATTAGGTCTTTTATCATCGGCCTTTTTTTCTGCAACCTTTATTATTAATAGAGCAATGAATGTATCTGGAACGAGCTGGGCTTGGACAGCTTCCTTCCGTTTTTTATTTGCTCTCCCTATTTTATTCCTTATCGTTTTATTTCGCAAAAACTTTAGGGGATTATGGAAAGAGTTAAAAAAACATCCATTGGCGTGGATCGGATGGGGTTCTGTTGCCGGTATTGGTTTTTATTCTTTATTAAGTTTCGCAGCTGTCTTTTCTCCAGCTTGGCTCGTTGCTGGAACTTGGCAAGTTACGATTTTAGCTGGTTTACTACTATCACCACTATTTTTTGTGAAAATAGAAACAAAATCAGGTACGAAACTTGTACGTGGAAAAATTCCACTTCGTAGCTTATATGTTGCTTTATTTATTTTGCTTGGTGTAATTTGTATGCAAGCAACTGCCGCAGGCCATATTACAATGACTCAGTTCATTTCAGGTTTTTTACCTGTCGTATTAGCCGCTTTCTTATATCCGTTCGGTAACCGAAAAATGATGGAGCTTGTTGGCGGACGCCTTGATACGTTCCAACGTGTATTAGGAATGGCAATTGGAAGTCTTCCTATAACAATTTTGCTTGGTGTATACGGATTTTCTACTACGGGTATTCCAACATCTAGCCAAATGCTTCAAGGATTTTTGTTAGCATTATGTTCCGGCGTTATTGCAACGATGACATTTTTCTTTGCTACTGACTTAGCAAAAGATAACCTGGCTTTACTTGGAGCTGTTGAAGCAACACAAGCTGGAACGATGGTCTTTACCGTACTTGGAGAAATTGTTTTCTTGAATGGTTCGTTTCCTGGCGGGCTTTCCCTACTTGGAATGATTATTATTATGTTAGGAATGGTTGCAAATAGTATTTTAAACCGATCTATTCCAGCCGTTAAACAGAAAAAATCAGCATAAAAAAAGAGTATGGTTCTATAGAGATGAACCATACTCTTTTTTATTGTCCCCCTATTTTGCCTTATCAGAATAGTATTTCATTGGCTGTTTATACTAAAACGTATGTTATAATACGTTTCATGCGCATTAATAGGAGGTAAATTATGTTAAAAAAAGCAATCGCTGAATTTATTGGTACCTTTGTACTTGTATTATTCGGAACTGGAGTAGCTGTCACTGGCGGCGGAATCGAAGGAATTGGAACATTAGGAATCGCTATGGCTTTCGGCTTATCTATTGTAGCTATGGCATATAGCATCGGAACAATTTCTGGATGTCACATTAACCCAGCAGTATCAGTAGCTATGTTCATCAACAAACGCATGAACGCTATGGAACTTTGTTATTATGTATTAGCTCAAATTTTAGGTGGTTTATTAGGAACTGCAACGTTAGTAACAATTTTAAAATCTGCTAAAACACCTTTAGATAATTTAGGACAAAATGGTTTCGGAACTCTTGGTTTATCTGGAGCATTTTTAGTTGAGTTCATTTTAACTTTCGTATTTATTTTAGTTATCGTCGCTGTAACAGGTAAAAAAGGAAGTTCTTCTTTAGCTGGACTAGTAATTGGTTTCACATTAGTTTTAATCCACTTATTAGGAATTCCGTTAACTGGAACATCTGTTAACCCAGCTCGTAGTATCGCACCAGCTTTATTTGTTGGTGGAGAAGCACTTTCTCAACTATGGGTATTCATCGTAGCACCAATTCTTGGTGGTATCTTCGCAGCTATCGTAGGTAAATTCATTTTAAATACTGAAAAATAGAATTTTCAATATTTCTGAATAAAAAAAAGCGAGCCCTCATTATGAGGAAGCTCGCTTTTTTATTCTTTCATTTTAGACTTTAAATTTGTAACTAATTGATCTACCGTTACATTTGCAAGCACGTTTTCCATCGCTTCTTGCGCTTGCATTAAAATAATTTCTAATACTGATTGAATATTAGCTCCTACTGGACATTCAATGTTGGGATTTTCATGGAAGGAAAATAGCTGTCCTTCTTCTACAACTTCCACTGCTTTATATACATCAAGTAATGTAATTTCTTCTAAATCTCGAGCAAGTGTCGTACCACCTTTACCAGCTTGTACATCAACAAGTCCTGCTCTCTTCAACATTCCTGTAATGCGACGAATCACAACTGGATTTGTATTCACACTACCGGCAATCCATTCAGAGGTACAGCGAGAGTTTCGATCTATCGCAAGTAATGTCAGCATATGAACACCTACTGTAAAACGACTACTAATCCCCATCTGCACACCCTCCTTTTTATTCATTCTATTAAAAGACGACTCTTATTATTATATACTATTTTTAATTTATACATAAAGAAAAAGCATGATTTCAATAGGAAATCATGCTTTTCTCTCATTATTGACGCTTTATAAATTTCGCTAAATCTTTAAATTTCACTTTATCTGAGTAATTCATTACGCCATTTACGTAAATGCGGCTTGTAACAGCATTTAATATCGCAATTGTCGCCAATAAGACTGCTAATGTTATCGTAATTTCTAGCATACCTGCTTCACCAGCTACAATACGTGAGAAGGTAACCATCGGTGTAAAAAATGGAACGTAAGAACTTACAACAACGATAGTACTATTCGGATCACTTAATGATTTAATACTAATGAAGAATGCAGCCATAATTAAAATCATTACCGGGAAAGATACAGCTTGTAAATCCTCCGTCTTAGACACGACAGCTCCAGCAGCAGCATACATCATTGCATAAAGTAAATATCCCGTAATGAAATAAACAAGAAACATGCTTACAACCTTTGCATCTAATTTCGTAAAGTCAATTGGAATACCAAATAGTGAGGCACTTTCTAAATCGACCCAACCTAACAAATATGGAATAAGATAACCACACGCCAATATGACAAGTTGCAATAAAGCCGTTGAAACAACCGCTAAAATTTTCGCATACATCATCGTAAGAGGTTTCACTTTCGGAAGCATTACTTCCATTACACGTGACGCCTTCTCAGATGCAATATTCATTGCGATTGTATTTCCGAACGCTACAATAAACATATATAAAGCAAATGTAAAGAAATAGGCAATTCCGAAAGAAGATGTACGATCTTTTATCGCTTCTTGCTTTACTTGAATTTCTGTTTGTAATTGCTGTGCAATTTCTGGTGAAACATTATTTTTGGCAATTGTCACCATCGTATATTGTTGCTTTAAATATCCTGCCATAATTGCAGAAGTTGCTTGGCTTGGAAATCCATTATACATATATGTAATCGATGGAGCCCCCCCTTTTTCCGTCACATGGAATAGACCATCTAAATCGCCTTCTTCTACTTGCTTATGCAGTTTATCAAAATCATCCTTTGAACCAAGTGTTATTTTTGCTGATGGCAATAGCTTATTTAGCTCATCTTTTTGTACTTTATATGTGGAACTCTCTACTACAACTGCAATTTTATCTTTATCCTTATTTTTATCATCGCCTGAAGTAAAATGATTAAATGCAAAAATCCCAAACACAACTAAAAATAAAATCGCGCTCGTAATTAATGATTTTTTAGATAAAAATGCTTCCCTAAAATAAAATGAAAATACGTGAGAAAATTTACGCATCGTTATTTCGCCCTCTCTACAAAGATTTCATTTAACGTCGGCTCTAACATTTTAAATTGTCGTAAGCTAACACCTTGCTCTTGCAACTGTTGCAAAATCTTGAGAGCTTCCGCATCATCTTGTACTTTCACATAAAGAAGGCCTTGTTGTTTTTCATACGATACATGTATAGCTTCTAATCCCTTTTCATTCTCTACTGTATCTTCAATCGTTAAATTACGGAAACCGTATTCTTTCTTAATATCACTTAGCTGTCCTTTTACGACTGCTTCACCTTTTTTCAAAATACATACATGTTGGCAAAAAGCCTCTACTTGTTCCATACGATGACTTGATAAAATAATCGTCTTTCCGCTCTGTACTTGTTCTTCAATAATACTAGCTAACATCCCGGCGTTAACTGGATCAAGGCCGCTGAATGGTTCATCTAAAATGAGAAGTTCCGGATTATGAAGAAGAGCAGCAATTAATTGGATTTTTTGCTGATTCCCTTTTGAAAGCTCTCCAGCCGTTTTAAATTTATATTCTGGTATCGCTAAACGCTCTAACCAATGATCAATAGCTTGATCTACTTCTTTCTTCGACATTCCTTCTAATCTACCAAAATATCGCAACTGATCTATTACTCTACTTTTTGTATATAAACCTCTTTCTTCTGGTAAATACCCAATTGTTACGCCACTATCCCCAAATACTTTTCCATCCCACGTAATCGTACCTTCATTAGGCGTTAATAATCCGAGAAGCATTTTGATTGTTGTTGTTTTCCCTGCACCATTTCGTCCAAGTAATCCTAGTACTTCACCTTTTGGTAACGAAATTTGCAAACCGTTAACTGCTTTTGATTCCCCAAATTGTTTCGTTAAGTTTTGAATTTGTAAACTCAAAGTATAAAGCCTCCCCTTTAGTATCATTCGTACTCTCTTTCAAAGACTATGTTTATTCAAGAAAAAATATAGCACTACACTTCATCCTCTTATATGTAAACACCGTCATTAATCCATCATTTGCTCTATTTAGTTAAAATTGTAAATAAAAAAGTTCTTTTTGTCAATTATAATTGTCATTACGACAATAAAACTTGTCAAAACAACTATTATTATTTTGCTCATCTTTCTAATATAGGACATACTACTACATATACAAAAGACAATATGCAAATGTTCATATAAAAATATTATATTTTAATATATAATATAAAATGATTTTCTAACATCAAGGAGGATACATATGAAGATGAAGAGGGGCATTACCACTTTATTATCTGTAGCGGTTCTATCTACATCACTTGTAGCATGTTCAGGAACACCAGAGAAAACAGTGGCAAAAGAAGAGAAAGTAAAATTAACAGAACAACAATTAATGGCTGATTTATGGTATCAAACAGCCGGTGAAACGAAAGCACTTTACTACCAAGGGTACAACATTGGTCAATTAAAGCTTGATACAATTCTTGCAAAAGGGACAGAGAAAAAACCTGCTATCGTACTTGATTTAGACGAAACTGTTTTAGATAACAGTCCTCATCAAGCAATGAGCGTAAAAACAGGCAAAGGCTATCCTTACAAATGGGATGATTGGATTAATAAAGCTGAGGCTGAATCCCTTCCAGGCGCAATTGATTTCTTAAAATATACAGAGTCTAAAGGTGTAGATATTTACTACATCTCAAATCGTAAAACGAACCAACTAGATGCAACAATTAAAAATCTTGAGCGTGTAGGTGCTCCTCAAGCAACGAAAGAACATATATTACTACAAGATCCGAAAGAAAAAGGAAAAGAAAAACGCCGTGAACTCGTTTCTCAAACCCATGATATTGTCTTATTCTTCGGTGATAACTTATCTGATTTCACAGGTTTTGATGGAAAATCTGTAAAAGATCGTAACCAAACAGTAGAAGATTCAAAAGCACAATTTGGTGAGAAATTCATTATTTTCCCGAATCCAATGTATGGCGATTGGGAAGGCGCTTTATATGATTATGATTTCAAAAAATCAGATGCAGAAAAAGATAAAATCCGTCGCGACAACTTAAAATCATTTGAAGTAAAATAAAAGAGGATGGCATTCGCCATCCTCTTTTATTTTACTTTCTCTGTTAAAGGCAAGATAAACACTTCCACACGTCTATTCTTTGCCTTTCCTTCTTGTGTATCGTTTGGAGCAATTGAACGGTATTCTCCGTATCCAATCGCACTAAATTTTTCTGGTTGTAATTCTTTATTTTGCAGTAATACTTGCATAAAATTAACTGCCCGCTGCGTACTTAATTCCCAATTCGACGCAAACTGCGCATTGGCAATAGGGACATTATCCGTATGACCCGATACTGTAATTTCACGAGGTGACGCTGAAACAAGTAAGCTAGACATCTCTTTCGCAATCCCTAAAGATTCTAATTTCACATCTGCTTTCCCCGAATCAAACAGTATATTTTCTAATATTGTCACCATTAATCCCTTTTCAGTTAATTTAGTTTGAAAAGAAGAGGATAATTGTTTTTCATTAATATATTGATCAATCTTTTTTTGTAATGCTTTCAATTCATCCATCTCTTTTTTTTCTTTAGCTCTAGCTTCTTCTTGTTTTTTTGCTTGTTCTGCCTCAAGGCTACTTGCTGATAATTCTTTTTCCTCATTTGGCTTTTGATCACTTAAAAATTCTTTGTTACCTGTTCCCCCAGCTAATTCACTTCGAAAAGCAACTGCCATCTGTTTAAACTTCGCAGCATCTATACTACTCATTGCGAATAAAACGATAAACAATGCAAATAACAACGTTAACATATCAGAATATGGAATTAACCACGTTTCATCGATATGCTCATCATGTTTTTTCTTTTTGCCTCTTCTATTTTTCTTACTCCGCATTTTTTTCTGCTCCTTTTTCTAGCTTTTTACGCTCAGTTGCAGAAAGTGCACCTAAAATGCGGTTCTTCATAATAAACGGATATGTACCTTCTTGTAACATTAATAAACAATCAATGATTAAACGTTTTTTCTCAATTTCAGCTGAAGATTTTTGCTTTAACTTATTTGCAAATGGATGCCATAATACATAACCTGAAAAAATACCAAAAATCGTTGCAATAAACGCACCCGAAATAGCATGACCTAACTTTTCAATATCAGTTAAGTTACCAAGCGCAGCTACAAGACCGATAACAGCACCTAAAACTCCTAATGTCGGTGCATACGTACCAGCTTGTGAAAAAATAGCAGCTCCCTTTGCATGTCTTTCTTCAATTGCCTCTAATTCAGATTCCAAAATCTGCTCTAAATCTTCTGCGGATACGCCATCAATCACAAATTTCATACCGCGCAAAAGAAATTCATCTTGAATTTTGTCTAATTGTTGCTCTAAAGACAAAATACCGTATTTTCTACTTTCAGATGTCCAATGAACAAATAATTCTAGCAACTGTTCATAACTTAAATCCTTTTTATTTGAACCAAAAAGAACTTTAAATAGTTTTGGAACCCTTTTTAGTTGATTCATCGGAAATGCAATACATACTGCAGCAAATGTACCGATAAAAATAATTAATGCTGCGGCAGGATTTAATAAGGCTGTTACGTCAGCGCCCTTGACGACCATCCCTACTACCACTGCTAAAAATCCTAAAACAAGTCCAATAATTGTTGCAAAATCCATTCCCATTCACTCCTAGTCTATACAAGAAGTTCTTTATTCTCGATAATCGCTACATCTTCTTATGTATATATATTACATAAAAAATGCAATTCATGAAAGATAAGAAATGAATTATATAAAAAAATACTACAAATTCACACATTTTCTGACATTTTCTTTGCATTTCTATTACGTTATGACTCTTATATTCCTTTTCCAACAAACTAGACTTATAATAAAAAAACGCTACACATTTTATTAAGAAGGGACTGTGATTACAAGGCATTATGAAAAAGATAATAATTATTTCTGCCACTACTATTGTAATCGGTATCACATCTTTCACTTACTTTGGTTCTAAATCACCACTACATAATGAAGCGAAAGCTGTCGAAAGTCAAAAACATACTAACCACCCAAAAGAAGAGATTCCTGCTTTTCCAAAAGCTGATCATAATGCAAAGAAAATAGACAATGACTTTTCAGTTGTAACAAATCCAAAATCTAATCTTGTCTTAATTAATAAACATCGAAAACTACCAGATGGATACATTCCTGAAGACTTAACGAGACCAAACGTACCATTTGCTAGTCCAAAAGATAAAGAAAAAACATTGCTACGCAAAGATGCTGCAGAGGCACTTGAAAACATGTTCAAAGCTGCGAAAAAAGAAGGGCTTGATCTTACAGCTGTATCTGGTTATCGTTCATACAAACGCCAAAAATCGTTGCATGATACATACGTTAGACGTCAAGGAAAAGCTGAGGCTAATTCAGTAAGCGCAATTCCTGGTACGAGTGAACACCAAACGGGTTTAGCAATGGATATTAGTTCAAAAACAGCTAAATTTCAATTAGAGCCTATTTTCGGGGAGACAGCAGAAGGAAAATGGGTCGCGGAACACGCTCATGAATTCGGCTTTGTCATTCGTTACTTAGAAGATAAAACAGATACAACAGAATATGCATATGAACCATGGCACTTACGCTACGTTGGTAATCCATACGCTACATACCTATATAAACATCACTTAACATTAGAAGAAGCGATGGAAGACAAAAAATAAGAGAGCAAATTGCTCTCTTATTTTTCTTTCACTCTATCATTGTAGTAATTTCTTCTTCCATTCTTCAGGCCATGGTTCGCCTCTTCCTGTTTTTTTCGACGCTTGAACCATCATTCCGCGACCTACTAAACAAACCTCTCCTTCTGCATTCTTCACCATATAATGTAGATCTAAAGAAGAGTTCCCAACCGATCCTGCCTTTACATACACCTTCAACTGTTCATCAAAATATATTTGCTTAATAAAATTACATTGTAAATCCGCAACAACGATCATCGTTTCTGATGATGCATGTGTCCACTCTTGCATAAATCCAAGTTCTTTAAACAACGCGATACGAGCTTCTTCAAAATAAGTAAAAGCAACGACATTATTTACATGTCCAAACATATCTACTTCACCAAAACGAACCTTTACAGGATTGTAAAATGAAAAACCACTTTCCCATTTCTCGAAGTCTTCAATATAAGAAATTCTCTTCAACGCTATCTCCCCTTCCTACCAAAAAAACAGAATAAACTGAAAAATACAGTTATAAATATTGCCCCTTCAAAATGAAGAGGCAATATTTATTAATAGTTATTATCGCTACCAAAGAAATCTTTGAACGATTGAATTGTTGTATCACGGTTTAATGCCGCAATTGAAGTTGTTAAAGGAATACCCTTCGGACATGATTGCACACAGTTTTGAGAGTTACCACAGTTTGCTAGTCCTCCATCTCCCATAATTGCACGTAAGCGATCTGCTTTATGCATTTCACCCGTTGGATGTGAGTTGAATAAACGAGCTTGTGATAACGGCGCTGGTCCAATAAAGTCAGACTTACTGTTTACGTTTGGACATGATTCTAAGCAAACACCACATGTCATACATTTTGAAAGCTCATAAGCCCATTGACGCTTTTTCTCAGGCATTCTTGGTCCTGGACCTAAGTCATACGTACCATCAATTGGAATCCAAGCTTTAACGCGTTTTAGAGCATTAAACATGCGACTGCGGTCAACTTGTAAATCACGTACAACTGGGAATGTCTTCATCGGCTTTAAGCGAATTGGCTGTTCTAATTGGTCAATAAGAGCCGTACATGATTGACGTGGCTTTCCGTTAATAACCATCGAACATGCACCGCATACTTCCTCTAAGCAGTTCATATCCCATGCGATCGGAGTTGTTTGGTTTCCTTTTGAATCAACAGGATTACGACGAATTTCCATAAGCGCCGAAATAATATTCATATTAGGACGATATGGAATTTCAAACTCTTGGTCAAACTCTTGTGCATCTGGTCCATCTTGTCTCGTAATGATGAGGCGGATTGTTTTCTCAGACATGTTGTTTATCCCCCTTCTCTTCACCCTTAGCAGCTACATCATGTTTTGAAGAATAATCACGTTTACGCGGTTTAATTAATGAAACATCAACGTCTTCGTAATGGAATGCTGGTGCATTTCCTTCTCCTTCAAATTTTGCCATAGTAGTTTTTAAGAAGTTTGCATCATCACGATTTGGGAATTCAGGTTTGTAATGCGCCCCGCGGCTCTCATTACGGTTATATGCGCCAATTGTAATAACACGTGCTAACTCAAACATATTTGCAAGTTGACGTGTAAATGAAGCACCTTGGTTACTCCATCTCGCTGTATCGTTAATGTTAATACGTTTGTAACGATCCATTAACTCTTCAATTTTCGCATCTGTTTCTAATAACTTTTTATTTTCACGAACTACTGTAACGTTATCTGTCATCCATTCTCCAAGCTCTTTATGAAGAACATATGCATTTTCATTACCATCCATCGTTAAAATATTGTTAAATTTCTCTGTTTCGATTAATTCATTTTGCTCATATACAGTAGATGAAACAGCATCTGATGATTTAGAAAGACCTTTCATATATTCAATTGCGTTTGGCCCTGCTACCATACCACCGTAAATTGCTGATAATAGTGAGTTTGCACCAAGGCGGTTACCACCGTGCATAGAATAATCACACTCACCTGCTGCAAATAAACCTGGAATACTCGTCATTTGCTTATAGTCAACCCATAGTCCACCCATTGAATAGTGAACAGCTGGGAAGATTTTCATTGGTAGTTTACGAGGATCATCCCCTGTAAATTTCTCATAGATTTCAATAATTCCACCAAGTTTAATATCTAGTTCTTTCGGATCTTTATGAGAAAGATCTAAGTACACCATGTTTTCACCGTTAATACCTAGTTTTTGCTCTACGCAAACATCAAAGATTTCACGCGTTGCGATATCACGAGGTACAAGGTTTCCGTAAGCCGGATATTTTTCTTCTAAGAAGTACCATGGTTTACCATCTTTATATGTCCAAACACGTCCACCTTCACCACGTGCAGATTCACTCATAAGACGTAATTTATCGTCTCCAGGAATTGCCGTTGGGTGAATTTGAATGAACTCACCATTTGCATAATATGCACCTTGTTGATATACAGCAGAAGCTGCTGTACCTGTATTAATAATGGAGTTTGTTGATTTTCCGAAAATGATACCAGGGCCCCCTGTTGCCATAATCACGGCATCAGCTCCGAAACTTTTAATCTCCATAGTTTGTAAGTCTTGTGCAACGATTCCTCGGCACACACCTTCATCATCAACAACAGCTCGTAAGAAATCCCAGCCTTCATATTTCGTTACAAGTCCTGCTACTTCGTGACGACGTACTTGCTCATCTAATGCGTAAAGTAATTGCTGTCCAGTTGTTGCACCAGCAAATGCTGTACGGTGATGTTGCGTTCCACCAAATCGACGGAAATCAAGAAGTCCTTCTTCCGTACGGTTGAACATAACACCCATACGGTCCATTAAATGAATGATACCAGGTGCTGCTTCACACATTGCTTTAACTGGTGGTTGGTTCGCTAAGAAGTCCCCACCATAAATTGTATCGTCAAAGTGGATCCATGGAGAATCCCCTTCACCTTTCGTATTTACGGCACCGTTAATTCCGCCCTGAGCACATACAGAATGTGAACGTTTTACTGGTACTAAAGAAAACAGTTCAACATTTACTCCTGCTTCTGCCGCTTTAATCGTTGCCATTAAGCCAGCCAAGCCACCGCCGACTACTATAAGTTTCCCTTTCATGCTCTCCCACTCCTTACTGATTTGCTAGCTGTGGATCGATGAACGCTAATAATGCACTCACACCTACATAAGATAGACCTAAGAAAATAGCTAATGTTACATAAGTAGAGATTCTTTGTGAACGTGGAGATACTGTAATTCCCCAGCTGATGCAGAATGTCCATAGTCCATTTGCAAAGTGGAAAATTGTTGAAACAACACCAACTAAGTAGAATGCAAACATAGCTGGATTGTTTAAAATATCTGCCATCATATCATAGTTTACCTCTTTACCTAACATTGCTTGAATACGAGTTTCCCAGACGTGCCAAGAAATGAAAATCAGCGTAACGATACCTGAAATTCTTTGGAAAACGAACATCCAGTTACGGAAATAACCGTAAGAAACCGCATTGTTCTTAGCTGTAAATGCAATATATAAGCCATATATAGCATGGTACAGTATCGGTAAAAAGATGATGAAAATTTCTAGCGCATACCGGAATGGAAGGAGCTCCATAAAGCCTGCAGCTTTGTTAAAAGCCTCTGCTCCTCTTGTTGCAAAGTTGTTTACAATTAGATGTTGCGTCAAAAAGACACCAACCGGGATGACCCCCATTAATGAGTGCCACTTACGAAACGTATACTCGCGGCCTTTCATGTCCCCATTACCCCCTTGAATGTTTGACTGCTGTTTTCAGATTAATTTATAACAATAATGTTTTTTCACTATTGGCATAAGAAAAACTGAAAAAATTATTCGAAATATTTCAGCATAATTTGATAACAAGTTCATTTTACCCCTATTTTTGTCGAAGCGTCAAGAAAACGTATACATAATTTGCATATAATTTGGCAATTCTTTTTTTCTTCTTATATATTCAGATTTCCCTAAAGAAAAATCTGTTTTTATAAATGAAAAATGTTATATAATAATCCCTATAGAAAGAGGGGAATATTGTGAGTAAAAATACAATCGATATAACATCTTTAGAAGATGTTTCATTGAACGCCTTCGCTTATGAATTGCTACGTGAAGAATTACTACCTGATTTAATCGGCAACGATTTAGATGGTATTTTATACTGGTCTGGTAGAAACCTTGCAAGAAAATATCCGCTAGAAACAATTGAAGAAGTCATTCAGTTCTTTGAAAAAGCTGGCTGGGGCACTTTAAGCATTATTGAACATAAGCGTCGTGAAATGCAGTTCCAACTTAAAGGCACACTCATTGCAGAACGTCAAAAACAAAAACGACATTCTTCTTATCAACTAGAAGCTGGATTCATCGCTGAACAAATTCAAAAGCAACGGAACGTCGTTGCAGAGTCATACGAAGAAAAGAAAAAACGTTCTGACTCTATTACATTTCTTGTAAAATGGGATATAAAAGATCTCATTGAAGTGTAAGCATTACCTACAGTCAACTAGACATATCAGTTTAGTTGACTTTTTTGTATTTTCATTCAGATGCATTTATTTTAAATCTTCAGAAATTATACCAAAAAACAGAAGACATTGTAAACTACAACGTCTTCTTATCTGTTAAATACGTATAAATCGTCTCCGCGACATTTTTCGGCATACCCGCTTCGACAAATTCCTCTATAGAAGCTTCTTTCATCTTCTTTAATGAACCAAAATGTTTTAACAATACCTTTTTCCGTTTATCACCTATTCCTGGAATGTCATCCAATGCTGATTGAATGACAGATTTCCCATGTAATTGACGATGGAATGTAATCGCAAATCGATGCACCTCATCTTGAATACGCTGCAATAAATAAAATTCTTGGCTATTTCTCTCAAGCATCACAGGTTCCGGTGGGTCCCCAATAATTAAATGGGAGGTTTTATGTTTATCATCTTTCACAAGACCTGCCATCGGAATATATAATCCGAGCTCATTCTCTAGAATATCACTTGCAGCCGCTAGATGGCCTTTTCCTCCATCAATAATAATCAAATCAGGTAAAGGTGAATTTTCTTTAAGGGCCCTTGTATAACGGCGCCTCACAACTTCTCTCATAGACTCATAATCGTCTGGTCCTTGAACCGTTTTAATTTTATATTTTCGATACTCTTTCTTCGCCGGTTTCCCATCGATAAAAGCAATCATTGCAGAAACAGGATTTGTTCCTTGAATATTTGAGTTATCAAACGCTTCAATACGATACGGCGTTTCAATCCCAAGCTGCTTCCCTAAATGATCTACTGCTTTAATCGTTCGTTCTTCATCACGTTCAATTAAGTAAAACTTCTCTTCAAGAGCAATTTTCGCGTTTTTATTTGCTAATTCTACAAGGTCTTTTTTCTTACCACGTTTCGGCTGTGTCGCTTCTACTTCTAAAAAGCGCTCTACTAATTCCGAGTCTATACTTCCTGGAACGACAATTTCCTTCGGCTTAAAATGACTACTGTTTTCATAAAATTGGCCGATAAACGTTAAAAAGCCCTCTTCTGGTTCATCGTAAATTGGAAACATAGAAACATCACGTTCAATTAGCTTTCCTTTTCGAACGAAGAAAACTTGAACACACATCCATCCTTTATCCACTGCATATCCAAACACATCACGATCCACTAAGTCACTCATAATCATCTTTTGTTTTTCCATAATCGCATCAATATGAGCAATTTGATCACGCAACTCTTTTGCACGTTCAAACTCTAGTTTCTCTGAGGCCTCATACATTTTCACTTCTAATTCTGAACGAACTTCTTTATGTCCACCATTTAAAAACTTAATAATTTCATCTACAATTTCTTTATTTTGTTCTTCTGTCACTTCTTTCACACACGGCGCTAAGCATTGACCCATATGATAATACAAACAAACTTTATCTGGCATATTCGTACATTTCCGAAGTGGATACATACGATCTAGCAGTTTTTTCGTTTCATGAGCAGATTGTGCATTTGGATAAGGACCAAAATACTTTCCTTTATCCTTTTTTACATTTCGAGTAATGAGTAAGCGCGGTTGCTTCTCCGCCGTAATTTTAATAAAAGGATATGTTTTATCATCTTTTAATTGAATATTATATTTCGGATCATATTTTTTAATTAGATTTAACTCTAAAATAAGTGCTTCTAAATTCGAAGAGGTTACAATATATTCAAAATCAACAATTTCTCCTACAAGCCGTAGTGTTTTCCCATCATGTGAACCAGTAAAGTACGAGCGCACACGATTTTTAAGCACTTTTGCCTTTCCAACATATATAACCGTTCCTTGCTTATCTTTCATCAAATAACAACCAGGTTGATCTGGTAAAATAGCCAACTTCTCTTTCAAATGTTCGTGCACTCGTCTCCCTCCATTTCTACATACTTAGCATTTTTATTTTCCCTTGAAAACATACTATGCTCAAACACCCAACATACGTTCTTTTATTGTAACGGAAAGACTGTAAAAAAGAAAATAAAAAAAGCTACCAACTGGTAGCTTTTTTATTTTAGAAATGTTTAGAAACTAATTCTACTAACGCTTCTTTCGGTTTGTAACCTAACGTTTGATCAACTACTTTACCGTCTTTTAATACGAAAAGAGCTGGAATGCTCATTACTTCGAATTGACGAGCAGTTTCTTGGTTCTCATCAACATCTACTTTTACTACTTTTACTTTTTCGCCTAGTTCTGCATCGATTTCCTCTAATACAGGAGCGATCATTTTACAAGGTCCACACCAAGGTGCCCAGAAATCTAATAATACAACACCTTCGCTAGTTTCAGCTGCGAAGCTTTGGTCATTTGCGTTTACAATTGCCATTTTATTTCCTCCTTCAAGTATATTCTACCAAGAGTATATCATTAACTTATATACGTGGCGAATAATATGTATCGTTATGTATTGTAACAAAAAAATGTTCCTTTATACTATATAAAAATATGGATTAAATACTAAAAAGATGAGAGACAGGGGATCTCTCACCTTTTTCTATATATAGGGGTACTTCACTTGGAACTCAAGGGTACTTAAATCATGAATGTACTTTTAACTTTTTAAACTCTTCTGTTAAAAGAGGTACAACTTCGAACAAGTCACCAACAATACCGTAGTCAGCTACTTTGAAGATACTTGCTTCTGGATCTTTATTAATCGCAACGATTATTTTTGAGTTAGACATACCTGCTAAATGCTGAATCGCACCAGAAATACCACATGCAATGTATAAGTCTGGCGTAACAACTTTACCAGTTTGACCAATTTGTAATGAGTACTCACAGTATTCAGCGTCACAAGCACCACGAGATGCCCCAACAGCGCCGCCTAGTACGTCAGCTAACTCTTTTAATGGTTTAAATCCTTCTTCACTCTTCACACCGCGTCCGCCAGCGATAATAACTTTTGCTTCAGAAAGATCCACACCTTCTGCTGTTTTACGGACAACATCTTGAATAATTGTACGTAAATCTTTCACATCAACTGTAATAGAAGATACGTCACCGCTGCGAGACTCATCTTTTTCCAGAGTTGCAATGTTATTTGGACGCACTGTCGCAAATAAGATGCCGTCTGTTACAATCTTCTTCTCGAATGCTTTACCAGAGTAAATTGGACGAGTGAAGATAACATTTCCACCTTCAACCTCTAAAGCAGTTACGTCAGAAACTAAACCAGCTTCAAGCTTCGCTGCTAATTTTGGTGATAAATCTTTACCAAGTGCCGTATGTCCAAAGACAATACCTTCTGGATTTTCTTCAGCATGTACAGCTAAAAACGCTTGTGCATAACCATCAGATGTATATGATTTTAATTTATCATTTTCAACTGTCACAACGCGATCTGCACCGTAATGAATCAATTCATTTGCAAAAGAGGCAACGCTGTCTCCAATTAGAAGACCTACTACTTCACCGCCTTCTGCAATTGTTTTTGCTGCTGCTACCGCTTCAAACGAAACGTTACGTAGCGATCCATCACGAACTTCACCCATTACTAATACTTTACGAGCCATAGATTTTCCCTCCTGCATATATAATTTCGTATTTTATTAGATTACTTTCGCTTCTGTATGGAGCAACGATACAAGTTCTTTTACTTGATCTTGCAGCTCGCCTTGTAACACTTTTCCTGCATCTTTCTTAGGAGGCAAATAGATTTCAATTGTTTTTGTCTTTGCTTCCACATCATCTTCTTCTAAATCTAAATCATCTAATTCTAATTCTTCTAGTGGCTTTTTCTTCGCTTTCATAATACCTGGAAGCGATGGGTAACGAGGTTCATTTAAACCTTGCTGTGCTGTTACTAAAACTGGTAATGAGGTTGTAATCACTTCTGTATCACCTTCAACATCACGCTCAATCTTCACATTTGTACCGTCAATTTCAAGTTTTGTAATTGTCGTTACATATGGAATATTTAACGCTTCAGCTACGCGTGGCCCTACTTGTCCAGATGCACCATCAATTGCAACGTTTCCGCCTAAAATTAAATCTGCATCTTTATCTTTTAAATATTCAGCAAGTACTTTTGCTGTCGTGAACTGGTCACCATTTTCTACATCATCTTCAATATTAATTAATACCGCTTTATCACAGCCCATTGCTAATGCAGTACGAAGTTCTTTCTCACTATCTTCGCCACCGACTGTTACAACTGTAACTTCTCCACCTTGTGCATCTCTTACTTGAATTGCTTCTTCAATTGCATATTCATCGTAAGGGTTGATGATGAATTCCGCTTCGCCATCGTAAATTGCACCGTTTTTAATTACGATTTTTTCTTCTGTATCAAATGTTCGTTTCATGAGTACGTAGATGTTCATTCCATTTACCCCCTTGTTTTTCAGAAAGATTCTATCAATTTTAATTTTCTGTTAATTTATATTAAAAAATAATTGAACTACCTGCCACTAAATGAAGGTTTACGCTTTTCTAAAAATGCGGCTACACCTTCTCTTCCATCTTCACTCGTAAATACTTCACCAAAAATTTGTGATTCACGTTGTACACCTTCATAGTAATGAGACGATTTTGTCGTTTGCAATAACTCTAGTACAGCACGAGTTGTTGCTGGACTTTTTCCAGCAATTTGTTTTGCAACTTTAAGCGTATCATCTAAAAATGATTCTTCAGAGAACAATCCGTTAACAAGTCCCCACTTTAATGCTTCTGCACCAGTAATTGGTGTACTTGTTAACATCATTTCACAAGCTTTCGCTTTCCCAACATAACGTGGTAAGCGCTGTGTACCTGCAAAGCCAGGAATTAATCCAAGTGTTAATTCAGGTAAACCAAGTTTTGCACTTTCAGTTGCAAAGCGCATGTGGCAAGACATAGCAAACTCAAGGCCGCCGCCCAGTGCCGCTCCATGAATTGCCGCAATAACTGGTTTTGAACATTTTTCAACACGCTCAAACGTAACTTGTCCAAGCTGTGCTAATTCTGTTGCTTGCTTCGCTTCAGTAACAGATGTAAATTCTTTAATATCTGCTCCTGCTGAGAAGAAACGTCCTTCACCGTGAATAACAACAACACGAATGTTATCATCCTTTTCCACTTGATCAATTAATTCAGTAACGTCATGCATAACTTGTGAAGACATCGCATTCGCTGGTGCGTGATTTAACGTCGCCACCGCGATATGATCTTCAACTCTTACAGATAGGAATTTCAACATGATCCCTCCCATTATTGACGATAACCACAAGCTGCAATAAGTAGCCCGTGTACCGTTTTTGAAAGTGCGACCAGATCATACTTATGATCGCTCATTACCCAATTGGTCACAACTTCATCTACTGTTCCAAAGATCATTTGTCTTGCCACGCGAACATTTAAATCTGCTTGAAATTCACCTTGTTTTATACCAGTCTCTAAAATCTCATCCATAACTTGTAAGTAGCCTTTTAATACTTCATTTATTTTAAGGCGCAAGTCTTGATTGGACTGCCTTAGCTCTAATTGCGTAACGATAGCAAGCGGATCATTTTGCGACAACAGCAAGAAGTGCGTTTCTACCAACATGAATAACTTCGATACAGCGCTTTCAATTCCTGCTGTTTTTTGACGAATTGTTTCGACAAATTCTCCCATCTTCTCTTGGAATAAGGATATTAATATATCTTCTTTATTTTTAAAATATAAATAAATCGTGCCATCAGCTACCCCAGCTTGCTTTGCGATTTTAGAAACTTGCGCTTGGTGGTACCCATTCTCCGCAATCACAATGACTGCCGCATCAATAATTTGATTGTATTTCGGTCTATTTTTCTTCACTTTACTGTCCCCTTCAAGAAGATGACTGAATGAATAGTCATTCATATTCTTATAATACTGACTATTTAGAAAAGTGTCAATCCTATTTTTTCAAAAAGAAAGGGCCTTAGCCCGTTTGCTCATCCTCATTCTTTCTCTTCTCTTCATCTATTAGAACACGGCGCAAAATTTTCCCTACTGTCGTTTTCGGCAATTCATCTCTAAACTCATATACTTTCGGAACTTTATAAGCCGCTAAATATTTACGTGCAAACTGATTTAATTCTTCCTCAGAGCATTCCGTACCTTCTTTTAACACAACAAATGCTTTAACTGTCTCTCCTCGGTACGGATCTGGAACTCCAATTGTCACTACTTCTTGCACTTTTTCATGCTCATATAATACTTCTTCAACTTCACGAGGATACACATTAAATCCACTCGCGACAATCATATCTTTCTTGCGATCTTTTACATAGAAGAATCCATCTTCATCCATGTAGCCAACATCACCTGTATGGAGCCAGCCATCTTGCAATACAGCCGCTGTTTCCTCTGGCTTATTCCAATATCCTTTCATAATTTGAGGGCCTTTCACTACAATTTCACCTATTTCTCCTGGCGGTAATGCCTCACCAGTTTCAAGCGACATAATGATTGCTTCTGTATCTGGCCACGGAACTCCGATGCTACCTGGCACTCGCTTTTCCCATAAAAAATTACTATGTGTAACCGGAGAGGATTCTGTTAAACCATATCCCTCTACTAGTTTACCACCTGTAACTTTTTCGAACTTTTCCTGTACTTCTACTGGCAGTGGTGCTGATCCACTAATACAAGCACGAATAGAAGAAATATCGTATTCTTTTAAAAGCGGACTATTTAAAAGAGCGATATAAATAGTTGGTGCCCCTGGAAACAATGTCACTTTATGCTTCTTAATCGCTTCAAAAACCATTTTCATATCAAACTTTGGAATAAGGACCATTTTGTATCCTTGCATAATACTTAAATTCATAACAGCTGTCATACCATAAACATGGAAAAATGGAAGAACCCCAAGAACGACTTCTTCTCCTTCTTTGCAATTATATAACCATTGAACTCCCATTAACGTGTTAGAGACGAGGTTTTTATGCGTTAACATAACTCCTTTCGGAAATCCGGTTGTTCCTCCTGTGTACTGTAAAAGAGCTAGATCATTTTCAGGATCACAAGGCACCTCAACATTCGTATTCACTTCTTTTTCTACTGAATTCCAAAGATGAATCGTTTCACTCTCTGATACTTTCACAACTAAATTCGACTGTTTTTTCTGCACAAATGGATACAATAGATTTTTAGGGAATGGTAAAAAGTCTGCAATACGAGTTACGATAATATGCTCAATTTTTGTAGCAGATTGAACATTCGTTACTCTTGGAAACACTAAATCGAGACAAAGAATTACTTTTGCTCCCGAGTCATGAAGCTGATATTCTAATTCCCTTTCTGTATACAGTGGATTGGTTTGTACTACGATACCTCCCGCAAGTAATGTACCGTAATAACCAATTACAGCTTGCGGACAATTCGGCAACATAATAGCAACTCGATCACCCTTTTCCACACCGAGTTTTTGAAGATAATTTGCAAACCGCTTCACCTTATCATGGAAGTCCGAAAACGTAATATCCTTCCCTAAAAAGTGAAGCGCTTTCTTTTCTGGGTAGCGAGAAGCCATCTGTTCTACATATCTATGAAGCGGCTGAATATCATAAGAAATCGTACTCGGAATTTCCTCTGGATAACTTTTCAACCATGGTTTTTCCACCTTCATTCCCCCTTCAAATACATAAAAAATAAATGAATGTTCATTCATGATGGTTATTTTCATTATATTATAGTCACCATAACGTTACAATCATAATATTCTGACTTTTATATAACTATGCTTTACTTCATTAACTTCTTATTATATGTAGAAACTCTCTTAATCTTAAAAGAGTAAGAGAGTTTGTCATTAACTTAATCTTATAATTGTTAATACCGCTCCTGGGGTAGTTGTTGATAATGTCGCAACAGCTAACAAACCAAATAATTGCAAACTAATTGCACTCCCCGCCGCAAGAGTCGTAATAATTGTCGCACTAAATGATGTCGTTGCTAATGCAGGAGAATTAATAGTCCCAGCAAGCGGTGCCCCATTAATTGTAATTCGTGAACTAACTAATAATGAAGCCGTTATATTAATTGAATATGAAATATAATAATTACCAGCATTTGCAACCGTAAATACTGTGTTCCCCCCAGACACTGTAATACCTGGACCAATATTCTGATTGTTTGGAAGCGGGACATTTGTTCCACCTAGTAGTACCGATATTGCTGTACCCGACGTATTATTTGCAAATGCGTATGTTGCCGTTATACTTGTGCCTGTTGCTCCTGTTGGACCTGTATCGCCTGTTGCTCCCGTTGCTCCTGTTACTCCTGTCGCCCCCGTTAGACCTGTTGCTCCTGTTATTCCTGTCGCTCCTGTTGGACCTGTGTCGCCCGTTATTCCTGTTGCCCCCGTTGGACCCGTTGCCCCTGTCGGGCCTGTTATTCCTGTTGGGCCTGTTGCTCCCGTTGGACCCGTTGCTCCTGTTGGGCCTGTTGCTCCTGTTGGACCCGTTGCCCCTGTTATTCCTGTCGCTCCCGTTGGGCCTGTTGCTCCTGTTGGGCCTGTTGCTCCTGTTGGACCCGTTGCCCCTGTATCGCCTGTTACTCCCGTCGCTCCCGTTGGACCTGTGTCGCCTGTTACTCCCGTTGCTCCCGTTGGACCTGTGTCGCCTGTTACTCCTGTCGCCCCCGTTGGGCCTGTGCCACCTGTTGCCCCCGTCGGACCGGTTGGACCAACCTTAGGAACTGTCCCATCGCAACTAAAACAGCATGAATCAACATGTACACCATTTTGATTATTACACCCACAATATCCATTTACGTTATTGCTCCATGAAGACATGTTGATCACTTCCTTTACATGCAATCTTTTAAGTACAATCACCGAGTTAGAAAACATCTATCTAAATAACAAAGAAATACTTTACCTATTAGGGATAAACACAGGTTTATTCCATACATTCTAGTAATTATTACATGCGATTCTCACTCCTTTTGCTTGTACTTTCGCCCCATCTCCACAGATTATTAACCATACACATTACACTTTCGTACAGCCAAGTTCCCATTTAAACTTTTCACATTCGCCAATCTTTTTAGTAAAGAGACTTACTCTCCATAAAGTGAAACTTTAATCAGCCCGACTCCCACCTAACTTCTTTGCTCCATCCAAATTTTGAGATGTGAATCTTACAGCCGGGCAAATAACGGGATAAATAACGACTATAATATATAAAAATTCATATAATTTGTTATTTTTCGTCAAAATTTTAAAAATATATTGACACTTAAAATACCCTCATAGTATGATTTGGGTGTTGTAATTGATAACCATTTTCACTTATGGTACTAGTTACAAAAACACTTAATTTGGGGGCAGAAGATGAAGAAAATTCTCAGTATTTTCATAGTAGTTCTTCTATTCGCTGTTGGATGCGGACAGCAAAAAGAGGAGAAAAAAGAAACAAAAGCGGACAATAAAAATCAAGCTATAACAATTAAACACGCTGAAGGGGAAACGAAGTTAGATAAACCAGCGAAAAAAGTAGTTGTACTTGAGTGGGTATATTCAGAAGACTTATTAGCACTTGGTGTTCAGCCAGTAGGGATGGCAGACATTAAGAATTATAATAAATGGGTAAATACAAAAACAAAACCAAGTAAAGATGTTGTAGATGTAGGGACACGTCAACAACCAAACTTAGAAGAAATTAGCCGTTTAAAACCAGACTTAATTATCACAGCTTCATTCCGTGGTAAAGCAATTAAAAATGAATTAGAGCAAATTGCACCAACAGTTATGTTTGATCCATCAACAAGCAATAACGATCACTTTGCTGAAATGACAGAAACATTTAAACAAATTGCAAAAGCAGTTGGAAAAGAAGAAGAAGGTAAAAAAGTATTAGCTGATATGGATAAAGCATTCGCTGATGCAAAAGCAAAAATTGAGAAAGCAGACTTAAAAGATAAAAACATCGCAATGGCACAAGCATTTACTGCTAAAAACGTACCAACATTCCGTATCTTAACTGACAATTCTTTAGCTTTACAAGTTACAAAAAAATTAGGTTTAACAAATACTTTTGAAGCAGGAAAATCTGAGCCAGATGGTTTCAAACAAACAACTGTAGAATCATTACAAAGTGTACAAGATTCAAACTTCATTTACATTGTAGCGGATGAAGATAACATTTTTGACACGCAACTAAAAGGCAACCCTGCTTGGGAAGAATTAAAGTTCAAAAAAGAAAACAAAATGTATAAATTAAAAGGCGACACTTGGATTTTCGGTGGTCCTGAGTCTGCAACATCTTTAGCAACACAAGTAGCAGATGTAATGACAGCGAAGAAGTGATTACACAATGAATAGCTTACAACATACACTTCGAGCAAGTCTTGTATTCGGAGGAGGAGCAGCTCTCTTGCTCCTCCTTTTCTTTATTCATATCGGACAAGGTCAAGCAAACATTTCCTATAGTATGATTATTGATGCTCTTATCTCACCGAACCAATCGCTAGAACATCAAACTTTAATCATGCTTCGATTACCTAGAGCCGTAATTGCCATTTTAGCTGGAGGCGCTCTTGCTGCATCAGGGGTTATTTTACAAACGTTAACGAAAAATCCACTTGCTGAATCCAGTACAATGGGTATTCACTCTGGCGCATATTTCTTTCTAGTAGCGGCTACAATTTTCTTACCGAAAGGTTTACAAATTAATTCTCTTCTGTTCACATTTATCGGCGGTGCTATTACTGCTTTATTTGTATACCGTATTTCTGGTGGAAAAAAGGGAACCCCACTCAGAATGGCATTAGCTGGTATGGTCGTTACATTAATGCTCTCTGCCTTTACCGGAACGATGCAGCTTTTCTATGAAAATGAAACAGCTGGTTTATTTTTATGGGGAGCTGGATCTCTTATTCAAAATAACTGGGATGGCGTTCAATTTGCTTTTCCATTTATCATTATTTCTTTCCTAGTTTTACTATTTATATCTCGTAAACTCAACATTCTCTTACTTGGTGATGATGTTGCTGTTTCTCTTGGTGAAAAAACAGCAGTAACACGTCTTATCGCCTTCATTGCTGCAATCTTTTTAACAGCAGTAATTGTTACTGTTGTTGGACCAATTGGATTTGTCGGCTTAGTTGCACCTCATTTAATGCGCCTTATCGGATACCGTCAACACTTTACTCTTCTTCTCTCTTCTTTCTTATGGGGGGCAGTATTATTGCTTGGAGCAGATGTTGTCGGTAGATTAATAGATCCAACCGGTGCAGAACTTCCTGTTGGGGCAGTCACAGCAATGATTGGATCTCCTTGGCTTATTTACTTAGTTTATCGAATGATGAAGTCGAAACAATATATGAATGATAACGGTGCGAATGCAGCTGGAGCTAGTTCCCGCTATTACTCTTATAAAAAGGTAATCATTATATCTATCACACTTTGTATTGTGACGATTGCTCTTGGTGTTACAATCGGTAGTAACACTTATATCGAAAGCATTACAAATGTTATATCAGGTCAATTAACACAATTTGACAAAAACATGATGATGAATCTTCGATTACCAAGAATGCTCGTTGCCGCTATTGCTGGTGCATGCCTTGCAATAAGTGGGCTTGTTTTCCAAGGTATATTACGAAACCCACTTGCCGATCCTTCTATTATTGGTATTTCATCGGGAGCTGGTGTCGGTGCTTTAACTGTTATGTATGTCTTTCCTGCACTTCCTGGTTTCTTCCTACCAATTGGTGCATTTATTGGTGGACTACTTGCAGTAGGAATTGTCCTCTTCTTCTCATGGAAATCAGGGTTTAGCCCCACAGCTCTTGCTTTAATAGGGATTGGTATTTCTGCACTTGGCTCAGCAATTATTCAAATCTTTATCGTTAGAGCCAATTTGAATGTTGCCGCTGCTTTAACATGGTTATCTGGCAGTACGTATGCAAGAGGGTGGAATCACTTAGAAAATATCATTCTATATCCATCTCTAATTCTTGTATTCATTATCTTTTTCTTAATAAAACAACTTGACGTTCTCGTACTGGGAGACGATCTAGCAACTGGACTTGGGCAACCAGTAAATAAAACACGTCTTGCTCTAATTGTGCTAGCGACACTACTTGCATCAGTAAATATCGCTGCTGTCGGTACAATTGCCTTTTTAGGCCTTGTCGCACCTCACTTAGCAAGAATTGTTGTTGGTATGAACCATCAAAGACTATTCGTTTGTTCAGCACTATTTGGAGCAATCCTTCTTTCTGTTGCTGACTTACTTGGACGTACAATCGCATATCCGAAAGAAATCCCTTCTGGCCTTGTCGTCGCTGTACTTGGAGCGCCTTATTTCTTATGGTTGATGAGGAAGAGTGGGAAGAAGGTTAATTAAAAGACGGCTTCGTTTTAGAAGCCTCCTTTTTATATACTAAATAAAGTGAAACTTTAATTAGTGGGGGGTTCTTCATCCCCACTGATTATTAACCCAAACCAATTGGGCTTTTATGAGCAGTGGATCTCCCACCCAACTTCTTTGCTCCAGCCTAATCTTGAGGTGGGAATTTTACTGCAGGTGAATAGCGGGATAAATTACTCTGATCTCACTAATTTCACAGATTTAGTCCCTCCCATAAACTCATGATGTACAGTTAATGTGTTCTCCTCGAGTTTCAAATCAACCTTCTGTTTTCTTTCTCCCATTAAAAATACAAGCTCTATGGAAATAATCCCTTGGTCCACACTTAATATTCGAAAGTCTCCTATAGTAGTCCCTTTCCCAAAAATATTATGTTCCATAAATTCTCCGCCTGTTTTCTCACTATTAATAGATTCTATTTCCAACCCAACTGGCCTGTCTGTACTTTCTGATGACATCCAAGACCCCTTTAACTTTCCAATATCAGCCTCTTTTTTCTTTTCATTTTTTAACTCTTCCTCTTTTTTCTTTTCATTTTTTAACTCTTCCTCTTTTTTCTTAACTTCTGCTTGTTGAGTTAGTAAGCCATCTATTTGCTTATTCAGCTCTTCGGCCCGTTGATTTTCCGAAATAAATTGTTGATTTTGGCCAGTATCGTTAACAATTTTATTTACTATCCCTTTAGCCTCTTCATACTTTTTATCATTCTTTAACTTCTCTGCCTTTTCCAATTGACCTATATATTGACCTTTTAACTCTTTATGCTCTATGAGCGAATCTTTTTGTTCTTTCGCTTGACTTTGAAGGATTGCGGAACCATCTTTCATCTTTTCTACTTCTTGAAACAAACCTATTGCTTGTTCTATATTTCCACTCGATTTCTCTTTTATCGAACTTATCATCTTAGTAGTTTGGTCTTTTAATACCTTTGCTTCTTTATCATCCTTTTTCTCTTCTAATGCTAGCTCAAATGATGCTACTGCCGTGTCATATTCTTTACTCGCTAACGCCAATTTCCCTTGATCCATTGCTTTTTTATAGGTTTCATTGCTACATCCTACCATTAAAAATAAAATTATGATTCCTAAAATCAATCTTTTCATAATATCCCCCTAAATTAATATAATTCTATATCCACTCAATAGTATCATAAAATTTATATATAAAATTTTAAATACCATCATTAAAACATAAAGGGAACTTGTCATTTCTTCTCGAACTTAATCTATGAACATAAGTAGAGGGGGATAACAATAATGTACCAAACAATTGAAGGCTTCTTGCAATCATGGACATACGAAGCAGAGTCTACTCAGAAAATGCTTGATTCATTAACCGATGCATCTTTATCACAGGAAATTGCACCTGAACATTGGACGTTAGGTAGAGTTGCTTGGCACATCGTGACGGCAATTCCTGTTATACTATCTGGCACAGGGCTAAAGTTTGAAGGAGAATCGAAAGATTATCCTGTTCCAACTTCTGCAAAAACAATTGCAGATGAATACCGTAAAGTAAACGCGGCTTTTGTTGAAACACTTCAAAGTAAATGGACTGATAAAGACTTAGCTACTATTAATGACTTCTTTGGTCGCCCTATGCCGAATTCTATATTTTTAATGACACTCATTAATCATCAAAATCACCACCGCGGACAAATGACGGTTTTAATGCGACAAGCTGGCTTAACAGTTCCTGGCGTATATGGCCCCGCAAAAGAAGAATGGGCTGCGGCTGGAATGGAAGCTCCTAAAATGTAACGACAAAAAAGACAAGATGTTTACATATCTTGTCTTTTTCTGTAACTTGTTTCATGTGAAACTATTTTTTCTTAATGGTTGTTTTATGGAAAAGATAGGTTAAAATGAATACATATTACGAAAAGGAGTAACCAAATTGAATACAAAAAATAAAAAAATAGTTATGGGAACTATTTTACTAACTTCTATTATTGGAGTTATTAGTGTATCTCTTTATTTCACCTATTATGGTACCCCTTGGGGAAAACAAGCAGCAATTACGGAATCAAAAGAATATATTACAAAATATTTTAATCTAGATGCAGAAGTCAAAAACACTTCTTACGATGCTAAAATGAATAGCTATGCAATCTCCTTTGAAACAAGTACCGACGGCGAGTTTACTATCGAATATAAAAGTCCTAATAACTTTAACATTTCTCCAGAAGTGCAAAAGTATTTAAGCACACACTCTAAATTTACAGAGTAGTAACGAAGCGTACATATACAAAAAAGAGTTGGTGTAACGCCAACTCTTTTTTGTATATTCTTATCATACAGTTATATCTTCCTTCTCTATATTTTTAATGCCGTAATATGCAATCACAACTCCAATTGCTGCAAGTGCTAGTTGAAGGGGAAGAAAAGTTGCTGTAGAAAACGCTGGGTTGGTATTCATTGCAATTGATACAACGATAAGAGACGAAACAATTGTAGCTGGCACTGAACGTTTACGCATTCCGAAATATATTGGGATTAAACTTATTCCCGCAGTGGCAATGGCTAAAGGAACCAGTTTTATTCCTTCTTGCGTCAATTGCTCTACTGTAAATGGATTAGGAAGAATTGAAAAATAGCTATCTATCCCAAAGAAAACTCCTACTACTAAAATGTTAGATACAATAACTGTTATACATGTTAATGTTGCTGTAATAACCAACTTACTAATCATCATTTTCTTCCGATTAATAGGATAAGAAAACATAAGTAGTATTGTTTTGTTTTTATATTCACTAATTATTAACCTTGCGATTAACACGCTACCAAAAATAATAAATGTTGCTCTTACTAATGTACTAGCCGTTAACAACATCATCTGTGGATCCCTTATTTCCGGATCCCCTTCTACTTGAGCAACGATGCTCGTAAAGATCATTAATGCCAGTATAGCGATATTTGCAATAATCGCTCTCCTTACATACCATCCAAGCTTAAACTTCTTCATTTCTAGCTTCATTAAACGTAACATGATAGTCCTCCCTCCTCCTAAGACTTAATCAATATAAATGACCCCTGTTTTACTTAAAATCTTCACTTCGTTTTTTGCATCACCAATAGTTCCTTCTTTTATTTTTTCTGTACTTTTATCTTTCTTAAATTCTTTTAAATCCACTATTACGTCAGCCGAATTACTTTTAGCCATAAGCTTCAATGATGCCGGGACACCTTTATACCGTACGCCAATATCCCCTGATTTTGTTTCTACAAATAATGATTTTCCTTCTGTCATATCTTTCAGTAATACTTCCCCAGATGTTGAAGTGATGTTCATATTTTCTTTTTTTACATTTTTTACATAATTATCACCAGTAGTGGAAGTTATATTTACTTCTTGTAATGAACTATCTTTTAACATTAAATCTCCACTTTCGGATGTAAATTCACCCTTCTCTGCCGATAGTCCTGTAATCATTCCATCTCCAGATTTTCCTCTTGTCACGATGCTTTTTACTACTATATCGTTTATTTTCACATCACCCGATTTATTATTTAATACAATTTTATCTATTTCTTTCTTCGGAATAGCTATAGATATACTATTTTTCTTCCTAAACGTAAAACCATAAAAAAATCTGTTCACCTTTTGTTTTTGCTTAATCACAAGTTTATTTTCATCATTTTCTATTTTGACGGGATCTATCTCTTTATCTGCTTGTTCACCTTGAGCGGAAATTACTATTTTATTAGCGTCTGTACTTTTAAATTCAAGATTCCAGTTTTCAATGTCTACTTCTATTGCTTTTATATTATTTATCTCAAAAGACTTTTCTTTCTTAAAATCTTTCCCCTGAAATACCTTAATACCAAAAACTACACTAGCAATTGTAATGAATAATATTGCAATTACTATTATTTTTTTCACCATTCATACCCCAGTTCGTTTTTTGTTTTAAGCTTGCTTCACGCCACATCGATCTTGTCGATTTTACGAAACGATAGATAACTAATGAAAATTCCTAATAAACAGAGGACGATGGGGATAGCTATAAAATCAAACATACTTACTTGACCGTTTCCAGGACCAAAGTTACCACTAATCAGCATACCAATTATTACTGCCGAAGTAATTGTTGTCGGTGTCGATTTCTTTCTCATTCCAAAAAACAAAGGAATTAAACTTATACCAGATATCATAAATGCACTTATAATAGTACCTGGAACGATAGCTATTATTTCACCTATCGTAGCAGGTGCTTCAATCAGTCCCATCATTGGACTCACAAAATATACGAGCAAACTAATAATGAAAGTCGCAATAATGGTACTCACAAAACAAAAACAAAAAACAATTGTTAATTTCGCACTCATTAGCATTTTCCTTTGAAGCGGATACATAAATGATAGTTGTATCGTTTTATTCTTATACTCATCAATTACTAAACGTGATAAAATGACCGAACTAAAAATAATGAATGTTATCCTAATAAAAATATTTACTAAAGCCATATTCTGTGTGAAGTCAGAGAAGAGCATGTCTTCCTCGGCTTTCATTCCCAATGCCATAAGGCTTACTGCAGCGAAAATTGCTATAATACAAATTGCTACACTTTTAAAGTAACTAGATAATTTATGTTTCTTCCATTCGAGCTTCATTAATTTAAACATATAAATTACGCCTCCATTCTTTATATACCTGTCTCTACGCTGCTAACATTCTAATTCCAGCAGTAACGAAGCTTAACATTCCTATCACTAGTACACTGAACAACCATTTCCGCTCTGGTTTTCTATAATATAAAATTCCACTTATTAGCATTACGATAAATCCACTTACCAGGTTCAGCCACAGTCCATTAAGCATGAATACCTTCTCCATCCATTACATTTAAGAAATATTCTTCTAAGGAACTATGTTTCTTATTAATACTTTCAATTTCCACATCGTTCATAATAAGTGCTTTTGAAATGGCCTGCTGAGACGCTGACGTATCATACACACGAATCATGGTTCCACTCATTATTTTGTAGTTTTTTATACCAAGTTTATCTTCTAAAATATAAACTGCACGTTTCACATCAGGAACAGTGATTTCAATGTACTCTGTTTGTTTTCCGTTAATACTCTTCATTGAAACTTCTTTTATTAGTTTTCCATTTTGAATAACACCAATTGTATCCGCCATTAGTTCCATCTCACCTAAAATATGACTAGAAACTAATAATGTAATACCGTATTCTTTGCAGAGCATTTTAAATAAGTCTCGTAACTCTTTAATACCAATTGGATCTAAACCGTTAATTGGTTCATCTAAAATGAGCAATTCTGGCTTTGTCACGATTGCCCTTGCAATACCGAGTCGTTGTTTCATTCCTAATGAAAAATCTTTTACTTTTTTATTATCTATCCCTTGTAGTTTCACTAAATGTAAAGCATGGTCAATTGCATTTTTATCGTAGTAGCCCATATATTCACAATGCAGGTCTAAGTTTTCTTTCGCCGTTAATTTATCATAAAAGATTGGGTATTCAATAATTGTCCCCATTCTTTTTAATACTTCATAAGATGTATCTGTTAATTTCTCACCGAAGATTTCAATATCACCACTCGTCGGTTTTATTAAATTTGTAATCATTTTCATAATCGTTGTTTTACCAGCACCGTTTGGTCCTAAAAAACCGTAAATTTCTCCTTTTTTCACATGCATGTTAACACCGGAAATAACTTCTTTCCCTTTAAACACTTTCGTTAACTGGTTTGTTTTTAATATATATGTCATGTTACTTTCCCCTTTCGCAATACTCTATATTTCTATAATAGACAACGGAAATCTCTTTTTTCTTACCCGTTTCTTACAAATTCCTTACGCTGAAAAAAAGCTTGTAGAATCTACTGCTCTACAAGCTAAAACTGCATCTTTGTTAATACAATTGTAAAAATTGTTTTTTCATACGGTTTACTAGAAAGGTGAATTTTTCCGTCCATCGCTTCCACAAGCCGTTTCGTAATCGTTAATCCTAGACCGCTCCCTTGGTACAATCTATTTCTTGAATCTTCAAGTGTGTACATACGCTCAAATACTTTATCAATATGAGATTCATCAATCCCTTTTCCTTTATCCCATACGTCTATATACACACTCGTTTCATCATCTCTTAACGTCATACCAAGTGCCTTTCCATCGTCTCCATATGTAATCGCATTTGATATTAAATTATTCAATACCCTACCAAATACTTCTACATTTCCAAGTGCGTATATATTTCTTTCTGGTATATCAATATGAACCTGAAAACCTTTCGTCGTCACTAAATCATAAAAAGATAAAATCTTCTCCCGGCAAACTTCATTCATATTTACTTTTGTCATTTCAATTGCTTTGTCACCAGATTCTAATTTTGCCAAGTCAAAAAACTTATGAATTAACTCCATCACTTCTAGTGTTTTCGTATGCACTTTTTCAAGTAATATTTGTTGTTCTTCTTTATTTATCGTTTTATCCTTATTTAACATTTCTGTATATCCAAGAATAACTGTTAGTGGTGTTTTCAAGTCATGCGAAATATTTGAAAGCATTTTTCTCATCGAAATTTCTACTTTTGCATGATCTGCATTCGTTTTCTGTTTTGCATCTAATAATTGATTAATTGCCACTAATAATTTTTGCAATTCTAGATCATCTGTCATAACGAGTAACGTCTCGCCTGTTTTGTCATTTACAATACTTTCTAACTTTTCATATGTGTATCGTAAATTTTTACTACTATTTTTTCTCATTCTATATTGCATATAAATAACACATAACAATATAAAAATAATACCTATTAACAAATTGACCATATTACATCACTTCCAACTTATAGCCGATGCCCCATAACGTTTTAATATATTCTGGATTAGATGGATCACTTTCGATTTTCTCACGCAATCTTCTCATATGAACATTAATAACGTTATCATCACCGTAATACTCTTCATTCCAAACTAACGTATATATTTGCGCTTTTGTAAATACACGATTTTGGTTCTTTACGAATAGCTTTAAAATCTCAAATTCTTTTAAAGTAAGTTTGAGAGGCTTCCCGTTTTTTTCAACTGTAAAATTAATTGGATCAATTGTTAAATCACCAATTTGAATCATTTTTTCTATTGTTTCTGTAGCCGAGTATTTCGTAGACCTCCGAATACCTGCTTTTACACGTGCAGCCAATTCAATCATAGAAAACGGCTTACAAATGTAATCATCTGCTCCAAGTCCTAATCCAACAGCTTTATCAACATCTGTATCTTTTGCCGACATCATTAAAATCGGAACTGCACTTTTTTCACGAATAATACGTACAACCTCTAATCCGTCTAACTTTGGCATCATTATATCAAGGATTACTAAATCAAAAGATGATTTAAAAAAGGCTTGCACCCCTTCTTCTCCGTCAGACGCAATCGTAACTTGAAAGCCTTCCTTTATTAAATACTTTTCCACCATCTCTTGAATTGAAATATCATCTTCCACTAATAAAATATGATGTGACATATGTCTATCCCCTTTTTACAAACATTAACATGCTAATTGTATCGTAACGAATGAACACTGTGAAGAATAATATGAATTTTCAAACCAACTTCCCTTCCTTCCATAACAATGATATGATGAAATTTACTACGATAGTTCATAATTAACTTTATATAAAGGAGACTTATCATGTCAGAAAACAAAAAAGTAAGCTTAGCTGATTTAATGCGCGAACAACTTGCAAAGAAAAAGCAAGGTAACGGTAATGGTCAGAATGCCAAAAACCAAAGCCAAGAAACAAAAAAATTACAAAACCAACAAACGAAGAAAACAAACAACCAACGTAGACGTACAGGTGTATAAATGAACGGACAAAAACGTTCTAATATCGCACCCGGCCTTGAAGTTGATATTGTATTAAAACAAGATCAACGCACCGGCAAATTAACACGTGGAATTGTAAAAGATATTTTAACAAACTCCCCTTCCCATCCGCATGGCATTAAAGTACGATTGCAAGACGGGCAAGTCGGTAGAGTACAAAATATCGTTCAATAAGAAAAGGAGCTCAAGTAAACTCGAGCTCCTTTTCTTTATTACCCTTTAATTTTCTCGATGAAAACTACTTTTAAATAGTCTCCTTCTTTAAATTGATCAATGGTACGGAAATCTTCTGGTAAAGAATGTTCTTCTAATATTTTATATTTGCCATTCATTTCTTTAAATGCCGTATCGATAAAGCCTTTAAACTTTTTCATATCGAACGCACTACAATTTGTAGAAGCAACGATAATCCCGTTATTTTCTGTAATAGCAATTGTTTCTTTTAATAAATTTTTATAATCTTTCGCTGCACTAAATGTATATTTCTTTGAGCGTGCAAAGCTTGGAGGATCAAGTACGACCATATCAAATTTCATCTTTTTCTTCGCTGCATATTTGAAGTACAGAAAGACATCTTCTACAATAATATCTTGTGCTTCATAATCAACTTCATTTACACTAAACTGCTCAATCGTTTTACTTAAACTACGATTTGCAAGATCCACACTCGTCGTTTTGCTCGCTCCGCCAAGCGCTGCAAATACAGAGAAAGCACCTGTATAAGAGAACATATTCAACACGGTTCTTCCCTTTGCATATTTATCACGAATTTGTTTTCGCACGTTACGCTGATCTAAAAATACACCAACCATCGCTCCGTCATTTAAATATACAGCGAAGTTCACACCATTCTCTTTTACGATAAGCGGGAACTCACCGCGCTCTCCTGCTACGAAATCATCACCTTCAATGTATTTCCCTTTCGTATCAAAACGCTTTTTCTCATAAATGCCTTTAAAGTTTGCTACTTTTTGAAGAGCTGCTATAATCTCATCTCTGAAAGTGTAAATCCCTTCACTATACCAACTTACTACGTAGTAGCCGTCATAGTAATCGATAATTAATCCACCAAGACCATCACCTTCACCATTCACCACACGGAATGCTGTCGTATCACTTGATTTATAAAATTGTTTTCGTTTATGTAAGGCAGATTTGATTTTACTTTCAAAGAAAGATTGATTAATTTGTTCACTCTCTTTTCTCGTTAAAATCCAGCCGTATCCTTTATTTTGTTTTCCATAATAACCTTTTCCGACAAAGTTGTTCTTCTCATCTACTACTTTGATGATTGTCCCTTCTTCACGAACATCGTTTAAATTTTGAATTGCATCTTTTAAAATAAGTGGATATCCACTTTTAATTTCTTTTATAAATTTCGGTTTTATTTTTATAGTTACTTCTGATCGCATATAATAACTTCCTTTCCATTTGCATGCTTTCTCTATAGGAAGCATTTAAAAAACGAGCCTGAAAAAACAGCCTCGTTTCACTATACCATATTATTGCTTTGCTAGTACAACTCGCTCATTCTCACACTTAACCGCCACATATTTACTACGTTTTGAAATGGAACTCTCACTGTCCAAAATAATAGAAAAAATTATATATTTCACATTTACCATTGACATTGATAATGATTTTCATTATCATTTAATGTATATGAGTTCTTGAAAATATAGCTACATTTATAGGAGGAATAAACATGATTATTGTTACAAATACAGCTAAAATTACAAAGGGAAATGGACATAAATTAATTGAGCGTTTTAATAAAGTAGGTAAAGTTGAAACGATGCCAGGCTTTTTAGGTCTAGAAGTTCTTTTAACGCAAAATACAGTTGATTATGATGAAGTAACAATTAGCACTCGCTGGAATGCAAAAGAAGATTTCCAAGGTTGGACAAAGAGCGCCGCATTTAAAGATGCTCACTCACATCAAGGCGGGATGCCAGAATATATTCTTGATAATAAAATTGCTTACTATGATGTAAAAGTTGTACGTATGCCAATGGCTGCAGCACAGTAAAAACAGTTCTTTTTTTTAGTATAGAATATGAGAAGCGTTATCTATCACTTCTCATATTCTATACTTTTTTCTTTAATTTCTTTTTACTAATTTTGCATGTACAACTAGCCTTCCAGCCTCTGGATCAAGCGCATAGTCACAAGTAGAAAGTGTTACAATTTCATCATTAGCCGTCAATTCCGTATCCGTTTTGTACAGTGATTTTTCTTGAATTTCCTTTAAGAACGATGTATATGCTGCATCATTTTCAAAATCCGTTTCAATGTAATAAAAGTCCGTTGTTGTCGTGTATACTGAAAAAACTTCAACGTCGTATCCTTCAAATAATGTATCGTAATATAATTTACGATGGGACATGAAAAAGTCTTCGTCCAACATCTTTTTTAAACTCCCAAACATAGAACCGTCTTTCATACGATGACCATATAAAATCGTATTTCGATTTTGAGATTTCACATCATTACGATGGTCCATAAAAATGCTTCCCGCTCTCATATCTTCACCTTTATAATTACGAAATAAATAGTAATCATTATCTTTTGCTTGAACGATTGGATAATTAATTTGTGTATCATCCATCGTAATCCATCCGACTATCTCTGGATTAATTTTCTGGAGATCCTGAAACTGTTTACGTACCTCTCCGTCTTCCGATTTTTCTTCCATTGGACTTCTTTTATAAATATGTTGTGCCTCAGCCATTACTTTACGATTTTCATAATAATCCATGAAAATTCCGCCCAACTCATACATTGAATAGAAAAAGATTCCTAAAAACGCAATTGTAAGTATGCGTTGAAAAAAAGAATTCTTTTTCCGTCCTTTCTTGCTATTCAAATTATCACCTCAAAACGGATTATGCTCAGCCTTTAGATTCCCATAGGTACCATGTACAATCCGGTATCTTCATCCTGCTTTACAATGACATCTACACCATATATTGCTTTAACCATTTCTTCTGTTATTACATCATTAGGATTACCTTTCGTAATGATCTCTCCATCTTTCATAACGATAATATGGTCGCTATAACGAATGGCTTGATTAATATCATGTAATACCATTACAATCGTTAGTCCATACACTTCATTTAACTCTTTCACTAACTCTAATATTTCTAGCTGATAGTAAATATCTAAATATGTTGTCGGTTCATCTAAGAAAAGCATTGGTGTATTTTGAGCTAATGTCATTGCGATCCAAACTCGCTGCCTCTCTCCACCAGATAAAGCATAGATTGGCTTATCACGCTTACTTTGTAAATTCGTGCATACTAGTGCGCGCTCTATCGCTTCTCTATCTTCATCTGTTTGCGGAGAGAAAATATTTTTATATGGCATACGCCCAAAGCTTATTAGCTTTTCCACTGTAATATCTGCTGGAGCCTCATTTTGTTGATGGACAACTGCTAGCTTTCTAGCAAACTCTTTCGGTTTATATTCACTAATCGCTTTCCCATCAAGTATTACTTCTCCACTGCTAGGAACGTGATTTCTAGACATGACACTAAGTAATGTTGATTTCCCGCATCCATTCGGGCCGATGATTGTTGTAATTTTCCCAATTTCTATTTCACTACTAACAGACTTTAAACGATTTGTTACGTTATCGTATGAAAAGGTTACATTTTTAATTTCCATGAACTTTATCACTCTTTCTAAGCAAGAATATTAAGAATGGACCACCAATAACCGCCATAATTGTTGCTGCTGGAATTTCGTTAGGTGGCACAATTAACCTTCCAATCGTATCCGCCGTCAAAATTAATAACGCGCCTGCAAGAGCAGAAAATGGAATTAGTACTTTATGGTCTGAACCGACTAATTGTCTTGAAATATGCGGAACTAGTAATCCTACAAAAGCAATAACACCTGCAATCGCTGTTGATACTGCCGCTAAGAGTACTGCAATGGCAGAAATAATAAGACGAACTCTCGTCACGTGCAAGCCTAAGTTTTTCGCAGTCTTATCTTGTAGCGATAATAAGTTACACCAAGCTCCTACGAACAGAGCAAGAATAAGACCAATCGTTCCATAAGTCACCATTATTTCTACATCGCCCCACGTCTTCATTGTTATGTTAGAAGTCGTCGTTTGCTTAATACTCTTAATAAAATACCCACAAATCGTAACGAATGATTCATTTAATCCAGTAAACATCGCATTAATGGCAATACCAATTAAAATAATGCGAAGCGGGCTTAACCCTGACTTCCATGAAAACGAATAAACGAGATAACACGCAAACGCACCACCTAAAAAGGCGAATACGGGTGTCCAGAAAAAGAATTGCGGGAACAATGTAATAATAACGAGTGTCATAAAACTAGCTCCTGAAGATATACCGATTACCCCAGCATCAGCGAGTGGATTCTTCATAACAGCTTGAAAAAGCACCCCTGAAACAGCAAGAGCCGCTCCAGTGAACAGCGCAATAATAATACGCGGGAAACGTAAATCTTTAATGACTTCAACATCTTCATTCCCACCTGTAAATATCCCTTGCACAAGTTCAACAATACCTACTTCTAAACTCCCTTTCATCGCTGACAATGATGTCATAACAATGAGCAATGCAGTAACAATGAGGAAACTCCAAGTTTTTTTATTCATTCTGCTCTTCCTTTATATTAAAATGCATCACGGATACATCATTTTTTTCAATTCATCTAACGCTTCAATTGCTGCTAAATTGCCTGTCGTTCCAAATAAACGCTCTTCTAAATCGTAAACACGGTTATTTTTAACCGCAGCAAAGTGTTTCCAAATGTCATTTGTTTTAAATTCTTTATCAAACATTTTTACAACTTCATCAGGCATACCATGAGCTGCTCGTAAAATAATATCTGGATCAGCTTTCTTTAAATACTCTGTATTAGAAGCTAAATATTCTACTTGTTCACCTTGTACAATATTTTTACCACCTAGTTGTTTCACTAAATCTCCAATATAAGAATGCTCTGTTGCTACTAAATAACTGCCCGGCACACCTAATAAAATTAGCACTGTCGGTTCTTTCTTTCCTTTTACTTCCTTTTGAATGCTAGCAACCTTTTTGTCTAACTTAGTTACTACTGCTTCAGCCTGTTTTTCACGTCCATATTTCTTACCTAAATCGCTAATAGAACTTTGCATATTTTTTAAACTCGTTAAATCTAAAAAGTTTGCTTTCATACCCACACCATCAAAAACTGGCTTTAATTCATATTCAAGTGTTGTCACAGATAACACTTCTGAAGGCTTTAATGACTTTACCTTTTCCATATCTGGACTCATTGGATTCCCAACTTCAGGTAAACCTTTATATCGCTTCGGTAAAGTTTTAGAACTTGTTGGAACGCCGACTAAATCTACTTCTAACGCATCCATAATTTCAGTAACAGCCACTGTTGTTGCAACAACGCGCTCCTTACTCTCACTCTTTACCTGCTTTGCTGTTTCTTTTTTTTGTGATGAGCACCCGGCTATACTCATTAACAAAATGATAGCCATTAGTACACTTACGATTTTCTTCACTCTCAATCACCACTCCCTTCCATACAATATGAAACAAGTCTTGATGCACGCGCACATGCATCAAGACTCCAAAAATTACAATCTACCTGCTCTATATTTACGAACTAGTAAAGCAAGTGAACCTAGCAGTAACACCATGTATAAACCAAGTTGTGCTGTATCTGCAGTTTTTGAGTTTTTCTCTTTTTTCGAATCATTTTTTGTATCTTCTTTTTTCTTCTGACCATCTGCATTTCGGTTAAAATCAGGAGTACCTACTGTTTTTACATTATCTACTTTCGGTGTAGTCACTGGATTTTTCGGTTCATTTTTCGGTTCCTCTTTAATAGTTCCTAACGCGCCGATATTATTTGTATCAAATTGAATTTGTACATCGTAGAAATGATGGTAGTTCATCTCATCGATGTCTACCTTTACTTTTGCGTTTAATTTTTCAAATAGATCTTCTACTTCAAACTGTACTACTCGCGTATTTGCATTTTTATCTTCGCTTACTACTTTCGCATCAGCGAATAGTTCCTTGTTTTCCGTTTGGAATTTCGTAATCCACGCACTATTTTTCAGCGTCATCTCAATGTATTTTTTACCATCTTTTACGATTAATTTCGCTGGATTTACAACATAGTCATTCATCTTTGAAATCTCATCTGTTTTATCTTTTAATACTTTAAATGTAATATCATATTGGCCATCTACTAAATTTTTCGGATCAACTATTACTTTCGGGTTATTATTTCCTCCTTGGTTGTCATTTCCACCCTGGTTGTCGTTTCTTCCTTGGTTGTCGTTTCCACCTTGGTTCCCTAAAGCTTTAATACTGTCTTGATCAAATACAAATTGAACATCGTAGAAATGGTGATAATTCATTGAATCAATATCTACTTTTACTTTTGCATTTAATTTTTTAGACAAATCGTTTACTTCTACTTCTACTACTCTTGTATTTTGTTCTTTATTTTCACTTAACACTTTTGCATTAACGAAAGAACCATTCTTCTCAAATTCAAATTTCGTAATCCATGTACTATTTGTTAATGTAAACGATACGTATTTCTTACCATCTTTTACTTTTAATACACCTGGGCTTTTTGTGTATGTGTTCATCATTGAGATTTCATCTGTTTGATCTTTTAACACTTTAAAGCCAATGCTGTATTCACCATCTTTAAGAGCTTTTGGATCAATTGTTGTGTTATTATCTTGGTTGTCGTTTCCACCTTGGTTGTTATTTCCACCTTGGTTATCTAACGGCTTAATGCTACCTTTATCAAATGCAAATTGAATATCGTAAAAATGGTGATAATTCATTGAATCGATATCTACTTTTACTTTTGCATTTAACTTTTTCGATAAATCTGGTACTTCTACTTCCACTACGCGTGTATCAGCTTTTTTATCTTCACTTATTACTTTCGCATCAACAAACGAACCATTTTTTTCAAATTCAAATTTTGTAATCCAAGAACTGCTCGTTAACGTAAATGATACATACTTCTTACCATCTTTTACTTTTAGCACACCTGGACTTTTTGTATATGTGTTCATCATTGAAATTTCGTCTGTTTGATCTTTTAATGCTTTAAAATTGATGCTGTATTCACCATCTTTAATTGTTTCAGCATCTGGTTTTTTATTTTCATCTGGTTTTTCTGCTTCTGGTTTTTCTACTTCCGGTTTTTCTACTTCTGGTTTTTCTACTTCTGGTTTTTCTACTTCTGGTTTTTCTACTTCTGGTTTTTCTGCTTCCGGTTTTTCTACTTCTGGTTGTTTCTCTTCATTTTTAATTTGTTCAAGTTTATCTTGTTCAAATAAAAGTTGTACATCATGCGTTTGCTTATAATTTCTTGATGCCATTTCGATAAATACTTTTGTATTTAGTTTTTTAGATAAATCGTTTACTTCAAACTCTACTACTCTTGTATCTTTTTCCTTATCCTCACTCACTACTTTTGCATCAACAAATGCGCCATCTTTTTCCGTTTGGAAATTTTTAATTAATGAGCTACTTTTTAGTGTTACAATTGCTTTTTTCTTACCGTTTTCTACTTTTAATACTCCTGGATTTACCATGTAAGTATTCATCTTAGATTCTTCATCTGTTTGATCTTTTAATACTTTAAATGGAATGCTGTACGCACCATCTGTAATTGTGTTAGAATTTGGTTGTTGATCTGGGTCAGGCTTTTGGTCGGGCTTCTGACCTGGATCGGTAGTTTCATTTGGATCTGGCTTATTAGCTGGGTCCTCTTTTTCATTTGGTTTTTCTACATGAATTGGTGTAATGCTATTTTGATCAAATGCAATACGAACGTCGTACTCATGATGATAATTTAAAAAATCAATATCTACTTTTACTTTTGCATTTAATACCTTCTCTACATCTTCTACATCAAATTCTACTACTCTTGTGTCTTTTTCTTTATCTTCACTAATTACATTTGTCGCAACTAGCTTACCTGCTTTTTCTGTTTCAAACTTCGTAATCCATGAACTATTCGTTAATGTAAAGGATACTTTCTTTTTCCCATCCTTCACTTTTAAAGTTCCCGGGCTTACTGAATATTGATTCATCATCGATTCTTCATCTGATGTATCTTTTAAAACTTTGAAGCCAATTGAATATTCACCGTCAGCCAACTTGGTAGCTGCTTGAACTGCAAGTGGTTGTAATGTTGATACGAATGTAAATATCATTAAAAACATAGCAACAATAATTTTTGTATACCTGTTCAATGGAACGACTCTCCCTTTTGAAAATTATTTAATACTGTTCCCATCAAATACAAAGCGAATATCATACGAAGCATTATAATTAATAATTGGAATATTAATTTTCACCTTGCCATTTAGTTTTTTTGACAAGTCAGCAACTTCAAATTCTACAACTCTAGTATTATCTTTTTTGTTTTCACTTAACACGGTTGTTTCTACAAATTGACCATCTTTTTCTACTTGGAAACTTTTAATAGAAGCACTATCTTTCACTTTAAATGAAACATATTGTTTTCCATTTTTAACTGTTAATGTTGCTGGGCTTTCAAAATAACTATTCATTCTAGACGATTCATCTTTATCGCCTTTCCATACAGTAAAAGCAATATTATATTTTCCATCAGCTAGTTTTGTAGCAGCCTTTGCATCTTGTAAACCTAGTGTTGCGATAAATGTAAATAAAACAGCAAATACGGCAATAATCATTTTAAATTGTTTAAACATATATTCATCACCCTTCAAAAGATTTATTTACTCAATTTCACTTTACGAATTAAGAAAGCACCTGAAATAAGAATTAACGCTGCAAACAATCCAATACGTGCTTCATCGCCTGTTTTTGGGTTATCTGTTTTTTCAGCTTTTCCATTTTCATTTTTTGTTTCTTTGTTCGCTTCTTTAGCTGTTTCCTTACTCTCTACTTTTGTTTTCTCTTCTTTTACTTGTGTATCTGTTTTCGCTTGATCATTATTTTTTGTTGTAGCAGCTACGCCGTTATCGCCACCTACAGCTTTTACATTTGCATCAAAAGCAAAACGAATTGTGTAGTGGTGGTCATAGTTTGCATTTGGTACAACAACATGAATTTTTACAGCTGCTGGTTTGGATAAATCATCTACTTTAAACTCTACTGTTCTTTTATCTGCCGATTCATCTTTACTAACAACTTTCGCATCAACAAAATTCCCGTTCTCTGGTGCTTTAAATTCTGTAATCCAAGCACTATGATTCATCGGAACTTGTACTCTCATCTCACCGTTTTTCACTATTAATTTTGCTGGCTTTTCAAAATAGTCATTTGCCATTGAAGCTGAATCATTTTCCGCTTTTTGAATTACGTAATTAATATCGTAAGTACCATCAGCTAGTTTTGCTGAAGCATTCCCGTATGGCATTACAAGAAAAGCTAGCATACATACGAACGTTATAATAAAAGCGGGTAATACAGAAACCTTTTTCATTTTTCTTGTTTCCTCCTTTGTTATCTTTCACTTCACTTTTTGAAAATGATAATTATTCTCAATTTATAAGAAAAAAATAATCTCTTCTACCTATTATTTAATTAGCATTCTTTTATGTAATATAAGCATTATTGATTATCATTCTCATTGAATGTTAAAAATAATATCTCACCCTATTCCTTATATGAAGGCATAGAAACTGAGAAAAAATTTCAAAACTTATTTATTGATTATCATTCTCAATATAAATCAAAAAAAATAAACTATCTCTTCTCCTCTTCTTTCACCTCTTCCCCCTAACAACACTTTAGTTATAGAAAACCCTTTTCCCTCACTTCCCTTCCAATATTTCCACAACTAAGTCAATCTTAGCCTACTCATAAATTTTTTGTCAACTATATTACGTATAAAATTTTTAATATCTGAATTTCTCTATATGTGGCTTTTTCTACAAAAAAAGAGACTTTCTATTATAGAAAGCCTCTTTTCTCTATTTTTCTACAGCAATTTCCTGCTTTTGAAACTTAGAAATTATATAACCAAATCCTATACCGATTATGCCTGGAACTAACCAACCAATTCCTACACTATATAATGGAATCTTATCTAAAATAGGTGCTAGCGCTGCAATTTGAAGGTTTGCATTGTGTAACCCATCAAAGAAACTTATTGCAAATGCTCCTACAATCCCTCCCACATACATCGCTAATGGAAGACGAACGTAGTTTTCAACAAGTGATAATACGATAAGTACGATTCCAATTGGATAAATGGCGATTAAGATTGGTAATGCTAATGCATTTAACTGAGTTAACCCAAGGTTTGCTACCATAAATGCTAATACACAGAAAATGAAAACGACTTTTTGATAAGAAAGCTTTGGTAATAAGGAAGAGAAGTAATCACCACAAGCTGCAACAATACCTACAGAAGTTGTTAAACATGCTGCTGTAATTGCGATCCCTAGTAATAAAGTTCCGTAGCTACCAAATAAATGATTCACGACATTTGTTAAAATAATTCCTCCGTTTGCGCCCATTCCAAGCGATACACTAGAAGCTCCAAGATACGCAAGCGCTAAATATACAAGTAGTAAACCAAGTGCTGCAATAAATCCTGCAAAGATTGTTACTTTTGCAATACTATTTTTATTTGTAATGCCTTTTTCTTTTAACGCATGAATTACAACATTTCCGAAAACAAGTGCTGCAAGTCCATCTAAAGTTAAATATCCATCAATAAATCCTTTGAAGAGAGGAGCACTATACGCTTCTGTCGGTGCACCAAATTCTCCAATTGGTGTAATAAGTGCTTTACCTACGATAATTGCAATAACTGCTAATAATATTGGAGTTAGTACTTTACCAATACGCCCCACTAATTTCGAAGGATTTAAAGCTAAATAGAAAGTGACTGCAAAGAAAATAAGTGTAAAGATAACAAGTGGATATGACTGACCAGCTATCTCACTTGGTAAAAACGGTGCAACACTCATCTCATAAGCTACTGTTCCTGTACGCGGCACACTTACGAATACGCCTAAACATAAATAAATTGCAGTGATAAAAACAAGTGCGAATATAGGATGTACACGTCCTGCTAGCTCATTAATATCTCCCTTTAAAGCTATAACAATTACTCCTAATAAAGGTAGTCCAACCCCTGTTACGATAAAACCAAACAGCGCGATCCATACGTCCGTTCCAGCACCTTGCCCTAACGCTGGTGGAAAAATCATATTGCCTGCACCAAAAAACAGTGCAAATAACATTAAACTTATTGCAAACATCTCTGAAAACTTTAAAGATGATTTCATTTCTACTAACCTCCTAAAATAATCAATTGACAAAATATTCTGAATTGAAATCCGTCACATATCCTCTTTCAAGCATACTTCCCCGTAAAAAGAACGCAAAAAACACCCGTCCCTAACAAAGGGACGAGTGTTGAAATCGTGGTTCCACCCTTATTCTAATAAAATGAATTTATAGCAAAATAAGCTCATTTTATAGCTCGTGTAAATTGATAACGGTTTTATCCGTCAAGAATTACAATGCATCATGTATGCAGTTCACTCTTGAAGTTTAGAGGTGGTAAGCTTGTCTTTTCGTATTAGGAAGCTCACAGCCTAAGGCTCCCCTCTCTGAGAATCGTAAAATACAACTCATGTCCTCATCATTACTTTTATAAAATATCTTGTCGAAACTTGTTGTTTTTTATTATATGGGCTATTTTTTAAAAAATCAATAGTTTTATTTTTTCTGACAAAAAAATATAGGGAGAAAATTTTTCCTCCCTATAACTGCCCTTTTAATATCTCTAATTCCTCAGTTGCAATGTTCCGCCATTTTCCTACTCCAAGCTCATTTAGCTCTATATTCATAATGCGCACTCGCTTTAGCTTTATTACAGTAAATCCGAAAGCACGACTCATTCTACGAATTTGCCTGTTCATTCCTTGCGTTAAAACGATACGAAATGTTGATTGATCGACTCTCGTCACTTTGCACGGCTTCGTCATACCATCTTTAATCTTTACACCGCTGGACATCTCATCAATAAACCAGTCCGTAAAAGGTTTATCGACTGTGACAACATATTCTTTCTCGTGTTCGTGATCACCGTGTAAAATTTGATTGGCAATCGCGCCATCATTCGTTAATAAAATAAGTCCTTCTGATGCTTTATCTAATCGCCCAACTGGAAAGATTCGCTCTGGGTAATTGATATAATCAATAATATTATCTTCAATATGATCAGCTGCTGTACAAGTAATTCCGACTGGTTTATGGAATGCGATATACACCTTTTCTTTCTCTTCTTTCGCAATAACCTGTCCATCAATCGTTACAACATCACCATCGCTCACAAGTGCACCGTGCGTACATATTTCGCCATTAATAGCCACGCGTCCAGCTTTAATAAGGCGGTCTGTTTCACGTCTTGAGCATGATTTTGCTTCGCTTATGTATTGGTTGATTTTCATGTTTTATTCCTTTTCATATATAATAAAAACGTCAATCTATGGCAATATCATTATGCCACGATTGACGCTTTTTCACTTCGCAAAAACAACTAAATAAATAACCCCAATCACCAAAAATATTCCACAACAAGCTAACAATACTTTTGCAAGTTTGTCCATAAACATATAATGGTTTCCCCTTTGTTTCGTTGTTTGCTATTTTAATTCGACAACTGTTACGCCTAGGCCTCCCTCGCCCATGTCACCGTAACGGTAATTCTTCACGCCGCGATGCTTCTTCAAGTAATCTTGTACACCTTGGCGAAGCGCTCCTGTTCCTTTACCGTGAATGATTGATACACGAGGATAACTTGCAAGCTGGGCATCGTCTAAATATTTTTCAACGCGCATCATTGCATCTTCATAACGTTCACCACGAAGATCAAGTTCCAATGAAACGTGGTAATCTCTACCCTTCACACTTGCGACTGCTTTTTTCTCTGTTTGCTTCGGTGTGTTAATGTATTCCATGTTAGATTCTTTTACTTTCATCTTCAGAATACCGATTTGTACGCTCCACTCTGTATCACTTACTTTTTCAAGTAATTGACCCTTTTGACCGAACGTTAATACTTTTACTTCATCACCTGCGCGTAACTGTTGTTTCGGCGCAGTGTTTTTCACGTTTACTTTTTGTTTCTTCACAAGCTCTGGCGCTGTTCCTTCTAGACGGCTCTTCGCTTCAATAAGCTCATGGTCTTTCACATTTACAAGCTGTGCTTTACGCAATTGACGAAGTTCTTGAATAATCCCTTCTGCTTCTTTCTTCGCAGCTTCGACTTTTTCTTCCCCTTCTTTTTGCGCTTTTAATAGTTTTTCATCACGCTCATCGTTAAACTCAATAATTTGACGTTGCAACTCACGATGAAGTTTCTCAGATTGTTTGCGAAGTGCCTCTGCTTCGTTCCAGTCACGCTCTGCGTTTTTCTGGCTTTCTTCTAACTTCGCAATCATATTTTCAATTTTATTTGTATCTGTACTAATATGGTTACGTGCTTGGTCAATAACGCGATCAGATAATCCAAGGCGCTTCGAAATTTCAAAGGCGTTACTACGACCTGGTACACCGATTAATAATTTATACGTTGGGCTTAATGTGTTCACATCGAACTCAACACTCGCATTAATAACTTGCTCACGGTTGTATCCGTATGCTTTTAATTCTGGGTAATGCGTCGTAGCAACAACGCGAGCACCGCGGTTACATACTTCATCTAAAATCGAAATTGCTAGTGCAGCACCTTCTTGCGGGTCTGTTCCAGCACCTAATTCATCAAATAAAACTAAGCTTTCAAAATCAGCTTTTTCTAAAATATCTACAATGTTCACCATATGTGAGGAGAACGTACTTAAGCTTTGTTCAATCGACTGCTCATCACCGATATCAGCAAAGATATTTTTAAATACACAAATCTCGGACTCATCCATTACTGGAATGTGAAGACCAGATTGCGCCATTAATACACAAATACCAACTGTTTTCAGCGTAACTGTTTTACCACCTGTATTCGGTCCTGTAATAACAATTGTTGTGAAATCTTTACCTAGCATAATGTTATTTGGCACAATAATTTCTGGATCGATTAGTGGATGACGAGCTTGTCTTAAATCCATATAACGCTCGTTATTTACAATTGGTTTCGTTGCTTTAATTCGTTTCGCATAAAAAGCTTTCGCAAAGATGAAATCAAGATTTGCAACTACTTCTACGTTTGATAAAACGATATCGGCTTCTACTGCCACTTCTTCTGTTAACATTAATAAGATGCGTTCAATTTCTTGTTTTTCTTTCACTCGTGCTTCTTGTAGTGCATTATTTAATTCTACAATTACTTGTGGTTCAATAAATAATGTTTGTCCAGAAGCAGATTGGTCGTGAACAATACCGCCATATACGCCGCGGTATTCTTGTTTTACTGGGATTACGTAACGTTCATTACGAATTGTTACAATCGAGTCAGACAGCATCTTTTGCGCGTTTGAAGAACGCGTCATATTTTCTAACTTTTCACGAATACGGCTTTCCGCAGTACGAATTTGAGTACGAATACCACGCAGTTTATCACTCGCACTATCGACTACTTCACCGCCATCACCGATGCAATTTGTAATTTTCTTTTCTAACTCATATAAAGATACAATTTGAGCGACATGAGTTTCTAAAATCGGAAGCTCGACACCGTTATCAGCCATATCTTCAATGAAACGTTTCATATTACGACTACCATACATCGTATTCGCAATATCAAGTAGTTCATTCGGGCTTAACATACTTCCAATCTTTGCACGCTTCACATTCGAGCGAATATCCGTAATGCCACCTAATGGTGCACTACCTTTTAAACGAATGACTTTCGCTGCTTCATCCGTTGTATCTTGCATTTCTACAATTTCTTCAAAATCAGTGCTCGGCACTAAATTCTTCACTTTATCACGGCCAAGTGAAGAGGCTGTATGTTCAAGTAATTGTTCTTTTACTTTATTGTATTCTAATACACGCAACGTTCTTTCTAACATGTTGCAGGTCCCCCTTGTGTTACTTATTACGTTTAATATAGTCTAATAAACGTTCAATATCCCATGTGTTAATCACGTTATCTTTTTGAATCCAACCTTTACGTGCTGCAGCTACACCTGTTTCCATATCCTCTAACATTTCAAGTGTATGAGCATCCGTATTAATCGCTACTTTTACACCAGCATCTTGTGCTTGTTTTAATAATTTCGCGCTTAAATCTAGACGGTTCGGATTCGCATTTAATTCTAAAACTGTATTTGTCTCTTTTGCGAGTTCAATTAATAAATCTGTATCTACATCATAACCCTCACGGCGCCCGAGAAGACGTCCTGTCGGATGGGCAATCATTGTGACATGTTTATTCTCAAGTGCAGTACGCAGACGCTTCATAATCGTTTCACGGTCTTGTGAGAAGCTAGAGTGAATCGCTCCAATGACATAGTCTAATTCTTCTAATACTTCATCATCAAAATCAAGAGAGGCATCTGGTAAAATGTCCATTTCAATTCCGCGTAAAATTGTAATGTCTGGATACTTTTCATTCATACGTTCAATTTCTTTCGCTTGCTCACGAAGACGCTCTTTCGTTAAACCATTCGCTACTTTCAAATATTGCGAGTGATCAGTAATCGCCATAAACTTGTATCCACGAGCACGGCACGCTTGTACCATTTCTTCAATAGAAAAAGCACCGTCACTCCAAGTTGTATGCATATGTAAATCACCTTGTATATCGGAAAACTGAATTAAGTTTGGATACTCTTTAATTAATTCAATTTCTTTTCCATCTTCACGCACTTCTGGCGGAATAAATGGCAGACCGAAATGAGCGAAGAAGTCTTCTTCAGTCTCAAATGTTTTCACTTCACCTGTTTCCAAGTTCTCTACACCGTACTCACTAATTTTCTCGCCTTTATCTTTTGCGATTTGACGCATTTTTACGTTATGGTCCTTTGATCCTGTGAAATGGTGAAGAGTTGTAATAAACTCTTCTGGTTTTACTAAACGAAAATCGATTGAAATATCATATTCATATTGAAGACGGACAGAAACTTTCGTATCTCCACTCGCGATTACTTCAATCATGTTATCGAATTGTAGTAAATGCTCACGTACCGCTGCTGGTTCTGTCGTTGCAATGATAAAATCTAAATCTTTCACTGTCTCACGAACACGGCGTAAGCTACCAGCGCGAGAGAAACGAATTACTTCAGCAATATTCGACAATTTCTCCTCTATTTCCCCGGCAATAGGCAATACCATCGCAATTGGTAAACGCTCTGGACGAGAGCCTACTTGATCGATTGCTTCTAATATTTTCTCTTCTGTCTTCTTACCGAAACCTGCTAAAGCCTGTACTTTATTTTCCTCACAAACAGCTTTTAGCGATTCCATATCAACAACACCAAGTTCTTTATATAACTTAGCCACCTTTTTACCACCAAGTCCTGGTAGTTTTAATAACGGCAATAAGCTACTTGGTACTTCTTTCTCAAGTTCTTGCAATACTTCAGATGTTCCCGATTCTATATATTCTTGAATAACGGCTGCTGTTCCTTTTCCGATTCCTGGAATCTTTGTAAAATCTTCAATTTCAGAAAGACTACGATCGTCACTTTCTAATGCTGCTGCCGCTTTACGAAATGCAGATATTTTAAATGGATTCGCACCCTTTAGTTCCATAAAAAGCCCGATTGTCTCTAATAATTTGATAACTTGTTTTTTATTTACTTTCATCATTGCCCCGCCTTTCTTTCATAGAAAAAAACTTCTCTTTCCGAAAAAAGAGAAGTTATACTCTGCTACCTGTCTGCCATAGTTCCTTCACCTTTTCAGATAGAATCGGTGTATCGTCTACAATTATTTTGCTAATTGATGATTTTTGTAATGGTGTTTGTACTTGTTCAATCGGAAGAATATTTCCAATGATAATTAAGACAAACAAAATAATATATACTTCTAAAAATCCGAGGATTGCCCCCGCAAACGCATTTACTTGCTTTAAAACCGGTATTTCTGCAAACATATTTAACAAATTACCAAGTAATGAAAGTGCAATTTTAGTGATAATAAACAATATGATAAACGCAAGCGCTTGATAAAATACTGTCTCAATATTATTTGCATCAATCCATTCTGGAACAGATACGTTTTTATCAAATGGATACGGAATAAATTTCGCAAGTGCTGGCGCTAAATCTTTACAGTACCAGTATGCAACAAGGTATGCGATAATAAAGCTTGTTAACTTTACAAGTTGCAGAATAAACCCTCTGCGTAAGCCGAGGAAAAATCCCATAACAAGCAGTAAAATGATAATAATATCAATCATGTTATTCCATTCCTTTTTTTGTCATACTTTCTTTCAATTTCTCATGTTCTTCTTTTAATTTTATGTAATCGTGTATGACGTTTACCGCCGTCAATACCGCTAGTCTACTCGTGTCAAGCGAAGGATTCTTGGCATTGAGTTCGCGCATTTTATCATCCACAATCGCTGCTACCATGCGGATATGACTTGTACTTTCATCGCCAACAACTGAATATTGCTGACCATAGATTTCTACATTAATTCGACTTTTCTTTCCCTTTTGTTGTGACAACTCACCGGCCTCCAATCACGTACAGAATCCTAAAGTTTATCATACCATGAACCTTCATAATATGGAAACAGAAAGAACAATCCGATATGATAAAAATAACAATATAAAAAAAGGGGCGACCATTATGTCAAATTCTATCGTAATTCAAACAAATTCTACAGTAATTGAAGACATGAAACAACAATATAAACATTCGCTTAGCCCAAAAATTCCACAAGGCGGAATCTTCATGGCAAAGGTACCATCTTGCACAATTACAGCGTATAAATCTGGAAAAGTAATGTTCCAAGGAGGCCGCGCTGAAGCAGAAGCTTCTCGTTGGCAAACTGTCTCTCAAACACCGAAAACAGCTGTAAAAAAATCTGTCGATTCCCATCCTTATGCGCCGCCCGCTTCCATCGGTACAATGTCTATTGTAGGGTCTGATGAAGTTGGTACGGGAGATTTCTTTGGACCGATGACAGTCGTTGCTGTATATGTGGATGCAAAGCAAATCCCACTGCTAAAAGAACTTGGTGTAAAAGACTCTAAAAACTTAAATGACGATCAAATTACTGCCATTGCGAAACAACTTCTACACGTTGTTCCTTACAGCTCTCTTGTCCTTCATAATGAAAAATATAACGAGCTATTTGATAAAGGAAACAATCAAGGTAAGTTAAAAGCTTTACTACACAATAAAGCTATTACAAACTTATTAGCTAAAATGGCACCTACAAAACCTGAAGGCGTCTTAATCGATCAATTCACACAACCTGATACATACTATAAATATTTAGCAAAACAAAAACAGGTACAGCGTGAGAATGTTTACTTCGCAACGAAAGGCGAAAGTGTCCATTTAGCAGTAGCCGCTGCTTCTATTTTAGCTCGCTACTCATTCGTAAAACAGTTTGACGAACTAAGTAAAAAAGCTGGTATGCCACTTCCAAAAGGTGCTGGTAAACAAGTTGATATCGCTGCAGCTAAATTAATTCAAAAGCTTGGTAAAGAACGATTACCCGAGTTTGTGAAACTGCATTTCGCTAATACGGAGAAGGCGTTTCGCTTATTAAAATAGTATCGACAAAAACAGGAGCCTACAAACTCCTGTTTTTTGTTTCACCCTACTATTGTCCTTATAGTTTTGTTACAATTACAATGTACATATTATTCCAATATAGGAGTAGATTCCCATTACTACTTCTACAAATGATTCTAAATATTTTACTAGGTGATCCACATGAAAGACAGTTCGAAATTAGGGAAAACATTCAGCTACTAAGTGAACAACGAGAGTTCAACGATTTAATAGAGCGTTATGGTCGATCTTTTTTATTAAACTTTCGGATCCGCAGGTTTATCGGGAAACACGATGCCCGCTTGTTAATACATAATCCAGCAAAACTACAACACTTCTGTGAGGAACTTGAATGTATGATTAGAAAAAGGAGGTTTTTCATATGAACGCTGTAAAAATAAAAAAGGTACTTTATGCTTTCGTACACATCGTAGGTCCTCTTTCTTACCTCACAATTTCTACCATTTGGGGAGCTTTTTTCACTACTAAATCTACATTTGAAAATATATCTGATAATCTTGGCGTGATGGCCATCTATTACGTGTTCATAAGTTTACTGTGGTTTTTCTATTTAGATCGATTAGACAAAGACATAAATAAGATTACAAAAGAAATTAACGATAATAAGATGTAACACATAACAAAGGAGAGCCCTTAAGACTCTCCTTTGTTATGTTAGCTTCGTTTCTGCTTCTTATTAGATGAAGGTACTTTATGAGAACCTGTTTCATGTGTCGTCGTTCCTTGTCCTTCTACTTCTGGAGAACCAAGGCTTGACCTTGAATGATCTTTTTTCACTTTTTTACTCATTTTATACTCACCCCTTCGCGTTACTTTTTGCTACGGGGTCATAAACTATGCAAACAAAAAAGCGAGAGGAAATCCTCTCGCTTTTTTCATATTTTAGAACTCAGAAGAACCTGGAGTTCTTGGGAATGGAATTACGTCACGGATGTTAGCCATACCAGTGATGTACATTAGGAAGCGCTCGAAACCTAGACCGAATCCAGCGTGTTTTGTACCGCCGTATTTTCTAAGTTCTAAGTACCACCAGTAGTCCTCTTCGTTCATACCTAATTCTTTAATTCTGTCTACTAAAACGTCCATTCTTTCTTCACGTTGACTTCCGCCGATTAATTCGCCGATGCCAGGAACTAGAAGGTCAGTAGCAGCTACTGTTTTTCCATCTTCATTCATACGCATGTAGAACGCTTTAATGTCTTTCGGGTAGTCAGTTACGAATACAGGGCGTTTGAAGATTTCTTCTGATAAGTATCTTTCATGCTCTGTTTGTAAGTCAATACCCCATTCTACTGGGTATTTGAAGTCAGCACCTGATTCTTGAAGTACTTTAATTGCTTCTGTATATGTGATGCGACCGAAGTCAGAGTTAATCACGTTGTTCATACGCTCTAGAACTGTTTTATCAACGAAACTGTTGAAGAAGTCCATTTCTTCTGGTGCATGCTCTAATACATATTTCATTGCATATTTCAGCATATCTTCTGTAAGATCCATTACATCGCCTAACTCAGCGAATGCAATCTCAGGCTCAACCATCCAGAACTCAGCAGCGTGGCGAGTTGTGTTTGAGTTTTCCGCACGGAATGTAGGTCCGAATGTATATACATCACGGAATGCTAATGCATACGCTTCAGCGTTCAGCTGTCCACTTACTGTTAAGTTTGTTTCTTTACCGAAGAAGTCTTTTGATTCATCAACTTGTCCGTCTTCACCTTTTGGTACGTTGTTTAAATCTTGCGTTGTTACGCGGAACATTTCGCCAGCACCTTCTGTATCACTACCAGTGATGATTGGTGTGTGAACATGTACGAATCCACGCTCTTGGAAGAACTGGTGAATCGCAAATGCTGCGATAGAACGTACGCGGAACGTTGCAGAGAATGCATTTGTTCTTGGACGTAAGTGAGCGATTGTACGTAAGTATTCAAACGTATGACGCTTCTTTTGAAGTGGGTAATCAGAATCTGATAAGCCCTCGATATCAATTTTTTCTGCTTTAATTTCAAATGGTTGCTTCGCTCCAGGCGTTGCAATTACTTTACCTTCTACTTTCACTGAAGAGCTAAGTGGAAGCTTTGCAATTTCTTTAAAGTTCTCTAATTCTGTATCGAAAACGATTTGAACGCTTTTGAAGAAGCTACCGTCGTTTAATTCGATGAAACCAAATGCTTTTGAATCACGTAAGTTACGAATCCACCCTGATACTTGTACTGTTTGACCTGCATACTTTTCTGTATCTCTATACAGACTTTTTACTAATGTGTTTTCCATAGTGAAATTCTCCTTTGCTGATATATTTAAATACAAAAAAACCTTTCATCCATAAAGGGACGAAAGGTTAAACTTCGCGGTACCACCCAATTTGTCATAAAGACCAACTTTAACTCGTATGTAATACATACTTCCCGGTTTGTAACAGGCCGGCTTCCCGTCTAAGTCTACTCTTGAATACAAAATTCAATTTCGGTTAGCAACTCCAAGGTGTTCTTCACATATACCGCCTCATCAGGCTCTCACCGCCCCTGACTCGCTTTGGATTATAGTATATACTACTTTTCCTTATCATCGTCTTTCATTTTGTTAAACTAAAATTAATGTACTACATTCGAGAGAAAGATGCAAGATGCCAGAAAATATATAAGCGATTTTTGTAATATATCGACTTACCGACATCTTTCGACGATTGTGCAATAAAAAAAATTGCCGGAATGAATCCGGCAATTTTCTAATTACTTACGTAACTCCGCACCAAATTTCTCTTCTACCGTTGTTAATACACGGTTATGCGCTTCTGTTACTTCTTCATCTGTTAACGTACGTTCTGCATCGAAGTAAGTCATAGAAAATGCAAGTGATTTCTTGCCTTCTTCCATTTTTTCACCTTCGTATAAGTCGAATAGTGTTACGTCTTTCAGAAGTTCTCCGCCAGCTTCAGCAATGACTTGCTTCATTTCACCAGCTTTTGTTTCTTTTGTTACCACAACAGCCATGTCACGTGTCATAGATGGGAAACGCGGAATTGCTGAGTAGTAAGTTTCTTCAGCGTCTGCACCGAATACTTTTACAAGAGATAGTTCAAATACGAATGTATTTTTCACATCTAATTGTTTTTCTGCTTCTGGGTGCAATTGACCGATGAAGCCAATTACTTCGCCATCTAATACGATGTCAGCTGTACGGCCTGGGTGCATACCTTCACGTTTTGCTGGTGCATATGTGATTTGGTTTGAAACGCCAAGTACGTCAAATAGTCCTTCTAGTACACCTTTCATAACGAAGAAGTCTACTACTTTCTTCTCACCTTGCCATGCATGGTGAAGAGCAAGACCTGTCATAACACCTGCAAGGTGCTGTTCTTCTTTCGGAAGTTCTCCTGCTTCTGTTGGTAAGAAGATAGAACCTACTTCGTATAAAGCAACGCTGTCGTTTTTACGAGCAACATTGTATGAAACTGCTTCTAGCAATTGTGGCACTAAGCTTAAACGAAGTTGGCTACGCTCTTCGCTCATTGGAAGCGCAAGGTTTACAGGTGCTTTTTCGTTTGGCTCAACCATGTATTGTTTCGCTTTGTCAGCGCTTGTTAATGAATACGTGATTGCTTCATATAAACCAGCACCCTCTAAGAAGCGACGTACTTTACGACGTTTCGTTTGTGCTGATGTTAATTTACCACGAGTCATCGTTCCAGAAGGTAATGTAACTGGAATGTGGTCATAACCGTATAGACGGCCCACTTCTTCTACTAAGTCTTCTGAAATTGTAATATCAGGACGACGTGCTGGTACATTTACATGGAATGTTCCTTCTACTTCTGTGAATGGGAATTTCAAGTTTGTAAACATTGTACCCATTTCACTCGCAGAAATATTTGTACCTAATACACGGTTTACTTTTTCAGCAGTAACAGATACTGTACGCTCTTGTACTTGTAAGTTGTCAGCTTCTACTACACCTTCAAGCGCTTCACCGCCAGCATATTTCGCCATTAAAGCAGCTGCGTGTTGAATTGCTTCAAATGTACGTGTTGGGTCGATTCCTTTTTCGAAACGTGCACTTGATTCACTACGAAGACCTAAGTCTTTTGATGTACGACGCACTGTTTGACCTGCAAAGTATGCAGACTCAATTAGAACGTTTACTGTCTCATTTGTAACTTCAGAATCCGCTCCGCCCATTACACCAGCAACAGCTAAAGCTTTTGTTCCGTTTGTAATCACAAGGTGGTGGCTTTGTAATGTACGCTCTTGATCATCTAACGTTTCAATTTTTTCGCCTTCTTTTGCAAGACGAACAACGATTTCTTTTGAACCTAATTTATCGTAATCGAATGCATGTAACGGTTGACCGTATTCCATTAAAATGTAGTTTGTAATATCAACTACGTTGCTAATTGGGCGAATACCAGCTGCCATAAGGCGAGTTTGCATCCACATTGGTGATGGACCAATCTTTACGTTTTTAACCATTTTTGCAATGTATAATGGGTTTTCTTCTTTCGCTTCTACACTTACAGAAATATAATCAGAAGTTTTTTCTGCTGTTTCTTGTAATTCGATAGCTGGAAGTTTTACTTCGCGGCCGTAAATAGCAGCCACTTCATATGCAACACCTAACATGTTTAAGCAATCTGCACGGTTTGGTGTTAAGCCAAGCTCAAGTACTTCATCGTGTAAGTTTAAAATTTCAAGTGCATCTGCACCAACTTCAGCGTCACTTGGGAAGATGAAGATACCATCTGCATATTCTTTTGAAACTAACTTTCCATCAATGCCAAGCTCTTGAAGAGCACAAACCATACCGTGAGAAGCTTCACCACGTAGTTTTGCTTTTTTAATTTTGAAGTTACCAGGAAGTACAGCACCAACTTTTGCAACTGGTACTTTTAAACCTTTTGCAATGTTAGCAGCTCCACAAATAATTTGAACTGGCTCTTCTTCACCGATATCGATTAAGCATTTGCTTAATTTATCAGCTTCTGGGTGTTTTTCACATTCTAATACGTGACCAACTACAACACCTTTTACACCTTTATTTAATACTTCAACACCTTCTACTTCAATACCACTTTTCGTGATTTTGTCTGCTAGTTCTTGTGCTGTTACATCTTTAATATCTACATACTCTTGTAACCAACGATATGATACGAACATATTTATCCTCTCCTTCCCTTACGCTCGTTTGAATTGTTGTAGGAAACGTACATCATTTGTATAGAAATGACGAATGTCATCTACGCCGTATTTCAACATTGCGATACGCTCTGCGCCCATACCGAATGCGAAACCTTGATATTCTTTTGAATCATAACCAGCCATTTCAAGTACGTTCGGGTGAACCATACCTGCGCCTAAAATTTCAATCCAACCAGTTCCTTTACAAGTGCCGCAACCTTTGCCATGACACATCATACAAGAAATATCCATCTCTACAGATGGCTCTGTGAATGGGAAGAAACTTGGACGAAGACGGATTTCACGATCTTCACCGAACATCTTTTTCACAAATACTTGCAGTGTACCTTTTAAGTCACTCATACGAATGTTTTTATCAATTACAAGACCTTCAATTTGCATGAACTGATGTGAATGCGTCGCATCATCATCATCGCGGCGATACACTTTACCAGGACAGATAATTTTGATTGGGCCTTTTTCTTTATTATTTTCCATCGTACGTGCTTGCACAGAAGATGTATGTGTACGTAGTAACGTTTCTTCTGTAATGTAGAATGTATCTTGCATGTCACGTGCTGGGTGATCTTTCGGTAAGTTTAGTGCTTCGAAGTTGTAGTAGTCTTTTTCTACTTCTGTTCCTTCAGCTACTTCATAACCCATACCGATGAATACATCTTCAATTTGTTCAACAACAGCTGTTAACGGATGGTGACAACCTGTTTCAACAGGACGACCTGGTAATGTAACATCAATTGTTTCCGTAGCTAATTTCGCTTCAATTACTGCTTTTTCTAAGTTACCAATTTTGTCTTCTAGACGTGTTTGAATCGCTTCACGTACTTCATTTACTAATGCTCCCATACGTGGACGCTCTTCTGCTGATAATTTTCCCATGCCGCGTAATACTTCTGTAATTGGACCTTTTTTTCCTAAATACGCTACGCGTACGTCGTTTAAGCCCTTTAGCTCTTTCGCTTCTTCAATAAGCTCTAACGCTTTTTGCTTTAGCTCTTTTAAACGTGCTTCCATTTTGGAACCCTCCTAATTTTAAAAATAAAAAAACCTCGCTCCCAAAAAGGGACGAGGTAAATTCGCGGTACCACCCTAAATTGACAGAACAAGTCTGCCCACTCATTAGTTATAACGATCAATTCTGACCGGAACGCCTTTACATATATATGGTCCTGGCGTCAACTCCAGAGGTGAATTCACTTCCGTCTACCATAAGAATGCTTTCAGTCTACGGCATTCTCTCCCTATATGGCGATTTTGTAAGCTACTCTTCTCTATCAACGTTTTTCGTTATTTAACTTTTAATATAATGTACTTCAACTTATTATAAGAAGTTTTTTATTTGTTCGCAACCGGGCTTTGCAAATAATACGTTAAAATCCCTGCTGCAACCGCAACATTTAATGATTCTGCCCCGCCGTAAATCGGAATATACAAGTTTTGATCCGTTTTTGCAAGAATTTCTTGGCTTACGCCGCTTCCTTCATTTCCTACAATTAATGCAAAACTACCAGCCGGTGTTACTTCACCATACGGAACTCCATTTTCAAGAGCTGTTCCATATACAGGAACGTTATTTTCTTTTAACTTGTCTACCCATTCTTCTAAGTTCCCTTTTACAATTGGTAAGTGGAAAATAGAACCTTGTGTAGAGCGGAGTACTTTACTATTGTAAACATCAACACAACCTTCTCCAAGCACAACGGCGTGAATACCAGCTGCATCAGCTGTACGAATAATTGTTCCTAAATTACCTGGGTCTTGCAGGCCATCTAATAAAAGGAATTTCCCATCAGTAAGAGCTACTTCTTTCTCATGCTTCTCACAAACAGCAAATACACCTTGCGTCGTTTCTGTTTCACGAAGTATTTTTACAATCGCCTCAGGCACGATATACATTTCCACATCATTAACTGTCCAATCTTTCGGAAGGTCTGTCTGATCTGAAACGATAAGTTCTGTTACAATTCCTGCCTTCAGAGCTTCCTCGACTAAGTGAAATCCTTCTACAAAAAATAAACCTTTTTTATCGCGTTCTTTTTTCGTTTGCAGCTTTTTCCACTGCTTTACACGCGGATTTTGTACTGAATCAATGTTTTTCATAATATGTATTTCCCTCTCTTCTTGTCTTATCATTATAGCCTATTTTTCATACATATTTACATAAAAAAGAACAAAAACTAACGTCAGTTTCAATTCTGAAGAAGAGGTGAAAGCAATGAGTTTTAATTTACGCGGTGCCGTATTAGCGAATGTATCTGGTAATTCACAAGATCAATTACAAGAAACAATTGTCGATGCAATTCAAAGCGGTGAAGAAAAAATGCTTCCAGGTCTTGGCGTTTTATTTGAAGTCATTTGGAAAAACGCTGATGAAAATGAAAAGCACGAAATGTTAGAAACACTAGAGCAAGGATTAAAAAAATAAGCAATTTGAAAATCACCTTCGCATAAGCTAAGGTGATTTTTTTACGAAAAAAATTTTTCTTCTCCTAAACATTTCTACTTTACTAACGAACTATGATGGAGTACAATGTTCAAAATACATTTAAACCGATCGATTTTTCTTCGTATACATCATTAGATAAAAGGAGTGAATGTTTTATGCACCGTATTACGCTTGAACAAGTTTTTAAACATCACATTACACAAAAATACGTAAACCGTTCTGGAATGGTCCACGCGATCGCTGTCGCTTACCATGCGTTTCACCTAGCCAAAAAGCATCACGCCTCAGTCGATGCTGCGACAAAAGCCGGTTTCCTTCATGATATCGGACATCATACGTGGTACACAGGCGGCGAATGGGACTATGACTTATATAAAAAGAATGATATCCATGCAATTAAAGGTGCTGAAAGAGCACATAAATTGCTTATTAGATTGGGAGAACATCCAAAACTAGCAAAAGAAATTTCTATCGCAATTCTTCTTCATACAGATTCTTTCTTAGTAGAACAAGAAATTGAAAGAACATCTCTTCAAAATATTATTAAATGGGCAGACGAAGCAGATGAAGAACCAGGCGGAGCTCATCATTATAGAACGATTTCTTATGAAAAAGCACTTAAAGCTATTCAGCAATTAGATCGATTGGTAGAGCGTGAATTGCAAATAGAGCAAGCAAAATTGAATAACAAGGCAGAACATAGTTATCAATGAGAAAGAGGCATCACTACAGGGTGATACCTCTTTTATTATTTTATGGAAAATAAACCTTTATCCCGCATTAACGGGCAGTAAGACCCCCACCTCGAAATTCAGCAAAGACGAGGAAGTTAGGTGGAGAATCAACTGCCCGTAAAAGCCCGATTGGTGAGGGCTGATAATCAGTGGGGGATGAACCTCCCCAATGATTAAAGTTTCACTTTATATGTAATATTTAAATGTTACATTCAAAAACATTTTACTTTATAATTAAATATACAAATATAAAAGAGGTGATTTTACAAATGCAACCCGCTACACAGCTTTCTAATGAACAAAAACACTCGATGTCATGGGGACAATTTATTAGCTCTGTTTTATTCGCCTTTTTTGGAACTGGACTTATTACTGTGTTCCTCGCAATGCCATTAACAATTTATACAGCAGGTCTTACAGATAAAAAACAAGTTGCCCTGTATGAATCTATTGCAAATACTGCAAGTACCGTATTACAACTAGCTGTATTGTTATTCTTCATTTTTAAATTCGAACCCGCAAAAAAATTACTACTAAAATCTTTTAACTTTAAAACACTGAAAGAATGGCGCACATACGTATACTTACTTCTTTTCTTCGTTATCAACATCATACTCAATTACATCTTGTTAAATTATGTGTTCCAAGACGCAACAAAGCAGCAATCTTCCGCACTAAGCTTAGACGTCTTTAAGCAATATCAAATATTATTACTTCTCAGCTTTGCAATACTCACACCCATTTTTGAAGAACTTATTTTCCGTGGTTTTATACTTCGCTTCTTCTCAGAACGCTTTCCATTTTGGATTGCAGCCATCGTAACAAGTTTCTTCTTCGGTATCGCTCATACATACTCACTTGGGGTAATGGTAATTACTTTCTTTATGGGATTATTAATGGCCATTTTATGTAAAAAAACAAAGTCCATTATTCCAGCTATGTTATTTCATATTATGAATAACATGTTGGCATTCTTGAGTTAAAAAGAGGTATCATCGCGATACCTCTCTTTACTCTTTTATCATAACTTCAAACTCTTCTGCGGTTAGCGTTTTTGATAATCCGTATCGTTATTACCCATTTCCTTCAATTTATATATACTCATTAATAATATCCAAAATAAACCTCATGTAGTAAAATATAACTTAATTCACATAAAGGAGTTTACATATGTTCAGTATTATTTGGATGCTTTTCACGCCACTTCTCTTACTATGCGGGATTGCTGGTGGTATTTTTTTAATAGTAACGGGGATTAAATATCGGAAATTACTCGTTGGTTTAATGGGGCTACTTAGCCTATCCTTTGTCACACTACCTTTTGTTCTTTTAAGTGTAGGGATTCATATCGATACAATTTTCCCGATTCCAACTGCTCTTTACTGGACCCTATTTTCTTTAACTGGATTATTAGCAGGGGTAAGTGGAGTACAAGCCAAAATTAAAAGTATACGTAATACGGGATTCATTATTTTTACCATTGGAATATTAGGGGTTATTTTCTGGGTACTCATGTCTGTAGGTGATTCATTCTATATATAACATTTTTTGAAACCCACAAATCGGAGGTAATACAGAAGTGTTTGGAATATTAACTTGGATGATTTTGGCTCTTACTTTAATGTTATGCGAATTCATCGTCGGCATTTTTTTAATTATTGCTGGCATGAAACATCGTAAATTACTTACCATTATAGCTGGTTTCACTAGCATATTACTCATCGTTGTTCCTATTGTTTGTATAGGTTCTGGAATAGATTTAGAGGGGATGGTTCCAATTTCGGGAACTTTATATTGGTGCTTCTTCTCTTTAGCTGGACTATTAGCTATTATAAGCGGCAGGCAAATATCGAGTATTTGTTCTATGGGGACAATTTTGTTTATAACAGGGCTGTGCTCCGTAACTGGTTATCATTTTTTATATCTCACTCTTTAAAAAGGCAAAAAAGCAGGGAAATTAATTCCCTGCTTTTCTATTTGGTTTATTGCCTGATGGTAAGAAGAACGATAACACCCAAGCAATCCCTGCAAGTATCGTTGCAATTAAGAAGGCATCGTTAATACCGTTAATTGCAGATAGCTTTGAAATTTGTCCATATAATAGTTGTGTGCTCATCCCGTCTCCTGCTTGAGCTGATCCAGCTAAGGCCGCTAAGCTTTGACCCATGCCGTGTACTTTATCAACTAAAATTGGGTTTGATGTTGTTAACATGTTGCCGTAATCTGCTACGTGAGCAGTTGTTTGTTGCGTCATAAGTGTGATTAAAATCGCTGTTCCGATTGAACCAGCTACTTGTCTTGACGTATTTTGCGTTGCTGTACCGTGAGAAATTAATTTCATCGGTAGCGCGTTCATACCAGCTGTCATAATTGGCATCATAATGAATGACATACCAATTGAACGTATAATATAATCCGTCATAATAACGCTATACGGTGTATCCATCGATAATTTTGTAAATTCATATGTCGCATACGTCGTAATTGCCAATCCAATTATCGCTAATGGACGAATGCCATATTTATCGAATAATTTACCCGCTACTGGTCCCATGATCCCCATAATTAATGATCCTGGAAGAAGTAGTAAACCAGATTCAATTGGCGTAAAGCCACGAATGTTTTGCAGATATACTGGAAGCAATAACATACCTCCGAATAATGCCATCGTAACGATTGCGTTAATTACTAAAGTAAAAGTAAATACTGGATATTTAAATACTTGTAAATCAAGCATTTTATTGTCCGTTGTTAACTCTCTCCAAATAAATAACGCTAAACCAATTACACCGATAACAAGTGAAATAATGACTTCTGCACTAGTCCAACTATTATTTCCAGCTTCACTAAATCCGTACAATAAGCTTCCTAGTCCAATACTTGAACTAACCACACCGAATATATCTAATTTCGTTTTAGACACTGGCTGAGCTAGTGTAAAGAATTTTAAAGATAGGAACGTAATAATTAAACCTATAATAAACATCGCATAGAACATTAAGTTCCAGCTATAGTTTTCAATCACCCAACCTGTTACAGTTGGTCCGATAGCTGGCGCTAAAATCATCGCTACACCTAGTAATCCCATCGCCGCTCCGCGTTTATGAGGCGGGAATAACGTCATAAAGATATTCATACCAACCGGCATTAAAATACCCGCACCAACTGCTTGAATTACGCGACCTGTCATCATCATTGTAAAGTTTCCTGAAGTAGCACAAATGATAGATCCTACCGTGAAGAATAACATTGCTGCTACGAATAATTTACGATACGTAAATCGTGAAACTAAAAAGGCACTAATCGGTACTAAAATACCATTTACAAGCATGAAGCCTGTAATTAACCATTGTGCTGTTGAAGTTGATACATTAAATTCATTCATTAACGGAGGTAATGCAACGTTAATGATTGTTTGGTTTAAAATAGAAACGAACATGCCGAGAATTAATACAGCTACAACTGCTTTTACGTTCACATTCTCTACAGGCATAGACATTTGTTTTTTCGGCACTTCTTTTTCTTGTTTTACTTCTTCTTGCTTTCCTGTTTCTAACTCAACTACATTAGAAATTTCCGATTCTTGCTTTCGTTCAATTTCTTTCTCTTCTGTTTCAACTTTACTTACTTCTATTTTACTTACGGCTGGGACTTGTTCTTCTCCCATTTTCGTTTTTTTCTTTCGTAAAAGACGATTTACAAGGAAGAAGACGATTATACAAAATAGTGCATATCCTGCAATTACAATTGAGGACATCTCATCTCCCCCTTACTTATGAATACGAACTGTCACATTCATGCCAGGAACAATATTTACTGATTTGCTATGATCTAAAGAAATTTTAACTGGTACTACTTGTGTTACTTTCGTATAGTTCGCTGTTGCGTTGCTTGATGGCAACATAGAGAATGTATTCGCTGTTGTTAAGCCAACTTGTTCTACTTTTCCTGTTAACGTTGTATCTGGGTATGCATCTACATACACATCTACATCTTGACCTTTTTGAACATCATCAACATCTGTTTCTTCAATGTTTGCTGTTACCCATAAATTGTTCATATCAAATGCATAAGCAATCGGGCTACCTGCTCCAACGAAAGCATTTGTTGTTGCGTTTGATTGTACAACTGTTGCATTTTGTGGAATTGTTACATCTACTGTTTGTTCTCCATTAGCTGCCGCTACAGTAACAGTACCTAATTTATCGTTCTCATTATAATTTTTTCCTACTTCAGCTTTCCAGTCAGTTAGTTTACCTGCTACTGGTGAAGCAACCGGAATTACCTTTCCATCAATCTTTGCATTGTCTGTTTTTAAGTAATTTTCCGTTTGATTGTAATAGTAATAACCGCCAATACCGCCGCCAACTAGTACAATTAATGTGATAATGTTGATAATTACCATTCTTCGAAACTGATTCATTGCATTCCTCTCCTTATATCGCATATAATTTTTTTCTAAACTATTTATGTCCTTATTGTTTAGATTGTTTAATTGTTAATTATATTAACCTTTTAACAAAAAAATCACACCATCTGCAGCGTAAATCGAAATTTATCTACCTGCGAGCGGTGCTGATTTCTGAAGGACTATCGTTTATAATTATAAATAATTATTTTGAATCTACAACCGACAATTTACGTATGAAATGTCGTTTAAACAACAATATAATACCAATATGTTGTTTAAGTACAGAAAATTAAACGAGGGGAAATAAAAATGTCTATTAAAAATACAAATGATCCACGTGTAAAACGGACGAGACAACTCATACAGGATGCTTTTGTCGCTTTAGTAGGCGAAAAAGGTTTTGAAAATGTTACTGTTCAACATATTGCAGAACGCGCTCCTGTAAACCGCGCTACATTTTATAGCCATTACCACGATAAATATGACTTACTAGACAAAAGCATTGAAGAAATGTTAGAAAAGCTAACTGAAGTAATTAAACCGAGAAATAGAAATAAAGAAGATTTCCAACTAACATTTGATTCGCCACATCCAAGTTTTTTGGCCTTGTTCGAACATATTGCAGAAAACACTAACTTCTATAACGTCATGCTTGGTGATAAAGCTGCCGGAAACTATACGTATAAGATGATGAAAGCAATTCAAACGCATTTAACATTAAGCCTCTCTATTTCACAACCTAACGATGAAAAACTAATGGTTCCACGCGATATTCTCATTAGTTATGTTACTGGTGCCCATCTAGGGATGATTATGTCATGGCTTAAAAGAGGAATGATATATACCCCGCATTTTATGGCGATGCAATTAACTCGTTTAATTATTTTAGGCGCTCATACTGCAGCGGGATTAGAACGGCCTTTTTAAAACATAAAAAAGCGAAGGAGAATCTCCTTCGCTTTTTCTATTAATTAAATGTAATGTTATGTACAGCCTCTTTATCAAGACGTTTAATAACTTCTACAATTAACTTCACTGCATTTTCATAATCATCACGATGTAACATTGCCGCATGAGAATGGATATAGCGCGTTGCAATTGTAATTGCCATAGAAGGAATACCATTTACAGCAATGTGAATCGCACCCGCATCCGTTCCTCCGCCCGCTACTGAATCATATTGATACGGGATTTGTAATTCATCAGCAACATCAACTACGAAATCACGTAAACCTGTATGTCCAATAACAGAAGCATCATATAAAATGATTTGTGGTCCATCGCCCATTTTACTTTGCGCTTCTTTTGACGTTACACCCGGTGTATCTCCAGCGATACCAACATCTACTGCGAACGCGATATCTGGTTTAATATAATTCGCAGATGTTTTTGCGCCACGAAGACCAACTTCTTCTTGTACAGTTCCAACGCCGTATACAACGTTTGGATGCTTTTCATCTTTTAGTTGTTTTAATACGTCAATTGCAATTGCACAACCGATTCGGTTATCCCACGCTTTTGCAAGTAACATTTTTTCATTCTTCATCACTTGGAATTCAAAGTACGGTACAACTTGATCTCCTGGTCGTACGCCCCACTCCATCGCTTCTTCTTGGCTAGAAGCACCGATATCGATGAACATGTCTTTAATTTCAACTGGCTTTTTACGAGCTTCTGGAGGTAAAATGTGCGGTGGTTTTGAACCAATTACACCTGTTACATCTCCTTTACGCGTTACAATCGTCACGCGCTGTGCAAGCATAACTTGTGACCACCAGCCACCAACCGTTTGGAAGCGAAGGAAACCTTTGTCATCGATTTGTGTAATCATAAATCCAACTTCATCTAAATGACCTGCAACCATAATTTTCGGACCGTTTTCTTCCCCTACTTTTTTCGCAACTAAACTCCCTAAATTATCAGTAGAAAGTTCGTCCGCAAACGGCTCGATATATTTCTTCATTACTTCACGTGGTTCACGTTCGTTACCAGCAATACCACGTGCATCCGTTAATTCTTTTAGCATTGTCAATGTCGCGTCTAATTTTGTCATTGCCAACACCCTCCTTTTTCTTCAGTCAATTCATTATACAATAATTAAATTGAAATATTCAAAAATTAAATTAGTATCCTTGTGTTTGACGCTGATGATTTACCTCATTTTTATCTAAATATGCTTTTTCAATCTCTTCTTGCTCAAATTCAAGTGCTTGTCCAAGTCGAAGATAGCTCGTAAATAATTCAATATAGTTTGTAATAGATGGTTGATCTGTAAAACGAATTACTTTCGCATATGTGTCTAAGAAAATTTCCACTTGTGTTTTATTCGTTTGTGCACATTTATAGAATAAGAAGTTTTTATCAATACCTAAATCAATTCCGATTGATAAAATAAAATGCAAACCATCTACGTATTCTTCTAATATTACTTCACGTTCCGAAGCTGGTTTGTTGCTCCAATATTTAAAACAACGTGTTTCATTTGCAAGTTCACCAATTTCTACAAGAAGAGCTAACATTTTTTCTTTTAACAATTTTTTCGGTTGTAAGTCATGTTCTTTTGCAATACGGTCATCTAATTCTTTTTGTAATTTAAATAGTTGTAGTAAGTCCATTCTATTGTCCTCCTCCAACATCGCATTTTACGCAACAATGTTGTTTCATCTCAAAGTTCATTATTATGTTTCAGTTCTTATGAATAAGTCAGCTATCTACCTCTTTATAAAATAGCTTGTCCTTAATTTGCAAATACGTTTCAGTCATCACTCTTAAATTGTTCATCTGATGAAAGTTCCATATCATCTTTCCATTATAGCAGTGTCGTTTCGGCTAGGAAAGATACTCTTCTTTCCAAACGTGCATAATTAAAAAAAGCCAGGAGGATTCTCCTGACTTCATATATATATTCTTCTATATCACTATAGTTTTTATGTTGATTTTGTCATATCGATAACAACACATCCGTTAATCTTTAGAACTTCAAACTTCTCTCTGAACACAAACAAAAAAACCTTAGAAGAAAATTCTTCTAAGGTTTCAACTAATTAATTAGTTAATGTTGTTTTTTGCAACTGTTGCTAATTCAGCGAAAGCTTTTTCGTCATGAACAGCTAAGTCAGCAAGCATCTTGCGGTTAACTTCGATGCCAGCATTTTTAAGACCGTGCATTAAGCGGCTGTAAGAAAGACCATTCATACGAGCTGCTGCGTTGATACGTGTAATCCATAATTTACGGAAGTCACGTTTCTTTTGACGGCGGTCACGGAATGCATACATTAGAGATTTCATAACCTGTTGGTTAGCAACCTTGAATAATGTATTTTTTGAACCGTAGTAACCTTTTGCTAATTTAATTACTTTTTTACGACGTTGACGAGTAACTGTACCACCTTTTACTCTTGGCATAATATTACCTCCTAATTGTTCTATATATCAGCCGAACTTATTTTAAGTTGTCAAGCATTTGACGAATGCGTTTGAAGTCACCAGCGCTTACTACACCAGCTTTACGTAGTTTACGTTTAGCTTTTGTAGATTTGTTAGCGAATAAATGGCTTGTGTAAGCGTGAGAACGTTTCAGTTTACCTGATCCAGTCTTTTTGAAACGCTTTGCAGCGCCGCGATGAGTTTTTTGTTTAGGCATAGGTATTTCCTCCTCTATCTATTACTTATCGTTTTTCGGTGCTAAAACTAAGAACATACTGCGTCCTTCCATTTTAGGCTTAGATTCAACTGTACTAACTTCAGCACAAGCTTCTGAGAAGCGATCTAAAACACGTTGACCGATTTCTTTATGAGTAATGGCACGTCCTTTAAAGCGAATTGACGCTTTAACCTTGTCGCCTTTCTCTAAAAACTTGATAGCATTACGAAGTTTTGTGTTAAAGTCGTGTTCATCAATTGTTGGACTTAAACGAACTTCTTTCATGCTAATTACTTTTTGATTTTTGCGCTGCTCTTTTTCTTTCTTCTGTTGCTCAAAGCGGAATTTACCGTAGTCCATAATGCGGCATACTGGCGGTTTCGCATTTGGAGCAACTAATACTAAATCAAGATTAAGATTTGCAGCTAAGTCTAAAGCGTCATTACGAGACTTGATTCCAAGTTGATCGCCATTTGCGCCAACTAAACGTACTTCACGTGCACGAATTTGCTCGTTAATCATCATATCCTTGCTAATAGTAAGCCACCTCCAAGGTTTTCTCAGAACATATTTTGTAGTCATAGAACCCGACAAAAAAAGTGCGGGCATACGACACCCACACTTGTAAAATCTTAAGTAAGAAATACATTTACCTGCTAACTGCGAATGCGTCCATCAGGTGAGAAGCGGGTGCTTCTACTTGTTCCACAAAACAATATTCTATTATCCTTGATGAGTTTATCATAGGACATGACGTCTGTCAAGAAGACGCGATGTGTTTTACTAACAACAAGAAATATTGTAACAAACAACTAACATACTTGCAATACTTTTTTATGATAAGTGTTACATGGTTATTTTTTCTAGTTTTTCTCTTTTATATTACAAAGAAAAGCCGCGGTATACCGCGGCTTTTTCTTATCGTTTTCCTTCTACTTTAATCATGTCAACAAAAGCATCTAATGCGATTGTTTCTGATTTTTGTTCACCATATTTACGTACGTTTACGCCGTTTTCAGTTACTTCATTGTCACCTACTACAAGCATGTACGGAATTTTTTGCATTTGTGCTTCACGGATTTTGTAACCGATCTTCTCTTCACGAGTGTCTAATTCAACACGGATACCAGCACGACGCAATTCGTCTTGTACTTTCTTCGCATAGTCTAAATGTACTTGCGGAGAAACTGGAATTACTTGTACTTGAACTGGAGCTAACCAAGTTGGGAATGCACCTTTGTATTCTTCAATTAAGAAGGCTACGAAGCGTTCCATAGTTGATACAACACCACGGTGAATTACAACTGGACGATGTTGCTTACCGTCTTCGCCAACATAAGTTAATTCAAAGCGTTCTGGAAGTAAGAAGTCTAATTGTACAGTTGAAAGTGTTTCGTCTTTTCCAAGAGCAGTACGAACTTGAACATCAAGTTTTGGACCGTAGAATGCCGCTTCACCTTCAGCTTCATAGTAATCAAGACCCATTTCATCCATAGCTTCTTTTAACATACCTTGTGCTTTTTCCCACATCTCATCATCCGCATAATACTTTTTAGTATCTGCTGGATCACGATAAGATAGACGGAATGAGTAGTTCTCTAAACCGAAATCTTTGTACACTTCTAGAGTTAAGTTTACAACACGTTTTAACTCTTCTTTAATTTGATCTGGACGAACGAAAATGTGCGCATCGTTTAAAGTCATTCCGCGTACACGTTGTAACCCAGATAACGCACCTGACATTTCATAACGGTGCATTGTTCCAAGTTCCGCAATACGGATTGGTAATTCACGGTAGCTGTGAATATCATTTTTATAAACCATCATATGGTGAGGACAGTTCATTGGACGAAGAACTAATTCTTCATTATCCATTTCCATTGATGGGAACATGCCATCACGGTAGTGATTCCAGTGACCAGAAGTTTCATATAACTCTCTACTTCCTAATACTGGAGTGTATACGTGATCATAGCCTAAGCTTGCTTCTTTATCAACGATGTAACGCTCGATAATACGACGAATTGTTGCACCCTTTGGTAACCAAAGTGGTAAACCTTGTCCTACTTTTTGGCTATTAGTAAATAGTTTTAATTCTTTACCTAATTTACGGTGATCGCGCTCTTTCGCTTCTTCAAGCATACGTAAATGCTCATCTAATTCTGCTTTCTTAACGAATGCAGTACCGTAAATACGTTGTAACATTTTATTATTGCTATCGCCGCGCCAGTAAGCACCTGCAACGCTTAATAATTTAAATACTTTAATTTTCCCTGTAGATGGAAGGTGAACACCACGGCAAAGGTCGAAGAATTCGCCTTGCTCATAGATTGAAATAACTGCATCCTCTGGAAGATCGTTAATTAAATCTAATTTTAACTCATCACCAATTTCTTCAAAGCGACGAAGTGCTTCTGCACGTGGTACTTCATGACGAACGATTTCTAAGTTTTCGTTCACGATTTTTTGCATTTCTTTTTCGATTTTCTTGAAGTCTTCAACTGTAATTGCTTCTTCCATATCGATATCGTAATAGAAGCCATTTTCAATTACTGGACCAATGCCAAGCTCAAGCTTAACATCTTTATATAAACGTTTTAACGCTTGTGCTAAAAGGTGGGCTGTTGAATGGCGTAAAATATATAAGCCATCTTCAGAATCTAATGTAATAATAGAAACTGCACCATCTTCTTCGATTGGTGTAACAAGATCGATCATCTCATCGTTTAATTTTCCAGCTACAGCTTTTTTCTTTAAGCCTGGGCTAATAGAAGCTGCGATTTCTTCAGTTGTTACGCCTTTTGGAAACTCCTTCACAGCTCCATCAGGGAAAGTAATTTTAACTACATCTGCCATCACTGGTCACTCCTCTTTTTCTCAAAATAAAAAACACTCATCCCGTAAAAAGGGACGAGTGTTGAATTCGTGGTTCCACCCTTGTTCCAATTAACATAATTGTTAATTGCTCAAGTTCAACATAACGGTGTTGTCCGTTAGCAATTACTAGAAAAACCGTTCACTGCTAAAGTTTAGAGGTGGTAAGTAATAATCCCGTACTAGGAAGCTCACACCCTAAGGCTTCCCTCTCTGAAAATCGTAGAAAACTACTCATGTCCTCATCATAACATTTCGATATATTTCATTTATGTAGGTAATTATATGCTCAAAAACTTAGAAAATCAAGGGCGTTACCTTTATTTTTTAAATTTTTCACATTGCGCTCAAAATCATGTAATCCATGTAATTGGACCCGTTCTTGAAACACATTTCGCAAAGTAATAATCATATTATGGTCTTGTTCTTTCGTATATAAATAAATCTTTTTGGGCGAAATAGAAAGAAGCGGCGCAATTACTTTCGTATCAATATATACATCATTTTGCTTTAACAATTCCTCATCTATATATTGGACCAACTTCTCCTGTTTTAAACGTCTACCTTTATCATCATAAAAGATAAAGCTTTCATCAAAAATAAGATGCACGCAGGACAAGCGTGATTTACGGCTACTTACTTGTTGCCGAAGCGTCTCAATGAACATTTGGTATTCTTGCTCCATCTTATATTCATCAATTGCCACTTCCGCAAGTTTAGCCACCATTTCCCTATATGTACGAAGACGAAAACGGATATATGATGAAAACGAGAATGAGAGCGGATCACAAAGCCAATTATTTAAAGAAGACTTAATATATGACTCAAATGCGTTACGCGTTAAATCCTGAGCTACCCCTTTTCTTCTTCCCTTTAAAATCTCATGTGCCATGTGCAATATTTGATGACACTCTTCTTGTTCTTCATAAAAAAACTTTTCTTTTAAGATCGTATAAATCCACTCATTTTGTTTCACATTCACAATAAAATACACCATTACCGGCAATAAGATCTTTTCAATATAATTTGATTCACGTACTGGTATGTGAATCACCACTTTTTGTCCCTGTAAATACACACTCGTTTCCTTATATAATACTTCCGCTCTTTTCAGCAATTGTCTATATACGTGCATAGCATCATTTTTTTCTTCGAAGCAAATTTCAATCACTTTTGTCCCCCCTTTTATCCCTGCTCTAAAGGACTGTATCTATACGTTACAAATCCTATAAGAGTCCGTCCCGCGTGAAGTTCACTCTTAGTAGAATTACATTTCCTATCGTTAGAAAATCCACTCAATATGGCTTGCTAATTTTATATATATTAAGGGAGGGAGAAAAAAATGATACAAGCTACTATGAATTTTTTTATTGCATACTTTATTTATTACTAAAGGGAGGTATCTGAATGTTTGAATATAAATTCGTAAAAGTCGAATTTCATTGGGGGCTCACTCGCTCAAAACTAGCTGAAGACTACCAAGAAATTATTCAAGAACATGCTAGAGATGACTGGAGGTTCGTACAGATTGTTGCCCCTACGATTGGCAGTTCTGGACAACCTGAATATTTCGATCTCATATTTGAAAAGAAAATATCACTATAATACAAAAGAGCAAGCTTCTCAGCTTGCTCTTTTACTTATGACGACGGTTTTTCCCACCAATTGGAATTGGTTTCGCTAAATATTTAATTCGTTCCATAATACGTGCTGCCTTCATTTCTTCAGCCTCACCACGTTGTGTATACGTTAAATGATGTTCCAATTGTTTAAAATCAAAATTAGACGTAAAGAACGTCGGTAAGTTTTCTAACATACGGAATTGCAAGATTGCACCAAGCACATCGTCACGCACAAAGCTCGACATCGCTTCTGCCCCGATATCATCTAACATTAAAACTTGCACGCGTTTAACCGCATCAATCTTTTCGCCAATCGAATTATCTTGAATCGAACTTTTAATTTCACGTAAAAATTCCGGGAAGTATACGAGCATCGAACTTATTTTCTTTCGAGCAAGCTCGTTCGCAATTGCTCCTAAAAGGTACGTTTTTCCTACACCAAATTTACCGTACAAATATAAACCTTGTGCTTTTTTACCTGGTTCATATGTACTTAAAAATTCATTCGCTGCGCCAATTGCATCGATACGTGCATTTAAGTCAGAAGGGTCTAAGTTTTCCATAGTTGCCTGTAAAATATCCGTTGGCATATATACACTTTGAACGAGTTTTTCATATTTCTTTCTCTCGTCATATGCTACTTTTCTAACGCAACGATCGTATTGAATATCAATCATCTTCCCTTGAATAACAAGCTTTGGCTCGTATCCTTGCAGCATATTTTTACATGCACCTAAATCCGGACAATCCACGCAACCTACACTTTGTCCAATATATTCATATAACTTCACAAGACTGCGCTCAATCATAGAAGTCGTTACTTCACCTTTATGTTCGTCTATAAATTCTTTCACACGCGGGTGCGCCATTACTTCTGCCTTTAATACTTCATATCTATTTTTAAAGTTTTCATTTTCCATTAATTTTGTAAATGAATTTTGAATATGCTCCATTTTCTCACCTCAAAGAGCGTTCATTCTCTTCTATTAATCACGCTTATATTTTTTTAACACTTCTTCTAATCGTTTTCGTTCATCTTCTAGCGTACTTGCATCTTTTTCTACACTTACATCTTTCTTCGCCGTTTCTTTCTCTTGTTCTTTCGGCTCTTCTTCCTTAAGCCAATCTGGCACCATTTCTTTTCGTACCGTTTTCTTCGCCGTACGGCCTTTTTTCTTCGTCTCAGCCCACTCTTGATATTGACGGTTCTCTTCTTTCGCTAACGCCATCGCGTCCGCTACTGTACCGACCTTTTTACGTGCCCAATGCCCAGCAATCTTCTCGACATACGTTTTCGCAAGTTTCATATCTGAGCGTAGCATAACGTAATAAATAAGTACATTCACAACTCCTGGTGTCAATTTTTGATTAATCATGACATCTTCAACGATTTGCAAGTCCGCTTTCGTTGCCTCTGCACCACCAGAAATCTCTTTCAATAGTTGTTTTGGCGAGATTTCCTCTAGCTGCTTTATTAACATCTCCTCTTGTGATGAAGGCTCTTTCTCTTTCATCGTACGTGCAGCATGAGGCTGTACTCTTTCACTTAGTACCGGTAATGCTTGACCATTTTCAAATTGATACCAATCTCGCGCTCCTTTTCTAAGCCTTTCCATATCAATTGTTTGCATCTCTGTCACCGCACCAAGAACGATATTTTGCATCGATAACACATCTACACCATACACGTAAGCAAGTGTTATAACGCAGTCTCTTACTTGATCTGTAATCGCCTTTTTAGGAACAAGAGCGGACAATCCATCTACAAATAAAGAGAAATCAAAGAAATCATTCCAAACTTTCGGAGCGTCTCCCTTCTCGTTACTTGGCATAGTTGTCGTTTTTGGAATACGAAGGTCTTCTTGCGCATGCTCAAGCTGTCCTGGATTAAACGAACCAAACACATCATTGAAAGAGCGCGTAACATTTTCATAAGAAGCAAAATCAAATTCTTCTTCTAAGAAATATTGCTTTACTTGATTATATTTTGTCCGACTCAATCGATTGTATAAAAAGATACTTAAAACAATATCATCAAAAAACTGCTTCGGAGATAAAGGTGGTTGCAACTCATATATGAACATTCGAATATCTTTTTCTTTCTTAATATATACCTTCAAAAGCCCAATTGCCTCTAACTTTACTCGTTCCTCATATATTTCAGGAAGTTGCATTTGCATAGTCACCATAAGGGAATGATGTGTATTCTCTTTTCCAAATACACGATCTTGCTCTAGCTCCCCCCATAGTGTCATGTATAAGCTAAAAGCTCTACTACCTATTAACGGCTGATACAACATCGTCAATACTTTTCGGTCGTAATTATGCAGTAGCCCTTTCGCACTTACTTTATAACGATCAATCGGCAATAGCTCCATCCATGACTGTTTTTCCATTCTTGCTTTTCCTTTCTCTCATCCAATCTATCCTCTACTTCATTCCTTCTATCTTCATTATATAAATTCTTAGTGAAAAAGAGCTATTAGCTTTCGCTTCTAGCTCTCTTATCCTATTACTTACGGTATGTAAAGAGAATAAAATACAACTTCTACTCTCTTTCTTTTTGCAGTATATCTTTTAATTCTTCAATAAATACATTTAAATCTTTAAATTGACGATATACAGAAGCAAAACGTACATAAGCAACATCATCAATATCGCGAAGTTCTTCCATAACAATTTCACCAATCATATCACTTTTCACTTCTGATATACCTAAATTACGCAGTTCACGTTCCACGCTTTGTGTTACTTCTTCTAATTGTCTTAAAGATACTGGTCTTTTTTCACACGCTTTAATTAAACCGCGTAAAATCTTTTCTTTATTAAACTCTTCTCGTGTGCCTTCTTTTTTAACAACGATAAGAGGTGACTCTTCTACCCTTTCAAAGGTCGTAAAGCGACTTAAACAACTTTCACACTCTCTTCTTCTTCGAATAGAGCGCCCCTCGTCTACCGGACGCGAATCTAACACTCTTGTACCATTATGAGAACAGGATGGACAACGCAATTCATTCACTCCTTTACACTATACTCTTTATTTTTCTCTACTCAATTCACCTAAAATATATATACAATATTATATAACTCATTCTAACTCTCTTACCACTTTAAGTTTCAGCGCATCACTTTATCATCTCATACTTAAAAATAAGATGGTATATAGGGCACTACCTCATTTGCAAGAGTCCAATGTATTCAACTAACGAGTACGTTATATTTTTCCTTTTTTATAAACTAAAAAAGAGGTGCATTATACACCTCTTTACATTTTAAATCAATTATGTTCTTTTTTAAAGAGCTTTTGTTTCTCTCTGCTTAATTTCGAAGCTACCAGTGCCTCGAGGAAGCTCGATGCTCTCACGCGTTTTCGCGTTTAAACCTTCTGCAATATATTCTGCAGCAACATTTGGATCAATACGATCCCCACAAGTATAAACATCAATACTTGCGTAACCGTGCTCCGGAAAGCTATGAATTGTTAAATGTGATTCTGAGATAATTACTACTCCACTTACACCTTGTGGTGCAAATTTATGGAAAGCAACCTCACGCACTTCAGCACCAGCTCTTAGTGCTGCATCCACAAATAATTGTTCAATATACGGCATGTCATTAAGCTTGTCGAAATCGCAATCCCAAAGTTCAGCGATCACGTGACGACCCATCGTATCCATAGTATCCATTCTACAGTTCCCCCTTGTAAATTTATTCTAACTGTTCGAATTGAAAACTAATTTGCAATTTGGCTTGCTCCACTACCACGGGGGAAAGTTAGTCCAGAGAGGTCCTAACCCTTTAAGTAGTGACTACGTACCTCAGCTCTTAAGTTTACGAGTGTTAGTATACTTTGTTTATTTTCATTTTGCAACAACAGTTTTTTCGATTTTCTGTCATATTTTCCTCTTTACTTTTCCCTAAAAAAAATAAACGATTCACAAATGCAGTAATCACAACGTTTCGTGGTATGTCCACTTTTTAAAATATACTTATATAATTTTTTTCCTTTTCAGAAAAAAATAAAAAAAGAGGGCAAATATTGCCTTGCCCTCTCCTCCCTTATTCACTTAAATGTGTTGCACATTTTCTTGTTTCGCTAACTCTTCAACAACTAACGTTACAAGATCTACAACACGACGAGAGTAGCCCCACTCGTTATCATACCAAGCAAGTACTTTCACTTTACGATCACCCATTACCATTGTAGATAAACCATCGATAATAGCTGAATGTGTATTTGTATTAAAGTCGATAGATACTAAAGGCTCTTCGCTGAATTCTACAATACCTTTTAAAGCACCGTTTGCAACAGTTTTGAATGCATCGTTAATAGCTTCAACTGTCACATCGCGTTTTACATCTACTACTAAGTCAACAAGAGACACGTTTGGTGTTGGTACACGAAGTGCCATACCATGAAGTTTTCCGTTTAAGTGCGGAAGAACTTTTGCTAGCGCTTTCGCAGCACCTGTCGTTGTCGGAATGATTGATTGTCCGCAAGCACGTGCTCTTCTTAAATCTTTATGTGGGTTATCAATATTTTTTTGGTCATTTGTATAAGCGTGAACTGTCGTCATTAAACCGTTTTCAATTCCAAACTGCTCATCTAACACCTTCACAACAGGCGCTAAACAGTTTGTTGTACAAGATGCATTTGAAATAACAGTATGTTTTGTAATATCTAATTGGTCTTCGTTCACACCAACTACAATTGTTACATCTTCATTTTTACCAGGCGCTGTTAAAATAACTTTTTTCGCTCCAGCTTCAACGTGAAGAATTGCTTTTTCTTTTGAATTAAATTTACCAGTTGCTTCAATTACAACTTCAACACCTAAATCTGTCCAAGGCAATTCCTTTGGATCGCGGTTGTTTAAAAGGCGAATCATTTTTCCATCAACTAATAAGTGATCTTCAAATGCTTCTACTGTTCCGTCAAACTTGCCATGAACTGTATCATATTTAATTAAGTGTGCTAACGTTTCAGATGGATAGCTTGCATTGATTGCTACAATTTCGAATGCGCTTTCTTTTATTGCTTGACGAAATACCATTCTCCCAATACGTCCAAATCCATTAATTGCCACACGAGTCATAATATGTTATCCCCCTTGAATGCGTTATACTATTTATCTCCAATCCCAATAATAGTATAACACAAAAAGGAGATATGTCACTAAGCATTTTCATTAATTTCACAATTTTTTAGTCAATAATGTTCCACTTCTTTAAAATTACCTGCAATTGTGTTTTCGTTCTCATAATTGTGCCATCATTATTTATCACTTCATCTGCATTTTTCACTTTTTCTTCTAACGGCATTTGAGATTGAATACGAGCTGTTGCTTCTTCTTCTGAAAAGTTATTTCGTTTCATTAAACGCTCTAATTGCGTATGCGGCTTAACTGCTACAACTAAAACGCGGTCAACAAGACTTGTTAATTTGCTTTCAAATAAGAGAGGAATATCTAACACAACCGCTTGCATATCTTCTTTTATGTACATTTCCTTTTGCCTATTCATTTCCTCACGCACTGCAGGATGAACAATTTTATTTAACTGCAATCGTTTTTCTTTATTATAGAAAACGACACTTCCCAGTTTTGGACGATCTAGTTCTCCATCTTCTTGTAACACTTCCGTTCCAAATACTTCTACTATTTTGTTATATGCTGGTTTTCCTTGCTCTACAACTTCTCGTGCAATAATATCTGCATCAATAACCGGTATGCTGAGTTCACGAAACATTTGAGATACTGTACTTTTTCCACTTGCAATGCCTCCTGTTAATCCAATTACTACTGTCATAATAAGCCTCCTCATAATAAAAGGCGCGAAACTAATGTTCCACGCCCATACTTACATTTTCCAAATTCCAATAATGATGAGTAATACTCCAGGCAGGAATGTAAATTTTTGTAACCACTTCATATTCGATAAAACCGTTCCAAGTTTCATTCCAATAAATAAAAACAAAGAACTCATAATTGCAACTAATATCGCCATCATAGCGGGTGCATACCCTAATAAAGATGCACCAATTCCGGCACCAAATGAGTCTACAGAAAGAGCGATACCGAGAAGTAATGCTTCTCCTGCAGAAATAGTACCCGATTTATCAAAATCTGCTACAGTCGGTTTCCGTAAAATTTGAATCACTAGCCCTAGCGAGGCAATCTCTAATTTCCAGACCTTCTCCTCTTGCTTCGGTTCTTCTTTTTTCTCACTTCGAAAAAATTGATACAATACCCAAATCCCTATTCCAATAAGAACAAGCCCACCGATACGCGTTGCGATAACAGGTGAAAATACTTTCGCGATCATATGTCCAATTCCCATTGAAACAAGCATAACAGCCGCTGAACACATTCCGATAATTATAATTGATCTTAGTGGAATTCTTACGCTTCTTAAACCATATGTTAGCCCTACACTACAGCTATCTAAGCTTAATGTAAAAGCTAATAAAATAAGAGATAAATAAAGGTACATCGGTAAGCTCCTCCCTTATACATAGCTCTGCTGTATGTATATGACAAATGCCTATCCGATGTTATCTCTTTTCTATATTCTTGGCTGACAAATTGGGCAGTAATGCGTTCCTCTTCCGCCAACAACTGTTTTTTCTAATATCGTACCGCAAGTTACACACGGTTCTCCTTTTTTTCCGTATACATTTAGGAGTTCTTGGAACGAACCAATTTGCCCTTGTGAGTTGATATACGTTCGAATTGTACTTCCGCCACGCTTCACTGCTTCGCCTAGCGTTGTAACGGTAGCCTCATAAATTCGCTCAATTTCTTCTATTGTCAAAGACGAAGCTTCTCGTTCCGGATGAATTTGAGAACGGAATAAAACTTCATCTACATATATATTTCCAAGCCCTACTAAAAGACGCTGGTCCAATAGCACAACTTTTATTTTACGATTTGTCTTTTGCAATCTTTCTTGTAAATACTGTGGTGTCAATTCAGCATCAAACGGCTCCGGACCTAAGTCAGCAAGAGGCATTTGGCTCATCTCTTCACCTTTCTTAAAGAGATGCATCGTACCAAACTTTCTCACATCTTTATAATGTAATTCAGTTCCATCTGTAAATAAGAAACGGACGTGCGTATGTTTATCAATCGGCTCATCCTCTTGATGTAGTAAAAACTTACCTTCCATACGCAAATGTGAAACAATAACATAATTTGTTACATATAGAAGCAAAAACTTTCCTCTTCGCTTTATATTTTCAATCTTCTCGCCTTTTAGCATTTCTTTAAAGATTTCTGCATCATCCGGTCGTTTCACTATTTTTGGATAAGTAACAATAACATCTTCAATCGTTTTTCCTGTTACAAGATTTTCAAGTGTCCGTCTGACGTTTTCAACCTCTGGTAATTCAGGCATTTCATCACTTCCTTATTTTGCGTCGTACCAAGTTGGACCGTAAGAATAATCAACTTTCAGCGGAACTGCGAGTTCAATTGCATGCTCCATTACTTCAGGTACAAGCTGCTCTAATTTTTCAATTTCTTCTTTTGGTGCTTCAAATATTAATTCATCGTGTACTTGCAGAAGAAGACGCGCTTGTAATCCTTCTTCTTCTAAACGATCTGCCATAATAATCATCGCTTTTTTAATAATATCTGCTGCAGTACCTTGAATTGGTGTATTCATCGCTGTACGCTCAGCGAAGCTACGTAAATTGAAATTACGACTCGTAATTTCTGGAATATAACGGCGACGATTTAATAATGTAGCCACATATCCTTTTTGTTTCGCATCTTTTACGATGTCCTCCATATATTCTTGTACACCAGGGAAACTTTCTAAATACTTTTCAATAAATTCCGCTGCTGCTTTTCTTGTAATCCCTAAGTTTTGTGAAAGACCATAATCACTAATACCATACACAATTCCGAAGTTAACAGCTTTCGCTTGTCGTCTCATATTTGAAGTGACTTCATCTTTTTCAACGCCAAATACATCCATAGCTGTTTTCGTGTGAATATCCATGTCATGCTGGAATGCTTCAACTAGCCCTTTATCATTTGCAATATGAGCTAATACACGCAGTTCGATTTGTGAATAGTCAGCCGCATACATAATCCAACCTTCTTCTGATGGAACAAATGCCTGACGAATCTTTCTTCCTTCTTCTAATCGAATCGGGATATTTTGCAAGTTCGGATCCGTTGAACTTAATCGACCTGTTTGCGTTAACACTTGATTAAAGCGAGTATGAATTTTAGATGAATCTTCATGTACAACTTTCAGTAAACCTTCAATATAAGTTGAATTTAGCTTCCCTAATTGACGATAATGTAAAATGTTTGGAATAATTTCATGGCGATCCATAAGCTTGTCTAATACATCAGCTGACGTAGAATAACCTGTTTTCGTCTTTTTAATAACCGGTAAGTTTAAGTTCTCAAACAGAATTACACCAAGCTGCTTCGGTGAATTAATATTAAATTCTGTTCCCGCAAGCTTATAAATTTCCTGTTCCATTTCCTTTAATCTACCTGCGAGTTCTTCTCCCATATTACGAAGACGCTCCGTATCAACTTTTACACCTTTTACTTCCATATCAGCTAATACACGCGCAAGTGGCAATTCTAACTCTGTAAACAGTTCATATTGCTCATTCTTCTTTAACTCTTCAACGAATGTTTGCTTTACATCATATAATACATGCACTTTACGAGCCACATGCTCCGCTACTACTTCTAACTCTGGAACAGCACGCTTCGCACCTTTTCCGTAAACTTCTTCATCTGATTTCACAGCATGCGTTTCTTTCATTTTCGCTACAGTACGGAAATCTTTATCTGTATCAGCCGGGTCAAGTAAATAAGCAGCGATTAATAGATCAAAGTCAATCCCTTGCATATCTATCCCATTCCATTTCAGTGCAACGATTGCTCGCTTCGCATCAAATGTATGCTTTCTCATTTCTCCATTTGCAAGCCATGCTTTAAATGCATCCGATGCAAGAGCAATATCCTTCTGAATAAAGTAGCAACCATTTTCATTTTGAATACCAAAGCCTTGAATGTCCGCCTTATGATAATTATCTTCTTGCACTTCTACGATAAGCGCACTATCTTGCTGAAGCATTTCTTCTGTAACTTCTTCCACAATATCAAATGTAATATCATCTAATTCAGCTGGAGCTGTTTCTTCTGGCGTAACGCCTAATTTATTTAAAAGAGATGTAAATCCTAAACTCTCGAACATTGGAATCACATCACTTGCTTCATATCCTTTATACGCCATATCATCCACATGAACTGTAATCGGTGCATCTGTAATAATAGTCGCAAGATCTTTACTCATAAGAGCTTGTTCTTTATTTTCTTCTAGTTTTTCTTTTAATTTCTTCCCGCTTACTTGATCTAGATTTTCATACACTTCTTCAACCGTTCCAAACTGTGTTAACAATTTAATCGCCGTTTTTTCACCAACTCCTGGTACACCCGGAATATTATCTGATTGGTCTCCCATTAAACCTTTCATATCGATAATTTGCTTTGGTGATAAGCTATATTTTTCAAATAAAGCTTCTTTCGTATATTCATCTACTTCCGTAATCCCTTTTCGCGGAATACATACAAGCGTGTTATCAGAAACAAGTTGAAGTAAATCTTTATCTCCTGAAATAACTTTTACACTTGCTCCTTGTTCACTCGCTTCTTTTGCTAGCGTTCCCATAATATCATCCGCTTCATAATTTTCTAATTCATAACGCGGTACGTTGAATGCATCCAGCATCTCACGAATAAACGGGAACTGCTCTGATAATTCAGGTGGAGTCTTTTGACGTCCTCCTTTATACTCACTATACGTTTTATGACGGAAGGTTGTTTTGCCTGCATCAAACGCCACTAACATATGAGTTGGCTTTTCTTCCTCTAATATTCTCATTAACATCATTGTAAAACCGTAAATTGCGTTCGTATGTATACCTTTGTCGTTATTTAAAAGCGGTAGTGCAAAGAAAGCACGATACGCGATATTATTACCATCTACTAATACGACCTTTTTTTCCAAAATTGAAACCTCCCCATACAAATTTGAAATGATTTTTTTCACAGAAAAAAACCGTTCCTTTCCTCTCTCTATATTAACATGACTAATAGAGAGAAGAAAAATAACGGTTATTTTCTTTCATATATAAAACAGACTTATATTGGCATAAAGGGAAGTGACGAGAACAGCTTAACTATTCTCGTCCAAAATTACTCCTTGGATGAAGGGGTTTTCATGTATTATATTAACAGAGCTTTATTAATATTTAATTAAGCCATTGTTAATATATTGTAAACATCCTTCATCCTATTTTTCAGTTGCTGATTTTGGTAAAACAACTGTAAATGTTGTCCCTTCCCCAACTTCACTATCCACTGTAATTGTACCGTGATGCGCCTCTACTAAATGCTTTACAATTGATAATCCGAGGCCTGTACCACCAGTATTTCTACTTCTCGCTTTATCCACTCGGTAAAAGCGTTCAAAAATACGCGGAATTTCCTCTTTACTAATACCAATTCCAGTATCCGATACTTTTATATAAGCATTATACTTATCTTCCGCTAACTCTACTGAAACAACGCCTCCAGCCGGTGTATATACGATCGCGTTATTCATTAAATTAATAAAGATTTGTTTCAAACGACTTGGATCTCCAATAACAGAAGCACGTTTTAATACATTCACTTGTAAAGAGATTTCTTTTTCTCCTGCTTTATTATCAAGCACCATATGAATATCTTCAAGCAGCCCCTTCATGTCAACGGTTCCCATATTTAATTTAAATCCTTGTTGTTCGATCTTTGACAAATCTAATAAATCTTCAATTAATCCTTGCATGCGCTCACTTTCTTTTAAAATAATGTGCAAGAAATGTTCGCAGAATTTTTTATTATCCATCGCTCCGTCTAAGAGTGTTTCTGAAAAACCTTTAATAGAAGTAATCGGTGTCTTTAATTCATGAGAAACATTCGCTAAAAAGTCTTTTCTCATTTGTTCTAATTTCTTTAACTCTGTTATGTCATGGAATACGAGAACAATCCCTTTCCATTCATGGTTTGTCCCGATAATCGGCGCTCCATATACTTCGAAATGCTTCCGCTCAATTCCAAGTGGCAATAACATTTGTTTACGCACTTTCACTTCTGTCATAAAGATTTCTTCTACAAGCTCAATAATTTCTGTATGATGAAACGATTCATAATATAAGCGATCTAAATATTCTTCATCTGTTACGTGGAAAGTTTCCTTATAAGAGCGGTTTACAAGGTTTATATACCCGCGGCTATCAATTAAAATCATTCCGCTTCCCATATTTTCAATTAACGTATGCAGACGATCTTGCTGCATTTCTTGTTCAAGTGTCATCTCTTGTAAGTTACGAGCTAAAATATTAATCGCTTTACTCAGCATTCCTGTTTCATCCGAATGACTTTCGTATGCACGTGCTTTATAATTACCCTTTGCCAATTCAATTGCAACTTTTGTAACCGATTCAATCGGCCTAATATATTGCCCTGTAATTTTCATACCTAAAAATACAACTACGAGACAAGCAATAACAAATCCGATAATTAATAATCCCCACGTTTTTTGATGTACGTCTTTTAAAGGATCGATTGTACTTTTCACCAAAACGTATCCTTGTTTTCCTTCTACATCTTGAACGAACACCGCATGATAAAATTCATTCTTTCGATCTGTCTCTTTCGTAATCACTTTACTTCGTTGTTTTGCCAATTCCGAAGTAAGTTCTTTAATCGTCTCTGGACTAAATGCCAATTCTTGTCCTTTTCTATATTGAACTTTCTTTTTTTCATCCACAAATACGATAGAAGCTGGTATTTTTTCTTCTAACTTTTCAAATACGTATGGATTTTTTAAGACATTATCAAAACCTTGCTCTTCTGCTAACGCCGCAACATACTCCGTCTCTTTTACCATTCTCTCTTTAGCATGATCTATATAGTAGTTTTCAAACACAGTTTCTAGCAATAAACCTAGTCCAACTAAAATAAATACAATAAGAGAAACAAATGTAAAAAGAAGCCTGGAACGAAATTTATTCATTCCCTTTTGGCTCCTCTAATTTATATCCTAAACCACGTATCGTTTTAATGTACGTCGGTTTTTTCGTATTTTGTTCAATTTTATCGCGCAAATGGCTAATATGAACATCAACAATTCGTGTATCACCAGCAAAATCGTAATTCCATACAGCACTTAATAATTGATCACGCGTCAACACGCGACTTTTATTTTTCGCAAGATACACAAGTAGTTCAAATTCTTTTGGTGTTAATTCAAGCTTTCTTCCTTGGAAATAAGCCTCATAAAACTCCGGTAAAATTTTAAGTTCTGCAATTGTGATGCTATCTTCATCTGGCGCTTCTGCAACTTGTTCTTCTTGTTGTAATTTCGTGCGGCGCAAAATCGCCTTCACACGAGCAACAACTTCCCTTGGACTAAATGGCTTCGTCATATAATCATCTGCCCCAAGTTCAAGGCCTAGCACCTTATCAAACTCATCATCTTTTGCCGTTAACATTAAAATCGGCGTCATAACGCGCTGCAATCGTAATTCTTTACACACTTCCATACCATCCATTTTCGGAAGCATTAAATCTAATATAATTAAATCTGGGCGTTCTGTTGTCGCTTTTTGAAGCGCCATTTCTCCATCCATCGCTGTTATAACTTCAAACCCAGCTTGTTGTAAATTAAATTCGATTAAAGTTAAGATAAATTCCTCATCATCAACTACTAAAATACGATTGTTCATTCTTTTCCTCCAAGTTATAGACTTGAAACCTTCTTCATCCTAGTATTTTCCCCGTTATTCTCATCATACTAGAAAACAAGGTCCCTCTCAATATAATTGTCTATTCATGGAGATCGTTTGTGTAGAATTGAGAAAATAGAAGTAATTACGATTCACCTGCAACTACACAGGATTTTGCCAAACTTTATAGATTACTCTCTCTTCTTTAAAGCTCACTTCCGTATGAACTATAAAATCTTGATTTTGTGCTAGGAAAAACGAAAGAGCATACGCTATTTTATAATCCGGTGTTTCATATCCATCAAATACTCTCCCGTACATTTCATTCGCAACCCCGTCTGCCCACACTTCAGCTTCTCTTACCGTTTCAAAGATAACGTTTTCTCCTTTCCATCTCATCTTAAAGAATCACTCCTTCCATTGACTTAAATTATCAAATTATAATATAGTAAATATTGTTAATCCAATAATCCGAATATAAAAAGGGGTCTATTATGCGACTATTACTACCTATTTTAACTTTAGTAGTAACATGTTTCCTTACTTTTAACGTACCGAGCTGGGATACGATTAAAACGGGGTGCTCAGAATTTGCTGAAGGGTTCAAAGAAGGATTTTTCAACTAAAAATAGCGCTAGCATCCTTATTCAAGGTATGCTAGCGCTATTCATATTTTCATCTTTTAAAAATTATCTAATGCTTTTTCCATAATGGAAACAGATTTAAAAGGCGGCGTGACTGTTAATGAACCTTTTACAACAGTTTCTCCTTTTTCATCATGAGCAGATACAAGCATATCAATTGTATGTTCCTCCTCAGAAACAGCCACAACTTCAAAGTGGATTTGTAACGTTTCATAATGGTGAACATGCTTCACGAACGTAAGGTCCTTCCTAGTAATATGACTTCCTGGACCCGGTAAATATTTCGTAACTGCCGTTGTAATCATTCCCGTTAGCATAATGCTTGGTACAATCGGCTTTTCATACGGAGTTTGGGATGCGTAATCATGCTGAATATATAATGGATTGGCATCATTCGTTAACCCTAAGTACAATAACAAATCTTTATCCTCAATTTTTTCAGTGATAGATAATTTCTCTCCTACTGTAATTTCATCCATTTTACGACCAATTTGAACTTTTTTCTTTAACATGTTACAACCCCCTCCGATTTTTTCACCTTATTATCCTACTAAAAGCGATACCTTATCCGAAATTTACTATGATGAGGGCAATGTATAGTATAAATCTATAGTTTCATTATAGGATACTACAAATGATAGCGTTTTCATATTATTTCAAAAAAACAATTCGGTAAATAGTAGAAAAAGATTCGGAATCCCGAATCTTTTTCACTACTATTCAATTATTAAACAAGAACTTTCATTACGTTACGTACAGATTCTACAGAGCGATCTAACGCTTCTTTTTCATCTGCAAGAAGTTCTAATTCAATAATTTTTTCAATTCCGTTACCACCTAGAATTACTGGTACCCCTAAGTAAAGGTCACTATAACCATACTCACCTTCAAGGTACGCAATAGCTGGTAATACACGGCGTTGATCTTTTAAGATTGCTTCTGTCATTTCAACTAAAGAAGCTGCTGGTGCGTAATATGCACTACCGTTTCCTAATAAGCCTACAATCTCACCGCCACCTTTACGTGTACGTTCTACGATTGCTTCTAAACGCTCTTTCGGAATTAACGTTTCTAACGGAATACCGCCTGCATAAGAATAACGCACAAGAGGTACCATGTCGTCACCGTGTCCACCAAGAACAAATCCTGTAATGTCTTTCACAGAAAGATTTAATTCTTGTGCGATGAATGTACGGAAACGAGCTGTATCTAATACGCCCGATTGGCCAATTACACGCTCTTTCGGGAATCCTGCTTCTTTAAATACAGAATATGTCATTGCATCAACTGGATTTGTTAACACAACAATAATTGCATTTGGTGAATGTTTTGCAATGTCGCGCGTAATACTTTTCATAATTTTAGAGTTCGTTGCTACTAAGTCATCACGGCTCATACCAGGCTTACGTGCAATACCTGCTGTAATAACGACAACGTCAGAATCAGCAGTATCTGCGTAATCAGATGTTCCAATAATGTTAGCATCAAAACCTTGTACTGGGCTCGCTTCTAACATATCTAACGCTTTCCCTTTTGTTGGATTTTCCAGTTGTGGAATGTCCACTAATACAACATCTGCAAGTTCTTTTTGTGCTAATAAGAATGCCGTTGTTGCTCCTGTAAATCCTGCACCGATGACTGAAACTTTCTTGCGTTTGATTGTCATAATTTACCCCCCGCTTTAATTATGCGTTTTTGATTATCGCTACATCCATGTTTTTAATAAGCTCATTAGCAAACTCAGAACACTTCACTTCTGTTGCGCCTTCCATTAGGCGAGCGAAGTCATATGTTACTACTTTTGATGCAATTGTTTTCTCAACTGAATCTGTTACTAATTTCGCTGCTTCATTCCATCCTAAGTGTTCTAATAATAATACACCTGAAAGAAGAACTGAAGATGGGTTTACTTTATCTAAACCTGCATATTTTGGAGCTGTACCGTGTGTAGCTTCAAAGATAGCATGTCCAGTCACATAGTTAATGTTTGCACCAGGTGCAATACCAATTCCACCTACTTGTGCAGCAAGTGCATCAGAGATATAGTCACCATTTAAGTTCATTGTTGCAACAACATCGAACTCACGTGGACGAGTTAAAATTTGTTGTAAGAAGATGTCTGCAATAGAATCTTTTACGATGATTTTTCCAGCCACTTCAGCGTCTGCCATCGCTTTATTTGCTGCATCTTTACCATCTTTTTCAACAATGCGATCATATTCAGCCCAAGTAAATACTTTGTCGCCGAATTCTTGTTCCGCTACTTCGTAACCCCAGTTTTTGAAAGCACCTTCTGTAAATTTCATAATGTTTCCTTTATGAACTAATGTAACAGAAGAGCGTTTTTCATTAATTGCATATTGAATTGCAGCACGAACAAGACGCTTTGTCCCTTCTTCTGAGATTGGTTTAATACCAATACCAGATGTTTCTGGGAAGCGGATTTTATTAACACCCATTGCTTCTTTTAAGAAAGCAAGAACTTTTTCTGCTTCTGGAGATCCTTGTGCATATTCAATTCCAGCATAAATGTCTTCTGTATTTTCACGGAAAATAACCATATCAGTATCTTCCGGACGTTTTACAGGTGAAGGAACACCTTCAAAATAACGAACTGGACGTAGACATACATATAGATCTAATTCTTGACGAAGTGCTACGTTTAGAGAACGAATACCACCGCCAACTGGAGTTGTAAGTGGACCTTTAATTGCGATTAAATATTCGCGAATTAAATTTAAAGTTTCTTCTGGTAACCACTCGCCTGTTTGGTTGAATGCTTTTTCCCCTGCAAGCACTTCTTTCCAAACGATTTTCTTCTCACCATCATAAGCTTTTTCAACTGCTGCTTCTATTACGCGAGATGCAGCTGCCCAAATATCAGGACCAATTCCATCTCCTTCAATAAATGGAATAATCGGATTGTTCGGTACATTCATAACACCATTAGTTACAGTAATTTTTTCACCTGTCGTCAATGTGATAACCCCCATGTTTGAAATTTCATATGTATGAAACTGAGGGAATAACCCCTCAGTTCAAACCGTTAGTCAAATTAAAATATTCTAATCATTACATCTTTCCGAAAAAATCAGACTTTTGAAAGCGTATTTTCACTATCGAAATAGTGTTTTTCGCTTATCTTTGTGCGATTGGAACATACACTTGATGCGTTGGTCCATTATAATCAGCACGCGGACGGATTAAACGGTTATTTTCATATTGTTCTAGAATATGAGCTAACCAGCCTGACATACGGCTAATTGCAAAAATAGGTGTAAATAAGTCATGGTCAATTCCTAAACAATGGTATACAGAAGCTGAATAGAAATCGACATTTGGTGGAAGACCTTTTTCTTTTGTTACAATGTCTTCAATTTTGATAGACATATTATACCATTTGTCTTCTCCTAAAAGCACGCATAATCTCTTAGACATTTCACGTAAGTGTTTTGCACGCGGATCACCTTGCTCATACACACGGTGACCAAAGCCCATGATTTTCACTTTATTTTGAAGAGCATTATGAATATATGATTCTACATTTTCTTCTTCGCCAATTTCAGTTAACATCTTCATTACATTTTCATTCGCCCCACCGTGAAGAGGACCTTTCAATGCACCGATTGCTGCTGTAATACCAGAATATACATCTGAAAGTGTAGCCACGCAAACACGTGCAGTAAATGTAGAAGCGTTTAACTCATGATCCGCATGAAGTACAAGCGCCTTATCAAAAGCTTCAATTTCAACTTCATTTGGCTCGCGATCATTTAACATGTACAAGAAGTTTGCAGCTAATGATAAATCTTTTCTTGGCTCAACAATATCTAAACCTTTACGGATTCTCGCGTAAGCAGCAACTAAAGTTCCCACTTGAGCCTGTAATTTAACCGCTTTCAAATAATTAGACTTTTCATCCATAATTTCAGCGCTCTCATCGTATAATGATAGCATGGAAATTGCAGTTCGTAAAACAGACATCGGATGTGCAATTTTTAAATCTACTTGTTTCAAATATGTTAAAATCTCACCTGGAACTTTATAGTATTCAGATACAATTTCATTAAATTCCGCTAGTTCTTTTTCATTAGGAAGCTTGCGGTGCCATAATAAGTACACTACTTCTTCAAACGTAGCATTCTCAGCTAAATCATCAATATTATACCCAACATAAGTTAATGTATCATCAATAATAGAGCTCACAGATGATGTTGTTGCTACTACCCCTTCTAAACCTCGAATAACAGTCATGACATTCTCTCCTTTTCCTGAAAATTCTCCCAACCTTGCTCCTTATATCTATTTGCTCCCCTTATGAATTATGAACGCCCGTTCACTCTTTAGGCAAGCAAAATGCACGATCATGCAAATTTGTTGCGATGTTCCCCTCTTATTGTCCATTGTTTACATGGAAAGCATGAGCGTGAATGTCTCCCCGAATCCTCACGCTCAAAACAACAAGTTAGTGAGGAAAATACATTCCGAAGAGTTTTATGATAAAAACAACATAAAACAATATCATTATAAAATTGTTTTATGTTGTTTTTATTTTATCTGGTGTAAAGTCTCTGCTGTTATGTAACTTTTCAAAGTTTCTAATCCTATTATAAACAATTATCTGACTTTTGTGAACAGAAAGAATTCAAAAATTTTATATTACTATAAAATTCCTTATTTAAACATTTGTATAATACTCATAACCGCATAGGCAATTCCAGCCCCAATTAACGGACCAACAGCAACCCCATTAAATAGCGCAACCGCTATAATTGTCCCAAAAACAAGCGCAGTTGTAATGTGAGGATCCGTTGTCAACAATTGTACGCCGCCTTTCGCTAACAAAGCGACCGCTACACCTGAAGCTAAAGCAATCCACGCATAATAAGATTTTGCCGCTTCTCCAAGTTGTTTAAAACCTATTTCCCCCGTCGCAATCGGTACGAGCACCGCTATTGTAATGACTGTTACACCTAGGTTAATTCCTTTCGTTTGTAAATAAGGAAAGACCTTATCTCCTAAAAACGTAAACTTCAATAAAAATAACACACCAATAGCTACAGTAAGCGATTGGTTTTTAGCAATAAGTCCTATAATAAGTAGTATGAATAAAAATAACGTTGACTGACTAATCATGTTTGCACTTCCTTTCTGAAAATAATGAACTCATTTCCAAACAAAAATACCTTTAAACCTATCGTTATACATGATATATCGATGCCTATTCAACATGAATCACTTCATTTTTTATGTATTTTAAAATGATAAATTGAGACTTTCACCATAAAAATTTAAGCATGTATACATTTTAAAAAACAGGCGTCTCTTCTTTCTTTTCTAATTAGAAACAGGTAAAATAAAAAGAAGAGAAAATGAAGTTTTTACCATATAGTAGAAGCATCAACACCAAGCTTTCACAGTCACTCACATACTGAAAAAGCAGGAAAAATCCATCATTCCACTATAACATAAAGTGAAACTTTAATCAGTGGGGCATTTTCCACTGATTATTAGTTGAACCAACCGGGCTTTTACGGGCAGTTTATCTCCATCTAACTCCTTTGATCCAGCCGCACTTCGGGTAGGAGATTTACTGCCCGTTAATGCGGGGTAAAGTGAAACTTTAATCAGTGGGGCACACTCGTTATAAGTTGAACGAATTAGGATAATCCAAATTGGAATGGGAGGTATACATCTTTGAACCGAAACTTACTATATATGATATTGCGACTCATATTTGTCATTGTAGCAACGGTAGCTGGGTTCTATGTATTACTATACATGTCAGGGCTTATCTATCCTTTTATTATCGCTTTTGCATTTGCTTATTTGATTAATCCTGTCGTCAATTTCCTTAATCAAAAACTACAATTTCCTCGCGCACTAGCAGTACTCGTTAGCTTAATTCTCGTATTTGGAGCTATCGTTGGACTTGTTACATATCTTGTGACTGAAGCAATATCTGCCACAACATACTTACTACAACTTGTTACAGTAAAGTTTCCAGATATCGTTACATTCGCTCAGCAATTTGCACTTAATCATATTATGCCTCTCTACGATGATTTAATCTCTAAATTTAATCATCTTGGAGAACCACAGCGCTATACAATTACACAAAACATTCAAAACTTAGGAACAGAGGCAACAACACAAATGAAAGAAATTTTAACCGCCATTATAAGCGGGTTAACGAATTTCATTAGTGCACTGCCAACAACTTTAACTGTCCTTGTATTCATTTTATTAGCCACTTTCTTCATTAGTTACGATTGGCACCGTCTTGCTCAAAAAGCAAGAAAATTACTACCAAATCGTGTACACGGCTACGGAAAAACTATTTTTGTCGACTTAAAAAAAGCTTTATTTGGTTTTGTGAAAGCACAACTTACACTCGTATCTATGACAACCGTTATTGTACTGATCGGACTTTTAATATTACGCGTACCATACGCCATTACTATTGCGATTATTACAGGAGTTGTAGATTTACTACCATATTTAGGAACAGGCGCAGTCTTCGTTCCATGGGTTATATACGTATTTTTCACTGGCGATACCGCATTCGCCATTGGTCTTCTCATTTTATACATCGTCGTGATTGTCCAAAGACAAATTATGGAACCGAAAGTACTTTCATCTAACATCGGTCTCGATCCATTAGCAACACTCGTCGCTCTATTTGTCGGCTTTAAACTTTTTGGCTTTTTAGGATTAATCATCGGTCCAGTCACCTTAGTACTACTTAATACATTACACAAAGCCAATGTCTTCCATGACTTGTGGAAATATATTAAAGGTTCACCTTCAAAATAACAGTTTCTAATTCATACAAAAAATCAAGCTATAATCAGTGGGAAATTCCCACTGATTATTCCTTTTACCTATTTTTCACACTACTCACACGCAACAAGAGCATTACCCAGAAACAGGATAATCCTCTTGTTTTTTTGTATAAAAAAACACATATTCTAGCTAAAAATACATTTTTATTCTATTTTCTCTATAATTATTACTTACATTTATTACTTTTTATGTAAATGAATAAATATACAAAATGGCATAAAATAAGGCTTCAACTAACAATCACCACCTTTTATATGAATTCTTTACACCAATCGCTCCTTTATATACAAAAGCAAAACTTTAATTTGGCTGCATTTCGCACCATCTTATTCATCCAAATTAATAGCACTAAAAAATCACACGTTTAATCGAAGCACAACAAGAGTTCAAACGAAAATTATATAGCAAATATAATAAGCGGACATTTTGTTCATCCCCACTCATCATCCCCCCCACAAATAGTGCGGTAAAGCAAAGCCTCAATCAGAAAGCTCCCCTCCTCTTACAAGACAAAAAATAGCACTTAGATCGTTATAATCTAAGCGCTACTTCTGAATGATAATAGTAGAGTTCTTTCTAAACTTCCATTCCATCCACTTCATAACAAGCGGCTTCAATAAAGCTCTCGTAATAGGGATCACGCAGATAAACCCTAGCACATCTGTCACATAACCAGGAAGCACTAAGAGAATACCTCCTACAAATACAAAAATACCATCTAGTACTGCCTCACCTGGCATTTCCCCTCTATTCAACTTAGATTGAATCTCTCCAAGCACTTTAAATCCTTGTCTTTTCGCCAAATACACACCTACTACACCTGTAAATACAATCATAGCGAACGTAGACCATAAACCTATTACATGACTTGATCCGATTAAGACCGTAATCTCAATCGCCGGTATTAAAATAAACAAGAATAGTAACCACTTCATAGTTCTACACCTCTCTCACAACTCACTTTTAACGCCCTCACAACGCCTATATACATCATATGAAATATAATACCCTTTCATATTAAAACCCATAACAAACAGCTTTTAAAAGCAATTCTAGGCGCTTTAAGCTAACTCTATCTCGTTTTTGTGTAAAAAAAAAGAGAAGGACTCCGATCCTTCTCTCCGTATTACTTATAGCACTTCCGCATGTCCATTATAAACAATTCCGCGTGCTGCATCAACTGTTACTTCTTGGCCATTTTTTAAAGTTGCTGTTACGCCGTTTACACCAACGATAACAGGAATACCGATTGATACGCCTACAACAGCAGCATGGCTTGTTAAGCCACCTTCTTCTACAACTAAAGCAGCAGCTTTTTCGATTGCAGGAATCATATCTTTATCAGTGCTTGTTGTAACAAGGATATCACCTTCGTTTACGTTCGCTACAGCTTCAGCAGCTGTTTTTGCTACAACTACTTTACCTTTTGCAGCTTTACGACCGATTCCTTGTCCTTTAGCAACTTCTTCACCAACAACGTGGATTTTCATTAAGTTTGTTGTACCAGTTTCAGCAACTGGAACACCAGCAGTAATTACTACAGTATCTCCAAGGCCGATTAGACCTGCATCCATACCTGTTTGAATTGCTGTATCTAACATTTCGTCAGTTGAAGCTGCGCGCTTCTCAGCCATAAATGCTTGTACACCCCAAACAAGTGCAAGACGACGTCCTACTTGCTCGTCAGATGTTACAGCTACGATTGGAGATTTTGGACGGTATTTAGAGATCATTTTCGCAGTATGTCCACTTTCTGTTGGAGCTACGATTGCAGCTACATCAAGAGCAAGTGCTGTATGCGCAACAGATTGGCTAATTGCATCTGTAATTGTTGGAGTGAACTCTTTAATACGTTTTTTGAACATATCTTCGTATTGTAATGATTTTTCAACACGTACTGCAATGTTAGCCATCATTGTTACTGCTTCTACCGGATATTGACCAGCAGCTGTTTCACCTGAAAGCATGATTGCATCTGTACCATCGAAGATTGCGTTAGCTACGTCACTTGCTTCAGCACGAGTTGGACGTGGGTTACGTTGCATAGAGTCTAACATTTGTGTCGCAGTAATAACTGGTTTACCTAACACGTTACATTTTTTGATTAGACGTTTTTGTACTAATGGTACTTCTTCTGGTGGAATTTCTACACCCATATCACCACGAGCTACCATTAAACCGTCAGAAACTTCTAAGATTGAATCGATGTTGTCGATACCTTCTTGGTTTTCGATTTTCGGTACGATTTGGATGTATTGAGCGCCATGCTCTTCTAATAATTCACGGATTTCTAATACGTCAGACGCTTTACGTACGAATGAAGCTGCGATGAAATCAACTTTTTGCTCGATACCGAAGATGATATCTTTTACGTCTTTTTCAGTGATACCAGGAAGCTTAATGCTTACGTTTGGTACGTTAACACCTTTTTTATTTTTTACAGTTCCGCTGTTAAGAACTTTTGTACGGATGTTTCCATCAGCTTTTTCGATTACTTCTAGTTCGATAAGACCGTCATCGATTAGAATGCGAGAACCTGGGTCTACATCGTCATAAAGACCAGCATAAGATACAGAGAACTTCTCTGCAGTACCTAATACTTGCTCAGTAGAAAGAACTACTTCTGCACCTGTTACAAGCTCAGCTTGTCCGTCTACGAAGTCGTGAGTACGGATTTCTGGACCTTTTGTATCAAGTAAGATACCAACTGTTTTACCAGTTTTCTTTGAAGCTTCACGAATGTTTTTAATACGAGCTCCGTGCTCTTCATGGCTACCATGAGAGAAGTTTAAACGAGCAACGTTCATACCTGCTTCGATTAATTGCTCTAATTTTTCAATACTTTCACTAGCAGGACCTATAGTACATACAATTTTAGTTTTACGCATATTGCACCTCCGAAAATTATGAAACCGTTCCCAAATATCTGACATTACGCCGATTAGATGGATAATTCTTTAGATAATTGATACATATCTTTATCGATTGTATGCTTTTGAGCTAACGCTTCGATAATATCATGATCAACAAGTTTGTTATCTTGAATACCTACACAACGTCCACCTCTACCAGCAATTAATAATTCAACTGCTCTTGCGCCAAGACGACTTGCTAATACACGGTCTTGTGCACTTGGTGATCCGCCACGTTGTACGTGACCTAATACAGTTACACGAGTATCAAAGTTTGTTGCTTCTTCAATGTGCTTACCGATGTCAATTGCACTTCCAACACCTTCAGCTACAACGATAATACTGTGTTTTTTACCACGTTCACTACCGCGCTTCAGACGAGCGATAACATCATCCATGTCATACTCTTCTTCTGGAATTAAGATTGTTTCTGCACCATCAGCTAAACCAGCCCATAATGCGATATCACCAGCGTGACGTCCCATTACTTCGATAACATATGTACGTTCATGAGATGTAGCTGTGTCACGGATTTTATCAATTGCATCAATAACAGTGTTTAAAGCTGTATCGAAACCAATTGTGAAGTCTGTTCCAGGGATATCATTGTCGATTGTACCTGGTACACCAACACATGGGAATCCTTGTTCAGTTAATTTTTTAGCGCCTTGGTAAGAACCATCTCCACCAATAACAACAAGTCCTTCGATACCATGTTTCTTTAATTGCTCGATACCTTTTAGTCGTACTTCTGGGTCTTTAAACTCAGGACATCTTGCTGTATATAATTTCGTACCACCGCGGTGGATAATATCGCCAACAGAACCAAGTTCTAATTTTTCAATGTGACCAGAAATTAATCCAGCGTATCCATGGTAAATACCATATACTTCAATATCATGGAAAATCGCTTTACGAACAACTGCACGAATGGCAGCATTCATACCAGGTGAATCTCCACCACTTGTTAATACACCAATACGTTTCATTTGTACTCACCTCATAAAGATTATTTGCCTTATAATAAAATAACACGAAAAAATATAAAAACACAATGGAGAAGATGTGTCTTTTCATAATAAAAACGTGCATTCGCGAAGAGGAACGCACGCTTTTCTTATTTTATCCCAATGGAAGCGTTTGAAAACGAAACTTGCCCAATTTTCATATATTTTTCATAACGTTTTTCGATTAATTCATCTTTCGAAATTCCGTTTAATTGTTCAAAAGTTTTTCTAATCATTAAGTCTATATTTTCTGACTGTTTTAAAAGATTACGGTGAGCTCCACCTTTTGCCTCTGGAATAATTTCATCAATTACACCTAATTCTTTCAAATCTGCTGCTGTAATTTTCATTGCTTCTGCAGCTTCCTTTGCTTTTCCTGCATCTTTCCAAAGAATTGCCGCTGCACCCTCTGGTGTAATAACAGAATAAGTGGAATTTTCTAGCATATGAATGTAATCTCCTACTCCAAGACCTAGCGCACCACCACTACCGCCTTCACCGATAACGATACAAATAACTGGTACCGTTAAACCTGCCATCTCAAATAGGTTGCGGGCAATAGCTTCACTTTGTCCACGTTCTTCAGCTGCTTTACCAGGATAAGCTCCCTTCGTATCGATGAAACAAATAATAGGACGATTAAACTTTTCCGCTTGTTTCATGAGACGCAGTGCTTTTCGATATCCTTCTGGATGAGGCATTCCAAAGTTACGGCGAATATTTTCTTTCGTATCTTTTCCGCGCTGATGCCCAATTACAGTTACAGGCATCCCTTTATATTTCGCAATGCCGCCGACAATCGCTGCATCATCGCCAAATAGACGATCTCCATGACATTCGAAAAAATCAGTAAATAAGTGCTCAATATAATCGAGCGTTGTCGGTCGTTCTGCATGACGAGCAATTTGAACACGGTCCCATACTTTTAGATTGCCGTATATATCTTCCTCTAAATTTTCTAGCTTTTCTTCCAAAATACGAATCTCCTCACTGAAGTCCATCTGGCTGTTTTTCGTATAGTCTTTCAGTTCACGAATCTTATTTCTTAGCTCAACAACTGGTTTTTCAAATTCTAGCTCTGCCATACAGCCATTTCCCCTCCTTGATGAACTTCTAAAATCTTGCGAAGCGATTCTCTCATATCATCACGATGCACCACCGCATCTAATTGACCATGATCTAGTAAGAATTCTGCCGTTTGGAAATCTTCCGGTAGTTTCTCACGCACCGTTTGTTCAATTACACGTCTACCAGCAAATCCGATAAGTGCACCTGGTTCTGCAAGATTATAATCACCAAGTGAAGCGAAACTCGCTGAAACCCCGCCCGTCGTTGGGTGAGTCATAACAGAAATAAATAACCCTCCTGCATTACTATGCTTTTTCAAAGCTACGCTTGTTTTTGCCATTTGCATTAAACTTAATATCCCTTCTTGCATACGGGCACCACCCGAAGCAGTAAAGATAATAAATGGAACTTGTAAGTCGTACGCCTTTTCAACCGCACGGGCGATTTTTTCTCCTACTACAGAGCCCATGCTCCCCATTCGAAAACGAGAATCCATTACTGCAACAACAACAAGCATGTCATCAATTGTTCCTTCACCAGTTACAACCGCTTCGTTCAATTCAGTCTTCTTACGATCGCTCTCTAGTTTCTCTTCATAACCTGGAAACTCGAGTGGATTTAATGAAACCATTTCTTTGTCATACTCACGGAATGACCCTTCGTCCAATATACTATCAAGACGTTCCCATGCATTCATAGGATGATGATATCCACAATTCACACATACTTTTAAATTTTTTAGAAGTTCTTTCGTATACATGATTTTTTTACATTCCGGACATTTTGTCATAACGCCATCTGGCACATCTTTTCGTACTTGTTCTGAAGGTATTGCAGCGTACTTTTTCTTTTTCACGAATAAATCTCTTAGCACAATTTGACCCCCTTCGTTGAGAGCTAAGGTTAGCGTAAGAAGAAAATGGGGCTAACACCAAAGTTTGATGTTAGCCTTATCTTCTCAATCTGTCTAATAACCTCACTCTTTACGTTTAACTTTAACCGCTACGCGGTAGAATGTTTGTCATAACGTGTCATGGTCATTTCGACAAATTTTATACATTACGAGTGAAACTGTATATTCTCTACTAATTCATCGTAAATTTTTAGTGCATCATTTTCTTGTTTTTCTTCCAAAGTAGCATAAAGCTTTCTATACATATCAATAGAATCTCTTGAAACTTTACAAGAAAGAGTTGCTACGTAATCATTTACGATCATCCAAATGCGATATAGTAAATAATTATCGACTTGTTCAATAAGTGTTTTAAAGAACGTTTGATGAAGCGTTGGGATTGAGCTTTCATTTTCTTCAAGTACTTGGTGTAATCTACTTAGTACTTTAGAAAACGTTTCTTTCGGTAAATTACATACAATTCGAATCATATCTTTCTCAAGCAATCGTTTTGTTTGTAATAAATCACGAATTGTTTTCTCATCTTGCAGTAAGAACGGAGCAATTAATTGTACAAGACCGTTATCATAAAAGTTTCGAATAAACGTCCCTTCACCACGTCTCGTTTCAATCAATCCTACCAGTTCTAAAGCACGCAATGCTTCTCTTACAGAGGAACGTCCTACGTTTAAGCGTGAACTTAACTCGCGCTCAGACGGCAAACGATCCCCCGCTACCAATCCATCCTCTTCCATAATGGAACGGATTTTTTTTACAATTTCGAGATATACTTTTGTATTTGATGATGTCAATGGAAATTCCTCGCTTATTCTTTACCAATCAGCGCTAATTGTTTTGTTTTTTCAGCGATCTCATTTGGATCTACTTGACGGCGAGCTACTCCTGTCTCCATTGCTGCTTTTGCAACGTAAGCCGCTACTTGAGGCGCTACACGCGCGTCAAATGGTGCTGGAATGATATAGTCTGCATTCAACTCATCTTCTGCTACAAGCTCAGCAATAGCCTGTACAGCTGCCATCTTCATTTCTTCGTTAATTTGTGTCGCATGTACGTCAAGTGCACCGCGGAAAATACCAGGGAACGCCAGTACATTATTTACTTGGTTCGGGAAGTCAGAACGACCTGTTCCAACAACAGCTGCGCCCGCTGCTTTTGCCAATTCTGGCATAATTTCTGGAACTGGATTTGCCATTGCAAAAATAATCGCATTGTCATTCATTGTACGAACCATCTCTTCTGTTAATGCACCTTCTGCAGATACACCAATGAATACGTCCGCACCTTGTACAACATCAGCTAAAGAACCTTCTATACGATTCTTATTTGTATATTTTGCAACTTCATCCTTCACCGGATTCATACCTGTAGGACGACCATCATAGATTGCCCCTTTACGGTCACACATAATAATGTCGCGTACACCATAGCGATATAAAAGTTTAATAATTGCAATACCTGCTGCACCTGCGCCATTTGCGACAACTTTAATGTCAGACATTTTCTTTCCAACTAATTTCAGTGCATTTACAAGACCTGCTACTGTTACGATAGCTGTTCCGTGTTGATCATCATGGAAGATAGGAATATTTGTTTCTTTTTTCAAACGCTCTTCAATAATGAAGCAGTTTGGTGCTGCGATATCTTCTAAGTTAACGCCGCCAAAAGTTGGCTCCATTAATTTTACAGTTTCAACAATTTTATCTACATCGTTTGTATTTAAGGCAATCGGGAATGCATCTACACCAGCAAAGCTCTTGAATAATACAGCTTTACCTTCCATTACTGGAAGAGATGCTTCAGGTCCAATGTTACCAAGACCAAGTACAGCCGTTCCGTCTGTCACAACTGCTACCATATTTCCCTTCATCGTATATTCATATACCTTACTTTTATCGTCATAAATTTCTTTACAAGGTTCTGCAACCCCTGGAGAATATGCAAGACTTAAATCTTTTGCATTTTCTACTTTTACTTTTGATACAGTTTCTAATTTTCCTTGATGCACTTTATGCATGTGAAGTGCTTCTTCACGAAGTGTTGACAAACTATCCACTCTCCTCAAATTATTCTTGCTGATATCAATTTCTCCAAGTGGTCTGACCACGAACACTACTACTATAATAATCGAAGTGTAGGGAAATTGTCCATTATATTTTCACAACTACATTTTCTTCCCCGACAATTTCACGAAGTGCTCCTAAACATTCTTCACTTGGATGAATCGATAAACTCCGAGATAATTGTACCATTTTATGTTCCTTTTCATAATAAATTAGTACTTTCGCAAAACCTGAATAGTCGAACAATATTTTCGTAACCTGATTTAAAAGCTTTTTCTCATACTGAGACGGCAATTTCACGTAAACAGATGCGTCTTTCTTTTCTTCATAAACATCCATTTCCTCTAGCGGATATAGCCCATTTACAATCCATTGCAGCTTATGATTTCTTAGCTCAATCATGCCGTCAACTAAAACAATTGCTCCTTCTTGTAACTTGTCCGAGAAATGTATATACGTTTCCGGGAAGAGGACTGCTTCCATTTCATCATTTTGATCACAGAATGTAATAAATGCCATCTTTTGAAACTTTTTCGTACGAATCACTCTCACACTTGTTATGTACACAATAGCTCTTTGTACTTTTTTCTTGTGTCGCATCGCCTGAGCGAGAGATGGAATTTCTAATTCTTTTGCTAACTTTACATACTGCGCTGTCGGATAACTTGATAAATAAAAGCCAAGTGCTTCTTTCTCTTTATTTAGTTGTTCAATAAAAGATAGCTCTTCTCCTTGTACGTATTTTGATTTTGGAACAGCATCTCCTAAATCACGTGCGAGATTTGCGTACTCTAATGCCCCTTTAATACTTTTCCATAAATTCGTTCTCGAAACACCAAAATCATCAAAACATCCCGACCAGACGAAAGCTTCTAAATTGCGCTCCGTTACAAACTTTGACGGCAAACGGAGACAAAATTCAAACAAATCTTCGAACATTTTTTTCTCTCGTTCTTCTAATAATGCCGTCACTGTAGCCATTCCAATATTTCGAATCGAAAGTAAACTGTAACGTATCGCATTCCCCTCTATTTGGAAGTTGTAACCACTTTTTTGAAGAGACGGCGGCAAAACATGAAAACCTTTTCGCTTCGTTTCTCGTATATACTGTACAATTTTATCTTCATTTCCAATTGCACTTGATAATAGTGCCGTCATAAATTCCAGCGTATAGTTCGCTTTTAAGTAGGCAAGTTGATATCCGATCATACTGTAAGCTACAGCGTGACTTCGGTTAAAACCGTAATTCGCAAATCTTACAATTAAATCGTAAATTTTCTCAGCAGACGTCTCATCGTAACCATTTTGCAAACAACCTTGGACAAAATGCTTACGTTCCTGATTTAAAATATCACGATTCTTTTTACTCACTGCACGGCGCAGTAAATCTGCTTCACCAAGCGAAAACCCTGCTAACTTCGATGCAATTTGCATAATTTGTTCTTGGTATACAATGACGCCGTATGTTCTTTCTAAAATTGGCTTTAAATCCGGATGTAAATATTCAATTTTTCTTTTTCCATGTTTCGATTCAATAAAGGTCGGTATCTGTTCCATCGGTCCCGGTCTGTATAATGAGTTAACAGCTACGATATCTTCAAACTCATTCGGTTTTAACCCGCGAAGTACATTTCGCATACCACCTGACTCAAGCTGGAATACACCTGTTGTATCCCCTCTCCCTAATAATTGGAACGTCTTTTCATCTTGAAGAGGTAAGTTTCTTATATCGATTTCTTTCCCTGTTTTGTTCGCGATAAATTTTATAATATTTTCAAGTAACGTTAAATTACGTAATCCTAAAAAGTCCATCTTAAGCAACCCAAGTTCTTCTAGCGCATCGGCTGGATATTGCGTAACATAAACATCGTTATGTCCTTCTTGAATTGCTACACTGCCTGTTAGCGGTTCTTGACTCATAATAACGCCAGCCGCATGAATAGACGTATGACGTGGTAAACCTTCTACACGTTTTGCGATTTCAAACACACGCTCATGCAGAAGATTCCCTTGTATAAACTCACGAAGTGATTGTGATTCTTCATATGCATCTTTTAACGTTATACCAAGCTTTGATGGGATAAGTTTTGAAAATATATCAATATCTCGCGGCGGAAGCCCCATTACGCGGGCAATGTCTCTAATTGCCGCTTTTGCTGCAAGCGTACCAAACGTTACAATTTGCGCAACACGGAGCTGACCGTATTTATCTTTCACATAGCGAATCATCTCATCACGTCTTACGTCTGGAAAATCAATATCAATATCGGGAAGCGTCACACGTTCAGGATTTAAAAACCTTTCAAATAATAGATCGTATTCAATCGGATCAATATCTGTAATTTCTAATACGTATGAGACGAGTGAACCAGCTGCCGATCCACGACCTGGTCCTGTTAAAATATGATTTTCATGTGCATACTTCATAAAATCCCATACGATGAGGAAATAATCACTAAATCCCATACGAGAAATAACATTTAATTCATGATTTAAACGCTTTATATGCACTTCTTTCGGCGCACCATATCGTTTCCGTAAACCTTCTTCACAAACACGACGCAAGTATATATCACTCGTTTCATTAGACGAAACAGGAAACTTCGGAAGTTGATTTACATGGAACGGTATTTCTACTTGGCAACGCTCTGCAATTTTCATTGTATTTTGGATTGCTTCCGGCGCATGGGAAAATAGTGCTTCCATTTCATCCGATGACTTTAAATAATATTGATCTGTTTTCAGCCTCGGCCTATCTGGATCAGTCATTTTCGTTCCACTTTCAACAGATAGTAAACATTCGTGAACAAGTGCGTCACTTTGATTGATATAGCGCACATCGTTTGTTGCAACGACTGGAATATTAACCCTACTAATAAATTCAGGTAGTTTCTCTTGTAAAAGCAACTCATCTTGAATCGCATGATGCTGCAAACTCATATAAAAATGGCCGAACATATTTTGATATGTGCGAGCTACTTCTTCAGCCTGACTCTCATTGTCTTCTAGTAATAATTGCTCAATTTCGCCATCTTTACCTGGTGAAATAGCAATTAATCCTTTCGCATAATGCGCAAGCCACTTCTTAGGAATACCTTCTTTGGATTTTGTCATAATACTGCTAGAAATCTTTAATAAATTTTGGTAGCCTATTTCATTCTCAGCAAGTAATACAAGCGGATAAGACCTTTCTTCTTCTTCACTAAAAATAGAAGCGGTTAATCCAATAACAGGCTGTATACCATGTTTCTTACATGCTTTATAAAACGGAATAACGCCATACATAACATTTTCATCCGTAATAGCCAGCGATGAAAAACCAAGTTCTTTCGCCCTGACTACAAGCTCATCAATTTTACAAGCACTTTTTAATAAACTAAAAACGGTTTGACATTGTAAATGCACAAACTTCACTGTTGTACCCTCTCTTTACCTATTTGACTACTTTTATTATAGGTGATGAGGAAAGCGGAAATCAAAACATACTTCTTATACTTTGTCCATATATATGAAGAAGAAAGGGGAATGACGATGGATGTAAGAGAACATACTTTTTTCTCTCTGCTTATTATTAGTTATTTTATTGCCTTTGGGGTTATACTTGGCGGTTCATTAATTGGTGGATTTGGTGCGTTTCTTATCGGAAAACCAGCTCTAACTTACATTAATCAATTCGCCCAAAATTTAAGAATTTGGGCACTCGTTGCAGCAATTGGTGGAACATTCGATACCTTTTATAGCTTTGAAAGAAGTTTCTTTGGCGGAGATATGAAAGATATCGTAAAACAAATTCTCCTTATTTTTTTCGCGACTGGTGGTATGCAAACAGGTCTCATTATTATTAAATGGCTAACGCAGGAACATGTATGAGAGTACCAAGTGCCAATACAGCAAAAAGATGGTACTTAGTATTAGCTGGTGCTGCTGTTGGAGGCGTGTTGAGCTGGTTTATTTTTTTGTACATATACGGTGTTTTTCAAGAAGAACAAGCTAGTAAAATAGCAGAACAAAGAGAAATTATAGAAAAACAAGAAGCAAAACTCCACGTCCTTCTCGAAGATCAAGAAAAATTGAACACTGAAAATAAACGGCTCTTAACCATTCAAGAGATTAAAATAAAACTTATCAATCGAGAAAAATACGATTTAGACAATCTTACACTCGAAAATATGACTACATCTATCCATAATGATCTCCAGCATCTTTTAACGAAAAACATTCAAAGTATCGCAAAAAATAAAGATCTACTCAAAAAGGTAATCGAAAACAAAACGTACAAACATTACGATCGACTATACCGTTTTAAAGTCGATACAATATCTTTTGATACAGTGCTTGAAATTAGCATTACTATAGAAAAGGAAAAATAAAGAAGGAGGGCTTTAGCGCCGCTCCTTCTTTTCGTTCTAACATATAGTCCCTTATTTACAAATCTCACGTAAATCAGCAAAAAGACGATCCGCTTCTTCCCAAGAAGATGCCTTGGCACCAGAAGCCATCGGATGTCCTCCGCCGTTATATTGCATTGCCAATTTGTTTATAACTGGTCCTTTTGAACGAAGACGAACACGAATTACGTCGTCTTCCTCTAAAAATAGAACCCACGCCTTTAATCCATCAATATTGCCAAGCGCTCCAACAACACCAGATGCTTCAGAAGGAAGTACATCAAATTCTTCTAATACTTCTTTCGTTAATTTAATGTAAGCTGCTCCTTCTTCTACCATCGTAAAGTTTTGTAAAATATAACCGTTTAAACGAGCAATTTTTTCTTTTGTCTTATACATTTCATTGTATAAATCTGTGAATTTCACACCCATGTCAACAAGCTCACTTACGTAACGAAGTGTTTTTGCTGTCGTATTTGGGAATAAGAAACGACCTGTATCTCCAACAATTCCTGCTAAAATAAGGCGGGCTGCTTCTTTTGTTATTTTTAATCCTTTATCTTTTCCATAGTTATAAAACTCATAAATCATTTCACTTGTCGAACTCGCTGTCGTATCTACCCACGTAATATCTCCATATGGATCTTCATTTGGGTGATGATCAATTTTAATTAACATCTTCCCTTTTGTATAGCGTTGATCGTCAACACGTTCTTGATTCGCAGTATCACAAACAATAACAAGCGCATTTTCGTATATACTATCTTCAATATCATCCATTACTCGTAAGTATGCTAACGACGGTTCATTGTACCCAACCGTATAAATATTTTTCTCTGGAAACGATTCTTTTAGAATTGTACCAAGGCCACCCTGTGAACCTAATGCATCTGGATCCGGACGCACGTGGCGATGAATAATAATTGTATCAAACTCTTTAATTGCTCCTAAAATTTGCTCATGCATATGTATAATCTCCTTTTTAATCAACTTCTTCACTTTATCTCTCATTATAACGGAAAGTATTTCATACATGCGAACAATTGCTTTATAATAAAAGTTAGAAAGTTTAGATATTTCTTTTTTCTCCACTATTTTTTTCATAAAACGATGGGAGTGTTCATTATGCCAGTATTAGTCTTCTGTATTATCGTCTCATTTATGTTGTATCTCTTCTACAAAACAAAATACTTTCGTACAAACCGCCCAATGGAGAAAGGTTGGCTCTCTGGAAAATCCGCAATGGCACTCGGTTCATTCGTCTTATTCTTCGGGATAAACCAATTCTTTTTAGAACTTTCAACCGCTCGTATTATCGTTGGTATCTTATTCGTTCTATTTGGTAGTGCAAGTGTATTTAATGGATTTCGCCAATACAAACATTTCTTACCATTAGCAGTTAAAGAAGCAGAAGTCTATGAAACAACGTAAAAAAGCATCAAAATTGTGATGCTTTTTTACGTCCTCTAACTTTTAAAATCATATATGCGACAAACGCAGATGGTATATTAAATGGGTTACCTTGTACGTGAAAATGTAATTGTTCTTCTCCAAAAGACATTTTTTCATATAGCTCTCGCTGAGATAATCCTGTCTTTTCCTTTTTTTCATGTAAACCTTGTAAATATAAATATTGGATCGGTATCATTACAAGAAAGTAAAATAGTGCGATACTACCAAAAAAGAGTACGGCTGACGACATAATGTATACCACCTTCCCAAAATCCATTTTCTTACAATGTAATTATAGCACAGTCTGCAATCTAGATAAATCAATATTCTGTCTTTTTATATAACGGTCTCTCCACATAATTCTTTTTCAGTATACTGAATATACCGCTGAATAAAGGCACCAGGATTTTTTCTAATAGGATCGATATCAAGCCTTGCTGGAATCTTTCCTGCCATATAAAAAAGTCTTGAAGCAGTTCCAAGTCGGATAACTGCTTCCGAAACATTTTCCCCATATCCCATCATAAAATACTCCCAACACTCGTTTAACTGTCCTGAAGCAATTAAATGTAATCTAGGAACACCAATATCAAATTCTTTATATCCATATCCACATTCATCAAAATCGAGTAAATACCAATCCTCTTTGTCTACAAGAATATTTCCAAAATGCATATCTCCATGAACAAATTGCTTTTCTCCCAGTGAAATTGAGCCTGCAAGTTCTTGTATTCTCTGTGCGATTCTCAAGCACTTATTCTTCTCCGCATGAGACAGAAATGACGCATCTAATAATTGTTGCAAAGGCTCTTGAATTGTCTTTTGTTCACTATATATGGGCCTTACATAACCTATCCAATCTTGCGGCACTTCCTTGAGAACTCCATTCGTTTTTTCATGAAACATTCGCATTAATGATCCAAGTTTTTCATAATCCCTATTCTTCGGTTCTAAGACTTCACTTCCGTTTATAAACCGAAAGACAACAAAATACTGAATACTCCCCTCAGCTTTCATCACAGATGTGATCCATTCACCATTTTTATTTACAACTACTTCTGGTACTAACATTTGTTTTTGTAACGCTATTAACCAATGTATTTCAGCTTCTATTTGCTCGACTTTATAACGTCCTTCTCTATACTGCCTAACTACAAATTTATTTTTATCCGATTCGAATATATATGTTTGATTTTCTCCCCCATGCAATAATGAAACTTTCGTACAACTATTTAAATTATATTGCTTACATAACTGATTTTTAATGTAAAAATCCATTCTGCTCCCCCTAGTTCATATAGTGCTGCATATTATCCCTTAATGATTCGTAGCGTAAACTTTCCCGACTCAAAAACCATTTTCTACCCACTCTTATACATATCCTGCTAGTTTTTTGATTTCTCATTTCCATATTTTCAAACTTCTTACTAGTTCTATCCTTTTAGCAAAAAAAGATGGAACAAATCAAAACGATTTGTTCCATCTTTTTATTTATCGATTAACTGCACCATAAGTAATGCTTTTCCAACAACATTACCTTCATGATGCACTTCTACATCAACCTTACCAAATTTACGTCCAATTTCTAATACTTTCGGATGAACGGATACAACATTATCAATTTGAACTGGTTTTACGAAATAAATCGTTAAGTTTTCAACAATTAAATCGCTTTTCTTTTGCGCACGAATGACGCGATTTGTCGCTTCTGTCACAATTGTTGCAAATACACCGTACGATAACGTTCCGATTGAGTTCGTCATTTGCGGCGTCACTGAAAATTGATATAGATGCTCATTTTTCGCTTCTTTTGGCGTCATAAATTGATTCGTTACAATATCATCAATTGTTTCTCCAACTTGTGGCTGACGTTGAATCATTTGCAGTGCCTGAAGTACATCTTGACGGCTAATGATACCTTGCAGTTTATTTCCTTCCTCAACGACAGGAAGTAATTCAATTCCTTCCCACACCATCATACGTGCCGCAGCTGCGACAGACATTTTACCATTCACTGTAATTGGGTGTTTTGTCATTACTTTATCAATTGGTGTTTCTTTCGCTACACCGATCATGTCTTTTGAAGTTACGATTCCTAGCACTTTTTTATTTTCATCGACAATTGGATATCTTCCGTGCATTGTCTCTTCATTATATGCATGCCATTGCTGTACTGTATCATGTGGCTTTAAATATAACGTTTCTTCAATTGGTGTTAAAATATCCTCAACAAGTACAATTTCTTTCTTAATCAGTTGATCATAAATTGCACGGTTAATTAACGTTGCGACCGTAAATGTATCGTAGCTACTTGAAATAATCGGCAGCTTTAATTCGTCTGCTAATTTCTTCACATGATCTTCCGTATCAAATCCACCCGTAATTAATACAGCAGCTCCAGTTTCTAGCGCTAATTGATGTGCATTCGTACGGTTACCAATAATGAGTAAATTCCCAGCTTCTGTATAGCGCATCATCGCTTCTAATTTCATAGCTCCGATTACGAATTTATTTAATGTTTTATGTAGTCCTTCTCTGCCCCCAAGTACTTGACCGTCGACAATGTTAACGACTTCTGCATATGTCAGTTTTTCGATATTTTCTTTCTTCTTTTGTTCAATTCGAATTGTTCCGACACGTTCAATTGTACTAACATACCCTTTATTTTCTGCATCTTTAATTGCACGGTAAGCTGTCCCTTCACTTACACTCAAATCTTTCGCAATTTGTCTTACAGAAATTTTATGGCCTACTGGCAGGCTATTAATATGTTCTAAAATTTGGTTATGCTTGGTAGCCAAATGGTTTCACCATACTTTCTTTTCCCTAAATTCTTCATGTGTTGTACTTTCAGTATACTATATTTTCAAAACTGTTACACTCTCTCTTTGCATACCTGTACTATTTTTTTTATAACAAAATGACTCTTACATTCCACCAGTCATTCTATTACAACAATGTAATGCTATTGTCATCTCATTCGATAGTTCGCCCACTTGATTCCCTATACAATGAAGACAAGAAATAAAACAAAGGAGCGTACACATGATGAAAAAATTTTTAGAGGTTGTAGGTGCTGTATTTTTAGCTTTCGTAGATGGGAAAAAAGTTGCAATGGAATTGAATGAAACACCTGAACAACCACGTACAAAAAGAAAAGAATCACCAAAACAAATACAAGCATTAAAAGCTGTCCTACACACGTAAAAACCCTTCACTTTTCTTTTCAAATGAAGGGTTTCTTTTCTATAGTGTAATACTTTCTCCAGCTTCTAATACTTTCCCTGTACAATTTTGTAGCTTTTCTACAAATTGATATGGATCTTGTTCAATAACTGGGAACGTATTGTAATGCATCGGTACAACAGTTTTCGCATTAATCCATTTTGCCGCTAGTACAGCATCTTCTGGTCCCATTGTGAAATTATCACCAATTGGTAAAAATGCTAGATCAACTTTATTTAATTCCCCAATTAACTTCATATCAGAGAATAGTGCAGTATCTCCTGCGTGGTACACTGTTTTCTCTTCTGCTGTAAATAAAATACCTGCTGGCATACCTGTATATGTAATCGTCTTATTTGCTTCATCAATATAACTAGAGCCGTGGAATGCTTGTGTAAACTTCACTTTTCCGAAGTCAAATTCATGTGAACCACCAATATGCATCGGATGTGTATTTACACCTTGCCAACTTAAAAATGTTGCTAGTTCAAATGGCGCTACAACAACTGCATTATTTTTCTTCGCAAGTTCTACTGTATCTCCAACATGATCACCGTGTCCATGCGATAAAAGGATTGCATCCACTTTTACATCTTCAGCTTTTAAATCTGTTTTCGGATTACCTGTTAAAAACGGGTCAATTAAAATAACTTTTCCATTCGCCTCAATTTTCACAACTGAATGCCCATGATAAGATACTTTCATTATTACATTCCTCCCCTATTCACATTCTCACTTTTTATTCTACATGATTTTTCAATTCCCTGTCTTTTCTAACATCTATTTACTTGTCATAACGCTTTCTTCCGAGTTAAAGTTATATTTGTAATTAAATATCTCGGGGGTGCCAATCGATGAATGCTAGATTAGAAAATTTAATGCAATGGCTAAAAGAAAAAAACGTAGAAGCTGCGTTCTTAACTTCTACACCGAACGTCTTCTACATGACGAACTTCCACTGTGAACCGCATGAAAGATTACTTGGTATGTTTGTATTCCAAGAAAAAGAACCTATTTTAATTTGTCCTAAAATGGAAGAAGGTCAAGCACGTAACGCTGGCTGGGCACATGAAATTATTGGATTTACTGATACTGACAGACCATGGGATATGATTGCAAAAGCAATTAAAGACCGCGGCATCAATGCAAATGCAGTTGCAATTGAAAAAGAACATTTAAACGTAGAGCGCTACGAAGAATTAACGAAATTATTCCCAAATGCAGCTTTCAAATCAGCTGAGGAGAAAGTTCGCGAACTTCGTTTAATTAAAGATGAAAAAGAACTTTCTATTTTACGCGAAGCAGCTAAAATGGCGGACTACGCTGTTGAAGTTGGTGTAAATGCAATTAAAGAAAACCGTAGCGAGCTAGAAGTATTAGCAATTATTGAACACGAATTAAAAACAAAAGGCATACATAAGATGTCATTTGATACGATGGTATTAGCGGGTGCAAACTCTGCTCTTCCACACGGTATTCCTGGCGCAAACAAAATGAAGCGCGGTGATTTCGTACTATTTGATTTAGGTGTAATCATTGAAGGTTATTGCTCTGATATTACACGTACAGTAGCATTCGGTGAGATTTCTGAAGAGCAAACTCGCATTTACAACACTGTACTTGCTGGACAACTACAAGCAGTTGAAGCATGTAAACCAGGTGTTACACTTGGCGCAATCGATAACGCTGCTCGTTCTGTTATCGCAGATGCAGGTTACGGAGACTTCTTCCCGCACCGACTTGGTCATGGACTTGGAATTAGCGTACACGAATATCCAGATGTAAAAGCTGGTAACGAGTCTCCATTAAAAGAAGGTATGGTCTTCACAATCGAACCTGGTATTTACGTACCAAACGTAGGTGGCGTTCGTATTGAAGATGATATTTACATTACAAAAGACGGATCAGAAATTTTAACGAAATTCCCGAAAGAATTACAATTTGTAAAATAATAAAAAGGCAGCGTGAATGCTGCCTTTTTTTATTCCTCTACTATTTCAAATTTCTCTACAATCATTCTTGCTGGATAGCTTTCAAGTATTTGAGAAAACCATACTTTTATTTTATCCCCTGTTTTTAACTGTTTATATGCGTCTTTGTCCTTAAAGCTCAAGACTATATGTGATGGATGCTCTTTATTCATTTGTTGTTCTATATAATTTTGCAACTCTACTTTTATGTTAAACGTTTTATCATCGGCAAAAAATACCGTGTCATTTCTTAATATGATATACCCTTCTTTAGGGACTTCTTTTACCGTTACCTGCTCTACTTGTTTTGTAGTACAAGCTGATAATATGACTAGAAATACACTTAAAAACATAACAATTTTCATATGCCTATTCATTTTTAACTCCTTACTTTAGGCTATTTCAAATTTAACACCATCTTCTCCTCATACTTATCATTCCATTTAATTACAACTTCTATCGGTTCATCTTTAGATAGAGGTGCACAACTTACACAAGAAGATTTTATTTCAACCCTTGCTCCTTTATGAACTTCTGACGTTTGTGTCATTGTACTAAAGGCTCCATTAATAGCAATCTCTAAGTTTTTAAATTCTGTATTCCCATCTCCGCCCTTGTACTGAAACGTAAACATTCCATCTTCACTGTCATCCTTAATATGCCCTTTATATTGTCCAGTCCAACTTTTGCTCTCGCTAGAAAAATTAACATACGAAATGGAACAGCTTCCTAAAAAGAAAATACTAATAAAAAAGAATAATGCTCTCTTCATAATGCCCTCTCCATTCAAATGCACTTATTTATTGTCTATTTCTTCCTCTTATTATATTATAAAAATACAGAATTTTCTAAAACAGGAGGTTTATATGTTACAACAACAGTTAGAAAAAATTCGTAATAATAATTACATCATAGATAACACACTTCATATTGATTCTTTAAGTTCCAGTATGCTTGAACATATCGGTGTTACTGATAGCTACTTAAGGGACAAACTCATCTACTCTACTTTTTATCATCTCATCAAAAATCGCTACCTTTCACACACACAATTACAGAAACTATTATTAGAAAGCATCGGTGAAAAATATTTATTGTATAAGATTCATTCAGATGATGAAGATGCTGTATTTACTCGTGCATTTACGACCTTATTAATTGCGCTCATTATAGATGCAGATACAACTCATAATTTCTTATCACAGAATGATATTTTAACTGTAAAAGATCAATTAATTCTATATATGCACAATGAACATGATTTCCGCGGATATGTGCAAGGCCACGGCTGGGCACATAGTATCGCACATGCTTCCGATACATTTGAGGCGCTTGTTCATAGTCCTAAACTAGAAACTTTACATTACGAAGAGATATTAAAAACTTTGTTAAACAAAGTTTGTGTCCATTCTATTTACTACAAATATGAAGAAGACGAGCGTCTCGTTTATCCGATTGTCGCAATGCTGCAAAATGGCCTAAAAGAAGAAATACTCATATTAGCCCTTCGTGACTTAGTAGCTCAATTACTGGTCCAAAAACAAGCACTACCTATTGAATCGTACGAGTTTTTATATGGAAATACAAAATCTTTCTTACGTAGCTTATTTTTCAGACTACGCACACTTTCTATATGTGAAGAAACCGAATTCGAAATTGAAAAATTGCTACAAGAGCTTCCAAAATATTATTAAAAAAGAAGGCCACTCAAAAAGTGCCTTCTTCTATTTCACTAATATTTAATTGAAATTTCACGATCCAAACTGAGAAAAGGTGGACAAGAAGCGCAAACGCCATACATGCTCCACTTAAAAAAGTTAGTATAGGATGCGAATACACGTGCCCCAATCCATAGGATATCGCCACGAAAAACATTGTTATGTAAATATAAATTGCTCCATGTATTTGCCTCATATAAACCTCCTTTTCCCATATTATAACATAAATTTTCTGATTATTCACATTAATTACTTGTAATCAATATTTCTCAACTGTTACACCTCTTACAGCAGCCTTAATATACGGTGACCCTTGTAAACTTTGTAAATCCTCTATTTTTCCTGTTACGACTATACCGTATATTGGTAAGTCTTTTGGTTTGGTGTTTTTTATTTCTTTATCCCGCATTAACGGGCAGTAAGACCTCACATCAAAATTCAGCGGAAGCAAGAAGTTAGATGGGGGATGAACCCCACACTGATTAAAGTTTCACTTTATAGTTTATCCTAAAATATTCTCAGTATCCCTCTTTATTTTCACTTAAAGACATCCAAATGCAGCTTTTATAAATTGTTTCATAATAAAAAGCACATCCATTTTGATGCGCTTTTCACATATATTTTAGTAAAATATGAATCATTTTTTTGAAGCAAAAACTCCCACTCCTCTCTCCCCATACTATCGTTATGACTTAGTTGCCATAATAATTGAACGAGGATAGAACCCCAACTTTTCATAAAACGATACAGCTTCATTTCCATACACTACTGTTAATTCAATTTCATCTATCTTCTTCGCTTTAAACCATTCCACTGCACTATTCATTAATTTTAAGCCAAATCCGTTTCTTCGGTATTTTTCATCAACGAATAAAACTTCAATCTTTCCGCTTACACTTTTACTATACGCTATACAAAACCCTAATATATCATCTGTTTCCGCCTCAACTAATAATTCAATTCTATATTCTCCGTAATTTGAATTCTGTTTATAATTTTCAATACGTTCCTCAAATGTCATTCTTGGATAATCACCAGAAAAATGTTTTGATTTATTATTATGATATTCATGCAATTTATTTAAAGGTTCTCTTATTATTTCTATTTCACCGAGAGTGATATATTTATTACTAATTTTCATCCTACAGCATCTCCAATAATATATATTCCAACAAAAAAGAAGATCATTTTACGGTTATAAAATAACAATCTATTATTTCATCGCTTCCTTCACAACATCTTGAATCATAACAACTTCTGTTTTCATATCAATAGATGGTGCTTCTTCATCGATACATTCATACCAAAATGCTAAGTGCTTTTTATCAATTTCATGATGCGAATTTTCGACAAAAATACCACCTTCTCCTTGCACAGAATACCAATATAAGTACTCTTCTCCATCTCTTATTTCCCGGAAAATTGTCTCAACGTACATTTTTTCGTCGTTTAATGTCAAAAGCACTTCTTTCAAATTGCCATTAAGAAGCTGCATCCATTCATCTACTCGATGACTCTTACCAGGCTTAACTTTAAATCTTGTTAATTCTACATTCATTTTTATTCCCCCGTTTTCTTACGTACAAACAAACTATATTCTATTGGATGATAAAAACTTAATTTACTAGCTAATTTTCGCGAAGGAATATTGTCTACATAACAATCCCAGCTCGGTATAATGTCATTTTGCATGCAATGTTCAATGAACCTTGTTGCAACAGCTTGAGCTAATCCTTTCCCTTGATGCGCTTCATGTGTTGCAATATCTATTTCAGCAAAACCATTCCCGCTAAATATTGAGACACATTCAGCTACAATTATCCCATCTTGTTCTATACAAAATCCAAAACCACTGTTCAAAAACATTTCTTTTGATCCCCAATACTCTTTGTAGTACTCCTCTTTAAATTCACTGCTGCGCTCTATATCTCTTCTATCAATACGCTTCACTTCATATGTATTTTTGTTAAAATCTCGTTGACTCTCTTCAAAGGTTACGCTTTGAAATTTCATTCGCGGGATGTTCCGAAGTACATTACTAAAACGCTCTTCTATCATCATTTCCCACTCTTCACTCGAAGTGAACAGTGTAAATCTCTTCTCTGTTTTTTCAATAGCCGTTTTTAAATATGAAAATAACTCTTCGTTATAATTTTGATCATCCGTATCACCAAATAAATAATAGATACCGTTAGCTGTACGGATTAGTCCTGCTGTTAATTGCCCGTTTATAAAAACCTCGCCATCTATCATTTGATCACATACCGCATAAGCAAACGTCGTCGTTCTTGTATTACCTTCTAAAACCGGAAGAACTTTTCTATAATCGGCTACAGATAATTTTTTCATAATTGCTCCACTTTAATCGTATTAGCCTCTATATGTTCAAAACAAAGATTTACCGTTCTCTTTAACGCTCTCGTTCTATGAATCGTACATGCTGGAATTAAAATAGAATCATTTGGCTTTAAAACCGCTGTTTCTCCATCTTCAAAATCAATAAGTAATTCTCCCTCTAGCACAATAAATAATTCATCCGAATTAGAATGATAGTGCCAATCATATTCACCAGTAAATACAGCGATTCGTAAACAATGACTGTTTATATTTGAAACGACGAAGTTTTTATGTTGATCTTGAATGTCTTTTGTTAATTCTATTAAGTTCACAGTTTCCATATTTCATCCCATCCTTTCGTTAGTCGTTCTTCTGAAAAATTAACTTAATCTCCACCACCTCCGCAATCTCCTCCACCATCACTTGAGCTACTACAATCACTACTACTGTAGTGACCGAATCCACTTGATGAGCTTGAAGCGTATGAAGATTTTTTGCTTCTTTTTCTATCTTTTTTACTTTCATGACTAGGCCATACTGTAGCAAAGAGTATAACGAATAAGGCTAATTCTATTACAACAAGTATAAATTCTAGAATGCTCTCAATAATATTGGGAGTTATCCCAAAACTGTAAAACACTCCAAATGAATACATACACAAAATTACATACAGAGCCATACAAATATACCGGAATGTTTTTTCTATCATAATGACTACTTTTTGTGAAAAAGGTATGTTCTGTTCCTGTTTTTTCTTTATGTACTTTTGTCTTTTAGCTTGCTTTTACTTCCTTTTTTTACTCCCCATTGAATCCCCCTTTTTATTATATAATTCTAAATTATCATAATAAAAATCGATTTACACCAGTAAATAACAATTATTCACATATTATTTCCCCATATAAAAAAGACCCTCCTTATGAAAAGGAAGGTCTCAAATGTATTTCTATTATGATAAAGCAGGAGCTTTTTCAAGTAGCTCTTTCGCATCAGCGTATTGTAAGCCGTGAGCTTCTGCAACTGCTTCGAATGTTACATATCCATCTAATGTGTTAATACCTTTTAATAATGCAGAGTTGCCTAGGCAAGCATCTTTATAGCCTTTGTTAGCAATTTGTACTGCATATGGTACTGTTACGTTTGTTAATGCAAGAGTTGACGTACGTGGAACCGCACCTGGCATATTAGCAACTGCATAATGAACAACGCCATGTTTTTCGTAAGTTGGGTTGTCATGAGTTGTAATACGATTAGTTGTTTCGAAAATACCACCTTGGTCAATCGCAATATCTACAACGACAGAACCTGGTTCCATTGATTGAATCATTTCTTCAGTTACAAGTTTTGGCGCTTTTGCACCTGGAATTAATACTGCTCCAATAACAAGGTCAGATTCTTTAACAGCTTCTGCAATGTTGTATGGATTAGACATTAATGTTTTTACTTGGTTACCGAAAATATCATCTAATTGACGAAGACGTTCTGCACTTAAGTCAATGATTGTTACATCTGCACCTAAACCTACTGCAATCTTAGCTGCATTTGTACCAGCTTGACCACCGCCGATGATTGTTACTTTGCCGCGTTTTACCCCTGGAACGCCTGCAAGTAAAATACCTTTACCGCCTTTGTTTTTCTCAAGGAATTGTGCACCGATTTGTGCAGACATACGACCAGCTACTTCACTCATAGGTGCAAGTAATGGTAAAGAACGATTGTCTAATTGTACTGTTTCGTATGCAATTGATGCAACTTTGTTATCGATTAATGCTTTCGTTAATTCTGGTTCTGGAGCTAAGTGTAAGTATGTGAATAAAATTAAACCTTCACGGAAATAGCCGTATTCACTTGCTACTGGCTCTTTTACCTTCATAACCATATCTTGATTCCATGCTTCTTCAGCAGTTTCTACAAGTTTCGCACCAGCTTGTACGTATTCTTCATCCGTAAAACCAGATCCTAAACCTGCTCCTTTTTGAACAAAAACTTCATGACCATTTTGTACTAAATGTACTGCTCCCGCTGGCGTCATTGCCACACGGTTTTCATTGTTTTTAATTTCTGTTGGAATACCGATACGCATGATTAGTTCCCCCTTGAGTTATGAAATGACCCCTGAATCATTTTTTAAAGCGCTTTCTACGCTCTTATATTTTAACATAATATCTCAATATTTGACAAAAAATAATACAAGTTTTCCGATAGATTTAATTTTATATTAAAAGACAGTATTATCCGCACCTCTCAGCACAATGGATAAACTGTCCAATTATTTGAAACTTCATCTTATTTTATTCTATCGATGTCTATGAATAACATCCACTGCACCAGTCACTTCAATAATTGTACCGGTAATCATATCGGAATCGTCCTCACATAAAAACGAAATGGTTCTTGCAATATCTTCACCTGTTCCAGATCTACCAATCGGTGTGTTATGCTCTTTTAGCTGACGTGCTTCTTGAATAGTCGCCTCTTTCATATCGCCAATAATATCACCAGGACATACCATGTTCGCAGTAATACCATACTCCGCTTCTTCATAAGCAACTGTTTTCGTTAATGAAACAAGTCCTACTTTCGCCGCTGCAAAAGCTGAACGATAAATCCATCCCGGTGCACTATCCGCCCCTTGAAATCCGTAATTAATAATACGGCCAAAGTTCTGTTTTCTCATGACCGGAACGACAAGTTTTAATAAATGAAATACCGCTGTTAAATTTCCCTGAATCATTTCATTCCATTCATCTTCTTCATAATCAACTAACTTTTTTCGTTCAAATACATATGGACCAGCATTATTAATTAAAAAGTCAATTTTGCCAAAACGGCTCATCGCTTCTTCTACTATTTTATGTAAATCTTCCTTCTTCGTGACATCTGCTTGCACGAATTGTAGACGCTCTTCCACATCTTTATATGTTTCTTTCATCGTTTCCATAGCGGTGATATCGCTATGGTACGTTACTGTTACTGAATAGCCTTTAGCCAATAACTTTTCTGTTACTTGCTTTCCTAAACCTTTCGTACCGGCTGTAATGAGCGCATGTCTCACAAAACTGCCCCCTTTTAAATTGCTATACTTCATATGTAACAAGTTCTCGCTCCAATTACAACTAAAATGAATTGAAACAGAGTTTTCAAAATTCTGTAACGTTTCTGGCAAGCACGTTACCAAAATTTGTTTTATAATTAAGTTGTAAACAGTTATAAAACAGATTGGGAGGAATTGACTATGAATAATACATATACAAATATTTTAATCGCGGTGGATGGTTCTAAAGAAGCAGAAAAAGCCTTTAAAAAAGCAATTCAAGTCGCAAAGCGCAACAATGCAACATTAACAATCGCTCATATCGTTGATGTAAAAGCGTACTCAGCAGTAGAGGCTTATAGCCGTGCAATTGCTGAACGTGCAAATCTATTTGCAGAAGACTTATTAGAAGACTACAAAAAAACTGCGCTTGAAGCTGGTCTTGAAAAAATTGAAACTGTATTAGAATTTGGTAATCCTAAATCTAAAATTTCAAAAGAAATCGCTCCAAACCATAAAGTAGATTTAATTATGTGTGGTGCGACTGGTTTAAATGCTGTTGAACGCTTCCTAATCGGTAGCGTCTCTGAACATATTATTCGCTATGCGAAATGCGATGTCCTTGTTGTTCGTGGTGATGAGGAGCAAGGTGATCTTTAATTTACAGATAAAACACCAAGTCCACATATTTTACCGAAGGATAAGGAAAATTAAGTTCGAGGCTCGAATGAACAATAAACACATATTGTTAAACAATGATAATAAACTAAAAAAGGGGTGGGAAATCCACTCCTTTTTTCACGACATGCCTTTATTTTTATTCATAGGAATAAATCTTCTCTGTTTTTCTCTACTCTTGTATGGATTTTAAAATATCAATCCACTCCACAAAATCAAAGAACACTTCAAAATCCCCATTTTCCAATTGATTATTTAATAAACTTTAAACTGTATTCTACTTAATTCTTTGAGCGATTGGATGGTCATCTTTTAATTGTAACAAATCCCATAAATTCCCGTATAAATCTTTGAATACTGCAACTGTTCCATATTCTTGCTCTTGCGGTTCTCTCACAAATTCTATTCCTCTTGAGATCATTTCATTATAATCTCTCCAAAAATCGTCAGTATTTAAGAAAAGAAAAACTCTACCGCCTGATTGGTTACCGATAAAAGAATCTTGCTCAGGTTTAGATGCTCTAGCCAGTAATATTGTCGTGCCGACTGAACCAGGAGGAGATACCACTACCCATCTTTTATTTTGCTCTGGCTGATATATATCTTGGACCAATGTAAAATTTAGTTTCTTTGTATAAAACTCTATTGCCTCATCGTAGTCTTTTACTACTAATGCGATATGAACTATTGATTGAACCATTATTATTCCTCCTATTATTACTAAACAAATTATAGTATAACATTTCTTACTTTAATCTATCTGTTAGTTTAATAACACTGGCCCTTGTTTTTCTTCTTATAACAATACATGAAAGACTGTATTCAGTATCATGTAGTTATTAAATAGGTTATTCCTTTCTTAAATCATTACAGAAACGACTTTATTGTTACTTTGATGAATGTATTGATAAAAAACAAGCGTATCAAGCTAAGTGTTTCTACACTTTAAAACTACATTGCTAAACAACATGTGTCGTCGTGTAGTATATCTTATATATTTTTAACTATTTTAAATTCAGTGTTACATATTAGACTTCGTGTTTTCATTTTATAAATTTCACTATAAATACAAGACATGCTACGACAACAACGGTAATTGCCAATACATAAGGCGGCAGAAACTTCAAAGACCATAATGCCATCATGATTGTCGCAACCGTTAAGTACGTTCGTCTTGCACCTTCTGTCATTTTTTTACGAAATAAGAAAACGTACAAATAACCAATTGGTGGCGTAATAAAGCAAAGAACGTATATGATTTTTGATTTTAAATACCACTTTTGTTCTCCAAGTTTCTTTATATCTTCTTCTATTCTCTTATGCTCTTGTTCTTTCGCTTCTTCTACAAGCGGATTTTCCTCTTCTCCTCGCTTTTCTTTCATATAAGGAAGAAAGTGCATAAAAAAATAGTATGTGAATACGAACGCTCCAAATCCAATATTTAATCTTTCTAATGGAATATGCTCACTAAAAAAAGCAGCAGTAAGCACTAAAGACAAACAGTACGTCATCATCCAAAATGAACGTTTTCTCTTTTTCCGTTCCATTTCTTTTTTGCCTTGTATATCTTTTCTTTTCGAAAGCCATATAGAAATAAAGCAATCTACTACAAATAGAGCAAAAATAAATATCGCAACGTGTACTGTTTCTAAATCCTCAAATGAAAAGATATTTGGGAATGCAACATGCAATACAATTAGCGTGTACAAAATTAGCCCTATAAAATAAATACGTCTCATTTTTCATCCCTTTCTTATTTCCTAACATTACGTTAACATACATTTTTTAGAAATAGACGGACAAAATATATATGTGTAAAAAAGGAGGATGCTATATGGATGATTCTGAACGCATTATTTTAGACGTGAACGGAAAAGAAATTGAAATGCTAGATACGATTCGCACTCATTTTAAAGAGAAACATGGCGTTGAACTAAGTAATGGTGCATTGCTTCGTGATTTGATGGATATTGAGTATATTCGAATTACGGAAGATCGACATAAGTATGATTAATTTTGGGCTATAAAAAAAAGAAGGTAAGCTTCTCTCCATCAAGATTAGCGTACCTTCTTCCCTATAAAATCAATCAACTTCTAACAAACTCTCCAACTAACCCCTTCGCCTTCTCCAAAGCGTTTTTGATTTGTTCAAACCCTGTCCCACCAGCACTGTTACGACGCTTTACAGCCGCATATGGTGAAAGAACTTCATACAAATCTTCTTCAAATAAAGAGCTCATTTCTTGATATGTTTCAAGCGGGACATCTAATAAATAAATTCCTTTTTGTGTGCAATGTAGCACTAACTTCCCAACAATTTCATGAGCTTGACGGAATGGTAGTCCTTTGTTTGCTAAGTAGTCGGCAATTTCTGTTGCGTTGGAGAAATCTTGCGTCACAGCTTGCCCCATTTTTTCTTTGTTTACAGTCATCGTTTCAAGCATGCCCGCCATAATATGAAGGCATCCTTCTACTGTTTTGACTGTATCAAACATTCCTTCTTTATCTTCTTGTAAGTCTTTATTGTAAGCGAGTGGTAATCCTTTCATTACTGTAAGTAAACTGAATAAATTACCGTATACTCTGCCTGTTTTACCACGGATTAGTTCCGCCATATCCGGATTTTTCTTTTGCGGCATAATGCTGCTTCCTGTCGCGTATTGATCGCTCATTTCAATAAATTGAAACTCTTGGCTACTCCATAAAATAAGTTCTTCACAAAAGCGTGATAAGTGCATCATAAGCATAGATGAGTTACTTAAAAACTCCAGTATGAAATCACGATCACTTACTGCATCTAAACTATTTTCATAGATTCCATTAAACCCAAGAAGTTCCGCACTATATTCTCGGTCGATCGGGAATGTCGTCCCAGCTAGCGCTCCTGCTCCTAATGGGGAGATATTAATACGCTTTAATGAATCTTCATAACGATTCACATCACGCTCTAACATCCAAAAGTAAGCAAGAATATGATGAGCAAATGAAATCGGCTGGGCACGCTGTAAATGCGTATAGCCAGGCATAATTGTCTCAATGTTATTTTCTGCTTGATGAACAAGAACAGTTTGCAATTGTTTTGTAGCTTTTATAATATGTTCTACCTTTTCTTTTAAATACAAATGCATATCTGTCGCCACTTGATCGTTACGACTTCGGCCTGTATGAAGTTTCCCTCCTACTTCACCGATTTTTTCAATTAACATCTTTTCAATATTTAAATGAATATCTTCAGCTTCAACCGAAAAATGCAATTTATTTTGTTTCGCTTCTTCTAATAAATATTGAAGACCTATCTTTATTTTCTCTGCCTCTTCTTTCGTAACGATGCCTTGCTTTGCTAGCATCGTTACGTGTGCAATACTTCCTTTTATATCTTGATTTACTAATTGTTGATCGAAAGAGATGGATGCTCCGAACTCTTCAACCCACGCTTCCGCTTCTTCTGTAAAACGTCCACCCCAAAGTTTGCTCACGCTTCCACCTTCTTTTGATTCACTTGGCTGTATACTTTCGTCGGTAAACCGAATAATGAAATGAATCCAACTGCTGCATCATGATTAAATTCATCTTGAGCAGTATATGTTGCTAATTTTTCATCGTATAAAGAGTATTCAGATTTACGTCCTTCTACAATCGCATGACCTTTAAATAATTTCACACGCACTGTACCTGTTACATTCTTTTGCGTTTCTTGTAAAAATGCATGTAGCGCTTGTTTTAAAGGCGAGAACCATAAACCATTATAAATAAGTTCTGTTATTTTCTGTTCAATCACTGGTTTAAAATGTGCTACTTCTTTTACGTGTGTTAAATCTTCCAACTCTTTATGCGCAGTGATTAACGTCATTGCTGCTGGGCATTCGTATACTTCACGAGATTTAATACCGACAAGACGATTTTCTACGTGATCAATACGTCCAACGCCGTGTTTTCCAGCAAGCGCATTTAACGTTTTAATTAATTCTGCAAGTGAATATGCAGTGCCATTTAAAGTAGTCGGTACTCCTGCTTCAAATCCGATTTCTACAAACTCTGGTTTATTCGGTGTATCTTCTAATGCCAATGTCATCTCATATGCATCTTCTGGCGGCGCTGCCCATGGATCTTCTAAAATTCCACATTCGTTGCTGCGTCCCCATAAGTTTTGATCGATTGAAAACGGGCTATCTAAATTAATCGGAATTGGTACATCGTTTTCTTTTGCATATGCAATTTCTTCTTCACGTGACCATTTCCATTCACGTACAGGCGCAATCACTTCTAAGTAAGGATTTAATGCTTGGATAGAAACTTCAAAACGAACTTGGTCATTTCCTTTCCCTGTACATCCGTGTGCAACTGCAGTTGCGCCTTCTTGTTCTGCGATTTCCACTAATTTCTTCGCAATAAGCGGACGAGATAATGCAGAGACAAGAGGGTATTTCCCTTCGTATAATGTGTGTGCTTGCATCGCCATCAATGCATATTCGTTTGCAAATTCTTCTTGAACATCAATCATATATGATTTAATTGCACCTACTGAAAGTGCCTTTTCTTTTACAAATGCTAAGTCTTTACCTTCCCCTAAGTCTAAACAAAGCGCGATAATATCATAATTCTTCTCTTGTAACCATTTAATTGCAACGGAAGTATCAAGACCTCCGGAATATGCTAATACAACTTTTTTCTTCTCCATTTTGCATCCCCCTAAAGAATAAATATTCATTTTCTTTTATAATAATTCACACTTTACCACCTTTCACAAAATGTATCAAGAGTCATTTTCAAATTTTTTCAAACAATTTCGTCGAACTTCTTTCTGTTTTTCTGTACAATATAAGCAGGAAAACGGGGGTGAACTTATGGAAAAGTATTTCTTATACGATGAACATCTAGGAATTGAAATTCCACATTTACAAGAAGACTGGGAAGAAATCCCCGAAAAAATGCAACATGCTATTTTACTAAAATGGGAACAAGTTCGCGGGAAAATTCCTGATCGTATAAAAGAACTTGAGCACTATATTAATACAAAACAACATTATTTAAATAACGAAGAAGATTTCGAAGTTTCTTGTAAACTAAATTCAGAAATTGCCGATCTTGCTTCTATCATTAATGACCTTTGGCTTTGGTATCGACTCACTCAAAATGTATCTGAGGGGAAAGCACACCAATGAAAAAAGCATGCCCCTCAATTACTTTGGGTCATGCTTTTTTGTCGTAACATGATTTACAATATATTTCTTGTGCTGTTTTTGCCAAACATACATCGAATGGACCAACTAATATACTTCTTTCTTTCGGCAACTTTACAAAAGCAACAAGCTCTTCTTCATATTGAATTTTTTTCTGACATGAAATGCATATTAATTCTTTTCTTTTGAACATGTCTTTTAGCATATCTTCACTCTCCCCTTCATCTATCTATATTAATATACTCTCATAATAGTTAAGACTTGTAAAAAAATGACACATTCCGAATCGAATGATTCATATACTATGTACAAAGGGGGGTCTAAAGCTTATGCGTGCTTTCGTTATTATCGCTTTAACTTTTTTAAGTGTGATTAGTTGGGATGCGTTTTTTAAAGATAAAAGTGATGAAAAGAATACAACTGAATAAAACCCTTTTTTTCTTACTTATTGGACAAACCGTTACAAACTGTCCAATCCTCCGAAATAACTTAGGCTTTTCTACAAAAATATTTAAACATAACATTTTTTGTAGATTCCCTCCGTTTATTGTCGGTTTCCATCCGCATACATTTTTTAAAAGTATGATATAATAGTATAAATCTTGAAGGAAGGGATTTTGATATCATGATCGCTCGAAGGAGCATGTGGCATCGTATTGACGAATCATACACGTAGCGTATTTTTCAGCTCAGATACTTTAGTCTAGCGAAAAAAATACGAGAGTGGGGAAATTATGATTGCCCGAAGGATAATTTGGCAAAAAAAAGACTCTTCTTACACATAGCGTTTTGTTTAGGACTTAATTGTTACTAACTAAACAAAACAAAGAAGAGCAGGATTGCTAAATGACGAATCCTACTCCACGTTTTGTTTAGTCGTTTTAAGACTTAAACTAAAACGAAGGTAGGGAGAATTGATGGACGAGAGGATTATTCGTTATTTCTTCAGCGACATATAGCGTAGTTAGTTTTTTCGTAAACTAACTGAAAGCTACATGTGAGCTCGTAGTTAGTTTACAACACAAAAAGGACTACTAACTACGGAAAGAAGGAATAACGATGAGGAACATCCAAAGTCGGCAAATTATTAAAGAAATTTTTATGGTTTTAATCGGTTCATTTATTTTAGCAGCAGCGCTATATCATATTCACTTTCAAAACCACTTAACAGAAGGTGGATTTGTAGGAATTGCACTATTCATTCAAAACTTTTATGATATTTCACCATCTATTTCAACTGTATTAATGGATATCCCAATTATTTTACTGTGTGCTTCATTTTTAGGTAAAAAAATGGTTGGCTATTCATTCTTAGGTTCAATTTCATTCGGAGTATTTTATTCCTTTATGGAAAATTATTCTCCATTTACGGTAGATTTATCAAATAACTTATTTATAGCTGCAGTAGTTGGCGGTGCGTTAGCTGGTATTGGACTCGGTTTTATATTGCGATTTGGCGGTGCAACCGGTGGAGACGATATTTTAACAATTGTATTAAGTAAACGAACTCGTTTTACAATTGGGCAAATTTTCTTCGTCTTTGACGCGATTGTTCTTGCGCTTTCATTATATTATTTAAATTGGACTGAAATTGCTTTTACTATTCTTTCGATTGCCGTACAGGCAAAAACATTGGATTTAATTTATTATCCAAAAACAGAAAAAACAGCAGAAAAACAGCCAGTATCTGTTCCAATGTCCAAAAAACATGCAACAAATTAAAAAAGCGAAAGGCTTCGGCCTCTCGCTTTTTTTTATGCTCTTTTTTCTTTCTCGACTATATGGCGCACTTGATAAAATCTATTTGCAAATTCAGTAACGTTTCTTGTTAAACGATAATTCACTGTAGATCCAATTGCCATTCCAATTACCGGAATACCTTGGAATAATTTACGACGAAGAGCATAAATCGAAAATGTCTTCAAAATTTGTTTTAACACAACTTCAGTAGAAGCTGTTTGTAACACTGCTTCGTCTCCTTCATAAAAGAACGAATCTTCTTGTTCCAGCTCTTGCAATAAATTGTACCATGCGTATTGCTGAAGTCTTCCTGGTAGTAATGACGCGTGAAACACCTTTAACGCAAGCATCATTTCATATGGCTTGTTCACATCATGTCCAAATGATGTTGCAATAAGTTGGACCGCCTTCACATTTAACGCGATCATAACCGGAAAATCCGCCGTTAATAATAATAAACCTCCAGCACCTGTCGCCCCGCCTTGCACAAATGAATATAGACGATGACGTGCTGTTTGCTGCTCTGCTATGTATGTTAACTGATCAATAGATAATGCTTTCAAATCTTCAAGCTGTTCAATCGATTCATCAAATAATCTCGATGTTCCTAAAATCCGATTACGTGCGTCTAACTGTGCTTGTGAACTTTGAATAAATGCATGCAAATGAAAGAGCCATCCATCTGCTTTCGTGAAGAATTCTTTTCGCTTTTTCTCAGGTAATTTCGCAACTGTAGTATGTAACCATTTATCAAACACTTTTTGAAAATCGGTCGCTTCTTGCTCAACTAATTGCGCTTCCCATTCTTTTATATTGTCTAAAATGGCTTGTTCTCGCTTCGATCGCATCGTAACAACCACCTCGTTCGATTTTTTTCTATTGTAACATATTTCTGCTTATTCTTTACAAATATGCTTGTATATCTCTTTTCACATACCCTTTATGAGTGACATAAAATAATAGCAAAAAGGATGAGATACTTCACATGAATCTATCCAATCTAAAACAAAACTATAACGCAGTATTCAGCTTAGGACAAAACTGTTGGCCTGCTTGGGCATTATATCAATTAGAATTATCACCATTTTTTGGCGTTATTGATTTTATGCTAAGTCCTTCATTAACGAAAGTAAATTTTTTATTACAAAATCGATTTGACCGTTTTTTAAATTTCGAAAATCTATCCTTCATCTCATTTTGGGATGATGATGCCAAATTAAGATTAAGGGACAACCTTTATGAAATTGACTCCTGTCATGACTTTAAAACAGATGTAAACACACCAAATTATTGGCCTTCTTATACAGAAATTAAGTTAAACTATGAACATCGAATTAATCGTTTTCTAACTACAATTGAAACGGCAGAATCCATATTGTTTATTCGAACTGGAGGAACATATGAAGAAGCATGTTCCCTAGAACAAATTTTATCTCAAATCGTTACACATACATTCTCTGTCCTATTACTAATTCCTGCCGATATACCAACTATCACCCAAGAAGATTGGGGATTACAACGTACTTGCGTTATGAAATGTCCTATTATGGATGTATACCAATACAATGAAGCATTTTGGAAAGACTTATTTGATGGAATTACAGTTAGACCACACACTTAAATACACGATACTTTTATCACACCATACATTATAATCGTCCTTATACGAAACAAATAAGGAGTGATTCTATATGTATCCACGTGCAAAAGCTTTCGGTCTTGCTGTACATCAAGATCGCCTTCTCGTACAAGAATATCATACAGAAGGCGAAACATATTATCGTCCTCTTGGCGGTTCCATTGAACTTGATGAAAAATCAGCACATACTGTTATTCGGGAGTTTACAGAAGAGCTTCATACGGAGATAGAAATCATCAATTATTTAGGTTGTTTAGAAAATGTCTTTCATCTAGATGGGGGCATTGGTCATGAAATCATTCAACTATATTCTTTGCGTTTATTAGACACATCACTATATGAAATGAAAATATTAAATATACAAGGTGAGCAAACAGTAGCGTATGCGAAATGGATTCCTATTACGGCATTCATTCAGAAAGAAAAAATATTATATCCGGATGGAATTTTAAAATATATCCAAAAGAAAAAAGACGAGATCCTATAAGATCTCGTCTTTTTTTTCATATATTAACCAATATCTCCAAGACGTAGTACGTCACGAGCAATCATAACTTCTTCGTCAGTTGGAATTACGATAATTTTTACTGGAGAGTGTGGGAAGCTGATGAATGCTTCTTCACCGAATACGTTATTACGTTTTACATCGAAGTATACGCCCATGTACTCAAGGCCTTCTAATACGCGCTCACGAATAATTGCACTGTTCTCACCTACACCAGCTGTAAAGATGATTGCGTCTACACCTTTCATACGAGCTGTGTAAGAACCGATGTATTTGTGGATACGGCTTACGAATACATCAAGTGCTACTTTCGCACGGTGGTCGCCTTCTTCTTCTTTCGCAATGATGTCACGTAGGTCACTAGAGTAACCAGTAAGACCTAACATACCACTCTTCTTGTTTAATACGTTAACTACTTCTTCTACTGTTTGGCCTGTTTTTTCCATGATGTATGGAATTAACGCAGGGTCAAGGTTACCAGAACGTGTACCCATTGTTACACCAGCAAGTGGAGTGAAGCCCATAGAAGTATCGATAGATTTACCGCCTTCTACTGCTGCGATACTTGCACCGTTACCTAAGTGACAAGAAAGTAAGCTTAAGCTTTCAATTGGACGACCTAATAATTCAGCCGCACGCTCAGTTACATATTTATGAGAAGTTCCGTGGAAACCGTATTTACGGATGCCGAATTTTTCATAGTACTCATATGGTAAGCTGTATAGGAATGCAGATTCCGGCATTGTTTGGTGGAATGCTGTATCGAATACTGCTACTGCTGGTACGTTTGGTAATACTTCTTGGAATGCTTTAATACCAACAACGTTTGCTGGGTTATGAAGTGGTGCTAAATCGCTTAATTCTTCGATATCAGCTAATACTTCATCAGTAATTAAAACAGAGTCAGCAAATTTTTCGCCGCCGTGAACAACACGGTGACCGATACCGCCAATCTCATCTAGAGATTTAACGATTCCGTTTTCAGTTAATTTTTTAAGAAGCATATTAACTGCTACTGCGTGATCTGGAATGTTTGTAATTTCTTTTTGTTTTTCGCCATCTACAGTAATAGTGAAGATACTATCTTCTAAACCGATACGTTCTACTAAACCTTTTGTTAATACTGTTTCACTTGGCATTTCAAATAATTGGAATTTTAAGGAAGAGCTTCCTGCGTTAATCGCGATGATTTTTGACATCTAGTCTTTCGCCCCTTTTTCTCTTGGTAGTTGTGTGGATGTTTCCACAAACCGCTCGATTTTATCTAATCAAATTTACTAAATATGAAAACGTTTCATCATTAGCAAATTTTATACTCACGATTTTAATTTAAACATCGTCCGACATATATTTCAAGTGAAAAAATTGTAACACCAAGAAAAAATATATATTACAGATTTCAAAAAAATTCAGTTAAATCTAGTATATATTTAAAAATATGACATATTATATAAAACTGTACTACATGAATCACTAACTCTGTTACATATACCCAGCTTTATTTATGTGTTGCAAACCAAGTATTTAATTGATCCATAATGTTCTCCATCGCCTTCATGTTAGAGAATTTAGGCAACTCCACTAATAACGCCTGTTTTGGCATTGTTACATTAGAGCCTTTCTTTTGGAGAACAAATATACTTTTTGCATTTTTCTCGTTTTTAAACATGGAAACAGGTAGCTGTAATAACCCTTGAATAAAGCATGTTTCTTTAATAAATGCATGTAATTTTGGTGCCTGTTCACTTTCAAAAATAAAGTTTGGTACTAAGAAGAATAAGTACCCGCCCTCTTTCGTATGCTTCACACTTTGTTCAATAAATAAGTGATGGGCATACGACATTCCTTCATCTGCTTTTAATTTATATTCACTGGCACCGATTTCGTTTGGATAGTAACCAATCGGTAAGTCTGAAACGACTGCATCAACTGGATCGATATAAAGTGGTGCTAGTCCATCTTGATGGAAGAATTCGATTGCATGCTTTTGTAAATTTGCATTTACTAAAGCAAGTTTAATTAGCACTTCATCCACTTCTACACCAAATCCACTCATTGTTAGTCCTTCTTTGGCGCTATTAAACACTGTAGTCATTAAATTTCCTGTTCCAATTGCAGGATCTAAAACTGTAATTTCGTTTTGACCTTGCATAAATTTATGGAATAAGTAACTCATGAACATCCCAACTGCATCAGGCGTCATTTCATGATTCGCTTGTACGCCTTCTTTCATTCCTTTTAAGATGGCTAACTGAAATGCTTTACGAATTTCTTCACCTTTATATGTTTCTTCATTAAACGTACTATATTCACGATTCAGCCTTTCAATTGCTGATTCGGATAATTCCTCTTGTAAAATCGCTCCCTCAAACAAGTTATCACCTGTTTCTACAAGCGCCTCTAAATATGTCACATCTAATTCTTTACGTAAAACTACCGCAGAAGAATCAAAAATAGAAAATAATGTTTCCACTGTCTGACTCACGTACATTCCTCCTTCTCTCTTTTACACATAACTTATATCATACCACAAAGTGATTTTTTCCAAAAAGAAAAAGCGACCTCCTGTAAAGAGCTCCCTCTCAAGTTATATATGATATAACGTTTTTTCTCATATATCGGCACCGTGACGCAGCGATATATGAGAAAAAACGACCTCTTTATAAGAGGTCATTTCCTTCACATTACTTTGCAGATTTAGCTGCTTCTAATGCTGCTTCATAGTTTGGATGGCTTGTACCTTCGCCTACGTATTCTACGTAAACTACTTTGTCGTTGCTATCTACTACGAATACTGCACGAGCAAGTAAACGAAGTTCTTTCATTACTAAGCCGTAAGCTTCACCGAATGAAAGGTCACGGTGGTCAGAAAGTGTTACAACATTTTCTAAACCGTTTGCTGCACACCAGCGTTTTTGAGCGAATGGTAAATCAGCGCTAATTGTTAATACTTTTGCGTTTTCAATACCTGCTGCATCTTGGTTAAAACGACGTGTTTGTGCATCACACACACCTGTGTCGATTGAAGGTACAACACTAATTAATTTTACTTCGCCTTTGTATGTTTCTAAACTTACTGGAGATAAGTCGTTTGCTAATACTTGGAAGTTTGGCGCTTGATCGCCAACTTTAACTTCTGTTCCAACTAAAGTCATTGGATTACCTTTAAAAGTTACGTTTGCCACTTGAAAATCCTCCCTTATTTAAACAAAATATGTACAATGTAAATGATAGTTTGTCCCTATCGATAATGCAAATAAAATCGCTTTATTTACAAAAAAATAAAAGAAGCTAACCTATTGATTAGCTTCTTTATTCGTTAAATTTGAAATTCAGGATCATCTTCTTTTCGTTTATCCATCATTTCTTTCACTTTATCAACAGCTTGTGGCGCTAATTCAATTATTTTATCGATGACATGCGTTTGCTTATCTAAATGTAATACTTTCACACCATCTCCATTTATAACAAGAAAGGCAACAGGATTAATAGAAACTCCTCCTCCACTTCCTCCGCCAAATGGATGACGGCCTGAATGTTCTATCCTACCAAATTCACTTCCACCAGCAGCAAATCCGAAACTTACTTTCGAAACAGTAAGAATTACACTTCCATCTGCCGCTTTAATTGGGTCACCAACAATTGTATTTACATCAGTCATTTGTTTTAAATGCTGCATTGCGGTTGTCATTAAACCTTGAATTGGATGGTCCATTCTATATCCCCCCTATGCTTGAACAGATTTTTCTGTCATACCAGATTTTTGCTGCCTCATAAATATGAGCAATTTCACCGCTGTTTTTATAGTACGAAATATACGAAAAGATGCTGTTAACTCGCATCTCGATGCAAATCCTTTCCCTTGAAAAACAGGAGTAATTTCAAATTCTGGTACATCGACAATATGCATATATTGTCCGACAACTCCAGCAGCCATTCCTTTTGTCCCCCATGCATATCCAGTGACAATTCCAGTACTAGCTGCGTCGCCTGCTCCAATTTGCGTATGCCATTTCCAACCATTGATTTTCACTCGTTTGAGAAAATCTTTAACGATAGTATGAACTTTTTGAAGCCTTTTTATCAGTTCCCCAATACTGTCAAGTTGCGCCATAATTTTATTATCTAGTCCGCCGTCCTCTTCAGCTTTTTCGATTTTCTGTCCTGTTTTTTTCTGCTGTTTTTCAATTCTTTCCAATACATCAAATGTATATCGAATCATCCATATTTTCACTTGAAATAAACATTGCTTTTCCATTTCTGAATATAAAAATGTCACCTTAAGCGATATTTTCGACAATAGTATAAGCAAAATAAAAAGGAGAAGAATTATTATTCCAATTACGAGCCACTTCATACGTATCATCCTTTCACTCCGTACCCATTATCGACAACTTTATTCATCATTAAACAGAGTCCCATAAGATTGAATATAAAAATTTTTCTAAAAATAAAAAGGTATTTTGACAATTTGTATCGAAATATATTATTTGAACATATCATCAGGGAACGGACTCTAATGATATGTAGCACGAAAAACAGAAAATTTAACTGCAGTGGAGGGATACATAATGGCAGATCGTCGCAATTTATTTTTCTTTTATGGTGATGACAAAGCAACGCTCGTTGAAAAAATGAAACCAATCTATCGTATTTTAGAAGAGAATGGATTTACCATATTAGATCATCCAAAAAATGCAAACGCTATCGTCAGTGTTGGAGATGATGCAACCTTCTTACAAGCCGTTCGTAAAACTGGTTTTAGAGAAGATTGCTTATACGCAGGGATTTCTACGAAAGATGAAACTTCGTTCTACTGCGATTTTCACATTGATCACATTGATACAGCCCTTCAAGAAATTACAAAAAATGAAATTGAAGTGCGAAAATATCCAACAATTCAGGTAGATGTAGATCACAGTACATCTTTCCATTGTTTAAATGAGTTCTCATTACGTTCTAGCATTATTAAAACATTCGTTGTAGATGTTCACGTTGATGATTTATATTTCGAAACATTTAGAGGGGACGGTTTAGTAGTTTCTACCCCAACAGGAAGTACTGCTTACAATAAATCATTGCATGGTGCAGTTGTTGACCCACTTATTCCATGTTTCCAAGTAAGCGAACTAGCATCTTTAAACAACAACACTTACCGTACGCTCGGTTCACCGTTCATTTTAAATCACGAACGTACATTAACTTTAAAACTAAGACCAGACGGTAACGATTATCCTGTTATCGGCATGGATAACGAAGCGCTTAGCATTAAACAAGTGGAAAAAGCTGTTGTACGCTTAAGCGATAAACAAATTAAAACAGTTAAATTAAAAAATAATTCGTTCTGGGAAAAAGTACAGAGAACGTTTTTATAGGATTAAAATAACCGCAGAATTATGGAATTCCATAATTCTGCGGTTATTTATTTACCCCGATTGACGCGAACAATAATCTCTTACTATCCGGCCGTTATTCTTGTCAGTTTTTGTCGGTAAGTCGATATATTTTAATAATCGCTGATATATTTTTACACATCTTTTCTATAGACAACTCGGCCATCTATTACGGTCATTTCTGCTTGTACTTCTTTTATTTCTTCTGCCTCAATTTCAAAAATATTGCGGTCTAATATTGTAAAGTCTGCTTCATATCCTTTTGTAATTTGCCCTCGTTTCGCTTCTTTTCCGATTGCATAGGCACTTCCTGTTGTAAATAAAGAAACAGCCTCATATACCGTTAATCTTTCCTCAGGCATATAGCATACACCGTCAATAAAACTTCTACGTGTAACAGCGCTATATATGCCTAGAAACGGATTTACTTGTTCAATAGGAGCATCTGAGCCACCATTACAATGTAGTCCTGCTTCCAGTAATGTCTTCCAAGCATACGCATAACGAAGACGGTGTTCTCCCAGTTTTTCAATGACTGATGGAAAATCTGATGAAAGAAAGACTGGCTGTATATCGATAATGGCTTGCAAGTTTTTCATTCTTTCTATCAACTCTTCACGAGCAAGCTGACAATGAATAATACGGTCACGTAACCCTTCTGCTGGTGGATATAATTCGAGTGCATCAATAACATATTCAAGCGACAAGTCACCGATAGTATGAATCGCAACTGGCATATGTAAGTCTCGTGCTTTCTTCACTAATTCTGCAAGTTCTTCACGCGAGAAAATTGCAACCCCATCCGTTTCCTTTGCATCTTCATACGGTTCACTTAATAATGCTGTTCTTCCTCCAAAAGAACCGTCAGAAAAAATTTTCATTGCCCCAAATTCAATATAATGTTCATTTTCATATTCTTTTCGTTCATGTGCTACTTCATGGTGAACGAGCAAATGTGCTTTAAATGGCATTTCTTTTATAACTTGAGAAAACGCATTATATGTTTTTCTAAAACCACCGTAGTAATTTAAATCTTCCGTATGCCCGCCTACAAGTCCGTATTTCCAGCAATCTTTAATCGCTGTTTGCAAAGCTCTTTGTAAATACGCTTCATCAATTTCAGGCTGAACATGTTTAATTAATTCTTGTCCTTGTTCATATAAAAGTCCTGTTAACTTATTTGATGAATCTCTACCGATTTTCCCGCCTTTTGGATTTTGCGTCGCTTCTGTTATGTTCGCTTCTTGCAATATGTATGAATTCACCCATGTAACGTGACGACAAACTCGCTTTAATAAAATGGGGTGTTCTTTCGAAATTTCATCTAAATCACGCGCGTGAACATCTTTCGTATCTGTAAAGTTATTTTCATTCCATCCTTCTCCAATAATCCAAGATCCCTTTGGAGCTTCTTCCACTCGCTTCTGAACAAGAGTAAGCACTTCACCATAAGATGTACAATTTGATAAATCTAGACGGAGTAATCTCTCTCCATGCCCAATAAGATGCATATGACTATCAACGAGACCTGGAATCATTGTTTTTCCTTCTAAATCATACAATTTCCCTACCGAATATTGGACTTCTAGCTCTTCTTTACTCCCAATATCAACGATTATGCCGTTTTCAACGTAAATCGCATCCGCTGTTTCAGTTTCTTCCTTCATCGTGTAAATAGTGCCGCCGTACCAAATTTCTCCCATATATTTCATCTCCTCTACTTTATTGTATAGAAAAAAGCACCATTTCAAAACATGGTGCTTTTCTAAAAATTACTTTTGTTCAGTAGTAGACGTTGTAACTTGCCATTCAATATTAAATTTATCTTTTACTTGTCCGTATGCTGGGCTCCAGAATGTTTCTTGAAGTGGCATGATAACTTCTCCACCTTCTTGTAACTTATCGAATACTTCTTTTGCTTTTTCTGCATTACTAATTTGAATTGCGATTGTTACTTGAGATCCGATTGCATGCCCTTGACCTGGGAATGTATCAGAAATCATAAGATCCGTATTACCAACTTTTAAAGTAGCGTGTAAAACGCGCTCTTTCGCTTCAGCTGGAATCGGGTATTCTGGATTTTCAGGCATGTCACCAAAAGTTTGCATGACTTCTACTTTTGCATCTAAAGCCTCTTTATAAAACTGTACAGCTTCTTGCCCACTACCATCTAAAACTAAGTACGGATTAATACCTAAAATCATACGGACACCTCTTTTTTAAGTTTATAAAATCGAACTTGTGTTCGTTTTTATATTATCATTGTTTTACATTTCATTCAACTATTTACTTCACTGTTTTCAAAATTATTTTGACGGAATCTCCATCTCTTGTTTTCTAAGTTCAATACGGCGAATTTTTCCAGAAATCGTTTTTGGTAGTTCATCTACAAATTCAATTTTGCGAGGGTATTTATATGGTGCAGTGAGTTCTTTGACGTGTTGTTGGAGTGTTGGAATTAATGTTTCTTCGTTCTTTTCTATATTCTCTCTTAATACGATAAATGCCTTCACGACACTTCCGCGAATTTCATCAGGACTTGCGACAACCGCACATTCTCTTACGTAAGGATGTTTTACAAGCGCATCCTCTACTTCAAACGGCCCGATTGTATAACCAGAGCTAATAATGATATCATCACCGCGCCCTTCAAACCAGAAGTAGCCGTCTTCATCTTTCTTCGCTTTATCACCTGTAATATAATAATCACCGCGGAATTGCATCGCTGTACGCTCATCGTCTTTATAATATTGTTTAAAGAGTGCCGGCGTTTCAATGTGAACTGCAATATCACCAACTTCGCCTACTTTAACTGGAATACCTTCCTCATTTACGATATCGACGTGGTTACCTGGCGTTGGTTTCCCCATTGATCCTGGTCTAATATCCATCCCTTTCATTACACCAACAAGTAGTGTATTTTCCGTTTGCCCATAGCCGTCTCTTACTGTAATATCAAAGTGCTTTTGGAATGTTCCAATGACTTCTCTATTTAACGGCTCACCTGCGGATACAGCGCTATGTAACGCCTCTAAATTGTACTCGCTTAAATCTTCTACCTTTGCCATTAATCTATACTCAGTCGGTGTACAACAAAGCACATTCACCTTATTATCGCCTAATAAATTTAAATACGTTTTCGGTTCAAACTTACCGTTGTATACAAATCCTGTTGCCCCTGAACCGAGAGTTGCTAAAAACGGGCTCCAAATCCACTTTTGCCACCCTGGACTAGCCGTTGCCCATACAACATCATTCTCTTCAATTCCGAGCCAATTTGGGGCGCTTGTACGTAAATGAGCGTATGCCCACGCGTGCGTATGAACGACACCTTTCGGGTTTCCTGTCGTCCCTGACGTGTAAGATAAAAAGACCATATCTTCTTTATCTGTTTTCGCCATTTCTAACATGTCACTTTCTGTTTCTAATGCTGTTTTTAAATTGATCCATCCGTCTACTGACTGCTCGCTCAGGACGAATTTTTGAAGAGATTCCATTGCTTCTATATCATCAAACTGTCCAATGTACGGCTCATAGCTTACTATCGCTTTTACTTCGCCATGTCCAATTCGATATTCGATATCTTTTTTACGCAACATTTCCGAACTCGGAATTACAACAAATCCTGCTTTAATCGCAGCGATATACGTCATGTATGCTTCAATTAAGCGCGGCATCATAATAAGGAGCTTGTCCCCTTTTTGTAAGCCACTTTTTATAAAAGCGTTTCCAATTTTATTTGCACCTTGCATTAATTCAAAATATGTAACTTCTCGTCTATTCCCTTTATCATCTTGCCAAATTAAAGCAAGCTTCTCTTTATCGTCTGTATATTTCTCTATTTCTGAAACTAAATTATAAGATGGTGGTGCCAACAATTCCTCTCTCTTCATAAACATCCTCCTTTTTCTTTATGCCTCCCTTATATAATAAAGAATTTTCAGTAAATTTTGAACCCTCTTCTTTTGACAATTTTTTTATGCTTTTGTCGAAATGAATTTATACTAATTTGAACAACAAAAAGAAAGAGCGGGAAAACCCGCCCTTTCTAAGCCATCGTATATGGGATTATTTTTGGAAACCGCCTAATTGTTGCTCAGCTAGTGAAACTAGACGTTTTGTAATTTCGCCACCAACAGAACCGTTAGCGCGAGATGTTGCATCCGCTCCAAGTTGAACACCAAACTCTTGAGCGATTTCGTATTTCATTTGGTCTAATGCTGATTCAGCACCAGGAACCGCTAATTTATTTGTGCTACGTGCCATGTTATATCACCTCCTTGTGAGTATAGAGTGTGATAAATAACATGACTTCATACACATTTTAGATATGGTAATTTATGGTTTTAGAAAAGTTCTTCGAATTTTTCTTCTTCCGCCACTACTTCAACTGTTTGTAATACCATTGTTTCTTTGTTCGCTACAGCTTGTTCGATTAACGGTGTGAAATCGTATTTCGCTTCAAATCGATTTGCTTTTTCACGCTTCGGCTTCGTCGCCGGGCTAGCTGGTGTGAATACTGTACAGCAATCTTCGTATGGACGAATTGAAATATCATACGTGCCGATTTCTTCAGCAATTTTAATAATTTCTAATTTATCCATCGTAATAAGCGGACGAATAACTGGGTAGTTTGTTACTTCGTTAATCGTATGCATACTATCTAATGTTTGGCTTGCTACTTGTCCAAGACTTTCACCAGTTGTGATTGCAAGTGCATTACGCTCCTCAGCAATCTGCTCTGTAATACGCATCATCATACGGCGCATAACCGTCATTGAATAGCTAGATGGGATTTCTTTATTAATCGTTTTTTGCACTTCTGTAAACGGAATAAGGTGAAGCGTTACACGTTTACAGTATTTCGTTAACTCTTGTGCTAAATCGATTACTTTTTGTTTTGCACGCTCACTTGTGAAAGGTGGGCTATGGAAGTGAACTGCTTCCACAGATACGCCGCGTTTCATCGTTAAGTACGCTGCTACTGGGCTATCAATACCACCAGAAAGAAGTACCATTACTTTTCCGCCAACGCCAACTGGTAAACCGCCAGCTCCCATGTGCTCACCACACATAATATAGCTGTAACCACTGCGAATTTCTACACGTACATTCACATCTGGATTATGGACGTCTACTGTGATATCCTCTGTATTTTCTAAAATGTGCCCACCGATTTCTGGAAGTAACTCCATCGTCTTCATTGGGAAGCGCTTATCAGAACGGTGCACTGTAATTTTAAATGTTTTCACATCATCTTTTACTTGTAAGAACGCTGCTAATGCACCTTTTTTAATGTCTTCTAATTCTGATGGTACTTTCATCGCTAAGTTAAACTTATGAATACCAAATACGTCTTTCAATCTTTCAGAGATTGCTTCATGATCTTCACCATTTAACTGGATGTACATACGGTCATGCGTTGCATCAATTTTAATATTTGGGAACTTTTTCAGTTTGAACTTCACGTTATCTTTTAATGTGCTTACAAATTTAGAACGGTTTTTACCTTTTGTCGTCATTTCTCCGTAACGCACTAAAATATATTCATATGTCATCATATTTCTTTACCTCATCACTTCATATAATTTTGGCATTGTCTCTTTTACAATACCTTCAAATTGTTTTACTTCTTCCATCGTGTTGTCTGGTGCCAAACTAATACGAATAGCACTTGCAGCTGCTGCATGCGGCACTCCCATTGACACTAACACTCTGCTCACTTCATTTGCTTTTGAAGAACAAGCAGACTTCGTCGATACATATACACCGTGCTCTTCTAAAGCATGAACGACTACTTCTGGTTTTAAACCAACAAATGATACATTTAAAATGTGCGGTGCTGCATATGCAAGCGATGTATTAATTGTCACATCTTCCATCTCTTTAAAGAAGCTGACAAGCTCTGCTTGTAAACTTTGCAAATGAGCTACCTTTTCTTTCACTTGTTCCATTGTCATGCGAAGAGCTTTCACCATCGCTACAATGCCAGGTAAATTCTCTGTACCAGAGCGATACTTAAGCTCTTGTTGACCACCTGATAAAATCGGATCTAATCTTACACCATCACGTATATAAAGAAGACCCGTTCCTTTTACACTGTGGAATTTATGTCCAGATATTGAGCAAAGATCAATATGAGAAGCATATAAATCAAGCGGTACTTTTCCTATCCCTTGTACATGATCTACATGGAATCTTATTTTCGGATGATTCGATAATAATGTTCCAATTTCAGCAACGGGCTGAATTGCTCCAGTTTCGTTGTTCACATGAATAATTGACACAAGAATCGTATCTTCACGAAGTGCTCGTTTTACATCCTCTACCGATACGACACCGTGCTCGTTAACCGGTAAATATGTTACATCAAATCCGAGTTCTTCTAATTGCTTATATGCCTCAAACACAGACGCGTGTTCAATATTTGTTGTAATGATATGTTTGCCGCGCGAACGATTCCTCATCGCTATCCCTTTAATCGCAAGGTTGTTCCCTTCCGTTCCACCTGATGTGAAAATAATTTCAGAAGGTTTAACGTGAAGAAGCTGCGCTGCAATCGTTCTTGATTGTGTTAATAGACGCTCTGCCTCTCCTCCAAGCGAATGAATAGAAGAAGGATTACCAAAATATTTCCCAGCAACCGTCACGTACGATTGAAGAGCTTCTGGATATGGCTTCGTCGTCGCACTATTATCAAAATAGATCATCGTTCTTCCCCTTTCAGCGCTATCACATCATATAATCATATCATAAATACGTGTCATTACGCTAAGACTACGCAAAGGTTCCGTTTTATCCCGATTAGTGAATAATAATAATTAGTGAGATACCCCCACTGATTACAGTTTCACTTTATTTTGAAACGAATAACCTTACTGTATTCCGCTATTCATTATAGCAACATCACCTGCAAAATTACACAAAAAAACAAACCCTTTTATGAAAGGGTTTGTTCATTGTCTACATATTCAGCTATTTTTTGAACAACACCAGGTTCAAGTTGCTCTAGTACAGAAGCGGCTTGTTCTAAAGCTGCATCGTATTGATATTCACGGAATAATTTCTCCGCATAATTTAAGCTTTCTGCAAGGCTTTCATCATGACTGCGGTAACGGTTACCGTATTGAATTAATTTTTCAACTAAATACGCTTGTCCAATTAACTCTTCTGTCATTTCAGCTACACCGTTCACAGTTGTGTATGCTTCTTCTAAACTGCTATTTACAGCGTTCATATTTAACGGCTTCACTTCTAATTGTTCATATACAGCTTGCATTGCCATTTGCCCTCTTTTTAAATCTTCCATAATACTCTCTGGGAGACCTGGCAAATTAGACTTTTGCATAAAGCGTTTCGTTTCGAAAATAGTATTTCGCATTTCTTGTAACTTCTCACGCGCTTCAAATTCTTCTTTACGCATCGTTTGCAGCATTTCTTTATATTCTGCATGAAGTACTTTTAACGTTTCACATTGCTCATAAACCTCTTCTAGTTCCTCACGAATAATAGAGAAGGCAATATCTTGTTCAGCAACGCGTAATTGTAGCATTTCAAAACGTTTCGTTAAAATGTGCATTTGCTTTTCAATTACTTTTTGAGATTCAATATCCTTATCTTGCAATTGATAGCTTTGTTTCACAAGTTGTGTTTCTGTTTTCGTTTCAATCGTTTCGATACGTATTTCTTCTAAGTCTTCATAAACAGAAAGTGTTTTTTGCTCCACATAATGTCTCGCATGCACCTCTTGCTCAAGTTGATCATAGAAACCATCTAAACGAGTTTTTAAGTCTTCCACTTTTTCAGCCGCTTCTGTTATATGAAGCTCCTGTATATCCATTAAACATGTGTTTAGTTGTGTCGTCATATCACGAACTTCTTTAGGGATTTCCAAATACTCTAATACATAACCTTGTCTTACCATATCATTATGACCCTGTAATAAATCTTCCAGTTGAACTGGTAGCGTCGCTTGACACTCTACTAATAAATCTGGAATTTGGTGAATAATGATTTCTAAACTTGCTAAACCTTCTTCTAAACTAATAACAATTTCTCTCGCTTTTAAGTAGTCACCATTATCTGTTGCTTCTTCAAAGCTTTTAAATTTATTAGATTCAGCGTCTAGCATCTCTTCGATTTTCTGCTCTGCTGCTCCATACATATGTCTATGAGCAAGAACACTCTTTTTCATACTACGATATGTATCACGTAACCCTTCAATTTCCGAGCTATTTTTCTCATGGCTTTCTAACAATTGCTGTAATTCATTTAAAACACCTGTAATACGATTATCAGCGTCATCTAAACCACTTATGGATTCGTTCATCGCATGCTTTGCTTTTCGGAAGGAGAATTGCGAGGCGAATTTTCGCGCTTGCGCTAAATCTTTGTCAGCTTTCGGAAGGGTTGTTGATACAATTTCATCCCATTCTTCACGCCATTTACCAAACAGTTCTTCTGTTTGACCCGTCATGTTTAAATCTTTTACCCGTTTTAGTTCATCTGCCACAGGTTTATCTTTTATCTCTTGTTTCCACTGCTCCAGTGCTTCAATATCTTTATATGAACGATTTCTTATCACAAGCTCTATCATGAGCAGCACTAGAATAGAGCTTACTACAATGATAACGATCGTCAGGATAGAATCCATGCAAAAAAGCCTCCTAGTTATATCTCTTTTTTTGTCCGTTCCGTTTATGAAATGGAAGGCATTATGTATAAAAAGGGAATTCCCCTATATTTAACAACTAACAATGTACTAATCATACCATGTAATGGCTTGTTTTTGACCTAGTTTTTTTTAAAATTTCATGTTTCTTTCAATGCGATTGTAATCTTTCTCAATATTCCGCCTACCTCACTACCTATCCTCAAATGATTGTAATAACAAACAATCTTTCGTATGAGATACGAAATAAATTTTCCGCATGAGTGGTGGTTCAACAGAAATTCCATGTACATTTCCCTGCCTTACAGACTGCTCTACTGCCCTTTCTGGAAGTAAAGTGATGCCAAGGCCAGCTTTTACCATTGCAAGCATCGGTTCTGCGTAAGATGTTTCCACAGCTATAGTTGGTTTTACATCTATCTCATGAAACATGTTCATAATCATTTTCCTTACATCGCATATTTCTGGATATACAATTAATTTTTCATTTTGCAGCTCTTCTATTTGAATGACTTTCTTCTCTTTATACGGATGATTATTTGAAACGGCACAAACAATTTTCTCTTGTTGCACTTCTTTTATATACGTAGCACCTTCTACTACTGAATCGATGAACATCGCTTCAATCTCCCGCGCTTTAAATAAATCTCTTAATACTTCCGTATGTCCGATTTGCCACTCTACTTCGAACTCATCACCTAATACATCTTTACATTCTAATATATAATGTTCTGCTAAACTCGGTAGTATACCAATTGAAAACTTTCGGTTCTCTTGATACCCCCTCATTTCTGTTTTTGCTTCATTTATTTGTTCCAAAATCGGTAGCATTCTTTTTATAAATAACTCTCCTGCCTCCGTTAACTCCACTCCTTGCGCAGAACGTTTAAGTAAAGTAACCTCTAAATCCGCTTCTAACTTTTGAATTTGCTTACTAAGCGCTGGTTGAGATATATGTAAAATCTTACTTGCCTTTGATAAACTTCGCGTATGCTTCACTTCGATAAACGATCGTACTGCCTCCAAATCCATCGTACACACCTCTAACAAAAAGTTATAACCGTTATAAGAAATCGATATTTCCTCCTATAAACAATTACTCTTTATACTTATTTCATCAACTTACTATAACGAAATGTAAAGGGGAAAGATACTCTTGAACAAAAAACAAATGCTACTCGGATCCTTTCTATGCTTACTCGCCGTAACTGCCTGGGGATTTATGTTTCCTGTAATGGCAAATGCCCTGCAATTTATCGATCCGTTCTTCTTCACAACGATTCGCTATGGATCAGCAGCTATTATTTTTCTTATTTTGCTATTAATTACTGAAGGGAAGACTTCACTCCACTTAGAAAAAAGAACACTTTCTCTGTTCTTTTACGGGACAGTCGGTTTCGCAGGATATGGTTTTCTCGTTTTCTACGGACAACAACTTGCCGGGCCTTCTGGAGCAATCCATGCAGCGATGATTCAGTCTCTCATGCCACTAATTGCCTTATCATTACAATGGATAACAAAAAACAAGCGCCCACAAAACTACACATTCCTTTGTATGTTCGTTGCATTACTCGGTGTTATGCTTGTCATTTCAAAAGGAAATATTCACTTATTATTTGGAGCTGCAAGCCACTTATCGACAAATATATTGATGCTATGCGGTGTTACTTGCTGGGTCATTTATACAAACGGGGGTGCTCGTTTTCAATCTTGGTCACCACTTCGATATACGACATTAACTTGTTTATTTGGCTCCATTTCACTCATCGTTATTGTTACTTTCTTAACGTATACAAATATAGTTACTATGCCGTCACTGCGTACAGTTGTGAGTGTTCGTTTTGAGCTCTTTTATATGTCGATTATCGCAGGAGTTATCGCTGTATTTTGCTGGAATATGGGCAATCGCTATATTTCATCTATTAACGGCATATTATTTATGAATTTAGTTCCTATCCTTGCACTGATTGGTTCTATCTTTCGAGGTTATACAGTCGATAAAATTGAAATCGCTGGAGCTGCATTAACAATTATCGCTCTATTATGTAACAATTTATGGCAAAGAAAAATAAACATAAAAATCCCCACCTCAGTTCGTTAGGTGGGGATTCTTCACATATGAACAGCTCTTGGCCATTCATGGTACATATTTGCTTTACATAATGCTTGTTCCATCCATTGCTCAATCTCTTTCGTGTACATTTCTATGAAAAATGTCTCAGACGGGAAAGAATGCAGTACTTCTGATATATATTGTGGATATAAAAACGGCATATTTATCATGCCTTTTAATTGCGTCATAAACATTGTAAATGATACTTTCTGAAATTCTTGTTTCATTTGTCCTTGTCTAATAATTTGCTCTATATAATATCTTTCTTTAGAAAAATAAACGGTCATCACTTCACGAATTAATGTCGTATCAAGCGAAAGCTCTCGGTAGAAGAAACGTGTTAGTTCTCTATTTTCAAATTGATATCGTAACATCCCACGCACCATTTGCACCATCACATCTTTAGCCGACAAATATTCTCTCTGTTCAAACGAAATTTCAATCACATGAATATACCCTTCTAAAAAATCAGTAATAAGCTGTTCTAATAAACCTTGCTTCCCAGCAAAATAATATGAAATATTCGCTACATTCACATCCGCTCGCTTTGCAATGTCTCGCACCGACGTTCCATCATAACCTTTCGTATTAAACAACGATATTGCCGCATCAATTACTTTTTGTTTCGTCTGCTTCATGCGCTCACTTCCTCTCAATGAACAGCTATAGTTTAAATTTCTTGACTTTTAAGACAAATTCCTTTAATTTTCTATCGACAAAGTCATGTGAAATACATCGTATTTTGCTAATATTTTACACATCTCGATAAAAAAGGAGCTGTTTCCATGTTTACTAAAGAAAGTTATGCAGGATCTCGCGTGCAGCAATATGAGACAGTAATTAAACAACTGGATGCGTTATTAACTGGCGAATCAAACGTAGTCGCAAACTTATCAAATGCGTCCGCATTATTAAACCAATTTTTAGATCGCGTTAATTGGGTTGGCTTTTACGTAACAGAAGGAAATCAGCTTGTCCTTGGACCGTTCCAAGGAATGCCTGCTTGCGTACGCATTCCATTTGGACGAGGCGTTTGCGGCGTAGCAGCTGAAACGAAAACAACGCAGCTTGTAGCAGACGTTCACCAATTCCCAGGTCACATCGCTTGCGATAGTGCTTCTAATTCAGAAATCGTTGTACCGATTGTGAAAGAAGGAGCTGTCATTGGTGTACTTGACATTGATAGTCCTGAAAAGAATCGTTTTGATGAAGTAGATCAGTGCTATTTAGAAAAGTTTGTGGAAACACTCCTAAAACATATGTAAAAAGAAAAGAGCGAGTTATCGATTTAGTACGTCCTGTACAAAACCGATAGCTCACTCTTTTTTTATTGATTAACAGTAGATATTTTCTTTAATGCTTGCTCTAAATCAGAAACGATATCCTCCCAAGATTCTAAACCAACCGATAAGCGTATTAAATTATCGAAAATGCCCATTTCTTTTCTTAGTTCAGCTGGAATCGCAGCGTGCGTCATCGTTGCTGGATGCTGAATTAACGTTTCTGTATCTCCTAAACTCACCGCAATTGTAATAAAGTGGAGGTCATTAATAAATGCTTGCGTCTCTTCTTTTCCGCCTTTTACTGAAAAAGAAATAACACCGCCCCCGCGCTTCATTTGACGAGATGCTAATTCCCCTTCTGGATACCAAACACCTTCTACCGCATCATGTTTTCTTAAGAACGATACAATTTTTTCTGCATTATCACAATGACGATCCATTCTTACCGCTAACGTCTTTAACCCGCGTAATAATAACCACGCATCAAACGGCGCCATAATGCCGCCGATATCTTTTCGCATCGGACGAATCTTTTCAGCTAACGCTTTCGTTTTACAAATTGTTACACCCGCTACAACATCACCATGGCCACCAATATATTTTGTCGCACTATGCACAACAGCGTCACAGCCAAGCTCAAGCGGTCTTTGTAAATAAGGTGAACAAAACGTATTATCAACAATGACAAGTAAACCATTTTGCTTCGCAACCTGAATAACTTGTTTTAAATCAATTAATTTCATTGTCGGATTAATTGGTGTTTCAACGAAAATAAGCTTTGTATTTGGAAGAATTTTATTTTCAATATCAACCTCTGTCTCCATCTCACAAAACGAATGCGTAATCATAAATTTTTCTTCTAACACTTCTAAAAAACCGTACGTACACCCATATAATCCATTTGAACAAATAATATGATCTCCAGCCTTTAAAAAACCGATTAAAGTTGCTGAAATAGCTGCCATACCAGATCCGAAGGCAAGTGCTTCTTCTCCTCCTTCTAACACCGCCATACGTTCTTCAAATAATTTCACAGTCGGATTTCCAAGCCTTGAGTAAATATAAGATGGATCCACTCCCGCAAAACTCGCCTCTCCTTGCTGCGCAGTCTCAAATGTAAACGTAGAGGTTTGAAATAAAGGTGGTGTTAAACTTCCTTTATGTTCCTCAGGTGTATAACCGTGATGAATTAACGCTGTCTCCATATGCTTCTTTTTCATAAAAACATCCCCTTTATGTTTTTATTACCGCATATTCACCAGTAAAAAACTGATGAACGTTTTTACTACATTTTATGTAAGCGTTTTATTTGTGTTTCTATCTCTTCTTTTATATTGTTTTAAATTCCTTCTTATATTAATTTCCAAAATTTATATGCATAAAACAAAAACGTACTCGCTTGACGAAACTCTGGGTAAAAGATATAATAGCGTTTGTGTAAAATAAAAAGGCAGCCTTGTAATGTGAGTTTATCGTTTGTATTTTGTTCCTCTACGGAGGTGTATCTCGTAACTCCCTGCTGCTGGAGCGAAGGTACATGAAAACAAAATGCCCGTAAATATCGATTACGTCTGTTTTTATTTTACGTAAATAAAAACATTTTTAAAGGAGGAGTCAACTATGGCTCGTTATACAGGTCCAGCTTGGAAACTGTCTCGTCGTCTTGGAATCTCTCTAAGCGGCACAGGAAAAGAATTAGAAAAACGCCCTTACGCACCAGGTCCTCACGGTCCTAACCAACGTAAGAAACTTTCAGAATACGGTTTACAATTACAAGAGAAACAAAAACTTCGTCACATGTACGGCATGACTGAGCGTCAATTCCGTCGCACATTTGACCAAGCAGGTAAAATGCCTGGTAAGCACGGCGAAAACTTCATGATCCTTCTTGAAGCTCGTCTTGACAACTTAGTTTACCGTATGGGCTTAGCTCGCACTCGTCGTGCAGCTCGCCAATTAGTAAACCACGGTCACATCATGGTTGATGGCGCTCGCGTAGATATCCCATCTTACCGTGTAAAACCTGGTCAAACTATCAGCGTTCGCGAAAAATCTAACAGCCTTGTTGTTGTTAAAGAAGCGATCGAAGTTAACAACTTCGTACCAGAATACTTAACTTTCGATGCTGACAAATTAGAAGCTACTTACACTCGTCACGCTGAGCGTGCTGAGTTACCAGCTGAAATCAACGAAGCATTAATCGTAGAGTTCTACTCTCGTTAATGACAAAAAGCCAATCCTGTGGATTGGCTTTTTTCGTTTATATATAAAATAAAATTATTTATTTTCCTCTTTTTGAACATATACATAAGCATCTTTCTGCTCTTTATGTACATCCACCTTCGAATTCTCTGCAAGCTGACCCGCATTTAGCAAAGAAAAAATAATGAGCGCTTCTAGTGACATTTTGTTTTACCACTCCTTTCTATTTGTTATACATTTGTTATACATTTATCATACCGCTTACATGTGATTTCCGTATGAACTCGAAAAGGAGATTACAACAAAAAGGTTACAGGCCTATGAATGCACGCTATAATAACCATTAAATAGGAGGTGGATTCTTTTTGACAATAAACCAAATGGTTCAACTCGGAAGTTCATTTATGCTATTTATTACTTCAGCACTGATGAGTTGGTATCAAGGGAGTAATTTAATAGATAATCCTGATGAATGGAAATATAGCGCTAAGTTTACGAATTACTTCAAAGGCACCGTTTCAAATTACCAAGATATTTATCAAATCGATTTCTTTATATATGCAGCAAAATTTTATCCAACAGCATTTATCGTTATGCTAGTTAGTTTACTTTATATGCTCATATTAATTCTTTATATTCTATTTTCAAAAAAAGATCCGGCGATTTAAATCCATACATAAAAAACCCCGAATCATAAACTTTTCAGCCTATAATTCGGGGTATTATTTGTTTATATTCGTTTCTAATTAGTAACGAATTAAGAAATATTTCTTTTTACCGCGGCGAATGATTGTGAATTTACCCTCGATGCGGTCGTTTTCTGTTACAACGTAGTCTAACGCTTGTATACGCTCACCGTTTACGTAGATTGCGCCGTTCGTTACATCTTCACGTGCTTGACGTTTTGATGGAGAGATTTTGCTTTCTACAAGTAAGTCTATTAATACTGTATCTTCTGCAGTACGTTCTACAGATGGTACGTCTTTGAATCCTTGCTCGATTTCGCTTGCAGTTAGTTCTGCTACAGAACCGCTGAATAATGCAGCTGAGATTTTAATCGCTTGCTCTAATGCTTCTTCGCCGTGAACAAGTTTTGTCATTTCAGAACCTAATGCTTTTTGTGCTGCACGTTTTTCTGGTGCTTCAGCTACTTGCTTTTCAAGCTCAAGAATTTCTTCATGAGATAAGAATGTGAAGTATTTTAAGTATTTAACAACGTCGCGGTCATCTGTGTTGATCCAGAATTGGTAGAACTCGTAAGGAGTTGTTTTCTCTGGGTCTAACCAAATTGCGCCGCCTTCTGTTTTACCAAACTTCGTACCGTCTGATTTTGTAACAAGTGGAATTGTTAAACCGAATGCTTTCGCATCTTCTTCTGATTTACGGATTAATTCAAGACCAGCTGTAATGTTACCCCATTGGTCACTACCACCGATTTGCAGACGGCAATTATGGTGTTGGTATAAGTTTAAGAAGTCGTATGATTGTAAAATCATGTAACTGAACTCAGTGAATGAAATACCAGTTTCTAAACGAGATGCTACTGTATCTTTTGCTAACATATAGTTTAAACCGAAGTTTTTACCGATATCGCGTAAGAATGAAATTACATCTAAGTTACCAAGCCAGTCATAGTTGTTAGCCATTGTTGCTGGGTTGTCCACGTTTTCGAACTCTAAGAAGTTTGAAAGTTGGTTTTTAATGCTTTCTGTGTAGTAAGCAACTGTATCTTTCGTATTTAATGTACGCTCTGCTTTTTTACCACTTGGGTCACCGATCATACCAGTACCACCACCAACAAGTGCGATTGGTTGGTGACCAGCTAATTGGAAACGACGTAACATTAATACTGGTAACATATGACCGATGTGTAAGCTATCTGCTGTCGGATCGAAACCACAGTATAATTTAACGCTTTCTTTTTCTAATAATTGCTCAAGGCCCTCAGCATCTGTTTGCTGATTAATTAGACCGCGAAATTCAAGATCTTGTAAAATACCCATATCCTACATACTCTCCTTTAAGTTCATTACTGGCGTGAAGGTTGAAAACATAAAAAAATCGCCCCTTCAAATAAGGGACGATTTTGATTATCGCGTTACCACCCTAGTTGCAGGCCAAAAAGCCTACCACCTTATTTACATAACGGCTTAGCACCGTCTTTTCCCTTTTGAATACAATTCAATCGAAAAAAGATGCTCTAGGGGCGTAATTCGCGATCATCTATGTGCTGATTTTCACCGACCATCAGCTCTCTAAAACAGGGAAATGATCACTACTTCTCCCTTTCCACGCTCAATTATTCATATACTTTTCTTTATATCATTATTTACTAGCATGTGTCAAATTGAAGAAAATACTATATACAAACTACCTTGAAGATTTTTCCCCTCCATAAAACTCTTGCATCTCCTTTTCGGAAACCTTTGTCAGTTTTAATTTATGCGATTTCTTTCCCTCTTCACTCATGTACAACGTTGTATCATCCAATAATTCCAATTTCACTCTTCCATTCCAAGGGTATGACATATTACATATTACTTGATTATCATTATAATCTACTACACTCCCTTTAACTCTTTCTGTTTTCCCTCTCTTTTCATAAAACACTATTTCAATATTTTTATCGTCTATTTCTTGAATCTGAAGGTAAGCCCCTTTACCGCCAGCATACCAATACCCTTTCATCTTATTAAAAGTAGAAGAATGAGTTAAAAAAATATAAATAGTGCTTGCAACGATTATTAAGGCTATTGCACTTACAACTACGAATCGTTTATGGGCTAGAAAACTAGTTTTTTTCTTATTCTCTACATTCCATTCATTGTTCGTTTCTAATATCTCCTCTGAACATTGTTGTTTCTCTAAATTCATACCACAATCCCCACAAAAATTATCATGCTGTCGCACCTGACTTCCACAATTGGAACACTGTCTCATAATTTATCTTCCTCTCAATAATATATTAATTATATATTTGTATATTAACATATCATTATTGCATTTGGAATTAATTTCATAATATGTCTAAATGTAAAAAGCACATAGCTTTCACTATGCACTTCATTTCTCCTACCCTATTTAAAATCCTATAATTAATATCATAATTATAGAAATAACCGGAAGCCCAACTAATAACGATACATGAAACACAACCGATAAATCATTCCCAATGGTCGCCTCCACAGGATCTTTCGCCGGGGAACCAAGAAACCCGATTAATCGATTGAATCGACTTACCGTTTTTGGAAAGTCTGGTATTTCTACATGATCACTATCTAAATGTTGCTTTAACTTATATTCACTCTTAAAGGGATTTTCGCTCAATTTCATCCACCTCCAGCAATTGTTTCAATTTCTTTATCCCGTTATGGAGTCTCGATTTCACTGTTCCAATCGGAATGTTTAATATTTCTGCAATTTCTTTTTGCTGCATATCATGATAATAAGAAAGGATTAGGACCGCTCTTTGCTCTTCTGGAACTTTCAAAATTGCTTCTCTTACTGTGAGCCGATCTTCGTGAGAAAATTCTTTTTCCGGAATCGGCACTAAAAATGGCAAAAGCGTACGCCACTTTTTTCTCCTATTTAATTTATTAATCATAAGACGATAACCAATTTGAAATAAATACGTTTTTATTTTACCTTTTTCAATTTCATACATATGTTTCTTACGCTCTAGCGTCAAAAACGTATCTTGCACAAGATCGATACTTAATTGTTCATCTCGGTTAAATCGATATAAAAATGTGTATAGCGCTGGTTTGATTAAAATATATAGTCTTTCTCCCGCTTGTTTATCTCCACTTTGATACGCAAGCATGAGCTCCTCCTCAATCCCAATCTGCGCCATGATTTTTGATCTCCTTTATTCCTTTTAACGTTAATGAAATACGGGAAATTAAATATGCAATCGCAATAAAAATCCACAATTGTGATTGATTTGTAAAAAATTGCACATATGGGTTTTGAATCGTAAATCCCATTGCAACTAAAATATTTAACGCTTGCACACATATGCATGCATACAACGCAAGGCAGACAGAAATAGTATCAAATACATTCCAGCGAAAATACACTTTCGTTTTTGTAAAATCAATTTTATATCCATTTTTCCGTACTATATGTTTTCTATCAAATGGAATAATTATTGAAAACAGAACACCCATTATAGCTCCAGCTGTAAGCATTGATACTCTATATCCAATTGGTATCGGTAAGAAAAGACCACAAGAAAATACAACTATAATTCCAATTAAAGCAAAAGCAAGAAGTAATTTATTAGACATAAAAAAGCCTCCCTCATCTATTCTTTCACAAATGTATACAGATGAGGAAGACACTTCGTTCAAATATTATTTTAATTTTTTTATAATCTTTGCGGGATTCCCGCCAACTACTACATTATTAGGTACATCTTTTGTTACGACGGCACCAGATGCGATCACCGCATTGTCTCCAATTGTTACACCTGGATTAATAATTGCTCTTCCGCCAATCCATACGTTATCGCCAATTGTAACTGGTTTTCCGTATTCTGATCCCCTTATGCGCTCTACTGGATCAAGCGGGTATGTTGCTGTATAAATGTGAACACCTGGAGCTAACATACAGTTCACTCCGATTGTTACCGGGCATACGTCTAAAATTGTACAGTCAAAGTTCGCGTAAAAATTTTCGCCAACGTGAATGTTATAACCGTAATCACATCTAAAAGAAGATTCAAGATGAATATTATCTCCTGTCGTTCCAAATAATTCTTTTACGATTTCGCTACGCTCTTTTATTGCTCTTCTGGCGTATCATTTAATTTTCTCGTTAATATACGTGCTTGCTCTCTTTCTTGTACTAAAACTGGATCAGCCGGTATGTACATTTCTCCTAGTATCATCTTTTCTTTTTCTGTTTTCATCATACCCCCCCCTTTAACTTATATGTATAAGTTAATAATAACATAAAAAAAGGCCTGAACATTTTTCGTTCAGACCTTCCTCTCTTAATCTTCCATCGTTGATAAGTCACCTGTTGGTAAGTTTAACTCCCACGCTTTTAATACGCGGCGCATAATTTTACCACTTCTCGTTTTCGGTAATTTATCTCTAAATTCAATTTGCCTTGGCGCTGCATGAGCTGCTAGGCCTTTCTTTACAAATTGACGAATTTCTTCTTTTAATTCATCAGATGGTTCGTATCCTGCTCGAAGTGCGATAAATGCTTTAATAATTTCGCCGCGCACTGGATCAGGAATACCAATTACACCTGCTTCTGCAACAGCAGCATGCTCGATTAATTTACTTTCTACTTCAAACGGACCAACGCGCTCACCTGACGTCATAATTACATCGTCAATACGTCCTTGGAACCAGAAGTATCCATCTTCATCCATATAGGCAGAGTCACCTGATACGTACCAATCTCCCGGCATGAAATAAGATTCATACTTTTGCTGGTTATTCCAGATTGCACGCATCATAGATGGCCAACCTTTCGCAATTGCTAAGTTACCCATTGTGTATGGAGGAACTTCATTTCCTTCATTATCAACAATCGCTGCTTTCACACCTGGAATTGGTTTACCCATTGAGCCTGGGCGAATTTCCATACAAGGGTAGTTACAAATAACTTGTCCACCTGTTTCTGTCATCCACCACGTATCATGAATACGAAGTCCAAATGCATTCATACCCCAGCGAATTACTTCTGGATTTAACGGCTCACCAACGCTTAATACGTGACGAACTTGTGATAAGTCGTATTTTTTAATTGCGTCTTGTCCAGCTCCCATTAACATACGGAACGCTGTTGGTGCGCTGTACCAAACCGTCACACCGTAATCTTGCAGTGCTTCATACCAAGCTTCTGGACTAAAGCGTCCACCTAAAATAACATTTGACGCTCCAACTAACCACGGTGCGAAAATACCGTAAGCTGTTCCAGTTACCCAGCCCGGGTCAGCAGTACACCAATATACATCGTCTTCTTTTAAATCTAATACCCACTTCGCCGTTTGATAGTGCTGAACCATTGCGTTTTGCGCATGAAGCACACCTTTTGGCTTACCAGTAGAACCAGACGTGTAATGTAGAATCAAACCGTCTTCACGGCCTAACCATTCAATATGTAATTCTTTTGAAGCTTGTTCAAATAAAGGATTGAACGCTACCGTTTTACCGCCTTCTTCTACATTATCCCCAACAAGGAAAACTGTTTTTAAAGCAGGTAAATCATTTAATGGTACGCGCTCTAACAATTCAGGCGTTGTAATTAACACCTTCGCTTCACTATCTTCTAAACGATCGCGAACCGCACCTTCCATAAATGCTTCAAATAACGGTCCAACAATTGCTCCTAATTTCACTGCACCTAAAAGTGCGAAATATAACTCTGGAGAACGTGGCATAAAAATAAAAACGCGATCGCCTTTTTCTACATCGCCATAATTTTTCAGGACATTCCCTGCTTTATTAGAAAAATCCTTCATTTCCTTAAATGTATATTTCTCTTTTCGCGATCCATCTTGATAATAAAGAGCTACTTTATTCTTTCGATCGGATTTCGCATGCTTATCAATTGCCTCATACGCCATATTTACTCGGCCTGTTTCATTCCAAGTAAAGTTTTTATTAACCTCTTCCCAGTTAAAATTCGCGTATGCCTCATCATAATTCGGCAAATTATTTTCTCCTTTAATGACAGGAAGCGTTTCTACTTTCATACTTTACATCCCCCTCCTATGTATTCTATTATCTATTATAATGATATTATTTAAAATTTTCAGTATATTTGTTGATTTTTAGACAAATTTTTAATGACAAAATTCGATTCACATCGCATATATTATAAAGTACGATATTAATAGATTCACAAACCCTCAAGGTGGTGAGCAATACATTGATTCATAAAAAAATATACAATGCTAGAAACTTAAAAACAGCGAAAGGCACTTTAATTATTGAAGGTCCTGTCTCTACACATAATCTTGAAATGTATGAATTTCATCCAGATTTAGTTGCATTTCGTCCTGCTGAACAGCAATATAAAGCAATTGTCGAAATTTCTAAATTACCAGAAGCTCGACTCATTATTGCTAGACATGACCAAATGATTGTTGGATATGTTACATATTTATATCCTGATCCACTTGAACGATGGTCAGAAGGAAAAATGGAAAACTTAATTGAGCTTGGGGCAATAGAAGTAGTCCCAGCCTTCCGCGGGAGTTCTGTCGGAAAGAACTTACTAGAGGTTTCTATGATGGACGATTATATGGAAGATTACATTATATTGACGACTGAATATTATTGGCACTGGGATTTGAAACAAACAGGATTGAATGTGTGGGAATACCGAAAAGTAATGGAAAAGATGATGAATGCCGGCGGGTTACAATGGATGGCTACAGACGATCCTGAAATTTGTTCACATCCCGCCAACTGTTTAATGGTCCGCATCGGTAAACGCGTTGATACGGATTCTATTCAAGCTTTTGATCGTCTACGTTTTCACAATCGTTTTATGTATTAATAAAGGGGGCAACTGGAATGATTGTAGAAGAAATTATGAATCAAAATGTAGTTACACTACATCCAAACGATACAATCGAAACAGCAATCCGAACGATTCGCACGAAAGGAATTCGGCACATTCCAATTGTCGATCAAAATAATCACGTTGTAGGCATTATTTCTGATCGGGATGTAAGAGATGCAAGTCCGTCTATTCTAGATGAACAAGTTTCACTCGATATGCTACAGCAACCGCTCGAACTTATTATGAAACATCCTGTTATGACTTGCCATCCTCTCGATTTCGTTGAGGAAATTGCTACTTTATTTTTTGAAAATAAAATTGGCTGTCTTCCTGTTACAAAGGCCGGGAAGTTAGTTGGAATCATTTCTGAATCTACAGTATTACACACGTTAGTAAAATTAACAGGAGCACATCAACCAAGTTCGCAAATTGAAATTCAAGTGAAAAACGAACCTGGTATTCTTGGAAAAGTCGTTGCTATTTTTAGTGATTTACAAATAAATATCGTGAGCGTTCTCGTCTACCCAGCAAAAGATGAGAATGATAAAGTACTTGTTTTCCGCATTCAAACGATGAATCCTCTCAAAGTGATTGATGCACTTGAAGCAGAAGGCTATCGCGTATTATGGCCGAACATCATGGGGATGCAAGCATGAGTAGCGCGTTTATTTATTCGGATGACTTTCGGGGCTATTCATTTAGCCCTGATCATCCTTTTAACCAACTGCGCGTCACACTTACGTATGATTTATTACAAAAGGGCGGTTTCATCTCTTCTTCCCAAATCATCTCACCACGGATGGCTACAGATGAAGAGATTGCCTACGTTCATACAGAGGAGTACATAAATGCGGTAAAACGTGCTGGAGAAGGAAAGTTAGAAAAATCAATTGCGATGACATATGGACTTGGAACAGAAGATACACCGATGTTTCCAAATATGCACGAAGCAAGCGCATTGCTCGTTGGTGGTACATTAACAGCTGTCGATGCTGTTCTTTCCGGAAAAGTAAAACACGCGCTTAACTTAGGAGGCGGCTTACATCATGGCTTCCGTGGTAAAGCATCTGGCTTTTGTATTTATAACGACAGTTCTATCGCAATGAAGTATATTCAGAAGAAATACGGTTTACGCGTCCTATATATTGATACAGACGCTCATCACGGTGATGGTGTACAGTGGTCATTTTATGATGACCCTAACGTATGCACCATTTCATTACATGAAACTGGTCGCTATTTATTCCCTGGAACTGGCGCTGTAAACGAACGCGGACAAGGTAATGGTTATAGTTATTCTTTTAACGTTCCACTGGATGCTTTTACAGAAGATGAATCGTTCTTAGAATCATATCGAACTGTTGTAAAAGAAGTTGCAGCATACTTTAAACCGGATATTATTTTAACGCAAAATGGTGCTGATGCACATTACTACGACCCACTTACACACCTTTGTGCGACCATGAATATTTACCGCGAAATACCGAAACTCGCTCGTGAAATTGCTAATGAATATTGCGACGGTCGCTGGATCGCTGTCGGTGGTGGCGGCTATGACCATTGGCGCGTCGTACCAAGAGCATGGGCACTCATTTGGCTCGAAATGAACAACATCCAAAACATCTCAGGTTATCTCCCTCCAGAATGGATTGAAGCTTGGAAAGGACAAGCAGAAACAGAACTTCCCCTCACATGGGAAGATCCAGACAACATGTATAAACCTATCCCCCGTAAACCAGAAATTGAAGAAAAAAATGCATTAACTGTAGCGAAATCCCTTGAAATTATTCGGAATAATATGACAAAATCTTTATACTAAACGAAAAGGAGGCTCGTTTTTGAATAGCCTCCTTTTATTTATTGTTGGTTTCTGTCGGTAAGTCGATATATTGTAATAATCGCTGATATATTTTCATTTCATAACAGCCTGGCCCAACTTTTATGAGAAAAGGTAGTGATATTATGTGGAAACGACAAATGATCCACACGAAACGTGGTACATTTGAACTCTTTACAAAAGGAGATGGCGAATCGCTTTGTATTACACATCACTATTCACAATTTAATGAAACTGGTGATTACTTTGCAGATGTTTTTACTGCTACGCATCGTGTATTTCTCATTAATTTACGAGATACTGGTAGCTCTGTAACCGCCCAGTCAGAAAACGAATTAAGCATGATTGAAACAATCCACGACTTGGAAGCCATACGAGAAGCATTACAACTTCCAACATGGCATTTCGCTGGCCATTCAACAGGTGGTATGCTTGGACTTTTATATACGATTACATATCCAAATTCCTTACAATCATTAGCCGTAGTAGGAGCTGCAGCAAGTAACTATACCGAAACACCATTTTGCATTTATCATCCCGAACATTCACAATTTCATTATATGCAAGAGCTCATCGAAAACTTAAAAAGCCCTCACCTTACAAGTGAAGAACGGAAAGAACTATCTACTAAGAGAACAAAATTATCATTGTATAAACCAGAAAACTACAACTCTTATTTTTGTAAACCAATCAAAAAAACAATGTCCGTTAGCCGGATGAATGCTTTCGTCAATGAATATCCGTTATTTGATTTAAGGGAGTATTTACCTTCTATAAAAACAAAAACACTAATTATGTGCGGAAGACACGATGTGCAGTGTCCTATTCAATATTCTATCGAGTTACATGAGGGTATATGCGATTCTACTTTTGTGACATTTGAGGAGAGCAACCATTATCCTTTTTTAGAAGAGGCTACTCAGTTTACTTCTACTACTCAAACATTTTATAAATCATTGCAACAAGGAACTCTAAAATAGTATGTTAAGGTCGCAAGCTAATTTTTCAACAAAAAGCTCACAGCCTCTATAAGACTATGAGCTTTTTTCAAAAGAAATATTTCACACTAAAAACAACTAAAAAAATACAAGAAATAACAACTAAACCCACATCAAGTAATACCGACTTTTTATCTCTATCTTTTAAACTTACCTTAGAGCTAGAAATGCTTTTAATTACCCAAAAGATCGCAAAAAAGAACCAACCAAAATGATCATTCGTAGAATCTTCATCATAAAACATTTGTATTGCACCAATAATCAATAAGATAAGTACGATATTAGTTCCAATCTTTAAAGCCTTGTTTGATTTATTATCTTTTAATATATCCCCCAACATATAGCACGCTCCCCATGCTCTCCTCTGTTTTGTTTCTCTTTACATTTTAACATAAATTACCTATTCCTTCCTTTTCATTCGAATAACATACAAAAAACCTGCCAATTACTCGGCAGGTTCCCTACACATTAAAACGATAACCAGCTCCCCATACTGTTTCAATATATTGCGGGTGGGCAGGATCTCTTTCAATTTTTTCACGTAGCTTTCTAATGTGGACGACAACAGTGGCTAAATCACCAGCGGAATCTAATCCCCAAATGCGTTCAAATAACTGTTCTTTATTTAATACTTGGTTTGGATGTGTTACAAAGAATGTTAATAAATCAAATTCCTTCGTTGTAAATGCCACTTCTTCATTGTTTATAAAAACTTTCCTCGCTCGTTGATCGATAGAAATTCCGTGAATATATAACGTATCACGTTGCTTACTTACATTTCCTGATAATCTTTCATAACGGGCAATATGTGCTTTTACTCTTGCAACTAATTCGCTTGGACTAAACGGTTTCGTTATATAATCATCCGCTCCTAATCCGAGTCCGCGAATTTTATCTATATCTTCTTTTTTTGCTGAAACAAGTAGAATCGGAATATCTTTTACAGCACGTATTTGTTTACAAATTTCGAATCCGTTCATTTTCGGGAGCATAATATCTAAAATAATTAAATCATATTCTTCTTGCAGGGCTATTTGTAAACCTGTTTCTCCTGAATGCTCTACATCAACTTGGAAATCATTAATTTCTAAATAATCTCGCTGTAATTCTGCAATACTTACTTCATCTTCTATTAGTAAAATTCTTTTCAATTTACTCACCACATTCCTCTACTTTTTCCAATGAGAAGAAAATGCTTGTGCCTTTACCAAGCTCGCTTTCCGCCCAAATTTCCCCGCCATGTTCTTCAACAATTTGCTTCGCTATTGCTAAACCAAGTCCACTTCCACCTGTGCTAGAATTTCGCGATTGTTCTGCACGATAAAAACGTTCAAAGATATACGGTAGCGTATCAGATTCTATACCTGATCCATTGTCCATCACTTTCACAATAACTTTATTGTTATCACTCGATACTGTTACAGTAATTTTCTTCTCTTCTTTATCCATGTACTTCACACTATTATGAATTAAATTTGATATAACTCTATTTATCTTTTCGCAATCAGCCGTTACATATAATGGCGATGAATGTAATTGTAAGTTAACTTCTATACCTTCTTCACTTAAATCCATCTGCATCTCTTCTATTAATTCTTGCATAAACGTATTTAATTCAACTGTCTCAAATTGGAATGGAACTCGATTCAAATCGAGCTTTGAAAACAAAAAGAGTTCATCAATGAGTGTGTCCATATGTTTTGCCTTCGTGTGAATTGTCGTTAAATACTTATCCATTTTTTCTGGCGTATTTGCTACCCCGTCCTTTATTCCCTCTACATATCCGATAATAGATGTAATCGGTGTTTTTAAATCATGCGATATGTTTGAAATAAGTTCTTTTCGATTTTCTTCATACTGCGTTTGTACTTCAATCGATTCTTTTAACTTCTTCCTCATTTCCTCAAATCCTTGATTTAATTGACCTATTTCATCGTGTGATGTAACTGGCATTTGAAAATCTAAATTTCCTTCTTTAATTTTCTCTGTTGCGCCTTTCAATACAAAAATTGGTTTTATTACACTTCTTGAAACGAGATAACTTAATAACCCAATAAGTAAAATAGCTAATAGTAAAAGCGATACGAATAAGATTGGAAATAATTTTTGTGTAAGATCTACAAATGAACTTTGCTTTTTTAGTACAAATATACTCCCTTCTTCTTTCTCTGCAAAATAAAAATCAAATTTTACATATCGATAAAATGTATCACCTAGTTCCGTTGTACCACGACTATTAATATTTGCTGCTTCAAATTTCGGAAGGGCTTCTGTTAAAGTCGAACTTTCAAAACCCTTTGTAGCATAAGAAATGTTTTCTCCCTTTCTTACAATTATTTTCACGTCTTCTTTTTCAATTGATGAAACGAACGATTCATCTAATAATTGAGATTGATGTTGCTTTGCCGCTAATTTTAATTCAAGATAGGCATTCTCTTCTTCTGGTGTAAGCGGCTTTTGAATGTAAGAACTTTTATAGAAATTTTTCACTGCTTCCAAGTCACCTGTTATCGAAAAAACAATTAAAAATCCCGCGACTAATATGAGCGTAATAGAAACGAGAATTACAGCAATATAAGAAAATAAAAACCTTGTTTTAATAGACATCATTTACATCCTCACTTTACCCATCCTTCATATTCATAAGCATAAAAATATATGTTCAAATACTCAAGCGATTTTATAGTAATTTTAGCGTCAGTTTATAAAAATTTAATGTTCCTATTTTACAGTTGAAATTAGGAGGTTGAAATTCCATGTTCAAAAAAACATTCAGTATGATATGTTGCGTAATTTTTTTACAAGGATGCTCGCAAGAACAAGAAGTAAAAAAGGAGATGACAAACATGGAGACTGCACTACTAGCAGCTACTGAAAAAAATGAAACGAATACTGTTATATCTTTACTAAAACAAGGCGCAAATATAAATGCGACGGATAATCAAGGACGCACTCCGCTTATGATTGCTACATACAAAAATGATGTAAAAACCGCAAAAGCGCTTATCGAATCTGGTGCTGATGTAAATATCCAAGATGACATGAAAAACAATCCCTTTCTATACGCCGGTGCGGAAGGTTACTTAGACATTTTAAAGCTAACAATTGATGCTGGTGCAGATCCTACGATTACAAATCGTTACGGTGGAACAGCTCTTATCCCAGCCTCAGAACATGGCTATATTGAAGTTATAAAAGAACTCCTCACTCGAACAAATATTGATGTAAATCATGTAAATAACCTCGGATGGACAGCTTTAATGGAAGCCATCGTACTAAATAACGGAAACGAAACACAGCAACAAGTCATTCGCCTTCTTATTGAGCACGGTGCAGATGTAAATATTCCAGACCATGATGGTGTTACCCCGTTAGAGCATGCTCGCGCTCATCACTTTGAAGAGATAGAGAAGATTTTGTTAGAAGGACGTAAGTAAAAAGCTAATTTTTGCCTTCCTCCCCCACCCTATGCTACATTTAAGCCGTTACATTAATATTAATAGGGTGGGAATAAAAATGAACAAACCTAAAATTGGGATGATTGGACTTGGAAGTATTGCGCAAAAGGCCTATCTTCCAACACTTACAAAAGAAACTGATTGGAATTTTGTAGGGGCGTTTACACCTAACGCAGAAAAAAGAAAACAAGTTTGCCAGCAATACCGGATTCAAGACTTTCATTCTATTGAAATGTTAGCTTCGGAATGCGATGCAATCTTCGTGCATAGTTCAACTGCATCACATTATGAAATCGTTTCTGAACTTCTGAAAAAAGGGATCGACGTTTATGTTGATAAGCCGCTAGCAGCTACAGTGGAACAAGCTGAGCAACTAGTCGAGTTGAGCGAGAAATATAACCGAAAATTAATGGTCGGATTTAATCGCAGATTCGTTCCTATGTATGTCGCTGCCAAAGAACAGGCTAATGATATTTCATGGATTCGAATTGAAAAGCATCGCACAAATAAAGTCGGGCCATATACGTACGATTTCACTATGTTAGATGATTATTTACACATTGTAGATACAGCTCGCTGGTTAGCTAATAATGACCTTAACGTCGTTCACAATATGATGCAAATCAATGAAAAGAATGAACTTCTTTACGGACATCATACATATACAACTCCAAGTGGACTGTTACTTTCTACTGCAATGCATCGCCATGCCGGTACAAATTTAGAACAAATTGAACTTGTAACGCCAGGGAAAATCATTCGCGTAAAAAATATGAACACATTTGAAATTGAACAGGAAAACTCAGTTTCACAAAGCGGTTCCCCATCATGGGATACGACGTTAAAACAACGTGGTTTTGAAGATGCTGTTCATCATTTTATTGAATGTGTACACGGGGATACAAAGCCTGTTGTAGATGGATTAGAAGGATTAAAAACGCAGCAAATGCTACAATCTTTACTAGATGATGTAAACAAAAATTAAAACGGATACATTTTTCAGAATTTACTTTCATTCCCATTTCCTCTTTATTTCTCTCGTAAATTTCTATAGAATATGTTGATAGGAATTATAAATTTCATAATGAATCGTGGAAAGGATGGGATTAACACATGTGGAACGAGTTTAAAAAATTCGCATTCAAAGGTAATGTAATCGATTTAGCTGTCGGGGTTGTAATCGGTGCTGCATTCGGTAAAATCGTTAGTTCTTTAGTAAAAGATATCATCACACCATTACTTGGTATGGTATTAGGTGGCGTTGACTTTACAGATTTAAAAATTACATTCGGTAAATCATCTATTATGTATGGTAACTTCATCCAAACTATTTTTGATTTCTTAATTATTGCAGCTGCTATCTTTATGTTTGTTAAAGTTTTCAACAAACTAACATCTAAAAGAGAAGAAGAAAAAGAGGAAGAACTTCCAGAACCAACAAAAGAAGAAGAACTTCTTGGCGAAATTCGCGACTTACTAAAACAGCAAAACTCTTCTAAAGATAGAGCATAATTGAACGGATAAAAAGGCATGTCCCTCGGGACATGCCTTTTCTATATGCTATAACGTTTCCGAATTCATATGAATAAATAAAATAATACCAGCAACCATAAGTACCATAATGCTACCTGCAAATAGTGTAATACCAATAAACATTAAACTTGTGCTCATATCTACTGATACACTTTCAATAAAAATAGAAATTACATACGTGATAAGGGCAATTCCTGCAAGAATACTTCCTGGAACAAATCGCTTTAAGCCATTTTGTTTTAACGTCATATATGCAAAAATAGCAGTCATACAAAGCGTAATTATCCAAAGAACGATCATCTCTTCTCCCCCCTCACAAGCCTTTTCTTTCTATTATACATGACATTGCCCTATAATAGGTAAATTTGCACTTATGTGACATATAACAAGGAATCATACAATTTATAGAGAAATCTTCTAAATAAGCTATAAACTAGGGAGAATTTCAATTGGAAGATGATATTGTAGGATATTTTAAACAAGTAGAGTGATTCGATTAAATTACAATTGACTTAGACAAAGATGAAACCATTATTACTGGCCATGTGAAACAATATGACCCTTCTAGATTTGAACAGTTAATACAAAGTTTTAAAACGCACTGCCCAAACATGCCTTGAACATAATTTACGAAGCGCTGAAGAACTTTTTGCATTTTGGAAAAGAAATTGACCACTAGGAAAATATGGATATTCTTCATATAAATTGATATAATTACCATATACAAATATTCTTTGTAAGGGAGTGTTCATAATGATTTGGATTTCACTAATCGTATTAGCTTATTTCATCATTCTCGTCCCAATACAGTACAACTACATTAAAATGCTCAAAGAAAAACAGAAAAAAATGAATGTCTCACAAAACGAACTATATGACAACATGTCTTATGAAGAATCCCAAGTACATTACCATTATCAAAGTAACGTATTTACAATACCTGCTTCGCTTGTCGCAAGTATTATTTATAAAGTGAAACATGCAGCATAATGTGTACGCTGTAAAATTATTGTTTGAGTCTGTTCATACCGGTGAGCCTGATCCTACGAAAATTGATGAGCATTATGAAGAGAATCACGATACACTTTTTGAAGAAAGTATTATTCTTGTTAAGGCAAACAGTTTAGAAGAAGCTCATGAACTAGGTGAAAAGATAGCTATACAATCGGAGCACACATACGATAATATGTATGATGAGCAAATCACATGGACGTTCCGAAAAGTGTTGCATGTGTTTGAATTAGACGATACCCCATTTGAAACTGGAAAAGAATTGTACGCAAGATTTTTACACGTTAAGAAAAATAACACGGCAGATACAGTAGTACAAAAATACTATCCTGAATACAAATAAAAGCTCACAGCAAATGCTGTGAGCTTTTTTATACTTACTTCGTTGAATCTCTAAATTGGATACGGTGAGGTAAGATAACAGTGTGATCTTCCACTTTTTCTTTGTTCATATACTTTGTTAATAGACGCATTGCTACTGCACCGATATCATACATCGGTTGTACAACTGTTGAAAGTTGCGGACGAACCATTAATGCAAGGCGTGTATTATCAAAACCAAGTACTTCTACGTCAGTTGGTACGTTTAATCCAGCGTCTTGTGCTGCGTGGATTACACCTAGTGCCATTTCATCAGACGATACGAAGATTGCTGTTGGCTTTTCATCATTGCTCCAAAGCTTTTCGAATGCTTCGATACCTGAGTCATATGTGTAATCTCCATCGATTACAAGATTTTCATCATATGAAATACCTTCTTCTTCTAAAGCTTTTTTATAACCTTGTAACTTTTTCGCGCTTCCCGCTTTATCAATGAATGGACCAGAGACGAAACCGATACGCTTATGTCCTTGCTCAATAAAGTGCTTCATTGCATCGTAAGCTGCTTGTGTATAATCAATATTTACTGATGGCGTTTCATTTTGCTCATCGAATGACGCTGCTAATACAATTGGTACTGGAGATTTTTTAAATTCTTCAATGTGAATGTCTGTAATATCTTCACCCATGAAAACAATTCCGTCCACTTGCTTTCCAAGCATCGTATTTAATAAATGGAACTCTTTCTCTTTGTTTTGGTCAGAGTTACTTAAAATGATGTTATATTTGTACATTGTTGCGATATCTTCAATTCCACGTGCAAGTTCTGCATAAAACGTATTTGAGATATCAGGAATAATAACACCTACTGTAGTTGTCTTCTTACTTGCTAGTCCACGTGCTACCGCATTTGGGCGGTACCCTAAACGATCAATTGCTTCTAATACTTTCTTTCTTGTTGTAGGCTTTACATTTGGGTTACCGTTCACAACGCGTGATACGGTAGCCATTGAAACGTTCGCTTCGCGCGCTACATCATAGATTGTTACGTTCATCTCATCGCACACTCCTTCTATTTTTGTTATCTATTTTTATGTATCGGTTACTTGAATGAAAAAAAGACATCAACTCTATTTGCAGATGCCACCAATCGTCCCGAGTTCTTCCTTTTACTAATGATACGATAAAAACGCAGGCTCATACAATATTTTCCCGCAAAAGTTTCGAAAAAATTCGCTTCTTTTCTCGTATTTTCGTATTTTTTATGAAAAAAGAGCATTTTTTGTAAAAAAATAGATGTTTCCTAAGTAGAAATCTTATTTTAAGCGGTACGATAGTAAATGAAATTTATATCGACGATTTTTCGAATATATGAACCGTAACTCGAAATATATCAGCGATTTTCCAAATATATCTACCACAACTCTAATTATATCAGCGATTTTTTAAATATATCAACTTACCAACAAAAATCGACAATGACAGTCTCTATACAGATGCCCCAAAACGCCTTATTGGAACAGCTCATTAAAATTTTTTACAATTTACTTCCAAATGATTTTAATTCATTCATAAAATCATTGAACTGCGGAATATTCATTTGCTGCGCCTCATCTGATAAAGCTACAGCGGGATTTGGATGTACTTCAGCCATAATTGCGTCTGCACCAATTGCCATCGCTGCTTTTGCAGTTGATAAGAGAAGGTCACGTCGCCCTGTAGAATGCGTTACATCGACAACAACAGGTGTAAATGTGTTTCTTTCTTTAAAATCGGTACAGCGGAAATATCAAGCGTCTTACGCGTCACTCTTTCATACGTGCGAATACCTCGTTCACATAAAATAATGTTCCCATTTCCCTTTGCCATCATATATTCTGCCGCATTAATGAATTCTTCAATCGTTGCTGATAGACCACGTTTTAATAATACTGGTTTATTTACAGCACTCACAATATGCAAATCAAAGTTTTGCATATTGTGAGTGCCAATTTGAATAACATCAACGTAATCTAATGACATCTCAATATCATTTGGATTTAAAATTTGTAATCCTGCTAATCCAAGACCTTGAAAATCATACGGTGAAGTATGTGGCTTGAAAGCACCACCACGCATTAATTTCAACAATCGTATCTTCTATTTTTTCTTACAAGACACAAGTAGTGCTTTACGATGATCCTCTTCTTGTAACTCTAAACCAACTTGAAAAATTTGTTTGAAAATATGTTGTAAAGTCGAAGTTTCAAATGGACCATTATTATTCTCTACAATTAAATCCAGCATATTTCTTTCACGTACAGGATCAAAACGTTTCACACCTTATACTTCTTTTAAAGTACCAACTTCTTGTACGAGACGACCTCTTTCGTTTAATAACTCTAATATTTGTAAATTAAGTTGATCAATTTCAGAACGTAAACGACCTAATTGTTGTGATGCCATAAAAAAGCCACATCTTTCAAATTCCTATATATTACTTTTTTAAGATAACTTATTATAGTTGATACATATACGATTGTCACACGATATACAGCAATGAATTATCATCAAAAAACATTGTATATTTTCATTTACAATAAAAAAAAAGACAGTTTACATACTGTCTTTTTTACAAGAAGGAAACAAACGGTTTATCACTGTTTTTCTCTTTTATAATAACGGCCTCGATTTTACTCTCGGACTTGATCTGTAATTGTACTTTCGCATCTTTAGGCAATTTGTCCAACATACCTTGCGCAGCCAATTGGGTAAGAGCCATTAATTCTGTTTTACCGTTATATTTAATAACAATATTCATATTTAATGTATCCATTTGATCTTTCTTATAAGAAACTTTTGCGTTGACTGGAATAAAATCTCCAGTAGAAAAACCTTTTATTTCCTTAGCAAAGTTAGTTATTTTTGTATTATCTTCTCCATGTGCTTGTGTAAATTCATCAGAAGGATATGAATACGACTTTTCATCAATTGTACTCCAATTTCCAAGGTTCGTATCATTCTTTTGAACAGTAGCACTAGCAATATACGTACCATTTTTTAAAGAACTTGTACTCTCTTGCTTAAAGATAGCAAACGTAATTGGAGATTTGTTATATTTATCATTTTTGTTAATAGCTTCAATAAGTTGTTTAGCAACTTCAGACCCTTTAGACATAGCTTCTTCATTCGATACACTTGAAGACATAGCTAAGCCAATCATAACACCAGATAAACTTAATTCATTTGAATTCTGTTTTCCGAAATAGTCTTGTTCTATAATATTCGTCAAAACTGGCGCTTCTACTTTCGCAACTAGTTCATCAACTAGTTTCTCTGGAATATACTGATTTAATTGCAGTACGTGGCTCTCTGTATCAAATTGCTGCGTTGCAATATTTATTAAACCATTTTCATACTCTGCTAAATCTAATTTAGAATTTGTTTTTATATTAGCTGTATTAATAACCTTTTGTTCTTTTAAAGGAATAACAGTTCTATAATAATCTTTAGAAACAGCAGTTCTCGGAATCATACTTTTTTCTTTTGTATCTTTTTGTATAACTTCATCCTTCTTACTAATCGTATTACTATTGTTACTACAAGCTCCCAGTAATAAACTTACGACTGCGAAGGATAATGCCATTTTCTTCATTACTTAAAACCTACTTTCAACAATCTAGTTATTTAGTTTGAACTATTAATAGTGTACCATTAAATATATTTCAACAAAAACAAAAAAAAGAAGCAAGCACCTTTAGCTTGCTTCTTTTTACTTTATATTCTCTTCTAAAGCATCTTTTTTAATATTCCAATGAGATGTATTCCATACTACCATCCCATCTTTTATGTATAACACTTGCGGTGATTCATGTCTAATACTGTATTGTTCTGCAACACGATTTGACACATCTCTTGCATCTTGTACGTATAAGTAATACGCTGGCACTTCTCTTTCTTCACTGCAATACGCTTGAAATTCTGTGTATGCACCGTGACTAATCGGGCATGTCGTACTATGTTTAAAAAGAACATACGGCTCATTCTTTTCTACTAAGACTTCAAGCTCTTCAATTGTTTCAAGCTTTGTCATATTCATCACGATTCACCTCTCATACGAAATCTAGAGCGCTTCTCTTTCTTTTCAGCGTTTTTCTCAATTCTTTCTAATTTACGCTCTTCTTTTTCAACCTTCTTCTCTTGTCTCGACGCACGGTAATGATTGTATACTTCAATCGCCGCACTGCTCCACTGTACAACTTGCGCTACTTTATCAGCGTTATTTTCAATTTCGTCTGTTACAGAGTCTGATACATTACGAAGCTTCGTATTTAAAGATTGGATTGTCGTTCCAATCCCATCTACACCCGCTACCACTTTATTTAATGACTGTGACTTCTGTTGAATATCATCAGCTAACGCATTCGTTTTATGTAATAATTGCTCTGTCTCTACGCTAATTCCTTGCATTTGTTTTTCTAAACCTTCTAACGTGCTTGCAACGTTTTCTAACGTCTTCTGAACCGATAACAACGTTCTGCATACATACACTACTAATACTGCGAAAGCAACCGCGATAATAGCCGCACTTACATATAAAAGAACTTGCATTTCATCACTTCCTTTATCTTTTTCATACTTTCCCCTATTATACAATCATTTTCCGTTTCATTCTAATCCCTATCTCATCATTAGAATTTTCATACTTATTCGTTAACTGTAACATAAATCATTCAACAAATTCCACTAAGTAGGTTACAATAGGAGAGGATACATAATTAGTAGGGAGGCTTTACATATGAAAGATCCACGTATTGAAAAGTTAGCATACAATTTAATTAACTACTCTATCCGCTTACAAAAAGGTGAAAAAGTATTAATTGAAAACTTTGGCTTACAAAAAGAACTTGTAACTGCACTTGTAAAAGAAGCATATGCAGCTGGTGGTTTCCCATTCGTCTCTTTAAAAGATCATCAAGTAGATCGCTCTTTATTAATGGGTGCTACTGAAGAACATTTCGAACAAATCGCTGCATATGAAGCAAGCGTAATGAAAGACATGGACGCTTATATCGGTCTTCGCTCTGGCGATAATATTAATGAACAAGCTGACGTTCCAAGTGAGCGTATGAAAGTTCATGGCCAAACGGTTGGCAAAAAAGTTCATAGAGACATTCGCGTTCCAAAAACACGCTGGGTTGTTCTTCGCTACCCAAATGCTTCTATGGCACAGCTTGCTAAAATGAGTACAGAAGCTTTCGAAGATTTCTACTTTGAAGTATGTAACTTAGACTACGGTAAAATGGATAAGGCGATGGATAGCCTTGTTACATTAATGAATAAAACAGATAAAGTTCGTTTAACTGGTCCTGGAACCGACTTAACATTCTCTATTAAAGACATTCCAGCAATTAAATGCTCAGGTCATTTAAACATTCCAGATGGTGAAGTATACTCTGCACCAGTTCGTGACTCTGTTAACGGTACAGTTTCTTACAACACACCATCTCCTTACAACGGTTATACATTTGAAAATGTACAACTTAAGTTCGAGAACGGCCAAATCGTTGAAGCAACTGCAAACGATTCAGAACGCATTAATAAAATCTTCGATACAGACGAAGGCGCACGCTACGTTGGTGAATTCGCAATCGGCGTAAACCCATACATCTTACATCCAATGGGAGACATCCTATTCGATGAAAAAATCGATGGCAGCTTCCACTTCACTCCTGGACAAGCTTACGACGATGCATGGAATGGTAACAACTCAAACATCCATTGGGACTTAGTATGCATCCAACGCCCTGAATACGGCGGCGGTGAAATTTACTTCGACGACGTACTAATCCGTAAAGACGGACGCTTCGTTGTACCTGAATTAGAAGCTTTAAACCCAGAGAACTTAAAATAATAAAAAACGCTCGGAATTATATCCGAGCGTTTTTTTATTATCCTCACCCTATATCGATCTACTGTTCTTACTTTTTGTTTGCTGAAAATGAAAATAATATAAAAGCGCCACTGCGATAGTACCTATTAATATTGGTTCATATAAGGGCAGATCCCATTTCATATATACTCTAGTGCAAATAGCAAACACAAGCAAAATTTCCAAACAAAACAAAGGTTTTACATATTTCATTTCTTACCTACCATTTCTATTTTCACATGTGGATTTTCTTTCTCGATAAGCGCCAAAAATTCATTCATATTTTGCGGCATCGCAATTATATGTACTTTATATGCATTCGTCGTAATTTCAAGAGACTTTCCGATCTGACGTATAATTCTCACATCTTTTAATACAATATCATCATTTAAAATACCGTACTTTAATACGCCATTTTCTACTTTATGTTTTTTAATAAATACCTCCCAAACGAGTGGTACATTTACAATGAAGCATAAACCCATCCCAATCAACGCTGACATCCAATGCGCTTTATTAGTGAAAAGCATGACAATTGGATATATAAACATAAAAACTAACGTAAGACAAACAAAAATGACTACTGACTTACTTCTTTGAATTGGAAAGTTCATACCTACACCCCCTAATCCAAATTATACCACTTTTTCCATTTTGGTTCATAGAAAAAGGCCATTTCTAAATGACCTTTTACACAATGTACCTATAAAATTTCTTATCTACTTGTAGCACCGGAAAGTTTTTCGGCAACTCGTCTATACTCACACTTTGAAAACCATTCTTTTCATAAAAACGATGTGCCGCTAGAAACTTAACTGTCGTTCCTAAATAAATATCTTTCAGCTTTTTATTCTCAGCCCATGAAATTGCTGTTTGAAGCAACATATGTGATGCGCCCCATTCTTTTCCGCGAAACTCTTTTTGTACGAACATTTTTCTTAGCGCTACTTGATGATTCTCAATATCTAATAAAGCTACTGTTCCAACTACTTTACCATCATAAATTGCTACCCAAAAGTTTCCGTGATCGTTTTGATAGAATGTTTCTATTTCAAGTAAATCAGGTTGCTCTTCTTTCGCAATGGGAACATTATACTCTTTTTGCTGAATATGAACGATAAGATCTACTACTTCCTCTTGAAACGTACTTTCATACGGAACAATACGAATTTTCTCGTTCATCGAATTTCTTTCCACTCTGAAGCTAATAAACTATATACAGCGATATCATGAAAATGATCATATAGCCATTCTTCATCTCGTAAAATACCATCTAACTTAAATCCTAAACGTTCTGGAATTGCGCGGCTTTTCGCATTTTCAACACCGCATCGGATTTCCATTTTATTTAATTTTAAATTCTCAAATGCATATTGAAGCACAGCCTTCACGCTACGCGTCATAACGCCTTTTCCTCCAGCATCTTCTGCAAGGTAATACCCAAGACTCGCGGCTTTCTTCCCCCAGCTCACTGGATGAATACCTACCATCCCAACGAGCTTTCCTTTGTAACGTATACCACTTTCAAAACCGTCTCCCTCTGCAAACTTCTTTAACCACATCGGGAAAATTTCATCATAAGCATCAGCAGATTTTGTCCCATCTACCCAAGGGAGCCATTTTCTTAAATGATTACGGTTTTGATCTAATAATTGATATAATTCCTCTTTATGATGTTTTTCTAATAATTGTAGTTCGATTTCGTCATCTACTCGGAGTGTGAACATGTTTTTTAGTCCCTTTTTCAGTTTTCTTATTATTCTAACATTTATATTTCAAAACGCGTACCAATATATCAACGATTTTTGAAATATATCGAACACAACTCCATATATATCGACGTTTCAACATTAAAGCACAACCACGACAACATAAAAAAGACGCACAGCCAAGCTATGCGTCTTTTCTATTATTTCTCTGCAACTTGAACTTCTTTTACGTAAGCTGCTTCGAATTTTTGGATGTCACCTGCGCCCATGAAAATTAAAACGCCGTTTTTATGTTTCTTTAATACATCCGTTGTTGTATCTGTAATTAATTCTGCACCGTCAATACGCTTTTGCAGATCTTCGATTGTTAATTCACCTTTGTTTTCACGTGCTGATCCGAAAATATCACATAAGTATACTTGGTCAGCTTTGCTTAAGCTTTCTGCGAACTCATCTAAGAACTTTTCTGTACGTGAGAATGTATGTGGCTGGAATACAGCGACAACTTCACGCTCTGGATGTTTTTGACGAGCAGCTTCAATCGTTGCATTAATTTCTGTCGGATGGTGTGCGTAGTCATCGATGATTACTTGCTCTCCCATCGGCTTTTCATTAAAGCGACGTTTTACGCCTTCAAAAGTTGTTAATTGATGTTTTACTGCTTCTACATCAACGTTTTCATAATGACAAAGCGCGATTACTGCTAATGCATTTAATACGCTATGGTTGCCGTATCCTGTAATTTTGAACGTGTCATAGTACGTATTACGAACGAATACATCGAATATCGTGCCATCTGTTCTCTTTTGAATGTTACGTGCTTGGAAATCATTATCTTCTCCAAATCCATAGAAAATAACAGGTACTTTCGCTTGAATTTTTTGAAGTTCTTCATCATCTCCACATGCAATAATGCCTTTTTTCACTTGCAATGCCATCTCTTGGAATGCACTGAATACATCATTGATGTCTGCAAAATAATCTGGATGATCAAAATCAATATTCGTCATAATTGCATAGTCTGGATTGTAAGACAAGAAATGACGACGATACTCACAAGCTTCAAATACAAAATACTTACTATTTTCTACCCCATGCCCTGTTCCATCTCCAATAAGGTAAGATGTCGGGTGTGCACCTTGCATTACATGGGCTAACAAACCTGTTGTTGATGTTTTTCCGTGTGCACCAGTTACAGCAACACTTGTGTATTGGCTCATCAGGTCACCTAAGAAGTGATGGTAACGATGGACTGGGATGTTTAATTCTTTTGCTGCTACGATTTCTTCATGCGTATCAGGAAATGCATTTCCTGCAATAATCACTTGTCCTTCTTCTACATTATTCTTATCAAAAGGAAGGATCGAGATACTACGCTTTTCCAACGCTGTTTGTGTAAAGAAACGCTTTTCATAATCAGACCCTTGAACAGTATGCTTCATATCATGAAGAATTTGCGCTAATGAACTCATTCCTGTTCCTTTAATTCCTACAAAATGGTAAACTGTCATCTTAAAGAACCTCCAACATTTCGAACTAATACAACGGCCTATCTATAAGACAGTATATGAATCTTTTCTTATTTTGGTAATCATCATACATTTTTGATGTAGTGAAGTTATTCTTTCCCTTCACTTATCAGGATAAACTCGTACGTACTTCTTTATATGTCCATAACAAGTCCATTATAGCAAAAAAGAAGCCGCTATACTATGATAACAGAAAAACTGATAGGGTCAATCACCTATCAGTTTTTCTCTCTTTTACATATCTTCTCTTTTTTCTAATTGAACACGCTCTAAACGTGGGTTTGGACGATATTTACGACCAGCTTTTGCTTCTGGTTTCCCATTTAATTCTACATTATCACCAGTAAAGCCAATATTCATTTTTAACAAGCTACTTCCTACCCCGTATATGTCAACAGGTACCTTTTGAGCTTCAAATTCACGAATACGTTTTTCATCAAATCCACCAGTTACAACGATGTCTACATGCTGGAATCCTTCTTCATCAAGCGCCTTGCGAAGTGCAAATACGAGCGATGGGTTTACACCACGTGGATCGAATGTTCCAAGTACTTCTGGATGGCGAATAAAGTATTGATCAATCATTGTGCGAGACGTATCTACACGCACACCTTTTAATGTTGATCCAAACTCACGCGCTACACGAAGTGCATCTGTAATAACATCATTATTGTAATCAATTAGTACAACTAATTCATCTTCTGGGAATTTCTTATGATATGCTTTTGCCGCTTCTACAACATCACCATTAAACATTTGAATTAATGCGTGAGGCATTGTTCCCATACCACTTCTGCCCCACCATTCATTCATTGCATGCGTCGCTTGTGCGCTCATACCTCCGATGTATGCTGCATAACCGTCACCAGCTTGTTGTGTATAATGATCGTCACGATCTCCCATGAAAATAACTGGTTTTTCTTTATCTACACTACGTGCAGCTTGGACAACATTATATACGTTTGTTGCAACCGATGTACGACGAGCTAAAATCCCATCAATAACACCTTCTAAAAATCCGAAATTCTCATAAGGACCATGAATTGTTAACACTGTTTCAAATGGACTAATTTTATCGCCATCTTTTAAAGAGTTAATTTCAAGTTCCTCAGGATTTTTAGCGAATGTTTGCAGCAATGCAATCACTTCATCTGTTCCGCAAAGAACTGCATTTTCTTTTTGGAAAAATTGCATCGTTACAACACTTTTTGGGCGAAATTCTTCAATAATTTCTCTAGTTTTTAAAAAGTAAACGGCGGAGAACCAACCTTCCCCAACGCGTTCGTCAAATTTAAATGTTTTATTTGTTAGTCGATTTATTTCACCTTTTAATTTTAATTCAATTTCTTTCATGTCGCTTTACTCCCTACTTTACTATCCAACATTTTCTATTAGTATACAGCAAAACCGTGGACTATACATTCGTTTCCTGCATAGCAGCAAATTCATCCTCAGAAATAAGGACATCTCTCGGCTTAGTTCCTCTCGCTTCAGAAATAATCCCTTGCGATTCCATCTCTTCAATGAGACGTGCTGCGCGATTATAACCAATACGGAATTTTCGCTGTACAGAAGATGTGGACGCTCCCCCTTGTTCTACAACAAATTGACATGCATCAAAGAACAGCTCATCTTCCGACTCAGCCTGTTCTGTTTTCGCTAATAAATCCTCTTGCTTAAATAAGTAATTCGGCTTCATTTGCTTTCTCACATGATCAACTGTTTTTTCAATCTCATCATCCGATACATATACACCTTGTACACGAACTGGCTTAGATGTACCGTTCCCTAAAAATAACATATCACCACGGCCAAGTAATTTTTCCGCGCCCCCAATATCGATAATCGTACGTGAATCAACTTGAGATGATACAGTAAACGCAATACGCGTTGGAATATTTGATTTAATTAAACCTGTAATAACATCTACAGATGGACGCTGCGTCGCAACTAATAAATGAATACCACAAGCACGTGCTTTTTGCGCAATACGACAAATTGCTTCCTCAACATCACCTGGTGCTACCATCATTAAATCGGCTAACTCATCAATAACGATAACGATATAAGGTAATGTCTCACCTGGAATATCTCGCTCACTTACAATTGTATTATAGCGAGTTAAATCACGAGCACCAGCATGCGCAAACAATTCATAACGACGCTCCATCTCATCAACTGCCCACTTTAACGCAGCTGTCGCTGCTTTTACATCCGTAATAACAGGTGCTACAAGATGCGGAACAGAATTGTATGGTGCAAGCTCAACCATCTTCGGATCAATTAACATTAACTTCACTTCATGTGGTTTCGCTTTATATAAAATACTCGTTAAAATCGCGTTAATACACACACTTTTACCTGAACCCGTTGCACCCGCAATGAGTCCGTGCGGCATTTTTCGAATATCCGTTACAATTGGATCCCCTGAAATATCAAGTCCAAGCGCAACAGTAAGCGGTGATTCACTCTTTGTAAACACAGGACTTCTTAAAATTTCGCGAAGAAATACTGGCTTACTTTCTTTATTTGGAACTTCAATTCCAATTGCACTCTTCCCTGGAATCGGCGCTTCAATACGAATATCTTTCGCAGCTAAACTTAACTTAATATCATCACTTAAATTTGTAATTTTATTTACTTTCACGCCTGGGTCTGGTTGCACTTCAAAACGAGTTACTGCTGGCCCTTGCGATACATTAATAACATGTGCTCCAACATGAAAATTATTAAACGTTGTATCTAATAATTCTTTTTGCTCATCTAACCATTCTGTATTATCTAGCGCTGATTGCTGTGGAATTGACAACAACGCTAATGGCGGAACAGTATATGTCGGTGGGGTGTGCAATACATTTCGCATATCGTTCTCTCTTTGATTTACAACATATGCTTTCTCTTTTGGTTCTGTACTTGAAATTGACTTTTGTACTTGCTCTACCACTACTTGTTGCATTGGTTGTTCTTCCACTTGTGGTTCTGCTACTACTTGCTGCATTGGTTGTTCTTC